>NZ_JASITC010000009.1:0-148110 GCF_030063405.1 Rhodococcus sp. H29-C3 | reverse complement strand
CGGGCACCTTCCGAACCCACTGGCGAACGGTCTCAGCGGCACCCACGCCGAGCAAATCCGCGGTCTTGCGCATCGCCGCCCACTCGGTATCGCCCTGCGCCACCAACCGGGCCACCATGTCCACGGCATCCTTCTTCAATTCCGCCGAGTACCGCTTCGATCCTGCTGCCATGAGGTTTCATCTTTCCCTGAGACGAACCCTCCGGAAACACCGGGACGGATCACAGCTTCTCCAACAGTCGGGAACGGTGTTCAGTGGGTGGCGCGGCCGACCTCCCTCGGATTTCCCTTAGATGTGGTGGAGCGATCCCTTGTTGCCATGTCCGTGGCGCACCAGCATGAGGAACGCACACCTAAAGGTCGTCGCCGACCCTGGGTTGATCCCGATGGGGAGAACGAGAGAGGAGGACAGCCGTGTCTGAATTTCCACAGACGACCGACGTTCTGGTTGTCGGAGCTGGACCCGCAGGGCTCACCCTGGCTGCCGAACTTGCCCTCAACGACGTCGATGTCGTCATCATCGATCGATTGCCCCGCGCGACAGGGCAGTCCCGGGCTCTGGGATTCACCGCTCGAACGATTGAGCTCTTCGTGCAGCGCGGCATCATTGATCGGTTCCCGGACATGGCACAGCAAGACGCTGTGCACTTCGGAGGTTTGGTAATTGATGCCGACCGATTGTCAACGTCCGCCAGGCCTGCCAACCAGTACCCGCAGAGCAGGACTGAGGAGGTACTCACCGCACGACTGGAAGAACTTGGCGTTATGGTCCAGCGCGACCAGACTGCTCACGCGATCAGTCAGTCCAGCACCGAGGTCGTGACTTCGATCCGCAATAGCGACGGAACCGGCAAGGACCTGACGACCAATTACGTCGTCGGGTGCGATGGGTCGAACAGTCTCGTCCGGACAACCATGGAGGTCTCGGCGTCCACCACCGCCCCATCCGTCCAGATGCTCCTGGGCGACGTTCGGGGTGCCGATCTTCCTAATAACCCGTTCGGGACGAAGCTGGACCGTGGGATGGTCATGAGCGCCCCATTGGGCAACGGCGACCACCGTCTCATCGTCTGCGACTTCGGCGCACCCTTCATTGCTTCCGGCAGGGAGGTCTCACCCGAAGACCTACGACACGCCTACCAGAATGTGACGGCAGATCGGTTCCCCATCGCCGAGATCGTCTGGGCCAGTTCCTTCACCGACGCCTCGCGCATCGTTGACAATTACGTCGACGGACGCCTCATCCTGGTGGGCGACAGCGCACACACCCACCTGCCCGCTGGCGGGCAGGGCATGAACGTATCCATCCAGGACGCTGTCAACTTGGGGTGGAAGTTGGCAGCTGTTGTGCAGGGCAGACTTCCCTCAACCTTCCTCAGTACCTACGACGAGGAACGCAGACCCGTTGGCTTAAAGCTCCTCCGCAACACTGCGGCCCAAGGACAGATCTTCCTCAAGGGCCCCGAGGTCGATCCTCTTCGCGAGGTCATCTCCAGCATGCTGGAGAACGACGACACAGCCCGCGTGGTAGCTGACTCTGTGAGCGGGCTCGACGTCGAGTACAAACCGGATCCAACGGAGTCGAGTGATCTCACCGGTAAACGCCTGCCGCTGGGCTCGCTGCGCGTTCTCGGCACACAGACGGACTGTCTGGAGCTCCTGTCCGATGGTGGATTCCTGCTCGTCACGCTTGACGACGTTCCGCGTGATGACCTGCCGTTGCCCTCCGTTTCTCAATTGAAGACCGTCCGAGCTGTGCTAAATAACCCATTCGAAACTCTCGACCTGGCACTGATCGATGCACTTCTGCTTCGTCCTGACGGACACATCGCGTGGACGAGTTCGTCCACCAAGCCCTTGTTCTCGGCAATACAAGACTGGATCCACTCGACCTCCGCGCCCCAAGACATCTGAGGACCACTTAATGCACTCCACTCTTATCGTCGCCAAGATGAACGTCGACGACCACCAGCACGTAGGCGACCTGTTCTCAGAGTTTGACAGCACGGACATGCCGTCGCGAATGGGAACACAACGCCGCGAACTGTTCTACTTCCAAGGGCTCTACTTCCATATACAGAATTTCGCCGGCGACAACGGCGCGGATCGCGTAGAGAACGCGAAAAGGGACCCCCGGTTCGTCGGCATCAGCGAGGACCTGCGTCCCTACATCGAGCCTTACGACCCGAACTGGAAGTCTCCCCGGGACGCGATCGCAACTCCGTTCTACAGGTGGACGGCTTGACGTTATCCACCCAGAGCTGTCGTCCTGCTCCGCATGCCGCTCATCCCACCGGAAAGCAGGTATCCATGAGTCGTCGCGTAGTGATCACTGGTATCGGGGTTGTCGCACCAGGAAGTGTTGGCAGAGAGCCGTTTTGGACGATGTTGACCGAAGGGCGGACTGCCACGAGAACCACCAGCCTGTGCGACCCAGCCCCATTCCGGTCTAGGGTCTCGGCCGAGTGCGACTTCGACCCGTCCGCGGAGGGGCTTTGTGATCGACAGGTGGCAGAGCTCGACCGAGCTGCTCAGATGGCGCTTGTAGCGTCGCGCGAAGCGGTCGCAGACGCACAGTGGGGCGGTTCATATGCCCCCGGACGGACCGGTGTGATCCTCGGGTCAGCCGTGGGCGCAACCATGAATCTGGAGATGATCTACCGCCAGTTGAGCGATGACGGACGATTGTGGCACGTTAACGCGCCTGGGCCCTCTCATCTGTACTCGCAGTTCATTCCGTCTTCGTTCGTTTCCACCCTCGCGGCTGAACATCATGCAGAGGGACCGAGCACTCTGGTGTCCACGGGATGCACGTCGGGTGTCGACGCGGTGGGTACGGCATTCGAAATGATCCAAGACGGATACATCGACAGCGCCATCGCTGGTGCAACGGAAGCGCCGATTGCGCCGATCACCATCGCGTGCTTCGATGCCATCAGAGCGACATCGACATACAACGACGACCCCTCAACCGCCAGTAGGCCTTTCGATGCCTCTCGCGGCGGATTCGTCCTTGGTGAGGGTAGCGCCGTCTTCGTCCTCGAGTCTCTGGAAACTGCACTTGCTCGAGACGCACGCATCTACGCCGAGCTGCGCGGGTATGCCAGCAAGTGCAACGCATTCCACATGACCGGCCTGCGCAGTGATGGAAATGAACTGGCGGGCGCCGTCATCGCGGCGATGAGGCAGGCAGCGATCGAATCGAGTGCGATCGACTACGTCAATGCCCACGGATCCGGGACTAAGCAGAACGACTTGCACGAGACGAACGCGCTGAAGAAGGCACTTGGTGAGCACGCGTACCAGGTACCCATCAGTTCTATCAAATCGATGATCGGGCACTCACTCGGTGCCATCGGTTCTCTTGAGATCGCGGCGTGCGCCCTGGCAATCCGCGACAATATCGTCCCTCCGACGGCGAACCTCACCGCCCCGGACCCCGAACTTGACTTGGACTACGTGCCCGTCCACGCCCGCCAGCATCAAACAGAGACCGCACTGACCACCGCGAGCGGGTTCGGTGGGTTCCAAAGCGCGATGGTTCTGTCTTCGATGGAGGCCTCGTCATGACCGCGCACATCACCGGGTTCGACGTCATTACTCCCCTCGGCCTCTCTCGCGACGAACATTGGGAGGCATGCTTGGACGGCAAGACAGCACTCGCTTCGCCGACATTGTTCGACTCTTCGACTTACGACGCGCCGTTGGCGGGAGAGGTGTTCGGTTACCAACCCACTGACCTCGAGTCTCGGCTGATTCCAAGCACTGATCGCATGACGCAGATGTCCTTGAGTTGTGCGGCGCGCGCCATCGAGGACGCCGATCTCGATCTTGCCTCGCCGGAACTGCGGGAGGTAACTGGTGTCCTGACAGCGGCGACTGCCGGCGGTCACGCTTTCGGACAGAAAGAGCTGCAGAATCTGTCCTCGCTCGGACCCAAGCATGTGAGCGGTTATCAGTCGTACGCCTGGTTCTACGCCGTGAACTCCGGGCAGATCTCGATCAGGCACGGCCTGCGAGGTCACAGCGGTGTCGTGGTGGCAGACGGCGCCGGTGCTATTGATGCCGTCGCAGCGTCGATCCGCCGGCTTAGTAGGGGAAACGACCACATGGTGACCGGAGCCGTTGACTCGACCATGTGTCCATGGGGATGGGTTGCTCACACCTCGACGAACGAAGTGTCAGCGGTCGACGACGCAGAGGCCGCCTATCTGCCCTTCGACGCTCGGTCCAGCGGTTACGTGCCGGGCGAAGGGGGTGCACACTTCGTCATCAGCCGAGAGGACCCCAATGGGCGGAGCCACGGTCGGGTTATCGGCTATGGAGCAAGACTTGCCAGCTCCGACCGCTCGAACCCTACAGCTCTCATCGTCGCCGCGATCAAGTCCGCACTCGAGCAGGCCCAACTTACGCCAGGCGATGTTGATGTCGTCTACGCCGACGCGTCCGGCGTCAGCGTTCAAGATCTGCACGAATCCAGCGCTTTGGCAAACATTTTCGGGGACCACAGCGTTCCTGTCACCGCACCAAAGTCGGGGACAGGCCGACTCGGTTGCGGCGGTTCAGCCGTCGACCTTGCCAACGCGCTCCTCGGCTTCCGCGATCAGGTCATCCCTCCCACCCCGAACGTGGAACTCGACCCACGACACGCCATCAATCTGGTCACTCGCACACAGAAGGCAATGCTCCGCACCGCCTTGGTTCTTGCGCGAGGCCGCGGAGGTTTCAACTCGGCAGTTCTCATCACGTCCAACCCCGAAAAGTGAGGAGAGTCAAATGACTCGGGAAGCAACTATGGAAGATCTGAAGACAGCGCTGGCGGACGGATCCGGTGTGACCGATGGAGTGGATCTCGACCGCGACATCCACCTACTCACCTTCGACGAACTCGGATACGACTCGCTCGCGGTCCTGGACGCTGGAACCCGCCTCGGACGGGACTTCGACTTGGAGGTCGAGGACGCGGTGCTCTCGAATGTTGTTACGCCCGTACAACTCGTCGACGCCGTCAACGCCAAGTTGCGGGAGGGTCAGGTTTCATGAATGCCCGTCACGCAATCGTCACCGGTGCAAGCAGCGGCATTGGCCTATCAGTCACTCGGCAGTTGGCCGACTCTGGGTTCAGTGTCACCATGTGCGCCCGCGACGGTGTACGCCTGGCTTCTGCAGCCGACGAACTTCGCCAGGCTGGAGCCGATGTCGCACCGGTGGTCGCGGACGTCACCAGGCCGGACGATGTCCGCGCTCTCGTCACGCAGGCCGTTGAAGAGTTCGGCCCCATCACGACCTTGGTGAACAACGCTGGGCGTAACGGAGGAGGAAAGACCGCCGAGCTCAGTAATGAACTGTGGGATGAGGTGATCGCCGCGAATCTCACCAGTGTTTTCTACGTTACGCGGGCGGTCCTCGATTCTGGCGGCATCCTCGACAGCGGTGGCCAGATCATCAACATCGCCTCTACGGCCGGGAAACAGGGAGTCGTGCTGGCAGCCCCTTACTCGGCCTCGAAGCACGGAGTAGTCGGATTCACCAAGGCTCTGGGGAAGGAACTCGCCCAGCAGGGTGTCACCGTGAACGCGGTATGCCCCGGGTACGTCGAGACCCCCATGGCCGCCCGAGTACGCAAGGGTTACGCGGAGGCCTGGGACACCTCTGAGGAGGAGATCCTCACCATGTTCGAGGCCAAGATCCCCCTCGGGCGGTACTCAACCCCGGATGAGGTGGCTTCCATGGTCACCTATCTCACTTCGCCCGGCGCTGCTTCTGTTACCGCACAGGCCATCAATGTCTGCGGCGGGCTTGGAAACTACTAGGAGTCATTCATGATGCATCAGACGCTGCACACTGTCACTGTCACTGTCACTGTCGCCGCCGCCGCCGCGACCGTCTACGAAGCACTCTCCGACGTCACTCTCTGGCCTGAGATATTTACTCCCACCATCCACGCCGAGATCCTGGGGCGGGACGGAGAGCGGCAGTCCATCAAGTTGTGGGCGATGGCCAATGGCGAATCGAAAATGTGGTCATCTGACCGTCGCTTGGACAACGACAAGATGACGATCGACTTTCAGCAAACCACACCGAATCACCCCATCGCCTTCATGTCGGGCCGTTGGTCGGTCAACTCCCTGGACGAGCGGTCGTGCACTGTCGCGCTGGATCACTCGTATTCGGCAGTCGACAATGACGCTAGCGCTCTGGAGTGGATCGGTCGTGCGGTTGACACGAACAGCACGGTCGAACTGGCAGCGCTGAAGACATACTGTGAAGAGAAGGGCACCAGCGAAGGCCCATTCAAATTCAGCGACTCGGTCGAATCCAGCGCCGATCCCGCTCGAATCTTCGAGTTTCTCGATCGAGGAGACCTCTGGGGTGAACGGCTGGCGCACGTCCCATCGGTCAGTATGGAGACGTCTGACGGCGGATTGCAACGGCTCAAGATGGTCACAGTGACCCATGACGGGGATTCGCACGTCACTGAGTCGATCCGGATTTCTCAACCGCCGGCGCGACTCCTCTACAAGCAGATCACGCTGCCGGAGCTTCTGACTCTCCACACCGGAGTCTGGACAATTGCTCCGGCCGGAGAATTGTGGAAGGTGACCTCTCAACACACAGTGCGGATCGATGCCTCGAAGATTCATGCTGTTCTGGGGAACCAGGCGACTCTTCGAGACGCGCAGGAGTTGGTGCGCCGCAATCTGGGCAACAACAGCCTTCTGACACTGAAGGCAGCCGCCAAGTGGGCTGCGGAATTCGCCCGAGCCTGACAACCGGTATGGGCGATTTCGAACGGTCACCGGCGGATGTCATCGTGGTGGGGGCGGGACCGGCTGGTCTATTCCTGGCGGGTCTTCTGGCTCGGCAGCGCCTCAGCGTTCTAGTTTTGGAGGCTGCGGACACGTTCTGTCAACAGACCAGAGCCAGCACATTGCAAGCACGGTCCATGTCTCTGCTCAGCCGCAATGGCGTGCCAGGGCTGACGAACTTGCGGCAGCTCAAGACGGGGCACTTCGCGGGTGTCGGGATCGACCTCACCCTCGCCGATATTCCGTTCGCTGGGCAGTGGAAGATCATACAGCCCGAACTGACGCGGCTGCTGGCGCTGTGGGCCGCCGAGTGTGGGGCCGACCTACGGTTCTCGTCGCCGGCCCAGGCGATCCGGCTCGACGACCAAGGCGTATCAGTTGTTTGCTCCGACAAGACCCACCTTGCGCGCCATGTCGTGGGCGCCGACGGATCTGGAAGCACTGTACGGTCTCAGGTCGGTACTCGACGCGTCGGACATCACGGACGGCGTCACCTGATTCGAGCCGACTTGCCGGTCACTGATCTGACGCCCCGCCGGTTCCAGAAGATGAACGGGCTCGTGGCCACCGCGTCCCAGATCGCGTCGGACACCACCCGAGTCATGCTTCATGACCCGGCTTGGGGACCTGGGACGGTTTTGGACCGTGTGCAACTGGCGCACTCATGGGCCGCGGCGACCGGGGAACCCCTGGAGGGGCTTCCGACCTGGATCGACAGATTCACCGACAGCGTTCTCGTTCATGACAGTCAGCCCGACCCTCGGGTTAGTCTCATCGGGGATGCGGCATTCGACTCGATCCCTGTCGGTGGTGAGAGCCTCAACTCCGCGATTGCTGATGCCCACAGTCTGGCTATAGCGTTGTCTCCCGACTCGGCCGGCTCCACCGGCCTGGGCAAGTGGTCAGCATCGCGCGACATCGCGCATCGCGCTGCCGCGCGCCGTATCCGCTACCAGACCCGGCTGCTGCTCGACACCGACAAACAGTCCCGGCAGGACCAGAGCCTTCTGGATCGGGCAGTTCGAGGCTCGCGTTGTCTGGAACGTCGTCTCGCCCAGCTTGTGTCGGGGTCAACTATGTAACGAAAATCTTCTTTCTGCCTGGTTCACGAACCCGCCACTGCTGGTGATGTTCCGCCGACTCTGATGCCTTCGACACCGAGAAGCTCAAGGCAGAGAACGAGCAGTTGCGCGAGGAGGCGATCTTGAAAGTGGCGTCGATATTCTCCGCGGGACCTCAACCGACAGGTATCGGATGCTTAGACACGATGAGTGTCAACGGTTTACGTCAGGATAGGTCTGTCGGTCCTGCGTGTTCAGGTTGCCGAATCGCCGCATGAACCTCCCACACATGGCGGACTGCGCGTCGGCCTGCCGATCGCGCCGTTCTCGATGTTTAGACGGATGACGGTCGAGGGGCGGGTGAAGTTGCGCGCACATCTTCATCCGCCGTCCTGCAATTCTGTCGATTCGGGCAAAAAATACATTGTGGCAGAACGGGATACGTTGTACGAAAGGAGTCAGGACCACGATCCGATTTTCGGATGGAGGCGGGGCGGGAATCTGCTGAACCGACAGTTCCGCGCAGCGGAGACCCATCGACTACGGCGGACGCTCCCGTGCGCTGGACTCGCCACCGAGAGGCGGTGCGCCTGGAGGCTGCACCAAAACTAGTGCGGCGCGCCTGAAGTGATTAGGCGGTAGTGTTTGGTTGAATTGCTCATGCGCGCTGCACCGTTATTGATCCCAGACGCCGACCATGACCAACTCGAGAAGTGGGTCCGGTCCTCGACAGTGAAGGCCGGTTTGGTGCAGCGAGCGCGGATCGTGCTGCTCGCCGCAGATGGCGTCGCCCACGCAGAGATCGCACGGCGGTTCTCCATCTCACGGCAGACGGTGATCAACTGGCGTGCACGGTACGAGGAGTCCGGGGTGGACGGGTTGTTCGACGAAGACCGCTCCGGCCGGCCCCGCACCCTCGACCGGGACAAGCTCATCTCGGTGACATTGACACCACCACCGAAGAAGTACGGTGTGACGCATTGGAGCTCGAGACTGCTCGCGGAGCACCTCGGTATCGGATATGGAACCGTCGCACGAGTGTGGCGTGAACACGGAGTACAACCCTGGCGCAGTGAGACATTCAAATTCTCAACCGATCCGGAGTTGGTCGCGAAGGTCACCGGCATCGTGGGCTTGTATCTCGCGCCACCGGACAACGCGATCGTGCTCTGCGTGGATGAAAAGTCTCAGATTCAAGCACTCGATCGCACGGCACCGACATTGCCGATGCAGATCGGCATCCCCGAACGACAGACCCACGACTACATCCGTAACGGCACCACGACACTGTTCGCTGCACTCGACATCGCGACCGGTCAGGTCACCGGCATCTGCAAGCCCCGGCACCGCCACCAGGAGTTCCTGATGTTCCTCAAACACGTCGCACGTGCCTACCCGGAGCAGGAACTGCATCTGGTGATGGACAACTACGCCACCCATAAAAAGCAGGAAGTGCGAGACTGGTTAGCCGACAATCCGCGCATCACAGTGCATTTCATTCCGACCTCGGCGTCGTGGATGAACCTCGTCGAAGTTTGGTTCGGCATCATCGAACGGCAAGCGATCCACCGCGGTACCTTCCGCAGCGTCCGCGATCTCACCGCGAAGATCCGCGACTTCATCAACGGCTGGAACCCCCGCGCGCAACCGTTCGTGTGGACCAAAACCGCCGAGCAGATTCTCAAGAAAGCACACCGTCCAACAACTTCAAACGCGGACCACTAGGACGATTGAAGAATTCTCATAAACGGGCCGTTCTACCCGGTCGCGAACTCGGAATCACCACCTGACAAACCAAGCGCATCCCTATAACCTCATTAGAGAAAATCTAAACATGGGGAAATTACGAGACCAGCTACCTTTGAGGAATAACGCAACCAGGCGACATCCCAAGAACGTGGGGCGGATAGGGAGAGCATGAGTCAGGTTCGCGTGAACATCCTGGGGCCGCTGGAGGTCCGGGTCGTTGGTGTTCTCATACCGATACCGAAGGGGAATAACTCCAGGGTGGTGGCACGGCTCGCTTTGACTCCCGACGTGTACGTCAGCGTAGAGACTCTCATTCAGGCGGCCTGGGGCGACAACCCGCCAGCCAGTGCAGAGCATCAGGTACGGAAGATGATTTCGCAGCTACGCCTAACCCTCCCCAACGATCAGGACGTTCTTGCGACCTCACGGTCCGGCTACATGCTCAATGCTGGCCCTTCAGGCTCGGACGTCGCTGAGTTCAAGAGTCTTTCCCGTGAATTGTTGAGGAGGGATATCGCCGATGAGGACCTCTCTGCTGCCTACGGAGCCCTAAGTCTGTGGCGGGGCGACCCGGCCGAAGACTGCGTCCCTCTCCGATCACAGGATGTGATCAAACAGTTGCACCAGGCTCGCGAGGCGCTGCTGCACCGCGTCGCTCCGTTATTCGAGCGGTCTGGGCGGGGCAATGAGCTGGCTCTCGTGACACCTGACGGCTGGGTATCGGCGGGCGACCCACGCAACAGTCCGTCCACTGAGCAGGACGCAATACCGAGCGCGCCCTGGGTCTCGTCCTGCTTTCTGCCGCGCAATATCCCCGACTTCACCGGACGTTCAGCAGACGTGGATGCCATCACCTCCGCTGCCGCTCGCGCATACGCGGGCAGTTGCATCATCCACGTGCACGGCATGGCGGGAAGCGGCAAGTCGGCGATCGCCCTAAATGCGTGCCACCAACTTCGCGATCGGTACCCAGACGGCCAGCTGTACGTGAACATCGCCGCCTCGTCGCCGCACCGAGATGGGCTCACCGCATCAGCAGCCCTCGGAGTCCTGTTGACTCAGTTAGGCATTCGTGACGATGAGCTTCCGCGCCACGAGCACGGACGTCTGTCCATGTGGCGGTCGCTCACCGAGAAGATGCAGCTGCTCGTCGTCTTGGACGACGCAGTGGACCAGACTCTGGTCGAGGAGATCATTCCCGCTGGGCGGCACAGCGCTGTCGTCGTGACATCCCGTCTGCTCATGACAGGGCTGCCTGGTGCGCAGTTCGTCCGGGTCGCGCTGCCTGATCGAGAACTAGCCGTCGATATGCTCACTGCGTTTCTCGGGCCGCGAGCCAACCACGAACCGCCCGGCGCCGCGGAGGTCGTTGCCGAGATGTGCGGCGATCTGCCACTGGCGCTGCGTCTCGCCTCAGCACGCGTGCTGAGCAACGACGCCGCGGGACTGATCGATCTGGCGCATCAACTGCGCACCTACAGCGCGGTTGGTGCGCTCGATGGCCCCGGAGTCAGTGTGGCGCTGACTCTGCGCAAGTCCTTCATGATCATGGACAACGTCGATATGTCCCGGTTCTTGCGCTTATCGATGTTGCCCGTCCCCGAGATTGACCACACGGCAATCTCACTCGCATGCAACATCTCTGTCGCCGCAGCCCGCCGCGTAGCGCGGCGGTTTCATGACCTTGCTCTGCTCCAACGATCCAGCCCCGAAACCTACCGTCTCCAGGGCCTAGTAGCTGAGGTGGCCAGGGATGTCGCCAAAGAACGCCTGCCACTGGAGGCCAGGCGTGAGGTTCTCGCCAGGGCAATCGATCACTACCGGGAAACCAAGACGCAGCTCACAGTGTCTCTCATGGCTTCCAGCGTGGGCCGTGAGCATTTCCTTTATCGTCTTCTCACGGACAGTTTTACACTCTGCTCCGAACTGGGCATGGAGAGTCGCCACGCTGAACTGTGCAGCGAATGCGACGAGCTGATGCTTGCCACTCTCGGAACCCTGGAGCAAGAGACCTTACTGCTGCAAGGCATCGAGTCCGCTCGGCGATCCAAGGACAATTACGCCCTGACTCGCCTGCAGCTCGCGCTCGCCGGGACACTCTGGCATCAGAACCGAGATCCCGAGGGCATGGACCTGTGTCTGACAGCCCTGGCGACCTGCCCGTCTGACGCTTACGCGCTCAGAGTGCGGCTCATTCTTAGATGCGTGGCTTTTCGGTGGTCGCTCGGCGAGTTCGAGCAAGGCCTCTCGGACGTGTCGGAAGCTCGAGTGATCATCAAGAACGCAGGCATCACCGACCGCTTGCTCTTGTCCGACCTCGACATCAACGAAGCCAACCTTCTGCTGGAGACTGGATCTGTCGAGACAGCCAAGGGCCTTTGCGACGAGGTTCTACGGCAGGCAGACGTTCTGCTGCGGACCCGAATCATGGCAGCTACCACTGCATCTCGGATCGAGGTGCATTACGAGCGCCTCGAGTCGGCGCTCGACAAGGCGCGCTTTGGCCTAACCATCGCGACCAAAGGCTCGTCTAGCTACGGTCGTGCGCTGACGTTGGGCCAAATGGCTGACGTCCAGGACGCTCTCGGTCGCGCTGCACAGGCAACCAATGCGCGCAGTCACGCTCTCGAACTGGCCACTCACGCCGGTCTCGATCGTGTTTCCGCACGCTTGAGCGATGTTGGAGGAAACCGGTAGTGGATTCGCAGAGTCCCCCGAGGCTTGGTCGTCGGCTCCGCCGGCGCCAGAAACGGTCTGCGGGCTAGACGGTGTATGGGTGGCCCGGCGTCGAGCGAGCCGGGGCCGAACGTTCAAAGACGCGCTGTACCGGAGGCTGCAGGCCGCGGCGGGAGTACGCATCTGGGTGCGGGGCCTTCGCTTCATCAGCTGCGAGCCAGTTCGCTCTCCAACCTCGCCACGATGGTCGGTGCGGTCGGAGTCTTCAGCGCCTCTTCGGCAAGATTGCGCGCGGACTCCTTATACGACGCATCTGCGAGAATTCGCGCGCATTCTTCGGCGACGGCTGTTGGGGTGCCCTGCTCTCGATACAGCGTGCGGACGCAGCCTTTCTCTTCAAGTTTGCGCAACGGCGGAACATACGCCTGGAAAGGATTGAGAATTACCTGTGGAATACCTGCGTTGATCGCGTTGATCGCGGTCAGACCACCTGCGTGATGGACAATCACGTCACAAGTGGGCAGCAAGGTTTCCAAAGGGATCCAGCCGGCCCGAACAGCCGGGAACCTTTGCCGGATCGTCTCGGATTCTGCGTCTCCTGCGGCGACCACGACCTCTCGACCGAGGGGCAGTAGGCCCTCTACCAGGGCGCAAAGCCTGTGGAGGACACGGGGGTCAGCGGAGCGGAAACTACCCATGGTCACACAGATACGCCCTTGCGGCGGACGTGAGTACATCCACGACTGGATGACCCGTTGTTTGTTGTGCGGTGTCCAGCGCATGAAGTGCTGCCCATGCTGATCAGCCAGCCCGGGCGGACAGATGTCGACCTCGAACCGGGGTGGGGGGAGGGTCTCTATGCCGGTCTCTGCGAACTCCTTGGCAAGTTCGGGGATCGCATAAGGTGTCGCGCCTCCGAAGTCGAAGAGGTCCCATGACTGGCGCACGTACGGGAGGTCGCAGGCGGCCGCGGCCAGGCCAGCTCCGTAGGCGAGGCTCCCACCGATGATGACGTCAGCGGACCAGCCTCGTGCCAAGCCGGCCAACTCGGCATGCGCGAACGATGCTTGGCGGCCGAACCACCTTCCAAGGAACGGCAACTCCTCGTCCGGGTTGTGTGGGAAACCGATCTCCTCGCGCCCTTCCACAGTCTTGATGCTCTCGGTGTTATGACCGTTCGCGACCGTGGCAGCTGGCAATCCGATGCTGACGATGGATGGGGCAATCTCTTCGAATCCGGCCAGCAGAACATCGTGGCCAACGGCCCGCAGCGAGCTCGCCAATGGACCGAGCGCGAACGCGCTGGCTGGACTCGTTCCGGCTACATAGAACAGGGCCCTCATATCACTCTCGATCCTCGAAGTATGTCTCGCTCACGCATACTTGCTGCGATTTCAGCACTGCATGGCCCTGCGTCATAAGCGGGTTCGCCCGCAGGTCCTGGATGAACGTGAAGTAGCGCTTCAAGTCATCGAAGGCGATGAGGAACAAACACTCGGCCTCGGCGTCTCCGATCGTCCGCGTGGGCTGAACCGATGCGCCAGTGGCCACGTATTCGCCGATGGTGGGAAATACGTTCTTGCGTTCGTAGTCGTCGCGCTCATCCTTGGTCATCGCGTACCAGGACGGGTTGAAGCTAACACGTAGGATGCCGCTGTACACCGACATTTTCATTGAGTCCTCCGAATGGGGCTCTTCCGACTTGATGGCGGTCTGGTGTGACCGATCTGGACGTGTCGGTGATTGATTGAGGGCTCGTACCCTTGTGAACTGGGTGTTCTTCACGCATCCAGCAACAACAAAGGCGCGAGCATGTCTCAGAGTAGTTCAGTGTTGTTCGGTCTCGATGGCGTGATCGTCGAGACCGTCGAGACCGGGTCCGATGGCAGGCGCACCGTCGGTGTGCTCACTGCCCCGCAGTGGGTCGGTCGGTGTCCTGCGTGCGCGTGCGTCTCGATGCGGTCGAAGGGGTGGGTGAGCACCCGGCCCCGTGATATCAAGATCGGACCGGATCGGCCACAGGTGGTGTGGCGTAAGCGGAAATGGCTGTGCAGCGACATTTCCTGTGACCGTAGATCGTTCACCGAGTCGATACCGCAGATCCCTCCTCGGGCGCGGATCACCGGGCGCGCGAAGACGGAGATGGCGTTGGCTTTCCTCGACGACGATCGCTGCGTCAAAGCCGTCGCTGCTGCCTACGGTTGCTCGTGGAACACCTGCCACGTCGCTGTGGTGGCCACTGCCGATCCCATTCTCGGAGTCGAGCCCGAGCAGGTGTCGATGCTCGGCATCGACGAGACTCGTCGCGGCAAAGCCAAGTGGGAGACCTGTCCCGATACCGGGAAGCGATCATGGGTGGATCGCTGGGACACCGGACTTGTCGATATTTCCGGCAGTCAAGGATTGTTGGCGCAGGTCAACGGACGCACCGCCGCGGTGGTGACCGACTGGCTCGATGCGCGGGATCGAACCTGGACTGCGACGATCACCCATGTCGCGATCGACATGTCGATGGTCTACGCGAAAGCGGTACGCCAAGCGTTGCCGCACGCGCAGCTGATCGTGGACCGTTTTCACCTGGTCAAAAAGGCCAACGAGATGGTCGACACCGTCCGCCGGAGGGTCACCCAGATCGAACGAGGCCGTCGTGGCCGCAAGAGCGACGTCGAGTGGATCAACCGTCGGCGGCTACTACGAGCCAGCGAACGCCTCACCGTCGAGCAGCGAGTGGCGTTGTTCGACAAACTCACATCTGCCGACCCCGCCGGAGACATCGCAGCGGCATGGATCGCGAAGGAACTGCTTCGGGACGTATTGTCCTGCAGTGACAATGGCGGTCTCTGGTACGAGATTCGGGAGGCCCTGTACCGGTTCTACACGTTCTGTGCGGCCTGCCGGGTTCCGGAGATCAGAACGCTGGCCACGACGATCTCCACATGGCAGGAGCCGATGATTCTCGCGATCACCACCGGCTTGTCGAATGCCCGCAGTGAGGGCTACAACCGGATCGTCAAACACGTCGGCCGGATCGCATTCGGATTCAGAACACCGGAGAATCAACGCCGCCGGGTACGGCGGGCCTGCACCCGTCAAGCACGGCGGGCGTCATCCCAGGCCAGACAGCTACGCCCCTGCTAACTCGGAAGAGCCCCGAATGGTGGGTTGCTCGACTGTCAGACGTCTGGCAGGTCTGCTGGCCGACTGCGGGAGTAGACCGTCTGATATGTGTTGGCCTCGCGAGATGTCAGGAGCGACTTTCCTCGGTGCCTCATCGCCCTGTCGTGTTCTGGACGCTCTGATTCGGGCATGTTGTGGAACTTGAGGTAGGACTCTTCGCTATCCCACTGTGCGTAATTGACGACGTAGTCACTGTCGATGCCACGCAGGATGCTGTGCGAGCGGTAGCCCGGCACCTCTCGCATCCATTCGTCTGGCCGACCCATCAGAGAGACGAGCGTTCCCTGATCCTTGGGGTCCACACCCATCACCCCGATGACGGTCACATCCCCGCGTTCGGTGCCGATTTCGGTCTGCGCCGAACCGTCCCGGTTCTGCACGAACACGACTTCGGTCTTCAGCAGATTCACGGTGGTCGTCAACTCCGCGAAGTACGGGACCGTGCTGTGCTTGAAGTTCTCACCCTCGTAACGTTCACGTAGATCATCTATGGATCGCCACTGGATGTAGTTTGCGGCACCCGGTGATGCGATGCCGGAGTGGAGGGTGGACGAACGCCATCCTGGGTAGTTGGCTCCGTCGATGATGCCCCGCATCGCCTCCAACAACAGGTCCTGCTTGGATGTGTCGGTCGTGTTGAAGAGGTTGAACACTGTCAGTGCGCCGTTGTCTGGATCAATCCTTGGCATGGCTTTACTCCCTAGATCTTTCGGCCGTGGACGATTGATTGGAGGCCTGCTCTGTGCACAGTGATGAGTTCGATTCCCACAGCGTCGAGAAGTCCCTTGAACTCGTCGACCGTGCGCTGCTTGCCGTTGCACAGGAGAAGCATGTCCATGTCCATGAGGCCGATCATGTTGTCGAACTTTTCGTCTACTCCGGCGACGGCCTCAACCAATGCCAGTTCTGCGCCCGTGCTCATCGCCTCGGCTATAACCAGAAGGATTCTTCCGGCCTGCTCGTCATCCCAGTCGTGAATGATGTTCGACACCACGTACAGGTCTCCACCTGTCGGGACGCTCTCGAAGAAGGACCCCTTCACCGTTCGGATACGGTCTGCAGCCGGATGACCTTTCAGAGCCGAGTGCGCGCGGTTGATCACCTCGTCCTGGTCGAAGAGGATTCCGCACGCCCCAGGTGCCTGCTCCAGCGCGGCGCTGAGAAGCGCTCCCCTCCCCCCTCCGACATCGACGATGCTCAGGTATTGGGAAAAGTCGAAGCAGTCCACGACCGGGCGGATCACGTGGCGGGAGGTCTCCGACATCGCCGCGTCGAATACCGCGGCCGCGGCAGGCTCTGCCGCGAAGTACTCCCACACTGAGGACCCATGCTGTGCCGAGAAGGGCGATCGTCCAGTCCGCACCGCTGTTGGGAGGTGGCACCATGTCGCCCGATCCGCCCATGAACCGGTCCATCTGGCGAAGTTGCGCATCGATTCTGGAGAGTCGCTGCGCAGTGCGTCGCCCATCGGTTCCAGGTGCAGGAGCTGCTGATCGTCCACGCTCAGCAGTCCTAGATGCCCTGCCGTGCGGCACAAGCGCCTTGTCGCCTCTTCGTCCGTTGCCATGCGACGGGCCAGATCGACAGCTGACATCGGCCTCTCATGCAGAACGTCTGCGAACCCGAGCTCCGCAAAGGTGGTGATCACCCCGGAGCTCCAACTCGCGGTGACCGCCTGCAGAACCTGGAGGCTGGCGGGTAGTCTCTCGTACTTGGAGGCGGGCATGAGTCCCCTTTGGTTGTGCTGAGTCAACTGTCTCGGTTGAAAGTTTGGACCCAACGTTCCGGCCGTCGACAGGTGAAAGCGGGGGACATCGAAGGGAACCCGACGTGTCCCGCACCAGGTCATTCCAGTCGGATGGCGCGCTTTTACGGCGACACTCTGGGAGTGGCGAGGCTGAACTCCTCCAGACATTCGACCCGAATCGGCGTGTCCACAGTGTGGTCGGCGAGTCCCGTGGAGTACTTCTTGAAGGACTCCAACTCGCGGACCGCTTGAGGAGGCATGTCACCGCTGATGATGGCGACTACGGTGTTGTCCTCGAGAACGAACGTGTCGTACGTCAGCGTGCCGGGAATGCGCGCGAGCATGTCGCTGTAGAGGCGGCTCAGTTCCTCTAGCTCGTCCGCGACTCGCTCCTCCTTGATCCTGTACCGCAGGCAGATGGTGGTCACGACCTGACTCGGAGCGGGCGCAGGGCCTTGGACCAGTCATCAAGGTCGGAGAAGAGCAGTCCCAGCTCGTACTCTCGGTCAGCTTCGGGATCAAAGTCGGTGTAGCCGGCGAAGTCCCGGCCGAACCGGAGGAGCACTTGGGCTCGAACGTCCGCCATCTTGAGTTCTCCGACGATGCATCTCAAGTGTTCCGCTGCTCGGGCCCCACCTTCGACGCCGTAGCTGACCAGTGCGACGGCCTTGTTTGTCCATTCAGCGAACAAGAAAGACAACGCGTTTGTCAGCGCTGAGGGCGGTGAATGGTTGTACTCGCCGGAGACCAATATGAACCCGTCGTAGGAGGCGATGGTCTCAGCCCAATTTTTGGTGTGTTCGTTCTTGTGCTGTCCCGCCATAGGCGGAAGTTCTTCATCAAAGAACGGAAGGTCGACCTCGCCGAGGTCGATCAGCTCATAGACCGCGTCTCCCCGCGAGTTCCCCTGCTTGGTGACCCAATCCGCCACCGACCGGGATACGCGGCCGGGGCGTGTCGAACCAACGATCACTCCGATTCGCATCTGTTCAGCCTCTGCGGTCATCACTTCTCCCTGGGTTCAGTTTCGAATGTCCTAGTGTTGCTCTTGCAGGTTCGGTCCGAAGGTAAGCGCATCAATTGACCACCGGTAGGGACGATTTTGGGAGATCCTGGGGAGGCGAGAGGGTCTCCCGATCGAGCGGTCAGGGGCCGTTTTGCCAGTTCTCGCATTAAGGGATCGCGCAACCCCGCACAGGGGTGGCAGGAGAGAGAGTCAACTCGACGGGCCCTCGAAGTACTTTCAGATCACCGTGTGGACCGCCCGTCGACTCTCTCTCCTGCGGCGCCGAAGGCCCACCCCGGCAGCCCCTCGACGAACTCTCGCGGGTAACCCAGGCTGAAGCCGGTGGCGGCAGTGAGCGAGTCAAGGTCCTCGGGCGAGAGCGTTAATGTCGCTGCCTCTAGGGTCTTGAGAAAGTGATCGGCGTTCGTCGCGCCAAGAATGGGTATGACCGATTGCGACCTCGACATCAGCCATGCGATGGCGACCTGTGCCGGCGTCGCGGATGCCCTTTTGGCCACCTCGGCTAGAGTCGTCAGTACCGGGTCGTCTTCGGTGTCCTGGGTCTTGCTCATCGCAAGTCGCCCATGAGCCAAGGGGCCCCACGCCACGACGCTCAGCCCCAGCTGCTCGGCCATCGGGAGGAGCTCGCGCTCTGCGTCACGGTTCAGCAGGTTGTAGGGCACTTGTATTCCCGCAAAGGGGGTCCAGTCGCGCCACTCGGCGATGGTGTTGGCTTGCGAAACCAGCCAGGCCGGGGCGTTCGATATCCCTACGTACAGAACCTTTCCAGCCCGGACCGCGTCGTCGAGGGCGCGCATTGTCTCCTCGATCGGGGTGTGTCGATCCCAGACATGGACCCAGTAGATGTCGATGTAGTCAGAGTCGAGTTGTCTGAGACTCGCTTCCAACGATGATCGAGTGTTCTTCCGGTGATTCCCTGCCGCATTGGCGTTGCCAATGTCTCGGGAGAGTGTGTACTTAGTCGAGAGTACGAACTGCTCTCGGCGTCCGCGGACGGCATGTGCGACCGCACGCTCGCTCTGCCCGTCTCCGTAGGTCACGGCTGTATCGATCACATTGCCGCCCGCTTCCTGAAAGGTGTCCACGATTCCGTCGATCTGTTGTTGGGACGGCGCCCCGGGCTTGTCGTTGAAGCCCATCGCCCCCAGCGCGAGTTCTGACACCCGCAGCCCTGTATTTCCTAGCAACTTGTATCTCATGTTCTAGCCTTTCGATGAAGGTCGTAGCCGTGTAGGAACACACCTGCACGACGAAAATTGAGCTGGAGGATTTGCGTCGCCGCTACTGCACGTAGAGTGGTGTGCTATTTGGCGGTGCTCTCGTCGGTTCGCCGAGATCGGCGATCATCAGCTCCTGTGTGATGCCCACATCATTCGGGTTAGAGCGGTTGGTCAGTCTCGTCCGTGTGCTGTTCGAGCAAGTCGAGCGTACGGGCGAGGAGCGCGTCGATGCGGTCCTCGACATCGTCGTACAGTCCGGGGACTTCGGTCAACAGTGTGTGCGCGGTGCGGCGGGCCCGAATACCGGCCTGGTAATAGTCGGTATCGAGTATGGCCGAATCATGTTCCGGCACCACAGGCGCGGCGTCATGAGTGTCATCGGTGCGTTCTATGGGTCTCTGCCGAACGGGACTGCGGAGCGGTGCTATACCCGTCCGGTGTGCCTCGACGACGTCGGCGATCGCGGCAGGGCTCATTGCATCGGCGGGGAACGGCATGTGTCCCCACCGGTCGATCGGCACTGCTACTGGGCACGCCCGTTCCGGCCAACCGGATATGTCCGGGAAAGTGTTGCCGCGCAGGTGATCGAGCACCAGCGTGGTCGAGGGATAGCGGTCGGCGAACCGCAGTACGGTCTCCCACCGCCCCCACGCTTCGGCGGGCCGGCATCCGGCGGGATCGTCGGCGGTGAGCCTGAGTCGATGGTCACCGCCGATCCAGAGGCTCGCGTCTTCGTCGACCTCGATGTCGGCGCGGTCCAGGGCCGCGATCGCGCGGTACGACAACCCTGCGCCGGCCAGCATCAGCAGGACGGTGTCACGGCGTCCGAACAACGCCTCGGTTGATCCTGCAGTCGGCAGGGCGGCTGCGGCGGTGGCGAGCTGTCGGGCACGGTGGTGTCGGCGCTCTGCTCGGGAGGAGTCGAGGGCTACGCGCAGTGCGGTGGTTCGTCCGGGTGGCGGGTGGCCGGAGTCGAGGTGGGCGAGGTTGATTGCCGAGATCCGGCGGATCTGTGCCCGATCCCCGGCGGGGTTGTCGGCGAGGAACTCGGCCAGTGTCATCGGCGATGCCGGTAGCGGGGTCGTATCGGCGGCGGCGCACCAGTCGGTGAACAGTGCCCATTCGTACCGATATGACGTGTTGGAACCAGCCGCTGTGCGCCGCATGTGGTGAACGGTAGCGGGTGGCTCCGACATCGGTGGGCCTACACACGGGGCGTGGGTGCTTCGATTCGCAGCGGCCGGCAGTCTGAACCTGTAGCCGAATTTCGCGTCATGACTTGGTTGAACAGCATTTCCGCGCCGTCACGGAGTTTTAACGCGGCTCCCGCAGCCTTCATTGTCAGTGACCCGAAAACCGCTGCGTGGTTGCCGACCGAGGTGTTCCCGGTCGGTCGGTGGGGTACTGCGTGGCAGGGTTCGACGACGACGCTCTGGCGCGCCCGATCCTCGGCATCAAGGACGTCTTGCGGGCGTGGGTGCGCGTGGACGCCGGCGGGTGGATGGCCGCCTCATGGCTGATGACCGAACAACCCGAACTCGGCGGCCGCACTCCCCGGCAGGCGTTGCTCGACGGGGATGGGCCGTCGTTCGCCGACCTCGCTCGCGCGGCGACCGAGATGCTCGCCGCGTGAGCGCTCCGCGCACCGCACTGCACCTACTCGTTCCTCCCCCGCCCGATCAACTCCGTAACCGGTTCCCGGCCTTCACCACCCCGGCCGGCACCGAGGTGTTCCGCTGCCACAGCGCCGCCCGCGGGCCGTTATGGTTCGCGAACGGCGGACACGGACCCTTCGACCTCGCCCATAGCCACGGCACTTGCTACACCGCCGAGACCGAACAGATCACCCTGCTCGAAACCTGGGGAGGGATGCGGGTAGTCCCGAGCACCGAACTCACCGCACGCGCTGTGACCCGTCTACGCATCACTGGGCCGCGTGAGCATGCTGATCTGACATCCAACGCTGCTGCTCAATTCGGTGTCACCGCAGAGATATTCACTACCGGGAACTACCAGCTGACGCAGCTGTGGGCGTCGGCGCTCCGTGGTGCGGGGTTCTCGGGGATCCGTTACTGGGCGCGGCACGATCTCGCGCACACTCATGCTTGCCTGGCTGTGTTCGATACCGCCGGCCTACACGTGCGCGAGCGAGGATCGGCAAAGCTATGCGGTGTCCGCCACTGCCACGCTGTCCGAGCGGCCTGACCTGATCGATGCACTTCAACGCGACACAGGCATTACCGTCCTGCCCGTTTCCCAGTCGCTCTGACGTTTCGATCAGGGCGCGGTGCGCGAAACTCAGTTGCCGAACCATCGAGATCTCCTGACGTACATTCTTTCATCGGCGCGAGTTGACGCGCGCAATCAGCGAAAGGTGATCGGAGGTGTTGCGCTGCGGCAGGTCATTCGAGTGAATGACAATCGATGGTTCGCCTGCATGTTCCACGGATAGTGAGCTAGCCTCCACGCAAGACCGTCTGGTCTCCTTGTGGAGAGGCTTTCAGAAACAATGAACACGTCCCAATTTATCACTGGCTCCGCCGCAGCCATTCTGACTGTCGTTGCACTCACCGCCGGATGTTCTTCCGAAGATGCGGCCGACACCCCAACGACGACGTCCTCCACCACCACGGTCGCCGCGACCACCACAACACTGCGCCCCACAACGACGACCGCCTCAACGATCCCTTCGGCGCTGCCGTTGCCATCAACGGTCACACCGGAATCGATCTACATCGAGCCCGCGCCGGAACCGGAACGGCCCGCACCAGTCCCAGTCCCGGCGCCAGCACGGCCCGCACCGGCACCGGCACCGGCACCGGCGCCTGCTCCAGCCCCGCGCGTCTCGTACGCGAACTGTTCGGCAGTCAAGGCCGCCGGAGCAGCTCCCATCTATAAGGGCGACCCTGGATACAGCACCGATCTCGACCGCGATCGCGATGGCGTCGCCTGCGAGACATAAGGGGCCTACGAAACATAGACACCGAAAGACCGCGCTCAAAGGCGAACATCACGGCGGGCCAATTCGAGATCCACGCCGAAGCAGCCGGCGTATACTAATTTCGGCTCAAGGCGGGCAACCGCGAAATCATCGCCGCCGGCGAAGCCTACAATTCCAAGAGCCGCCGCTCAGAACAGCATCGAGGCCGTGAAGAAGAACGCGCCGACCGCGCCAGTAGTGGACCTGACCTGACCCCACACGTAAGCATGCAGGTCGTCGTAGTTCACCGTCGAGAGTGACGGCCGCCAGGTCTGCGGGTGCGAGGCGTTCGCCTGCTGCTATGCCGCGGCAGTTCGTCGTCCAATCAAGACTGCTTCACCCGGTCCATGGGCCTTGAGGACGGAGGGGCTGCGGACACTGTTGCGCTGGCCTGTGCTCCGTGAACCGAGGTGGGTTCAGCGGGGTTGTGCGACATGGCTTTTGATCAGCGCCGCAAAACGCGACTGTAGAGTCGCCGGTCCGAGTCCTGATAGTTGTTCTCTGGCAGCCAGGTCGATGAGTTCGTGGAGGGCTGATGCTGCTGCGAGGCGTGTTCCTGTGGCCACTCGGTCTGTGTCGTTCATTCGCCAGGTGGTCTCTGTTCGGCGGTGTTGCTGCCTGATCTCCAGAAGTGAATGAAGATCGACCAAATCTTTGTCGGACCTGCGCTTTTTCCATGCCAACGCCTTCAGGATCAGAGCGGCCTCCAAGTCCGGGATGCATGCGTGGATCGATATGGATTCTCCACCTGTGGTTTCCGCGATGACGCTCACGTTCAGGGGATTGCTGTGGAGTGCGAGGTAGAGCCCTGGCGCCGAGTCGAATCGCCGACCGCCCAACAGTTGTGACTTTTCTCCGGGTGCCACGAGCAGGTCGATGTCGAGTGTCTCGGTACCCACGGTTTTGCTGTAGCTGTTACCGCTGGTTGCTTCGTAACCGGCTCTTCAGACTTCGTGCTGAGTTGCCCAGTTAAAGTCGAAGAGCCGGTAAAGGTGCCAAAACATCTGGACCGCGTCCACGATGGGTTCCGATGCTCGATGGCCTCGACTTGGTCCTGCAGTGGTATCTCACCGAGGTCGCCCCTCGTCTCGGCGATGGGCCTGCACTGTTCTGCGACGAAGGTGGTGGCCGCATCAACCGAGGCACGATCCGCAACAGACTTGCGCACCTGCTCGACCTAGAACGTGACGCCCGCGGCGACGTGGGCGATTCCGATCAGGCAGCCCGGTTCACACCGCACACTCTCCGTCATGCCTGCGCCACGAGAAACTACGAACGAGGCGTCGATCTCGTTGCTATACAACAGATGCTCGGACACTGGAATGTGGGAACCACCATGAGGTATGTGACTCCGTCAGCGACTTTCATCGAAGATGCCTATCGGAGAGCGATGTCGGAAACATTGACCGAACTCGGAGGAGGACGACATGGACATTAGATGGCGGTTGCGGATCGCCGCAGCCCAGCGCGAAGTGTGGACGGGCGCACAATTACGCAGACTTCTCGCCGAACGAGCAGGTCTCGAGTTGTCGTCGGCATCGGTATCGGCTTTGTTTTCCAAACAGCCCAGCCAGATCAAGCTCGATACGCTCGCAGCCCTGTGCACTGCACTGCAATGCACACCGAACGACCTCATCGAAGTCGACATCACACCCACTGCACGCGCCACCGCGCCCCCGACGAAGAACACGATCGCTGCCTCGGCCCGCGGACGGTCGATGCCGCCGTTGTGAGCACCTACCGCGCGTGTCTCGATTGCCCCAACCCGGTGAAGTTCGCCGATCGTATTCGCTGTCACCATTGCCACCGCCGCACCGAGCTCGCATCATTGAAACGCAGTTGCACGCACTGCGGACACATTCGGCATCTCGACGCTCAACGATGCTGCGCACCATGCCTTCGAGCGGCTACACCGCCCAAGGAACCTAAGAAGACGATCTGCACCGTGTGCGGCGAACTACGCCGCAACGCCGGCCGCGGGCTCTGCAACCGGTGCCGACAACGAGATCCGGATTGGCCGCGCCGATACTCCGAATCGGTCACGCAACGTATGCCGTCACCGCCGCACTGGTGGAGCGGATTCACCGAATATGTCATCACCCGTTACCACCCCGGCGGTGCAGTCGATATCTTGCGCGAGATATCGCGCTTCGTCATCGCCGAACCCACCCTCAGTCCGCACTTCCTGCGCCGGGACTGCGGATTACCGATCCGAACCACCACTGAGCGTGTCAGCATCGCCTACTTCACCGCGTGCGGCCTGACACTGCCGAAGAACGATGATCGACGTCTCACGCGAACGTTGACCGGCTACCTCGAAGGGATACCCGATTCGCTCTATAGTGCAGTAGCACAATATAATCAGGATCAATTGGCCGAACAGCATCGCCGCATCAGCATCAGTCTCTCACCCTCGAGCCCGGTCACGATGGCTACCCGGATCCGTGTTCTGCGCGATCTGAGTCAACATCTGATGCTCGATCGAACGGTCAGCGGCTGGGCGGAAGTGACAGAATCCGACCTCGAGGCGTTCATCGCGGCCGCCCCCAAAGCACGACATCAACGCACCTATATCCTCAAGCGCCACTTCGCGTGGGCCAAGTCAGCCAAGTACGTCCTGATCAACCCGGCCAAAAATCTCAAATCAGGTACCCAATCCTCATTCACTGGAACACTTCTCGGAGTCGATGACCAACGGAAATTGTATCGCCGATGGACGGACGAGGCGACGCCATCCCTCGAACGAGCCATCGGGCTGCTTTCACTTCTGCATGCCGCGTCCAACGCCGCGATCCGGACACTGACCACTGCGAGCCTCGATCACCACCGAAGCCGCATCAGCCTCGCCGGCAGACCCGCCTCAATCCCGCTCGATCCTGAGACTTGGGCCGCGTTACTCGCGTGCATCAGGGAACGCGATGATTCCGGCATCGTCAACCGACACGTGATCGTCAGCCGCGTGACCCAGACCCGAGAGGCTCCGGTGAGCTCGGGTTTCATCAGTCAACAACTCAAACCTGCCAATGTCACGCCGATGCTATGCCGTCAAACCCGGCTGACGGCATTGGTCTCGAAACTTGACCCCAAGCTGGCGGCTACCGTTCTCGGGATGCACGACACCGCACTCCTGCACTATCGCAGTGACACCGTCGATCATGATCGCCTCAAACCAGAAGAAATATGATCAACCTGGTCGCTGCAGGTGCCACCTTGCACACCTAGGCATGAACGTGTGCGAGTTGGAGAAGGAAAATAGTGCGCCGACCTACAAAAGAGGCTATGGATTTCATCCACTGCTCGCCTTCGTCGACCACGGACAATCTGGCACCGGTGAACCCGTCGCGGCACTACTACGCGCCGGCAATGCGGGCTCGAACACCGCCGCCGACCACATCGCCGTGACACGAAAAGCCCTCTTACAGATACCCTTCAGCACCGGGAACAGACCCGGGAAAAAAGTTCTGATCCGCACAGATGGCGCCGGAGCAAGCCACGCGTACCTGACGTGGCTGCAGCGCCAGCGCGTCTCCTATTCTGTCGGGTTCGCGCTCACCGACGGCCATCACCGCAGCACTGGCCGCAGTACCCGAGTCGGCATGGTCAGCAGCCCTCGATGCCGAAGAAAAGGTCCGTGACGGTGCCTGGGTCCTCGACGCGACCGGCATCGCCGACCTCGGTTCCTGGCCAGCAGGGATGCGGCTGATCATCAGAAAGGAAAGACCACATCCCGGCGCACAACTGCGCTTCACCGACACCGATGGGCTGCGATTGACAGCCTTCGTCACCAACACAGTGCGAGGGAAGATTCAGGATCTCGAACTCCGGCATCGCCGCCGGGCACGGCGCGAAGACCGGATCCGCATCGCCAAAGACACCGGCCTGACAAACCTGCCGTTGCACGGGTTCGACCAGAACCGCATCTGGCTGGCGATCGTTGAACTCGCCCTCGACCTCACCGCATGGACACAGATGCTCGCCTTCGCCGATCACGACGCACGAAAATGGGAACCCAAACGGCTACGGCTGCGAGTCTTTTCGATTGCAGGCCGTATCGCTACCCATGCCCGCCGGATCCACCTGAGACTGTCCAAGGACGCCACCTGGTCGCCGCTCATCATCACCGCGCTGGCCAGATTGGCGGCTTTGCCCGCACCGCTCTGACCCGACACCTTCCGTTCCTACGATCAGAAAGAACCCGCCCCGGTCCGTGGAACCCGGCGATCACCCGAGCGACATCGGTCAGGTTCTCATGCCCGAAAGCACGATCCCGGCCTCGAAACAACAATCTCGAACCGCTCAGGTCAGCATGTCAACCCGAAGAAAGATCGAGGCTAGATTGACTGTTTCTGTCTCCCCTATTGTTATTCAGTTCGAATGTATTGCCACGTTTGTGCGATGCCATCTTCTAGGGAGGTAAGATCTGGTCGGCCGAATTGTTCGACGAAGCGGCCGATATCGAGCACCGACGTCTGTACGAAGCTCGGTGGGTACGAAACGACTTTGCGTTGTAAGCGCATGTCGGTGGCTCGCTCGACGGCCTCCATTACCGAACTCAGCGCAGTACCGATGCCGCTACCCAAATTGTATGTGGAGTGTTGAGGTGCCCTTGCGACCTTCACGATCATTTCGATGAGATCTGGAATGTAGATGTAGTCGCGAGTCATGCTCCCGTCGCCAAACTGAGCTAGCTGCTTTCCATCCCTGGCAGCGCGAAGAGCGATCGGTATGATTCCTTGAGCGGAGCGCGGCTTCTGTTGCGGCCCGTACGGGTTCGAGATCCTCAGTGAGACGGAACGTAGACCATTCTCGACGGCGAAGTACTGCAGGTAGTTCTCCAGCGCCACTTTTCCGATGCCATAGGGGGACGTTGGGTTTCGAGGAGAGTCTTCGTGGTGTGGTGGAGGGGTGTCGCCGTACACAGTCCCCCCCGACGATGCGAAGAAGACTCGTTCGACATTTTTGCTTGCGCACATGGAGAACAGCTCGACGCCTGAAGTGAGATTCGTGGTGATGTCGTGCAGAGGATTGTCTGCCGAAATACGCGGGTTCGTTAGTGAGAGGAAGTGAAAGACATCCTGCGTGTCGGTTATTGCCGCTGTCAAACTTGTTCGACTCAATAAGTCTCCCTGGAAGAGCGTGACTTTGCCCGTCACGCGGTGTCGGGGCGCGGTGGAATATCTGTCGAACGCGCGTACCTCGGAACCGAGGTCGAGGAAACGATCGACGATCGCTGCTCCAAGAAAACCGTTTGCTCCCACGATTGTGACGGTGCGTCCTGAGAAGTCGAGTTCGGGTGTCATGATCGTGCTTTTGCGTCGATGCCCTGGCTGGCATGAGTCATCCTTCGCGCAATTACCGCGGCGGCCTCGGCTAGTTCGGCTGGTTCCTCGACTACGAAGTTGCAACCGAAAGTGGCCAGAAGGCCGAGCAGCCCTGACCACGACCAGGCACCCATCGTTATACGGGTCGTCTCTTCGCCGATGGATTCGATATTCGCTCCGCCTGGTGCCCACTTCGCAACCAATTCGACGGGGCAGACCATCCGGACCGTGCCTCGGCATGGCCATGCGTCGTTGAGGTCGCCGCGGTCGGGTTGTAGTTGCACAAAACGGGTGACATCGTCCTCGGGAAATTCCCGGGGCCGGAATCGCCAACCGGGCAAGCCAATGTTTCTAACGCGGTCGAGCCGGAAAGCATGCCAGGATTCTTCGCGTTGACCGTAGGCGATGAGATACCAGCGTCCGGACCACACTACGAGTTTGTGTGGTTCGGCCACTACCTGACTGTCCTGTACTGATTGCGCTGATCGGATCTGGTAGTCGAATTTGATCAGCTGCTTGTCCTGAGCTGCGGAGCTGATCAAGGCGATCATGTCCGATGGGACCTTCGGTGGAGCGAGGTCCCACACGTTGTCGATCTGCTCCACGGCGAACGTTTGCAGCCGATCGGCCAGATGCGGTGGCAACAAGTCACGCACTGTCTGCAATGCGCGGGCTGTTGCATCGTTCATGCCCTGCACGGAACTCGGTGCAGTCTGCAGCGCCAATGCGATGGCTACCGCCTGCTCGTCGTCGAAGATCAACGGCGGTAGGTGCGAGCCGGTTGCGAGCCGGTAGAAGCCTCCCGGCCCTCTGTCCGCATCGACGGAATAGCCAAGGTCCCGCAACCGCATGACATCTCGACGCACCGTTCGTGGGCTCACGTCGAGTCGTTCGGAGAGCGCATTTCCGGTCCATTCCTTCTGCGACTGAAACAGGCTCAAGATTTCGAGGGTGCGGCTCGCGATCTCTGACATGGCTACGACTCTAAGACAAATTTAGGTCAGTACCTGTCACTCGTTAGTGCGAGTCTGAGTCTGCCTCAGCATCGGTCGGCGGCCCTCGTGACAGTCGGCCTTTGATACTGCAACGACAAATGAAAACGAGGAGTCCATGTCTACCGAATCAGCCGGGCATACGCCGGCGTCAAAAAGCGCTTGGATGGGCCTACTGGCCATATCCCTCGGTGTATCGCTGGTCGTCGTCGACTTCACCATCGTTAACGTCATCATTCCACCGATCATCACCGACCTCAGTATATCGTCTGTCGATGCCCAGTGGATTCAGGAGTCTTACGCTATCGCTCTTGCGGCGCTGCTGCTGGTCATGGGTCGTCTATCCGACATCGTCGGTGCCCGTAAGCTGTTCCTTATCGGAACGGTAGCGTTCGGGTTTGCTAGCATTTTGGCAGCGATCGCGCCTAATGGTGAAATTCTCATCGCAGCACGGCTTGCTCAGGGAATCGGCGGTTCGATCGTGCTACCGACGTCGATTGCGTTGCTCAACGCAACCTTTCAAGGGCGTGACCGCGGCAAGGCGTTTGCTATTTGGGGCTCGACGATCGGTGCAGCGGCTGCGGTTGGACCCCTACTCGGCGGGTGGCTAGGTGAGTATTCCTGGCGTTGGGCCTTTGGAATCAACATCTTCGTAGTTGTCTTGATCATCGTGGGTGTCCTGTTCTACCTCTCGAAGTCGCAGACCGAGTCCGGTCGACTCGACATAATCGGGTCAGCACTTTCGGTATTCGGGCTGGGGATGTTGGCTTTCGGCCTCATAGAGGGACGAAACTACGGGTGGTGGGTATCTACCCGTGAGTCCGGCCCTCTCGGGATCTCCCTAGAAAATCTATCGGTGATTCCGGTCGCACTCGTGGTGTCGCTGGTGAGTCTCGGTCTCTTCCTCGAACGCCAACGACGGTTGACCCGTACCCGCCAGCCCGAACCGTTGATGGACACTGAGTTGTTCTCCATCCGATCGTTCACTTCCGGCAACCTCGCCACGCTGATTATCGGTCTGGCCGAGTTCGGCATTCTCGCGGTCTTGCCGCTGTGGCTGCAGTTCACCCTCGACTACAGCACGCTGCAAACAGGATTGATGATCGCGGTGGTTGCGGCTGGCAGCTTCTTTGCGAGCGGAGCGAGCTTCGGAATGGCCGAGAAGAGCACGCCTGTGCGTTTGGTGCAGGTCGGTTTGGTGCTCGAGGCAGCCGGTCTATTGGTATTCGGATTTCTCGCTCGTCCAGACTCGAGTTGGTGGATCATCGCTGTTGGTCTATTCGTATATGGCACCGGAGTAGGGTTCGCAACCGCCCAGGTGACGAACGTCGTTCTTGTCGACGTCCCGCCGTGGAAGGCTGGTCAAGGTTCGGGAATTCAGAGCGCGGCGCGTCAACTGGGGTCCGCGCTCGGCATCGCTGTACTGACGACGACGTTTTTCAGCGTTCTGACCTCCAACATGGCTGATCGCATGAGCAGCAACGAGTCCGATGCGCAGAGCAATCAGTCACTTGTCGATGCTGTGTCGTCGAGCGGTGGTGCAGCAATTCACTCTCTCAGTGAGAATCCCGCGACGAGCGCCGCCGCCGAGGCGGCGCGGGAAGCCATGACGCGGGCCATACAGATCAACGGATATACCTGCGCTGGCCTGTTGCTGCTCGGTCTGTTCGCCACCCTGCTGATACCCAAGACCTCCGGAACGCCCGTTGAGTCTGACTCAGAGACGAGTATCGGGGAGGACACAAGAAACACTGCCCCGACGAACACCCACGATTGACATTGGGTCGGTGAGGCGGGGCGCACCGCCATCGCTGCTCACAGTGTGAGCAGCTCAGCGTCCCGTCTCTTTCCCGTCGGCATACCTATTGCTCTTACAGGATCTCGGCAATCATTTGAGGCCAAGTCCATAACCTGCGTGCGCTTCGCATTACCCGGAGGGATTCCCGTGGCCAGTACCTACGACGCCATGCTTCAACCATATAAGCCCGTCAGTCTGCAACTGCTCGACCTCATGCTGGGTAATCGGCGTGCCGGAGCCATGGCCGCGTTCGCGGAGCTGGGAATCGTTAACGCATTTCGGACGGGATCGGTGACGACATCGCAATTGGCTCATAGTCTTGGTTTGGAACGAGACACTTGTGACTGCTGCTGCCGAGCCTCCAACGCAGTCGGGTTGACCAAGTCCGTTGAGGACAAGGCTATCGAACTGACAGCCCTGGGCTGCGCGTTGTCTAGCGATTCGCCCGACTCCATGAAGAACTTCGCGCAATGGTCAGGCTCGACAGCGGATCGGGTCACCTGGGCGCATATACCCACTGCAGTACGCACCGGCCGCTCACCGTTCGCAGCCGCTCACGGGACGGGTCTTTGGGACGACCAGCAATCCTACGAGAGCTTCCACACCATGCCCGAAGAACAATGCCCCTCCTACGACCGAGATGTCGTTTGCTCACGGTCTCTCGCCGAGGTCACGACATGAGCGGAATCGCTGTTGGGGAGTATGGTTCCGGTCTCGATGCCGTAAGCGAGAAACCTGAAAAGATCTTACCGGGCGACGCGCGCTACGGCGAACTATCGCATTCGGATAATCATCGTTTCGAGGTGACGCCGGATGCATTTATCCTTCCGCTCAACTCATATGGCGTCGTCAGTGCCCTTCGAGAAGCAATCGACGACCGAAGTGAAGTGGCGTGCCGGTCGGGTGGCCACTGCGGCCAAGACTTTGTCGGATCGCCGCGCCGGAATACTATTCTGGATTTGCACCGACTGAACTTTGTCGCAGCAGGCGCAGGCAATTCAGGCGTTCGTATCGGTGCCGGCGCCACTGTCGGTGAAGTCCAGAAGGAGCTGTTCAGGCGGTGGGGTGCAGCATTACCTCTGGGTGCATGCTCGGCGGTCGGGATGGGAGGGCTTGTCGCTGGTGGTGGCTACGGCCCACTCTCACGTCAACTTGGTCTGGTCGCCGACCATCTCAACGCCGTCGAAGTCGCGGTAGTTGACTCGTCACGGCATGTGCAATTGGTTACAGCCAGGGCGAGCGACGATGGTGAACTTGGTGATCTCTTCTGGGCCCACACCGGTGGTGGCGGCGGTAACTTCGGTTTCGCCACAGCCTACGAATTTCGCAGCCCCAAACACCTCACCGGCACCGATATCGAACTACCGCGCGCTTGTACGGCCCTCAACGTGCAAAAGGTGATCTACCCCTGGACGATGCTCAATGAAGACAGCTTCGTGAGCCTAGTGCAGCAATTCTTCGCCTGGCACGAACAACACCAAGTGGGGGGTACGCCCGAAGCTTCAGTATTCGCGACGTTTTTCCTTCACCACAACAGTTCTCCGTTCCTTCAGCTGATGGTGCAGTCGGACGCAGATATCGATGTCGACGGCTCCGCGCTGGCGGCATTCGTAGACGGTCTGACCGCGGGTACCGCAATTAACGGTATATCGCGAGGCGGACGAATGACCTGGCTGACGGGCACCCGCTACATGAGCCAGGCCGATTGCGGCGATGTGATGGGTGCACGTTCAGCCTCCAAGTCTGCCTACCACCGAAAGGCATTAACAGATACGCAGATCTCGGTCGTCTACCGGCATTTGACAAATCAACACCCTGGGACGGCGTCGTATCTAATGCTGAACAGCTACGGCGGCGAGATCAATCGCAGAGGTAGCTCGGAAACTGCTTCAACACAGCGTGATTCGATTGTTAAGTCATCGTGGTTCACGGCTTGGTCCGACCCTGCAGACGACTATCTGCAAGTTGATTGGCTTCGCGATTTGTACGAAAGCGTCTTCGCTTCAACCGGCGGTGTTCCGATCTTTGGCGACACAACCGCTGGTTGCTACATCAATTATCCGGATATCGACATGCGTGATCCTGCACGCAATAGATCCGGACAGCCGTGGCATCGACTCTATTACGGAGAAAACTACGCGCGGCTCCAACGCACCAAGAGAACGTGGGATCCACTGAATATTTTCCATCATAAAATGTCGATCGAACCCTGAAAGGTTGTGACACACAGAATGACTTCCACAGGAGACATTCCATTCGATAAGCTCTACGGCGATGGCGAAAAGATGGGCCCACTCATGCCATGGAACATCGGCGGCCCACAACCGGCAGTTCGTGCTCTGTGCGACGGTGGGGGCTTTAGAGGGCACGTCGTGGATCTCGGCTGCGGGCTCGGCGACAACGCTCTCTATCTTGCGTCGACCGGGTTGCAGGTCACAGGAATCGACGTCTCCCATGTAGCGATCGATTGTGCGCGTGATAAGGCCAAGCGGCTGGGTCTCGAAGTTGACTTTCAAGTTGCCGACGCTTTCGGCCTCGCAGAAGCTGGGACAACATTCGATTCGATCCTCGACAGCGCTTTCTTTCACACCCTCCCGAAAGAGTCGGTGCCCGAGTATAGTTCGCTGGTTCGGTCGATCAGCGTCGTTGGTGCCGAGCTGCAACTGTTCACTTTTTCCGAAGAGATGACCCCTGACTTTCCTGGACCGCGCCGGGTATCAGCCACTGAATTGCGAACAGCCTTCTCTGCGGATTGGATTATCAACACAATTTCGTCGGCTCAGTATTCGAGTTCGTTACCCGCCGAAGCGGTGAGCCAGATGGTCGACCCGCGCACGTTCGAACTCGATGCACCGACGAAGAATCTGTCCGGCGTGAGCATCGATGCCACCGGGTGCGTGGTCTCTTCGATCTGGCATATGCACGCGACGCGCGGCCCCGCACCGACATCTTGATTACACCGAGGAAACGAGGAAGCTATGAAGTTCACCGCCGTAATGGTCGTCAACTACCTGACGCCCTGGTATGCAATGTCTATCGCAGATCGCGTCTCCTTCGAACAAGAACATGTCTTCCCTGCGATCGGCGACTTCGTCAAAGCTGGCGGAGATGTTACCCCGGTCAGGGCAGTTCGTTACAGCATCGAACCGGAAAGCTTCTTCGTGATGGCGTTTGATGAAATGGAGAACTATCTGGATCTGGTTCGTTCCCTACGATCCACCCAGCTGATCACCGGCGGTCTCGCGGAGATCGCGTTCGAAGTGGTTGGGCTGAATGAGGCGTACTTCGCGGAGCGAGATACCGCTGAGGCGGTGGCCTCGTGAGAGCGCTTTTCTACGCCGCCGGTACCAGTCCAGCGAGCGCGTTCGCTATTGCACCACTGGCCTCCGCGCTGCGGACGGCAGGGCATGAAGTTCTGGTTGCCTCTTTCGAGGAGATGTCGTCGGCAGTCCTCGGCGTCGGGCTGCCGTCGGTGGTGGTGGCCGCAGGCCACACCACCGACGACATTAAGGTCGCCGCGCCCGGGCGACCCGCAATTGAGTACCCGCACCAACCCGAACAGGAGATGCCGTTTCTAGGCCATTGGTTCGGTCGTCAAGGCAGCTACGTGTTCGAAGACTTAGTCGAAGTGGCACGTGTATGGGGCGCAGACGTCATTATCGCCGGCAGTCTCGGTCACGGTGCCGAGGTCGCGGCCAAGTACCTCGATGTTCCCTTCGTTCGTCAGTCCTGGGATGTCTTCGATATCCACGGTTACGAGAAGTACGTCTGCGAGGAGATGGCCACCCAACTCGCTTTAATAGGGTCGAATTCACTTCCGGAGCCGACACTACAGCTCGATATTTGCCCACCCAGTCTCGGATCCGACAAGTCGACACTGATGCGCTGGACTCCACACAACAGTCCGTGCGTAATTGAGAAGTGGATGCTGGAAGCCCCTGAAGATGGGCGTATCTGCCTCACTATGGGGAGCTTCCGATACGCCGACCCGCGTGTAATGGGTCGGATGCTCGACCTGCTCAAGGAGCTGACTACGCTCGGTCGTGAAGTCGTCGTCGCGATCGGTGAAGACAAGGCGCAGCTCATTCGGGACCGGTTTCCCAATGTACGGGCCGGTTGGATCCCGCTGGAGTTCATTCTGCCGGGCTGTGACCTTATCATTCACCCTGCCGGCGGGCTTACCGCGATCAACGCCATTAACTCTGCCACTCCACAGCTTCTGCTGAATCCGTTCGAGGCCTTCATCCCAACCTTGCGTCGCCTCACACAGCAGGGTTCGGCCCGCAGCCTTTATCGAGACGAAGGCACTCCAACTGCTGTAGCCGACGCAGCCGCGGAGATGCTTGCCGAGCCGCGCTATGTGCTGCAGGCCGAAGAGTTGGCACGCGACGCGCTGCGTGCTCCTACCGCCGCAGGGGTCGTCTCCTCGATCGAAGACCTTCTCCTAAATCCAACACCCGCTTAGGAATGGAGAGCAATGTTGACTGTGTCCGTCACCGACATCGATCCGAACAGCGACTCGTCGATCGCTGATCCATACCCCGTGTACCGAGAGCTTCGTGGGATGGGGGCTGTCAGCAACCTTTCGACTCACCAGGTCTTCTGTGCCGGCCGCTACGCCGAAGTCGTGGAAGCACTTCACAATCAACAAACCTTCGTCTCTGGGGAAGGAGTCAGCCTCACAGACACGTTGAATAGGGCACAGAAAGGAAACAGTTTCACCGGCGACCCGCCATGCCACGCCCACCTGGGAGGTCCAGTGTCCCGACACCCCAAACCGCGCTCGATGGTCGAGATACGTAACTATGTCGACTCTTGGGCCAACCGTCTCCATCACGTGCAGCAATTGGTCCGATCGTACCCGTTGGATGCGCTCACCGTAGTTCCAGTGGACGAGATCGCTTGCCGCTCTGATAGCCAGGAGCCCTAATGCCTCGAAGCAAGCGCTGCCACCACACCGACCAGATCGTCGTGAAGGGTGCCAGAACCCATAATCTCAAGAACGTGGCCATTGACATCGACAAAAAGTCCCTAACAGTTTTCACCGGCGTGTCGGGATCCGGTAAAAGCTCCTTGGTAATCGGCACTATTGCCGCTGAATCGCAGCGTTTCTTCAATGAGACTCAGCCTGCATTTCTCCAGGGATTATTGCCCGCGACGACACGTCCTGATGTCGATGTACTTACTGGCTTGGCCGCGGTCGTAATGGTCGATCAGCGTCGACTTGGGTCGGATCCTCGCTCGACAGTCGGCACCGCAACCGACACCTACGGCAAGCTACGCACGCTATACGCGCAGCGTGGTACCCCGGCGCTTGGTTCCCCGTCCTACTTTTCCTTCAACGACCCGGCCGGAATGTGTTCGACCTGTCGAGGCACAGGCTTCAACGCACGTGTCGACTCCAAGCTGCTACTCGACCACAGCAAGTCACTCAACGAAGGTGCCATTCAATTCCCAACCTTCGCGGTGGGGTCGAACTTCTGGTCAATCGTGGTCGATTCGAGATTCTTCGACCCAGATAAAAAGATACGAAGCTATACCGAGGAAGAGATGCACCTGCTTCTCGACCTGGAAGAGGCCACTGTTGTCAACAGAAACATGAAAACCAAGTATGAAGGTCTGCTTCCGAAGTTCCGCCGCCTGTATTTGTCCAAAGAGCCCGCCTCGTTGCAGAAGCATGTACGAGAAGCAGTCGCCCGCATCTCCGTTCAGGGTACCTGCGAAGCGTGCGGAGGCTCTCGACTCACCGAGGCACCACGCTCGGTGCGGCTCAATAGGCGCTCCATAGCCGAGTTGTGCGAACTCGAAGTCAAAGACCTCGCCGTGGAACTGAAATCATGGAAGGAGCCTGCCTCTGGGTCCCTCCATCGATTGGTGTCTAGCTTGGATGCGATGGTAGAACTCGGGCTAGGCTACCTTACGCTTTCCCGCCGGACAGCGAGTTTGACCGGCGGCGAGTCCCAGCGCATCAAAATGATCCGACACTTGGGGTCCGCGTTGACCGACCTGACCTACATTTTCGACGAGCCATCCGTCGGACTGCATCCGCATGATGTCGAACGAGTACTCGATCACCTCGTCAAATTGCGCGACCAAGGCAACACCGTTCTGGTTGTCGAGCACGACTATCGGGTACTGGAGGTGGCCGACAAAGTCGTCGACATGGGTCCACAAGCAGGCTCACGAGGTGGTGAAATCGTCTACCACGGTTCGCCAGCAGGTCTTCGCAAGAGTAATGGACCGACGGCGGAGGCATTGGAAATGACTTCCAGTCTGCGCGAGCCGCGAGCCGCAACGGATTGGATCAAGGTCAATAACGCCTCTGACAACAACCTACGTAACATCTCAGTGCAGATCCCGTGCGGGGTAATGACGGCGATCACCGGGGTTGCGGGCGCGGGTAAGAGATCGCTCGCTCGTTCAGCTCTGCTCCGTGACGTTCCAGACGCTGTTGTTGTCGACCAAGACCTGCCACGGAGTAGCCGACGCAGTTTTCCCGCGAGTTGGGTCGGTATCATGGACCCCATCCGGAGGCTGTTCGCCGGCGCCACCGGAGAATCCGCGAGTTCGTTCTCCCCGAACTCGACGGGCGGGTGCGAGAACTGTAACGGTGTAGGTGTGCTTCAGATCGAGCTTGGTCGCGGCGATACCATCGAAACGGTTTGCGAGCAATGCCGCGGCACCCGGTTTCGTTCGGGAGTTCTGGAACATACGCTGCGCGACAGGAACATCTCGCAAGTGCTGGATATGTCCATCGACGACGCCCAGAGCTTTTTCGCCGATGACCGGACCATCTCGCCAATCCTGAGTCGGTTGGCCGGTGCTGGTTTGGGCTACATATCTTTAGGACAGCCACTTTCGACGCTCTCGGGCGGTGAGCGGCAACGACTCAAACTCGCCGTTGAACTCTCGCAGCCAGCAGCCGTGTACGTCATCGACGAACCCACCGCCGGATTGCACCGCCAGGACGTGGCTAGGTTGATCGGCCTTCTGGACAAACTAGTCGAAACAGGAAGCTCGGTAATCGTAATCGAGCACGACCTAGACGTCGTCGCCGCCTCGGACTGGGTTATCGATCTTGGTCCTGGAGCGGGAGCCGACGGCGGCACCGTCGTTTTCAGCGGATCGCCAAACGATCTGATTCGGTGCGAAGAGTCGTTGACCGGGCACCACCTCGCGTTGGCGATCTCCTGAGGTATCACCCACTAATCGACTTGGCGAAGCGCTAGTCTTTGGCTTGGACGCGACTACTTTTGCAAGTACGCGTCCGAAGCTTTCGTCTGGTTAATACTCGGTCTCGACGGCGTACCAGCGCTTTTGTGTTTCCAGCGCGAGCATATTCGACAACCCCGGAAGTGTCTCCGGGTGACGCTACAAGCCGATGTCGGTGACCGCATTCCCTACCAGGGGCGCACGTTGGCGGCGGTACACCTCGACGGAGTCGAGACTGGCGTGTCCGGTTTGGCGGGCGATGGCGGATCCATCAGCGCCGTTGCGGGTTCCCTGCGTTACGAACCCGGCCCGGAGAGAGTGCCCGCCCAGTTTGGTCAGGGCGGCGGGATCGAATCCCGCGTGGACAGCGCGGCGACGGATGGTCTGGTGGATCGCCGCTCCGGACAGTGCCGCGCTACCAAGGTTGCCGTTCTTCGCGATCGCCCTCAGCAACGGTGCGCGGGCGGCGGTGCGCGGTACTCCCCCACGGCACACGTGGGCGTCGAACGCTTCCTGTTTACGTAGTAGCCGGATCACCGAGGGCCGGCGACCGGCGTCGTAGGCGGCGACGACCTGCACCCAGCGGACGTAGGCGCACGGCGGACAGGTCTCGTGAGACTCGGTGTACGGCAGGGCTTTCACCGCTCCCCTGCCCTCCTGGTCGGTCTTCGACTTGCGAAGCCGGATGTGCAATCCGTCGTGTCTGTGTACGGTGACGTCGCCACAGACGAGTTCAGAGAGTTCGCTGCGTCGGAAAGCGCCGGCGAACCCGAGTAGCAGGATGGCCGAATCGCGGCGTTCGAGCACCTCGTCGGCCCAGCCTCGGCGTCGTTCGCGCGCGGTCGAGACGAGCAATTTGATGTCGTCAACTAGTAGCGGGTCGCGCGGGGTGCGGGGCCGGTCCCCCGCGGCGGCATACTCCCGCCGAATCCCCGACAAGGTCGCGGTGACCAGTTCGTGCGCGGACGGAGACAGGTGGCCGGTGGTGCGATGCTGGTGGTTGATCGCCGCAATCCACGTCCCGAAGGTGGCGACGGCGTAGGCCCGCTCCCCCGTTTCGGTGCGGGTGTCGGCGGCGTCGACGAGATAGGCGGCGACCGTGATCGGGTGCGCCGGCAGCGTCACGTGACCATTCGTCTCGCACCAACTGGTGAACCGTCTCCACGCGGCCGCGTAGGTCTTGCGTGTTCCCTCGGAGCGGGAGGATTGCACCGCGCCGGCAATCCTAGCGGCGACTGCTGGTGGAATTTCGGGCTCCACCGCCACCGACACGCGCCCTGGATTGCTTACCGCAGGTATTCGGGCTGGTGGGAAGTCCATACCGGCAGCGTAACGCAGGTCACCGACACTCTTGCGAAGCAAAACTGTGCTGAACTGGCGTTTCGTCTTAGATGGTGCGGAAAATACAATTTACATAGCTGAAGCCAGTGCCGAAAGTGTGAACTGAGGGCATTGAATTAACCTGTACTGCAAACGATTACGATTCTGGGACGAGATAGCATAGGACAATCTGTCGGGGTCGTCGTGAAGTTATTGCAGCGCAGAGTGTTTCAGTGAATGCTGCGGACTATTGCAAGGCAGCGACGCGCTGTTCGGGACGGCCATGGCGACTGGATGTGTGCAGGCGGTCGCGAATTATCTTCGCTGCTGCTCGTAACGCTATCGATGCCGGGTGCGGATCGCCCGCTGCGTGCACGATCGCAGTCCGTCGTCTGGCTGCGATGTCAGCTTCCGTAGTGGTAACGGCAGGCCGCGAGTCTGATTTCGTTCTCGTCGAGTTTGTACACGAGTCGGTGTTCGTCGGTGATCCGACGTGACCAGTAGCCGCGAAAACCGTGTTTGAGGGGTTCGGGCTTACCGATCCCCTCGTTGCCGTTACGGTCGATATCCTTGATCAACGCGTTGATTCGCTTGAGGACCTTACGATCCTGGGTTTGCCACCAGAGGTAGTCCTCCCACGCGCTTCCATCCCACACCAGCTTCATTCGAGCAACTCACGAGCACTCCCCGCACCGTGTTCGAGCCGATCGATCGAAGCCAGCAATCGACGGGCGTTCTCGGGGCTCCTGAGCAGGTAGGCCATCTCCTTCAACGACTCGTAGTCGTCGAGCGCCACCATCACCACAGGCTCGTGGCCGGCCCGGGTAATCACCACTTCCTCGCGGTCGTCGGTGACGGCATTCAAGGTTTCGGCATACCTCGCCCGCGACTCCGAGTACGTCATGGTCTTCACAATTTCACCCTCCCACATCTAAGTACAACAAATTGTACGTACCTAGATCGCATGGGCAAGGGCCGGCGCATTCAACAGACCGTGAGCGGGCACTGCTCGACCGAGTAGCGGCCGCTCGATGCGCACCTGGAACCATGGGCTCGAAAGTTCTCGGCCGCAGTCGAAGGTGAGATTCAATGCTGCGTCCTGACGGTTGCACCGAAGTCAGCGCGTTGCGCACAAGTGCTCGGAGGCACGGCAGCGACCGACTTTTTGACTTTCTGACTGGAAATGTACTCGAACTCGTTTGTTGCGCTAGAATTGTGTACATGACGACTCTTCCTGTTGCCGACGCGCGAGCGCAGCTGTCGCGTTTGGTCGACGAGGCCGAGCACACGCACGAGCGGTTCGAGATCACCCGCAACGGGCACCGCGCTGCTGTTCTGCTGGGCGCTGACGACTACGACGCGTTGCGGGAGACGATCGCAGTGTTGTCGGATACAGATCTGCTGACTGCGCATTTCGCCGGACAGTCTGAGATCAATGGTGGGGACGTCGTAGATGCAGCAGGCTTGGAACGGCTGATGCGTAACGCGCGGCCCTCTGACGAGTGAGCGAGCCTGCCGAACGGTACCGGTTGATCATGGCGCGCTCGGCCGCGCGGGCATTGTCGACGACGTTGCCCGAAAAGGTCGCGACAGCGGTGTACGAGTTCGTCACAGGCCCGCTTCTGGACAGTCCGCGTCGGGTGGGCAAACCGCTCGATCCCCCGCTGGCGCTGGCCTACAGTGCCCGCCGGGGCACGTACCGGGTGCTGTATCTGATCAACGATAAAAACCGCACGGTGGAAGTCACCGCGATCTCGCACCGCGCCGACGCTTTGCGGTTCGCGAGGCGAGGGATCCTACATTCTCGTAGGCAATTCGATTCCGAGAAGATCCAAGCCACGAGTGATGACAGCGAGCGTTACCTCGGCAAGCCGTACACGCGACCATCTGACTGCGCCCTCGGCGCTAAGAATGGGGGAAGTCTCGTAAAAACGAGAGAACTCCTGAGCCAAAATGAACAGATGTGCACAAAGGAGATGTGGTTTTGCGTCGGTACCAGCCTCGGCCACCACTGACCCGAAACCGAGAAGGCTCAAGACCAGGGCGCGCTCCGAATCGTTCGTGATTGCGAAAGTGTATCGCTGCCCTGATTCGTCTCCGGTACTTCGCAAGATGGATTGGATGCGCGTAGCTGCATACTGTAAGTAAGGGCCGGTGTTACCGGTTGTTGCGGTCATGCGCTTGACATCAAAAACATAATCTGTGTCGTGCGCGACCGATAGGTCCGCGTACTTGACCGCGCCGATTCCGACCTTCTCGGAGATCTCTTCGCGCTCCTGCACAGCGAGCTCCGGCCGGTCTTTCATACCGTCCGCCACGCGTGCTGTTGCTTCGTCCAGAAGAGCCCGGAGTCGAACCGATTCACCCGAGCGAGTCCGCAGAATCTTGTGGTCGGGCCCGAGAACGCTTCCGATCTGGATATGTTCTGCCTGGACCCTCTCGGGCAACCACCCAGCGAGCCGCGCAGTCTCCCACACCATCCGGAGATGAAGCTCCTGCGTCGCGCCCACCACATAGAGAAGACGGTCAGCAGCGAGCTGGTCAACACGCTTCCGCACGGTTGCGAGGTCAGTCGTGGCATAACCGTAGCCACCGTCGGACTTCCTGATGATTAGCGGGGACGGCTCTCCATCCCGGCCGCTGTACCCGTTCAGGAAGACACACAAAGCGCCGTTGCTGACGCGAGCGATGCCGGATGCCTCGAGTTCCTCGCAGACCGCAGCGAGATCATCATTATAAGTGGATTCACCCGCCAGGTCTGCGTCTTTCAGCGAGATGTTTAGGCGCGCGTAGATCTCGTTGAAATACTGCTTAGAGCGCTCGACCAAAGTCTGCCAGATTTCAAGCGACTCCGGTTCATGCGCCTGGAGCCTCACCACTCGAAAGCGCGATCGCTGTGCAAACGATGAGTCGGAATCGAATTTCGAGCGCGCTGATTGGTAGAAAGTGTTCGGGTCGGATTCGAGGAGGCGTGCCTCTGCCGACCCGGTTCCAACATCGATGAGGTGCTCGATCAGCATCCCGAACGGAGTGCCCCAATCGCCGATGTGGTTCTGCCTGATTACATGGTGTCCCAAAACTTCAAGGATCCTGGCCAGGCTGTCGCCGACGACAGTCGTTCGAAGGTGACCGACATGCATCTCCTTCGCCACGTTTGGCGCTGAGTAGTCGATAGGGATGACTTTGGCATTCTGCGTTGGCACACCGAGCCTTGGGTCGGACTCAAGCATGCTGAATTGCTCAGCTAACCATTCCGTGTGAAAAGTGAAGTTGAGGAAGCCTGGCCCGCTAAGCTCGACCTCGGCAATGCGCTGAATGTTGGACTCAGTCAGCCCGGCCAGCAGTTGTGATCCGGTCTCGCGGGGCGACTGTCCGAGGGACTTTGCTAGCGCGAGGGCCGCATTAGCCTGCGCGTCCGCGAACCTGCTGGGCCGGAGCGCGGCATCCACCTGACCGGGTGCCTGACCAAAAGTGGCTTGGATAGCATCGGACACGAGACGGTCAAGTTGGCTGAGCGGGGATAACACGTGTTCAGACTAACTCACGATTCCGTCGCCACCGGTTAGCCGATGTCATCACGAGTCTGCCGGGCATGGGATTTCGCCTCGGAGCGGAATTTCTTGCAGCGATCGACAACCCCGGCCGCCTGCAATCGGGTTGCCTGTCGGCGAGTCGCGGAGCGTTATGGACGGCTGGAGCATGACAACGCTCGAGGGTGTCGAGTACCGCGTGGCAATCGATGGTCTGTCCGGATACACCATCGAGTTCACGCGGTGATCCTGAGGTGACAGGGCCAGCTCGCGGAAACAATCATTACCGCGGCCGCCACATCCGCAGCCTCTGCTGATGTCCAGGCAGTCGACTTCTGAAACGGACGCACATGGTCAGTGCGCAGCGTTGAACGCCTCTTCGATCGCAGCGGGAATGCGGCCCCGATCACTGATCTCGTAACCATTGTCCGCCGCCCATTGCCTGATCGCTCTGGTCTGAGCCGGATCACGCGTGGCCCCGGTACCCGTGCGGGAAGTCGGCGATACTGTCGGGGTGGACGAGGTTTTACGCTTACGTCCGCCGACATGGGTGCCGTGCTCGATGTAGTAGCCGATCTTACGGTGAAACTCACTGGCGTTCTTAGCTTTCAGGTCAACGAGGTAGTCGACGCCGTTGACAGAGAATTCGATCGTCTCGCCCGATTCGTCGTCGATGACTGTGCCGTCGATATCGTCGACCAATTGGGTGAATACTTTTTTCGCCACGGTTCGATGCGGCCTTTCTTGGGTCCAGAACGTTGTTGTCGATCTCAGCGTAACCAGGCCGGATGTGCTCACCCTGCAACCTCTGGTGGAAAGTCCACGAGGGTTTCGATCAACCGGCCGCCGTAACGCCCGCCTTAATTGTCTAGTCCACTTGACTAGAAACCGTCTAGGTGACTAGACTAAAGTTATGGTTACCGAGCAGCCCACGCGGAAAGTGGTCAAGGCTCTTAAAGCCGCCGGATTCACCTCGGTCCGCACGGTCGGGTCACACAGCACGTGGGTCTCGGCCAACTGGACGGTTAAAGTGACTGTGCCAGAGGGGCACCGGACGATCTCACCCGGCGTCTACCGCAAGATCCTCGCAGCCATGAAGGAGGCTCAGCAGTGAGCAAGACCTACACGGTATCGGTCACCCGAGACGGCAAGTGGTGGATGATCGCCGTCCCCGAACTCGACGCCCTCACCCAGGCCCGTCGCATCGACGACATTCCCACCGCAGCCAAAGAACTGATCACCCTCGAAGCAGGTGTCGCTCTCGCCGACGTCGAGATCGAGCAGCACATCGAACTCGAACCCGGAGGAGAAGATCTCGCGGTCCGCATCGCCGAGATTGCGACACAGCGAGCACGTCTGGCCGAGGACGAAGCCCTCGTCAAAGCCAGCACCGAGGCCTTCGCGAAGAAACTCGCCACCGCCCAGGTGCCCGTCCGCGACATCGGAGCGCTTCTCGGAGTGACGTTTCAGCGAGCCAGTCAACTCGTCAACAGCTGACCGCCCGACCGTGCAGGCGCGGAAGGCGCGATACTGCTCCCATGACCAGCGACCGCTATCTCGGTGTCCACCATCCGGGGGGAGCCTCACCGGACCTGCACGATTCGGGACTGCGGTCATGTCCGGAAACGTATCTCCCAGCAGGTGCTGGAAGAGCAGCGTGGTCGAGGGATAGCGGTCGGAGAACGCCAACACCGTGCGCCAGCGTCTCCACAGCTCGCCGGGATCCACCTCAGGGGTTGATGGGATCAGGAGTTGATGGCGCCCGCCGATCCACAGGCTCGCGTCCCGAACTGCGATGTCGGCCCGGTCGAGGCCGGCGATCGCGGTGTACGACATACCTGCACCCGCTAGCAGCAACAGGGCTGCGTCGCGGCGCCCGAACAATGCCTCCGTCGACCCGATCTCCGGCAACGCGGTAGCCAGGGCCCCCGAACTGGGCAGAGAGTCGGCGAACTCGGGTGCTGCGGGCACAGTCGAGTGCGAGCCTGATCGCGGTGACGCGCCCGGGCTCAGGAAGACCAGCGCCGCGGTGGCGGTTGTTGATCGCCGAGGTCGGTAGTGGTTCGATATCGCTCGCGGCGCACCAATCGGCGAACAGCTGCCATTCGTAGCGATATCCGCGGAGTGCGGCTGGTGGTCTCGCAGACACGAACGTGACGCTACCTGCAGACACCGACCCTGAAGGCATCGGTCGTTTCATGCGCCGACACCGTGACACGTACGGCGGGATTGCAGGCCTGGATGAAGTAGCTATGCGGGCAATACCGGATGAGTCAACGATTCAGTTACCGCACCGTCAAGGCATCCTGACAGACATTTGTTCATCGGCGCGCGCAAGCTACGTGTTGGGGGTGTATCGATCCACCCTCTACCGGTATCTGAAGTAATGTCCGCTGAAAGCACGGACCCTGCGAACACGGGATACGGCAGAGAAAGGTGAGCGGGTGCTTCGCCCTTTGACTTGTCATTTGAGTGAATGACAAGCGATAGTTCAGCTGCACGTTCCATGAACAGTGAGCTAGCCTCCGCACAAGACCTTCTGGTCTCTATTCGGAGAGGCTTTCTGGAAGCAATGAACACATCCCGCTTTATTACCGGCTTTACCGCAGCAATTCTGACTGTCCTAGCACTCACCGCCGGATGCTCTTCCGACGATACGGCCGACACCCCAACTACCATGCCCTCCACCACCTCGGTCACCGCTACCACCACAACAGTGCGCCCCACAACGCCGACCGCCTCTACCAGCCCCTCGGCAATGCCGTTGCCACCAACGGTCACTTCGGAATCCACTTACATCGAGCCCGCCCCAGCTCCGGCACCTGCACCGGCCCCGGCACCTGCCCCCGCTCCGGCCCCGGTACCTGCTCCTGCCCCGGCACCGAGGGTCTCGTACGCGAACTGTTCGGCGGTTAAGGCAGCCGGAGCAGCTCCTATCTATAGGGGCGACCCTGGATACAGCACCGATCTCGACCGCGATCGCGATGGCGTCGCCTGCGAGAAATAGAAAGTCTGCGAGAATAGAAACCGAACGACCGCACTCGAAGGAGAACATCATGGCAGGCAAATTCGAGATTTACACCGATGCAGCCGGCAAGTATCGCTTCCGGCTCAAGGCCGGCAACGGTGAAATCATCGCCGCCGGTGAAGCCTACAATTCCAAGGCCGCGGCTCAGAACGGCATCGAGGCCGTGAAGAAGAACGCGCCGACCGCGTCAGTAGTGGACCTGACCTGACCCCACACGTAAGCATGCAGGTCGTCGTAGTCCACCGGGGCCGCTACCAGTGCAGAATCCTCACCCGCCGTTGTGGATCGGCGGCAATGGACCGGCTGCAGTCGCCCGCACGAACCGATTCGGGACGGTGTGGCATCCGTTGCACCCGTCACGGCAACTGTGTATCGATGGGTCGCAGTTACTCGACGACGGAAAAGAATTCGTTCCGCGCATATATTTCCTGCCGACCGATTCAACGGTTACGTCGCCGAATCGCCCACTCGGTCACGGAAGCATCGAGCAGATACAGTCCGACGTCGACTTCTTGAGCGAGTTGGGTGCGAACACGGTGGTGCTCGACACCGATCCTGGGGATCAGCGGATCCGGCAATCGACTTCTCATGATCTCGAACTTGTTCGTTTCGCCGCTACGAGTCTGAGCATGCGGCCGTGGGTAAGAGTATGACTGTGTCCGATGCAGTCCGAGAAACCATGACCGCTGGTGCGCTGCTGTTCGATATGGACGGCACCCTCGTCGACCCACAATCCTCGATCGAGTCAGTATGGTTCGAGTTCGCTGACCGTCACGGTATCGACCGCGCTGTGGTTGCGAATGCGCTACCGGGACGTGTTGCGTCAGACATCATCGAGCGAGTCCTCGGACCTGGGGCCGACATCGAGTCGGAAGTTCAGTGGATACGTCTGCAAGAGAACAGGAATGCGCAACCGGTCGAGGCGATGTCCGGTGCTGCTAGATTTGTGGCTTCGGTACCAGCTGATCGATGGGCAGTTGTCACCTCGGCGACTCGTCTGATGATGGTCCGCCGACTGAAGGGGCTCTTCGACTTTAACCGGGTAGCTCAGCATGAAGTCTGAATGTAGGCCCGCGCTGTGCGGGTCATATGAAACCGTATCCGACGAGCCGAGTTGTCGACGTTCCTGAAACCACATGCGGTTAACCGGCCCTCGGGCCTAGGTCAACCCGTGTGTCGGGTTTGAGGTTGTCGAGGTGCCGTTGGATGCTGGCGACGACGCGGGCGTGGCGGGCCCGGCTCGGCCAACATCTGCTCTGCCAAGGCGACGAATCGGCGATGCGCGGTCGGCCAGGACACACCATGACTGCCGGCGACTTCGGAGACCGATCGTGCGGCGTCGCCGATCGCCCATCCCATCGCTCGGCCGAGTCGGCCGGTCAGTCTCGCACGCGCGGTAGCTCGTCGATGCTCTCGGTGAACGATCCGCGTAGGCAGTAGCCTTCCCGGCATCGCCATCGGGTTCGTTCCACTGCAACGCAATTGATCTTTCGCCGTACGAGATACCCCTTGGCCTGGTGACCGCATAACCCTTCACTGATGTCGACACCACACCGCACCCCGGGCGCGCCGCGGCCCGTTCGTCGTCGGTGTAGAACTCGACCAGCCGCACTCCGACGTCGTCATTGGATACGCGGTCCACGCGGACTCCGGGCAGCGAAGAACAGCACTGTCGTACTCTGATCCATACCCTTGGTCTTCCTGTCGCCTGGTCTGTCGCAACATCCAGACTTCAGGGGCCACGGGCTTTCAGCTGGTAGACGCGCCGAACGAGCTCACGCCAGGGTTGCCCGCTCAAGTTCGAAGAGCCTGTTTTGTTGGTCACTGCCCGGGCATGGCTGCGTTTGATGGCCGCTGCAGGCTGCGGCTGGCCCGGCTGTTCGGATACGGGCCGCATCAGTAGGGCCCGCCCGGGAGGGAAGTCCTGCTCAGCGAGCCCCAACCTGGTCGCGGCGTGGGTGTAGGCCGGCCGGGTGCTGGAGTAGACAAGTGTGTATCCGAGACCCACGATCCCCCACGCCAGATCATGCCCACTGCCCAGGACTGTGGCATCTGGGATGTGAGCGAAGAACTCGCGCCAGCGCTGTATGACGGCGATATCGTCTCGCCTCAGTTCTGCTTCGAATGGGGTCAGATCGGCGAGGACTCCGTCGATGTCGATCATGACCAACCGGTCGTCGCCGGGACGATTTCGAGAATGCTTGCCTCGGGGCGTAGTTCGAGGCATTGTGGGTGCGCGTGACGGTGCCTTGGTGCTGTCCACACTCACGTTCATACCAGTCCGCGCTGGTTCTACTGTTTCGTTCGTGGGACCTCACTGTGGTCGCCAATGTCGACCTGATCGGCGACGATCGGCAATGAATGACCCTGCTCCGTCGATGTAGATGCGATTGCCGCCAGCGTCTTTGGCTGCATACATTGCGTGATCGGCGCGGCCGACAAGATGTACCAACGTCTCTGCAAGGCCCGCAGCATCTGCCTGAGCCACCCCAATGCTCAACGTCGCACCCACCCCCGACTGAGCCGCGAACCGAAGTCTCAACGCGCGAGCCTGCGCCATCGCTGCTTCCGAATCCGCAAGAGTGACGACGGCGAACTCTTCTCCCCCTGTGCGGGCGGTGATGGCCGGCGATACGAAACACTCGTCGATCGCCGTTGCGGTGTGACGAAGCACGAGATCACCGTGCGCATGACCGTACCTGTCGTTGACCGACTTGAAGTCATCGAGATCCACTACCAACACCGTGACCGTCCCCGATCGACGGTCCTGCTCGGTGATTGCCGCTTCCAGTCCGCGACGGTTGCGCAGCCCTGTCAGTGGGTCGAAGAAAGCGGTAGCAGCATCCCTGCGCAGCAGGAGCAAAAATATGTGAGTGAGCATAGGCGCGGAGAACAACACCAAGGTCAGCAACACCAAGTACGCGCAGGCGAGGACTACATTGGCGCCGGGTTCGTTGACGGCATGGACGAACAAGACACCGACGATCGCGGCCGCCCACGCTTGATGACCGACGATCATTTTTGGACCGTGGAACGCCGCGATGTAGCTTCCGTTCACCGCGAGTGCTGTCGCGAATGGCAGCGCAACGAAAGGGTCTGCGTGCGTGAGGAGAGATAGTGCACCGCCGATTTCGAGGTACACGACGAACAGTCGTGAGAGGTTCTCGGTCGGCCACGGACCTCGAACCCACAACACCCCGACGAGGAAGCCTGCGACTGCAAGGCCCACCGACAGGTATTGCCCGACTCCATCCGGAGCGGCGGCAGTTGGGTGGGTCGCGAGCACGCACAGCAAGGCTTGCAGCAAGCACCAGGTCGCCAGAGCGAGAGGTGCGTGTCGTAGGAGCGGATTGGAACGCTGGTAGGCGGCAGTCCACGCATAGTCCGCGGGGTGGGACCACCATCGGTGCAGCAGGCGCATGCTCGGGCTCATGACAGACGTAGGTCCCGTCGAACGTAGTCGACAGAGGCGATCTTCATGCGACTCGCGTGAAGCTGAGCTGTGGGGGGCGCGGGGCGTGGGGAACAGTGGCGGTCACAGATACCCCTCCCTCGTCGATGACTCGCTGTCCGCTGTTTCACTCCGTGGCCGCACTGCAGGTGCGAGTCTTTTGTAAAATAGGACAACAGATTCGGGTGACCGACGCGAGGGTTGCCGGCACCACCAAAGAGTGTCACCTGCGAGTATTGACTTTTGGTTATCTGTCAGCGTCTAAGGTGCTGCTCCGTTAATAGAGCCAGACGAAAGGTCACGCATGAACTCCGTCCGGCCCCCCAACCTGGGTGATTATGTTCGCGCATTGCGCACACGATCGACGCCGCCTCATCCAGATGGACTGACCCGGAACGAATTCGCGGCTAATATCTTTTGGAGCGTGAGCCATATCACGCAAATCGAACGGAACGAATCTACGAGTCCTTCGGTCGAATTTCTCGACGCCGCGGCCACCGAACTCGGCCTCGATCGCATCCAGCGACGGCACTTGTACAACCTTGCTCGACGCACGCAAACAGAACGTGAAACCTCAACTACCGCGTGGACAGTCGACGAGTACCGCGCGCTCGTCACACCCGAGATGCGTACAGTGATCGCTGCTCTCGACCCACACCTGGTCGCGTATCTCGACGAGCAGTGGAACGTCATCGAATGCAATGCGGCCTACGATCGTGCATTCCCCGGCCTCGTGGACGACGGAAACGTCTTGCGGTGGTTCTTCTCCACTCCGAAGTCAAAACAGGTAATGGTCCAGTGGGAAGCAGAGGCCACCTTGACCGTGAACTGGTTTCGGGCACTGATGGGCCGTTATTACAACCCGGAATGGGGAATCGAAACTCTGGATGAGCTGAGCCAGTTCCCCGCATTTCGGCAACTGTGGGAGAAGGAAGATGTTCGGTTCGGCCGACATCAACCGTATATGCATCTCCGCGACCCGAACAGCGACGAGGAATACCGCATACATGTGCAGATCCACACTGAAATGCAAGGCGACTACCCGATGCAGATGTACCTGGGCGTACGGATTCCAAGTACCGAATGACCGGCAGAGCCGCTAGATGTCACATCTCCTGAGTACAACGGCGACCAGCGAGGCGCACGATCCCGCATCGCGTGTGCACTGCACGGTGGCCGCCGCTCGGTGTCGCCCGGTGTCACATCCCTACGACGCGTCTTGGACCCACTCTTTTTCGATACTGGTCACGAAAGCGCCGATCGCCTCGTTCACCGGCTGGGGATGAGTCCAGTTAGCTGCATGACCTGCACCTGCGATGGTGAGAACCGGATGAGCGAGTGGTAGATGCTCGTACAATTGGCGTGCTTTGGCCGCGGTCGCGGTGGCGTCGTGCTGACCACGGATGATCAACGCCGGCACCTCAATGCTGCCCAACTGATCGACGACATCGTCGCGTTCGATCAAGCATTCTGTAGCTGGCCGAAGCGCCGACCGATCGCTGTTCTGCCACTTCTCGATCCACGGAACCCACGACTCTCGCGAATCGCCGCCGATCAATTGCGGTGCCAGAGCTTCGGCAAGCGGTGCGATGGGGGCGTCACTGCACCACTGATCGAACAGCGCCCTGTACCCGGCCTTCCCCTCATCGGTGCACGCAGATGCTTCGGTGTCGAGTAACACCAGAGCGTGGACCCGATCCGGGGCGAGCAGCGCCGTACGCAAGGCGATATACCCGCCTTGCGACATCCCACCGACGATTGCCTTCTCGACTCCGAGATCGTCGAGAACAGCCAGCGCATCACGCGCTAAATCCCAATACGTGAACGCATCGCCGCGATCAGACGTTCGTCCATGCCTGCGTGAATCCCACGTCACCACCCTCGCCCTGTCTACGAGGGCATCGACCTGCGGAGCGAACATCGACGAATCCATCAAGAAGCCGTGACCGAGCAGTAGAACTGGCCCTTCTCCCCCACCGTCGGTGTAATGAATATCGGCGTTGGGCGTTCTCACGTTCGGCACGCCCCGATCCTAAGGGTCATCTCGTGACCCACCTCGATGACTCTCCATCGACCCTTTCGCGATGACAGCCTCGGACCGTTTCAGCGACCAACCTAATGCGCTCAGGAACGATCGGCTGCCAGAACTCGCGCCCGGTTGGCGACCGCCCGCCGAACGTCCTCCGGCTCGAGTCATGGGCACTCCAATGGGCGACTTCTTGCGGCCAAGCGCGACAGCACCTCGCCGGAAGACGTCGGCACGACCGCACCCGATCGACGTCACGCCCCCGGGCTTCGGCGCTCAGAGCTCACGCATCGGGCCAACATCAGGGTCGAGTACCCGACCAGGATCGAGCAGGGGCGAGACTGCAACCCTTGATCACCGGTGCTTACCGCTCTCGCCGACGCCCTGCAGCTCAACGCGGGCGAGCGCACCCATCTGCGCTACCTGGCCAAGATCTCAGGCGGTGCCTGCGCCACACACAACCTGCTCGAGCCGCCCGACCGCACGGTCCGCCGCCCTCGTTGTGCTGCGTCGGCTCGAGAGCCAATCCCCGTAGTTGCTCAGTACAAACAGGACCGAAACCAGTGATCCATGCTGATCATGTCGATGTGGCGCACGGTAAGACCTAGATCGGTAGCACGCTTCAGCGCGTCGACGCGGGTGATGGAATTGCGAGGTAGATTCCAGCTTGTCTCCTGCGAATGGCGCCGGAGAATGTCGATGACTTTCATCGGGGCAGGTTCGTTGACGTGAAGAATAGTGCCGTACCGAAACTGCTGCTCCATCGAAAGGCGGCATATAGAGCGGGCGAATAAAGATACGTCGACTACTGACTGCAGCGCCTTTCCGCCATCGATGACTGCCCCCAGTCGAGTCACAATTTCTGTCAGTGTTGGCAGAAACCATCTGTCGCCGACCCCGTAGACGAGATGCGGTCGAATGACCAGACCGCCGCTGTCACGGACGCACTGCTCTGCGACGGCCCGCGTCCGACTAGCCACCGATTGCGGGCGGATGGGTGCACTATCGACCGGTAGATCTCGAAACGGCCCGGGTCCGTACACAGCTGCGGTGCTGACATAAAGCAGTCGTTGGACGCCGACCTTTGACGCGATCGACGCAACGTTGCGCATGCCTTGCTGGTTGACTTGGAAGCATCGCTGTTCGTCGTCGCCCACGTAGGAGATGCAGCTTATGACGGTAGAGGCCTCACTCATAGCGTCTTGTAGGGAAGCGATGTCGTTGATGTCGCCTATCGCAGTGTTCATTCCCTTATCGTTGAGTTCTCTGGCTGCACTGTCCGTGCGAACGAGTCCAATCGCAGCACTGTCTAACTGGGAAGCCATCCGTTTCATCACCGCAGACCCGATGAAGCCATTGGCCCCTAGCACTAGCGTCGTCACGGTGTCGCCGGGTTGAGGACGCTGGTTGGGTGGCTCTCGACGTATCGTTGAACTACATACCCCCAGCGAAGAGAGTTAGGTAGAACATGCAGGAGCGCGCTGTTCTTACGCGCCAGGCCGTCATCTTGGGGGCTGCCAAGAGCTTCGAAAAATTCGGCTACTCCGCCAGCCTGGCCACCATCCTGCAGCACGCGGCTGTGACCAAGGGCGCGATGTATTTCCACTTCGGGTCGAAAGAAGAGCTCGCCCACGCGGTCATCGAAGCGCAGCACGCGATGGCGATGGAAGGTACCCGGCTCGTGGCCTCCCAGTCCGATACCGCGGTCGAAACGTTGGTGCTGGTGTCCCAAGAGATGGCCAGGCAGCTCGTGACCGAGCCCATCGCGCGAGGCGGGATGCGCTTGACGATGGAAATCGGGAGTATCCAGGGTCCAATAGACAAACCGTACTTGGACTGGATCGAGGCCATCAGACAGGTTGCCTTGCGTGCTGCCGAGGATGGCGACATCGTCAAGAGCACCGACATCGATGCGTTGGCCCGGTTCATCGTCGGCTCGTTCACCGGAGTGCAGATTCTCTCGGAGATGCTGACCGGCAGAACCGATCTGTACGAGCGGTTGAACCAGATGTGGAACCTGGTGTTGCCGACGATCATTCACAAGAGCAAATTGGCTCACGTCATGCGACTGGCTGCGCTGCCACCCCGTAAACGAGAGCCCTTGGCCGTGTGACACGGTAAAGATGCGATTACGGATGCGTCGACGTAGGTTCACGGCCTCAGCACCGCGGTGAGTTCGAGTTCCGCGGTCAGTGCCTGATCTTGGGTGAACCGAATGCAGTACACGTTGGCGCGCCCCGGCGCAGCCAGGGGGGTTGTCGATACTTCGCACGGCGTCCGCCATTCGGTGAACCGGGGGAAGACCGCGGAGAGTTCGGCGACCTGTGCTGCTGGTTCCCCACTGCAGTACCGCAGTGCCTGCCGGGCAGCTTCGAAGAGGACCATGCCAGGGATGTGATCGACGGGGTGGTCGAAGAGGGCGAAGTTGTGCGGATCGGGAGTGCAGAACAGGGTCCGATGAGCATCATCAGCGCTGATGAGAGTGTCCCGATCGGAAGAACGTCCGACCCGCTCCGCGGTTACGACCGCCGTTCCGGGTGGAACAGTGCGCTGGTTCGGGTATTGGTCGTCGCGGCCTTGCCGGATGCGGCGATATCCTTCCGGGCTCACCCCTCGCGCGACGGCGCTGCATCGGGCGATGTCCCGTGCGCCGTCCGTGAGGATTCCCGACACGTCAACGCCTGAGACTGCTCCGTCGCGGCGGGTGACGTCGTTGACTGCTAAGCGGAACGTGAGCGGCGCTGCCCCCGACTGTGTTCGAAGCGTGTCGAGCACCTTCACGCTGAAACTTTCCATGAGAAACCGGTAATGCAGCGGCACGTCGAAGCTGGTGTGGCACAGAAGTACAACCGTTTGGCGAAACGCTTCTGCCACACCCAGCGGGTCATGCTCGCCGCCCGAAGCATCGAAAATCCGGTGTGACAACGGGAGTTGAACGGCGACTTCGTACGCGGGACCCGGCCCAGCGCTGTAGTCAGTCAAGAAGACCTCGGCGACGGCCTGTCTGTGGACAAGCTGGCGCGGCACAGTTCTTGTGTATTCCATCCTGCGTAGGACCTTTCGATAATGCAATCGCGGCTTCGGGAGCGAGCCGGATCCAATCCTCGGCGCCAAGCCGCGTCGTCGAATCGTCAACATTGACGGTTTTGTCGGACGCGGAGTCCGATTCCGTGCGTATCCACCGCAGTGGCCAGAGCCCCGATCACCGCAGCACTAGAAGCGGCCGATCCGAAGTTCCAGCTCACTCCGCCGAGCATCATGGCCTGAGCGCCGCAACAACGCGCAGGCCTCCAGCTGGGAATGCACCTGGAGCTTGTGCAAAATGCTTCGGATATGGGCGCGAACCGTCGTGGGCGCGATATGGGCTGTTCGAGCAACAGCGTCGACACTCCGGCCGCTGTAGAGCGATCCCAGAATCTCGAACTCCCGATCGGTGAGGCTCGCGATACGTACGGACTCCTCGGCGCGTATCCGGATGCGCTGCACGAGGGATGCTGTGTCGGATGAAGGTTGGGTGACATCGCCACCCAAAGCGGTGTGCACTTCATCGAGCAGGGATTGAAACGGTAGTTCAGAGTTGATCGCGACATGGGCGCCCGCGGCAAGTCCGCGGATCATCGATGGGCTGCAGCTGAGACCGCCGACCAGAATCGCTCCCTCGAGCGCGGAGAGCTCGAGGTCTTTCCAGTCGATGCCTGCGCGCGGCAGGAGAACCAATGCTCTGCCACGATCTCTGGTGTGGTGAGCGAGAAGGCGCATGTCGTCGGTTCGGGATCCGAAGTGGGTTTTTGCACTGATTCCGGCGACGATTGCATTGGCGAGTTCACGATCGCTGGTGGAGGTGAATACGGTGACGGGCATGAAGTGAGTCATGGCGACTATTGCGCAGGAATCATCTGCTCCGCTGAGGACTCAGCCCCTCCGAAACCAGATCGTCGGTTTGTCAGACGATGCATAACGACGACCCGATCGCTGCAGGGTCGCCAGTCACACCCTGGGCCTTCCGGTTGCCGCGACTCGAAGTTTGAACGCACAGATTGCGGAGTGGGGTCTGCACGCTGCGCGTGGACATGCAGCCTGAATGCCAAGCGTGCCGAAAGTTGCCCTGTCTGCGAAGATGTCGAGTAGGTGGAGTATTTCCGATCACGAGAGAACGAACGGGTACTGACTGATCGGTGTCAACGGTCCGACCTCGGCGCCACTCCACTGCCCGTGACGACGTCTATGTCGTGGGCCGTGCTACTCCGGTGCCCCGAAGGATTGTCCGCCACTGTTACAAACGTCGAAGGACATTAGTCGTCGGAGTTGTCATTCCCAGAGAGCTTTGGGAGGAACGCGTCAAGCGCAGCAACACACAACTGAGACCGGTTGTCTGCCTTTGTTTGTTCGACCAACTTGTCGATCGCCGCCCAGTTCTCCGGGCTCATCCGTACTGGCAGAGCAGAATGATTTTTGACTTCCTGTGGGGCTTTCCTGCGGAACAGCCCAACTGTGTACTCCTTAACCTTCAACGGTTCGACTAGTGCTGCGAGATCGTCAGACTTGTCGATCAACGCGTCGATCACCACGTCGGCGTTGGTCTTCTCCGGGTGTGCCCTCACATACGAGCGAGCCCTCTCCACGAGCCCAACAGGTAGCGATAATGAGCTGGGGTGCGTTGAGGACTCATTTACCTGCTCATATGATCGCGGACGGCGTGGTGTGCTGGTGCGTTTCGAACGAGCTGCGGGGACCGTGCTTTGGCGGGAGGCGGAGCCGGGGGGTGGTTCTGTCGTCGCGGCCGCCGACGGTGCCGTTGATGGGGTTGACTCGGTGCCCGCTTGGGGTGCGTGTCGACGGGGCGGCGGCCCGCCCACTCCTTTCGGACGTTCCAAGCCTGCGATGGCGCCGTCAGTCTTCTTCTGATCATCAGACATTTTTACTTTTCCACTCCCCCGTTGCCATTAGATACAAGTTCCTCTTCGCGTTCGCGTTCGTCGATTCGGGTCAGTATCTCCTGGCACAGCAGCAGGTAGTCCTCAGCCAGCGCCGGAGCGGTACCGGGGACGCGTTTAGGCTTACGACCTTCGCTGAGCGCCTTCCAGAATGGCTCGGCGGAGTCGATGGTCTCAGCAAGCTCGTGTGGCAACATTCCGCGTTCGCGAACACTGACGGAGGTCGCTGTGGTGTGACGAATAACTGAAGTGAATGTTGGGGCCGCTGCTCCAAGAGCCTGTTCGATTTTGGCTGAGGCATCGCGGCGGATGACTGTGGCGCCGGTTTCGATATCAAACAGAACCGATCCGAGGACCTCAAGGTAAGGATTGAGTGCGCGGGCCTTGATGAGCTCCTGGGCGAGATTGCTAAGCCCAGTTGTGCTTGACTTATCTGCTTTGGTGGGGATGACAACCCAACGACTGGCCACGAGGTCCAACTGCAAGGTCGTCGGCGCATAGGGCGGCGTATCGATGAAGATTATGTCGTACTCGGGCGCAATTGGGGCTAGAGCTTCTGCCAGGATCGCCGGCGACGCTGAGTTCTGCATGTACTTCACGACCAGCTTAAGGTCTACCTCCTTAAGTGCCGCTCCCCCGCAGACAACGTCCAAGTTTGGTCGAACATCACGGAGCACCGGGTGCAGAGCTGCCCCCTCTGTCAGGACCTCCATGAGGTGGCGTCCGTCGTCGGATTGGTCCTTGTATCCAAGATCGTCCGCGCAGCTGCCCTGCACATCGGAATCGATCAACAGGACCTTCCATCCTGAAGCCGCAGCCAGGCCCGCACAAGCCGTGGCGGTCGACGTTTTGCCGACGCCACCTTTGCCATTCGCGAAGGAAACTACGCGAAGCAGTTCAGCGAACATGAAACGCTCCTAAGTTGTACTGAGTCAGTTGCTGAGCGTTAGCGTACATCGCCAGTTGCAGCCAAACGTGTCTGACATGTCGCCAATTGGCGCCAACACTATCGCGACGCACCCTTTGTAGGGGGTGTTGACACGCGGGACAGATCAAAGTGTTCAAGGAACCGCTATCTACCTGTTGCATTCCGTCTGCAACAAGCCGTCTACCTCTTGGTCTCCATGGACGCTGGACGGATCGGCACGCTACACGCGCTACAAAGACGACCAGGTCATACTTCAGTAACTATTGAACCAAGCATTGAGGTATATCTGCGGTGCTTCGGTTCAGCAGTATTTATGTCAAGTGTTTCCACTTTGGGGCTAGTGAGCATCACCCACGTGAGTGGCACATGTTGGCTCACACATTGACATCAACCGAAGGCAACATTCGTTGTGACGTCTCCTTCAGATAATGATGCACATTGATGGCCCACTTACAGAAGGCAACTGATGGTCACGTACCTCGCGTTATCATGCGTTATGTTTAGCAGGCTGATTGTGTAGAGGCAAGGTGTGAACGCAGTGGATGTATGTATGCCACTGCATCATGCATTTTCACGTTGCGCAGGAAGGGCAACGATGACGTTCGTGAGTGCCCTCCCATTATGCACAATGGAGAACCCGTCCTCAGGTGCAACATCATGTTTGCCAGCAGTGTCATCTTTCGCCTAGCTACAATTCCTATCCTGTTGTCTAGTACAGAACAACGTATGTGTCTACGTTGATGTGGACAAACTTCTAATGCCACTGCGCTCAAATTATCCGTCGCTCTATAGTGCGCCATATGCTGCGCAATAAGACGGTACGAGCAGGCGTTTCTGGCATCTTCCGTTCGCTACCAACAGGTGGTCACGCGCCAAGCGTACCACCGCCGAACCGCTACGACAGGTCTGTTTCCGGAGGCCGTGGGGGACACGGTTTCGACTTGGCGTTAGTACCAAATTCATCAAGTGTGAACGCATTCAGTTCGATCCCGAGAGGAACCCCCTTCGCGACCGCAAGCCCGAGGTCGAGTTGATCGGTGTTGCTGCGACGCGCCCTATGCGAGTCGCAGGACTGATCCGCCCTCGCCAGCCCTCGATGCGGGGGTTGAGCTAACTGCAGAACAACGTCTTCGGTACTAGAGCATGTGAGACGCTAGGACGACATCAAAGCGGCTGATATCGAAGTTGCTGAGGTCGGCGAAACTTACCAGTCCCCCGGGTGATCGAGAGCCGCCGCCGCGTCGTCTCTGCCTCCCAAAAATTTGACACGGACTGAGGTCGCACCGCTTTGCGGATCCCAAGAGAACCGAACGCCGCCCCGATTGGTCTCTTCAAGGTGTGTCAGACCCCATTCATATAGGTTTTGCGACGCGGCCTCCGCACCATGACTTATACGTCGCCGGGCCCGTCCAGTTGAAGAGCGTGCGCACTCGCTGCCATAGCCGGGTTCGATCCGGCCAGTGGCTGTCGGTGCATAGAGATTGCGCGTTTAGCGGCGTGTGTCGGCGAGGTGTCTTACCGCGACGGTGTACAGCAAGCCGTGCACCCCGAAACGGTAGTGCGGTGGGGGAGCGGTTGGGATGAAGGTAGTTGGCGAAAGATGCCAGAGAACGGGCCGCGAACTCAACGCTGCGGTCTGGAAATGGATGCCCTGGGGGTTGCTGGGATATGGGGAAGTGCCTGTTAGGGCGCCAGCGGCGGTTTTAGGGCGTTTACGCAGGTCGGGGGACCGTTGACGAGAGCTCGCAGAGTCGGACGGTTGAGGATGTTCGCGTGCGATCCAGTTGCGGTCGCCGTGCGCCAGGATATGGGTCTGTGGGTCTGTGTCGAGGGGCCCGAGGGCAACAATCCAATTGGTGCAGAGGGGGAAGGGGCACCGCACTTTCGGCCCATCACCGTCGCGGTCCTGAATAACTGTTGCCGGATAGATCGGACACCCTTCCACGCACTTACAGCACCCTGAGGAAGATCCCCGTCGCCGCGCTCAGCGAGACCGCTGACGTGCTCCGACTCGACTCTGCTGACGGGGGCAGGCCCGTCGCAGTTCCCGCGTCGGCTCGGACGCTGCTGGTGGCTGCCCGTTCCATTCAGCTCCAACGTGGGGCGGCACCGCAGTCGGCACTGTTTCGCGGCGGATTGGGCGACGGCGGCCGATTGGTACGCGACAGCGCGGACACGTGCGGTGTGACTCCTCCCGCCCGTCATCGATGGAACCGGCAATGGCCAGCGACGATCGGCATCTCCACACTCGCAGCTACCCGTGAGAACGCGGTCGGGTAGCCGAAGCGCCCAGACCTGTTCGCGACCCGTTCGGGGCGTCGTCATCGAGCGATCTTCCTCGGATACGACGCCAACAGACCCTTCCCGCAGCTCCGGCTGCGTCTATCGCGGTATCCACTGACATTTACTGCGGTCTACCACTGACATCGATTGAGGTATGCCCAGGTCAGGCCACTGACATTCTCGTGCGGCCTGTGAAGTGCCATTGAAGTTGGCCAATCGAACCAGGTAGTTGTCCAACGAGTTCCTGCTGGAGTGCCGGGTCGGTGTGCCAATTATCCTGTCCAATGATCGAGATTCGTCGGTCTTCGCGCACGTTGTGCCATTGAAGTTGTCCAACGCGCAGGACTGGCCGGTCAGGTCTGCCTTCGGGTGCTGTACCTGGCGGTGCCACCGAGCGCTCCGCCCGTCGCTCGGGAGGCCGCCGACCGGGCATACGCGTGGTGGAGCCACGAGAAGGAGCGATCGATGGCCGAATCCGACACCGGCAGCGTTGAGGCGGTGGCACCCTATCTCGCGCAGCAGTGGCATCCGACGCTCAATCGTGGCCTGCTGGCGTCGCAGGTGCGGGTCTCACGCAGCCGTTTGGTGTGGTGGCTCGGGCCGTGTGGGCACTCGTGGCAGGAGTCGCCGTCGCGGAGGGTGCGCAGGGGTGCGGGTTGTCCGGTGTGCACGGGCGAGCGGACGCGGCCCGGGGTCAACGACGTGGCGACCACGCACCCGCAGGAGGCGGCGAGGTGGACGCGGGACGCCGCGCGATACCCACTATCTGCCCGCGACGTCAATACCCGGTTTCGGTGGGGTGATCGGCTATTCGAAGACGTCGAGGGTTCGGATCATGTTGTCGCGGAGGAAAAGTGACGTCGTAGTTTCTCATCCAGGTGCGGACGGAGCAGCATTCCGAGTTGTTGGAGCCGCGCACTTCGGGAACGAATCACCTCGATGGTGAGGGCTTCGATCAGCACCCACTGCGCACCGGTGACCCAGGCAAGTTCACCGCGCAGGTACGCACGGAGGTGTTCGGGGCTGCGGAACAGGGCGTCGATGGCCTCCCAGGTGCGGGGCCCCGACAGCAGGTGCAGCACCTGAGCGGTCTGCGGGTAGAGAGCGAGCTGGTCGTCGACCCCGTCTATGAACCCGGGCCGGGCTTCGGCGGCGCGGAGATGTCCAGTCCACGAGGGCGGCCCGAGGACCGTGGCCTGGTCGCGGACGATCCGCCAGGTGGCGTCCACGAGGTGCCGGGCGAGTAGACCGGTCGAGATCGCACGCCGATATCGGCGCTCCGCCCGCACCCACTCGCCGTGGCCGGGTACCTGCCGCTGGTACTCGTGACCGTGGTCGGGTGCGAGCCAGCGTCCGTGCTTGAGACAGATCGAGAACTGGTGGTGGTCGAACGTGGGCACCGAATGCCCTGCGGTGCAATAGGTGCAGGCATAGCGGATGCCGGTGCTGCGCTTGCGGTAGGTCTCGGTGAGGAGAGTGTCGGCGTCGCCCTGCGGCGTGCGGGTGGCGCGGAGATAGGAGCGGACGAAATGGGTGGCGTGCGGTCCGCCGAGTTCGTCGATCGCCAGCGCCAGGTGGTGACTTCGCCCAGTTTCGTTGCGGCGCTTGCGGATCAGCGAGTTCACCAAGGGGCGGTCAATCATGTTCACCGCGCACAGTCGGTCCAGGTAGGAATGCGGCGTCTCGAAGTGGTGCGGCCGCAAATACACCGGCTGGGGCTTGAAGGCGAGGGGAGTCACGCGACTGCGCTACCGCCCTTCTTCCTACCGCCCTTCTTCCTGCCGGCCTGTGGACGCACCGCGCCCGCGCCGGCCGCCCTGAAGATGTGCTCCTCGACGATCACCTCGGGTGCATCGGGGGTGGGCTTCTCGTCGATCGCCACTGACAGTGCGCGCGAGAGCACCCGGCGAAGGTTTCCGATCCGGCCCGCGGTCAGGGCGTGGAGTGGGTCGGCGAATTCCAGCAGCCGGTCCGGCTCGCCGTCTACGAGGTGCATCTCCTCGCTGAACCGCAGTAGCAGCGCGGCCCAGCGGTCACGGTCGGTATCGGAGGCGTAGGAGAACGGACGCAGGGGCAGGATTTCGCCGCGGGCCATGATGCTCGGCGGCGCGGGAGGCGAGTTTGCTGGTGAGGTCGATGCCGGACAGGACGGTGACGACGCCGGCGTTGTTGATGATCGACTTGAGTGTGTCCATCGCGTCGTCCCCGTGCGGTCCGTGGAGGCGGAGCATCTGCAGCTCGTCCACGATCAGCAGCCGGGTTCCTCGGGCGATCATGAGGTCGGTAGCGTTGCCTACCAGTTCCCGCTGGGTGCGGCGTTCTCCGACTGGGGTGCCGAAGAAGTCGAGGATCGCGGCAGCGATCATTTTCGGGGTCGATCGCGGGGTGGCCTCGATGTAGACCACCGGGACGACGCCGTGCCGGCGGTAGTCGGGGTTCATCCGGGCCTGGGCCATCTCGACCTCCCGGGCCAGCCGCAGCAGCATGGTGGTCTTCCCGACGTTCGCGGGACCATCCAGCACGATGTTGCGTTCGCCGACCGCGTACTCGTGGGTGGTGCGCAGGTAGCCCTTGACCGACCGGAGCAGGTCCATCGTGTCGGCGGTCTTCAACCAGAACCCGGCACCGAACCACTGCAGGCGGAGGCTGTCGTAGCTCCACCGATCGTCCTGGTCGAGCGCCTGATAGTCGGCGCGGTCCAGTCGATCGGGCTGGGTGAATCGGTGGTCTAGTCGCTGGCGCAGACCCGACAGGGTGCTCTTGGGGTCAGGTCGCATTCCACAACTCCTCGTCCGGGGACACCACCCGGAACTCGTCGGCCACCGTTGCTGTCCTGACGGGCTGGGGCGGTGCCGGGTCGGCGATCGGTGCCGGTCGCGGTTCGTTGTCCCGTGTCCGCTGCTCGGACACGGCCTTCTTCCTCGCGGCGCGCTTCGTCGACAACCCGGTCGGCTGGTTCGCCAGGGTCTGCTCAGCCCACTCGTCCTGCACGTCACCCTCGGCCGCGGCGGTGCTGCGGAGCCGGCGCAGCGCAGAGGCGAACGGGTACACCTCGAGCCGGTAGGAGTCCGAGACACACTCGATCCAGTGTCCGGTGTCGGGGTGGGCCACCCAGGCGCGGTCGGGGTCGTAGGGGTCGCAACGGACCTCCCACTTCCCGTCCTTCGTGCCGGGCCGCATCTTCATCAGCGGCTGCAGATCGCCGGACCGGTAGGTGAGGTTGTTGATCTTGAACCCGGATCCGGGCTGCAACACCCGGCGATGCACGGGCATCAGAGCGATGTAGGTGTGTTCGTCGATCGGCACCGGGATGCCCGCGCTGGCGTCGAACATGACGGCGTACATCTGGTTCGGCGTGAACTTCCGCGAGGGTACGTCCCGGTCCCGCAGCCCGTCGTGGGGGCGGTTCTGCCACACCCGTACCCACCACTGTTCGAACGAGTCCGCCAACTCCCGCAGCGTCAGCAGCCCGTCGTGGGAGACCTGACCCCGGTTGACCGTGCTGTTGCCGACGTAGCCGGGTTGCTTCTGCATCCACAGCGTGTCGATCGACCCGAGCAGTCTTTCGATGTGGGTCTTGTACGTCGGGGACTGCGGCGAAGCCTGCCGGACGCTGATCCCGAAGTGCCGGCAGGCCGAGACGAACGTCGGCCCCAGGTAGTCCGCGCCCCGATCCGTGGTGATCGACTCCGGCACGATGTACGGCACCGCCAAGGCACCCCGCTGACGTTCGTCGAGCGCGGTCATCTGCTCGTGCGGCAGCACCTCCGAGGCGTCCAGGCGCATCCACGCAGGCGCGTCGGGGCGGCACTGCCGGGGCCGCAGGATACGGGCCAACAGGTCGGCGTGCTCCACTCCGGAGGCGCCGGTGGGCACCATCGAGAACCCGAGGATGCCGCGGGTCGCCACATCCGTCGACACCGTCAAATCCGGTCTGCCGACCTTGCCGTCCGGCATCAAGCACAGCACGTTCACCGGGGTCGAGTCGATCTCCACCACCTCACCGGGAGCCGTGGCCGAGATGGGCGCCGGACTCCGGTCCGGGCGATTGCCCGCAGAACGGCGAGTCGTGGCCTTCCCACGGGCCAGGCCACGGGCGTCGTAACGATCGATCAGGCGACGCAACGTGCTCTTGCTCGGTAGTGGCACGTCCTTGTCCCGATACCGCGTGGTCACGTAAGCACGTACTTTATTGATGAGCGTCGCCGTGGAGACGGTGCTCTCGGAGGCCGTGTCCTCCAATACCGCGAGCACCGCTTCGACTACTCGCGGGTCCACTTCCGGTGGGCGACCGTTGCTGTATCGCTGGTCGAGCAGACCCCGCAGCCCGCGCTCAAGGTAGACGGATTCCTTGCGGGCCAGCGTTCGGACCGAAGCATGCACCCCAGCGCCCCTGAGTTCCTGCACCTTCAACTCACGACGCTTCACCTTGCTCGGTTGGTCGTAACCAGCCCTCGGCGTCTGGTCCGGCTCGTGTGGGTTCGGGACGCCGTGAATCACCTCGTTGATCTGGGCCTCCCACCACAACGCCTGCTCGGACTCTTCTTTCGTCATCGGCTCGACCGGTGTGTCGGCCCCGCCGGGGCCGACCAGCTGCACCTTCGGGTGAAGCGACAGGTCTCCGGACCCTGCAAGGGCGGCCAGATCCACCCAGACCCGTGCACCGTCCGCGAGCCGGTACAGCAGCGTCGCGGCGCCGGTGGAGGCAGCCACGGTGTACTCGCGGTCCTCCCACTCGATCAGCTCACCCAGGTTCAGCCGCAGCACGTTTCACCCTCCGAAGTCGTGGTGACGGTGGTATCTAGGTCGAGAGGCCGGTCGAGATCCACGCTCAGATGTCGGTGCCAGATCAGGTGCTTGAGGTATGGCATCGCCAACGCCGGGTGCCGCCGGTTCAGCATCGCCGCTCCCTCCCCGAGGAATCGTCCGGCCTCGAAGATGTCGAGCAGCCGCCCGAAACACCTCCGAGGACGGGTGGCAACGCGGCAGTCGGGTAGCCCTGAGAAACGTCAGGTTGGTTGTCCTCGTCGGACAGGTCTCCGACACCACCTCGTGACGCCAACCAACCTGCTCGCAGACGCGGACGGTCTCGGCAAATTGGGCTTGCGCATCGGGAACACGATGTGCCGGCTTCACGTCGTAGAGCACCTGGTCACCGTTCGCGTGGACGGCGAAGAAATCCGGGTCGTGGTAGATCGCCTGGGCTCCGCGCCGGAACAGCAGCCGGAACGGTTGAGCCGCAATCTGTGCCGCCTCGCCCTGGTAATCTAGTTGGACCAGACAGGCCAGTTCGAGGGCCGACTCGTACCAGACGTGCCGCCCGGTCCGCGGCCAATAGTAGAGGCCGTGCTGGTTGAGCCGGTTCTGGTACTGCACACCCCGGCGGATCTGTTCGGTCTCCCACAGCCGTTCATGCAGCAGCTCCGGCGAGGGTCGCGCCGTGCGGACAGTGTCGTCGTGGCATCGCCACTGGACGGTGTCGAGCCCATCCGGGCTCCGGACGAAGAGACGCGGACCTGCGCAGTCGGCGGTGCGCACCACATTGGGTGCGGTGGTTGTCTGGGTCATGCGGTGGCTCCGAATCAGGCGGGCAGTGCCTCTATGGTGCATGCCGCTACCGGCAGACCCAGCTGGGGCGCGCCGTCAGATGCCAACTTCAATGACCCAGATTGGCCACGATCGATGGAAAATATGCCGGAATTTATGGAAATCGACAGGGAACTCTCAGCATGAACTGCAAAATGCAGGGTCGAAGGACGACAGTCATGGTCGCTCGGCACTTTGTGGATGTTGGCCACGTTAATTGCATTTTCCGCACCGTCTGCGGCAAAACGCCAGTTCAGCACAGTTTCGCTCTGCAGAGAATTCGGTGACCTGCGTTAGGCTTCACATATGGACTTGCGACCAGGCCGAACACCTGCGGTGAGCGCATCGGTGGGCTCTGCCTTGCTCGCGTCTGCGGCCGTGGAGCCCGAGATCCCTCCGGCCGTTGCCAGGCGGATCGCGAAGGCGGTCGAGTCCTCCCGGTCGGCGGGGACTCGGCGCACCTACGCCACGGGATGGCGACGCTTCGCCGGCTGGTGCGAGCGGGAAGGCCACGTCGCCTTGCCTGCGCACCCGGTCACCGTCGCCGCGTATCTGGTCGATGCTGCCGACACCCGCAACGAGACGGGGGAGCGGGCCTACGCCGTCGCCACCTTCGGTACCTGGCTTGCGGCGATCAACCACCAGCACCGCACCACCGGTCACCTGTCGCCGTCGGCGCACGAACTCGTGACCGCGACCATGTCCGGGATCCGGCGCGAGTACGCCGCAGCGGGGGATCGGCCCCGCACCCCGCGAGACCCACTCCTGGTGGACGACATCAAGATCCTCGTCGAGACCGCCCGGAAGCGGTGCCGCGGCTGGTCCGATGAGGTCCTCGAACGACGAGATTCGGCAATCCTGCTGCTCGGGTTCTCCGGCGCATTCCGCCGCAGCGAACTCTCCGAGCTCGTGTGCGGGGACGTCACGCTGCATCGGCACGACGGACTGCACGTGCGGCTGCGGAAGTCGAAGACCGACCAGGAGGGCAGGGGAGCGGTGAAGGCTCTGCCGTACACAGAGTCTCACGAAACCTGCCCGCCCTGTGCCTACGTCCGGTGGGCACAGGTCGTTGCCGCGTTCGACGTCGGTGGCCGACCGTCGGTCATCCGGCTACTACGGAAACGAGAACCGTTCGTCGGGCATGTGTGCCGTGGGGGAGTACTTCCCCGGACCGCTGCCCGCGCACCCTTACTCCGCTCGGTCGTAAAGAATGGCAACCTCGGCGCTACGTCACTCTCCGGGGCAGCGATTCATCAGACCATCCGCCGCCGCGCCGAACACGCCGGATACGACCCGACCGTGCTCGCCAAGCTCGGTGGGCACTCGCTTCGCGCTGGGTTCGTTACGCAGGGCACCCGCAACGGCGCCGACGGCTCAGCCATCGCCCGCCAAACCGGACACGCCAGCCTCGACTCCGTCGAGGTCTACCGCCGCGAACATGCGCCTCTCGTGGGCAATGCCGTGACCGACATCGGGTTGTAGACCTCGCCGCGCCTTACATCCACCTCCGAACCTACCCGGCTTTCTAGACCACTAGTCTGGCTACGGTGCGGATCTATGTGACCAAGAAGCGCTCCGGATATCCTGACGGCGCGAGGTTCCCTTGCGTTGTACTACGCCCAGACAACTGGGACGACTTTGGATACAAGACGATGTACGACGCCGAACTCTTCGAAACCGCGAGTGCCGCATCGTCCCTCGGCTCAGTGAAGATCATGCGGCTCGGAATGAACACCGACGGTGCCAGATCTACCGATCTCCCCGTTGGTCTACTGCAGCTTGGTGATGAGTACTGCTCTCTCGGACAGGCAGCGTCCTATTACGAGACTTTGTCATCCCGACTCTCTGACACAGATCTCGACCTGTATCTACGGGACATCCGAGATGTTGTTGCCGATGAGCCACGCCGCCAACGATTTTCTCGCGAAGATGCCTTTGATACTTCGTTGCTACGTGAGGGGGGCGCGCGTCGAGCACTTGCAGACGCCGGGGATCTATTAAACGGCGTCCAGATGGCACGGGATCTGAACTTTCAATTCGAAACGAGCGTCGGGGGGAGTACTTTCCGAACCGAATTCCGGTTCGGCGATCTGGATGACATCCCATCCAGGATAAACGCAGTTATCGGATATAACGGTGTCGGAAAAACCAGCCTCATGGCAAACTTATCTCATGTCGCCTGGCGGGATGTTGCGCAGCGCGAAGAGATCGCAACTAAGTATGGACAAATTCTTCCGTCCGATCTCCCGTTCGGCAGAGTGGTCGCCATCTCATACTCGGCATTCGATACGTTCGAAATCCCAAGGCAAACCGATCAGTATGTCTATCGTGGTTTACGAGACGTTGCCGTAAACAGTGATGTCAATAGGTTGCGCACCGCGGATGAGATCGCCGACGAGTTAGAGGAGTCGTTGGAGCGCCTCCGGACGGACGACCGATGGTTGTCCTTGAACAATGCGCTGGCACCTATGCTTCGTGAACCATCGTTTCAAACTTCAGCCCTGACACTAGACTTCCGTGCATCCCGTGAGGACTGGCGACCCGTCTTCGATAACTTGAGCACTGGCCACAAGATCAGCTTGAACATAGTAGTTCAGCTCGTTTCGCAACTGGAGAACAAGTCGCTGGTACTTATAGACGAGCCGGAGAGTCATCTCCATCCTCCTCTCCTTGCAGCCCTTATGAAGGGAATATCGGAGGCGCTCCACGAAACTAACTCATTCGCGATCATAGCTACTCACTCGCCTGTCGTGTTACAAGAAGTTGCAACCAAATATGTCCAAGTACTCCGCCGGTACGGTGATCGGACGCAGATCGAGCGCCCCGCAAGTGAGACATTCGGCGAAAACGTCGGCATACTTACCCGAACAGTATTCAATCTGGACAACGCTGAGTCCGATTACGAAGGAATTCTACGAAAGCTAGCCGTGACACACGGATCTGACGGTTTGAGCGAAATTTTTCCGATGGGCCTTTCCTCTCAAGCTCTAGCCATTGTCATGGACGCAGAAACGCAATTGAACAATGATGCGGATATGTTCTGATGTACAACCTCATCAGTCCGCTAACTCCTCCACTTGAGGACTACGACAACGTGTCGAGCCATCGGCAGACCGCCTCGAAAAAGCGATTGTCAGAACTTCGGTCGGACGTTGCTATCGCCTACGAATCCTATATCGCTAATGCAAGAACAATGAAGTCACTCAAACCAGCCCCATTCACTGATCTCGACCGCAAGCTCCTTCGCAGTAACTTCGATTCACTCGACAAGGGAGCCGCATGCGCCAATATTAGAGATGACATACTAGCCTCCACTAGGCAAGGCCGATGCCCGTACTGCCGTCTTGAAGAGGCAACGACGCTGGATCACATCCTTGAGAAAAATACACACCCAGAATTTTCTATATTGCGTCAAAACCTTGCGCCGGTCTGCCTGCGATGCAATTCCACCAAACAGCATAATTCAAAACTTGCTGCCGGGCGAGAATTATTCCACGTGTATCTACAAGGTTACCCACCCGCTGACTTTTTGGTGTCGACCCCTGAACTAACCCCATTCGGTGTTGTCTTCAAATTTAAACTACAGTCACCACTAAATGTAGACCTGCGCTGGTGGGATGCCCTGAGTGTTCACTTCGAGCGGGTTAACCTTGCTGCACGATTACAATCACGTGCGCAGACCGAAATGCAAGATCGGCGCGAGGAAATGCTACGCGTGCAAAGTTCCGGTGGAACACAAGCAGTAGAGAAATATCTAAGGTCACTGGCTATGTCTGTAAGCGCGAACTGGTCGAAACAAGATTGGCTTTGCGTGCTTTTGACTGGAGCAGCAGACAGTAGACGGTTCTGCGACGAGGGCGTTCGCCTGCTCTGATGTTTTCAAAGTAGTTTTACCATCGCGGCACGCTCGATCCGAGGCCGATCACAACTTATAGAATTACGTTCTCGCAGCTGTACCAGTGCGGGAATGACATGTTGCTCACGGTATACGGTGGAGAACAAACTGAATTCGCGGAGTGTCTCGACCCGGACACTCTCTCTACTGGATAATCGCTCTACAAGCATCCGCTCTAAGGGGGCAAGCTGCGGATCGTCAAGATCGAAAAGCGCTTCACCGAACTCGTCCTTCGGGTCACGAAAACCAATTCCGTACTGTGCGTCAACCTCCCAAACCGACTGTTTCATCTTTTCTAGACCTCGCCGATGATTGGTTCCGAAAATTAGATACAGACTTTCTCCCTTCTTGGTCACAAGCTCAAAGTCCAATAAAAACTGGAAGCCCGCCTCTTTGAGCATTTTTCTGTACTTCCCCAGCAAGAAACCCTTTTTCTTACTCCCATCTTGAATGTCCGCAACTTCCCTCCAGCTCGAATCATGGCCGAACACTGCATCTACCTCGCCGCCTAAGGTGCTTACGAAACGAGTGAAGTGCTGGGGCATGAACGTCACAACTACTTCTGAGCTGGGGTTTTGCGCCAGACGCCGTATCAACCGGTAGGGCACCGGTGCGTTCCCCCAGGAGTCAAAAACCGCAAGAATGGGTTGATGCCATGCGCCCACAGCTTCTAAGGCTGGTTCGAAGGCTTCCGCACACGTTCCCTCCACAACAGATACTGGCATAAGGTCCAGTGGTCGAGGACGGACTGGGAAGTTGGCGCGCAGTTGTTCGCCTAGAATTTTCACACACCGCGGATCGTTGTCTACGAACACGAAACGTGTTGTCTTCTTTGTGTTCGCCAGTTCGGGCGTACCAAGGAGGGCCTGGATCGCGATGACCGGCGAGCCTGGGCTTCCGTCTTTGTATACCCCCGGGCCGGCAAACCCTTCGGCGTAAGTAACCGATGGGTAGCCGTTCTCGGACAGCAATATTGGATACCATCTCGCCAAGTACGCCCGGAAGATCTTGTGCTTCGCCTCGGTGTGTGGCGCCTTAGACCACGGAACCTCGCCGTCTACAGGCAAAGCGGCTCCTCCTGGCTCTCTGGAAAATCAGTAGGATATTGACTCCAGGTTCTTCCATTCAAGAGTCGCCCATTTTGCTTAGGCGTTCGGCCACCCCACTGCTTAAAGAAAAACGGAACATTCTGATCAATCAGCTGATCCCGGATGTCGATTACCCACTGTTCCTCGATCGGTCGCGAGTTTGGCCCAGACTCACCTCCAACGATGACCCAACCGATGCCCTCCAAGTTCATTCTTGGAAGGGCCTCCAGTAGCGGCTCACAAGATAGGAAACGAATGGTTGCGGGCACTTCGCGAAGTTCGTCGATTCTATTTAAGCTTGCTGCGTCCTCTACCGAAGTGCCCATCCAAACGTTGTTCGGCCAATCAAGCCGATCCGATACACGAGCCATACGATGCGCTCGTTTGGTAAGGATTTGGTATGTGTGCTGTGGCGTTTCCCGAATCACGTCGAAGATGTCCCGCACGAACGAGATGGGAACCTTCGGGTGGAACAGATCCGACATTGAGTTTACAAACACCATCCGCGGCTTCTTCCACTTCAGAGGCACAGAGAGTGCGGAAGGGTGGATGGTCACGCCGAAGCCAGGTCCCGAAGTAACAGGGTTACCATCCGCTTGATACTTCTCGACGCCCATTGCTTTCAGCCGACGAGCCAGTGCGAGTGCGTAGCAGTTGTCGCAACCGGCGGCTACGCGATCGCAACCCGTCACCGGGTTCCAGGTGACGTCGGTCCACTCAATCTGGGTAGCCATCTCACTCCTCTATTCCTGGAAGCCTAACGGGTAGGGGCACCCCGTCTGCGCCAACGTCCACCTGGCCTTGCACGTCGAGGGGAAACGTCGTCGGGAGACGCTTGGACTACGGGCCGCGTCGTCCTTGTCTCAGACGGCGTCAGGAGCTCGCGCCAGCGCAAGAGGGAAGGTATGCGCGAGCGATGACCCCGGGTTTTGACAAGATGTCTTGACGGTGCGGTAATGCGCCAACGATCGTCGATGCGGAATGAATGGAGCGCATCCGCTGCTTTGTCAGGCAATCGGAGAGCGCGGGTTTACGGGGGAGGCAGGTGTCCAGCGCCCTCCCGTGGACTCGAAGCTGCGGAAACTAGCAGCGCACGCGTTGATGTATTACCGAGTCCGCGCACTGAATGGGCGTTCAGTGACGGGAAGTGCAGGGCGTCTCCGGATTCGAGTAAGACCTGCTCATTCCCGATGGTCACCTCCACCGATCCGTGCAGAATGTAGAGCCATTCTTCTCCGGAATGGTGGGCAATGGGGGCATCCGAGGACGGTGGAATAGTCAACAGGACGGCATCGATACCCGGGTAGTTGCCCGACAGAGGCGTCATCGCACCGTTGGCAGATTCGTGGGGCGCGCATTCTCCGGCGCGCACCAGATGAAACGAGTAAGTCGGCTCCTCTGCAACGAGCTCACTCAACGTCACCTCGAATACGCGCGCCAGCTCGATCAACGTCCCCACCGACGACTGTCGACCACCTGACTCGATACGTGATAACTGCGTGGTGGACAAGCCGACTCGTTGACCGACGACGGCAAGGGTCCAACCTCGTTCGCGGCGAAGACTCGCAATCCTGCGTCCGATCCAGTTCTCGTCACTCGGGTGGGCAGACATAGCAGGCATCTTATCAATGCACACAAACTGAAAATTGCCTATCGGGTCACAATTATTGCCAGAGGGGTTGATTTGTCGAGAGCTGGCTGCGATGGTCGATTGCGAACAGGCTATTCGGTTCGCTATGAACGATACGCGCCGTCACCGACCAGAAGTCGGCTTCGACGGCATCTAGGGACGGAGTGCCAGTGACCGATATCGAGGCGCGACGGCCATCCGGTGACACCCCGGCCGTCCCCGCCCGAACCCCTTTGTCCGTGGTGGGCGTGGGTGCAGCTGTGGTGGCGATCGTGCTGCTGGGCCTCAATCTGCGTTTGGTGTTCGGGAGCGCGTCGGCGATGCTAAACGAAATTCGCCAGGCCTACGGCCTCGGCGCTGGTTCTGCCGCGTTGCTGACCACGGGTCCGGTCCTGTGCCTCGGTGTGTTCGCCGCCATTGCGACTCAGGCGGTCCGGCGGTGGACCGTACCTGCGGTGCTGACCGGTTGCCTGATTCTGGTTCTCATCGGGACGGCGCTACGGGGCACATCGTGGTGGCCGGTGCTCGTGTTCGGTACCCTGCTCGCCGGGATCGGTATCGCAGTCGCGAACGTCCTCGGCCCAATCCTGATCCGCCTGCTCTTTCCACACCGAATCGGATTGATGACAGGCTTGTTCACCGCACTGGTCAGTGCAAGCGCGGGCATCGCCTCCGGAGTCACGATCCCGCTCGATACGTCCGTGTTCCACAACTGGCGCACGACACTCCTGGCATGGGCGATACCGTCCGCACTCGCAGTAGCGGCCATGGCACTTCTCGCGTGGCGGCATCACCGCTTCGACCGCACGACGACCTCGGTAACCCGATCCACTCAGCCTCTGTGGCAGGCCGGCGTCCTGCGATCACAAGTCGCCTGGGCTATCACCGGATTCATGGGACTGCAATCTTTGTTGGCCTATTCGATGATCGCCTGGCTCCCCACGATCTACCGAGACCGCGGTCTCACCGCGGAAAGTGCGGGGCTTCTACTGACCGCACTGTCGATCTCGAGCATCGCAACGGCACTGACCGTCCCCGTGGTCGCCGCCCGTGTCCGTCGACAGAGCGTGCTCGCGGTCGCTGTTGTTGCATTGTCCGTCGCCGGCCTGATCGGCGTTCTCGTCGGCGGCGTCGGCGCCGCGGTGGTGTGGGCGATCCTGCTCGGACTCGGCCAGGGTGGCCAACTTTCGCTCGCCCTGACACTGATTAACCTTCGAGCCCCGAACACATCCATCGCTACCAGCCTTTCGACCATGACCCAATCGATCGGATACCTCATTGCCGCACTCGGACCGATCACTGCGGGAGCTATACACGGTGCAACCGGCACGTGGACCACACCACTCGTCGTACTTCTCACGGCAATGATTCCGCTGACGTTATGCGGGTGGATGGCCGGGCGAGATGCCCCAGCGGCGTGGCGCGCCTAAAGAGCATCAACCATCGAGCGATCGACAAGGGGGGAAAATGGGATCACTGGCCATCGTCGGGTGCGGTGCAGCCGGGACCGCGCTAGTAGTGCACCTGGCGCATCGCGAGTGGGAAGGTATCGACCGGGTCCTGATTATCGATCCGCGACTGCCCGCTTCCGGCACAGCGTTCGACAGGGATGAAGAATACTTGTTGTGCAACACCAGTGTTGGCGTCAACTCCGTGAATCCTCACGATCCCGGCCACTTCCTCGACTGGTTGAGACGGAACCCCACCCGCACTACACGGTGGGGAGTGGCCTCGGCCCAGATCACCGAACACTCCTATTTGCCTCGCGGATTGTTTCTCGCCTACCTCGCTGCGCAGTTCAATTCGGCTGTCACGCAAGCGCAGTCACACGGGGTGTTCGTTGACCACGTTCCGGCATCGGCACACACGATCGAATCGACCGCATCCGGAGTCACGGTCGTCACCGACAGCGGCGAAACCTTTCCAGTCGACGAGGCAGTTGTCTGCACCGGGCTGCACCCCTCCGCGCACACACTTCAACGTCGGGACATGTCCAACAGCCGGCTGTGGGGCGCCTACGACACTCCTCGCCACGTGGCCGAACTCAAGCAAGCCCGACAGGTGCTCGTTCTCGGGATGCGTCAGAGCGCCATCGATGCTGCGCAGATGGTGCACGAGTTCAACCCGGACGCCGAGGTCATCATGGCCTCACGCACCGGAAGGTTGCCCGCAGTACGAACAGAAATGAGGGAGTCTGCCTCCTCTGTCGTTACTCCGACCGCGGTAATCGACTTACCCGGCTACGGAGCACCAGGAGGGGTCTCGCGGTGGCGCCACCTCATCATGAAGGAATTGCGCCAGCACGAACCAGTCGGAACACTCCTCCCCGAACGACGAACGACAGCATCCGATCAATTGCGTAGCGACCTCGAACACGCCCGTTCCGCGAGTCCCGCCTGGCAACACATCGATCGCAACGCCGTCACCGTGGCAAATACAGTGTGGCCTCGAACCCCACCGGACCGGCGACGAGAGCTCGCAAAGTGGTTCGACCGATTCATTCTTCGATACGTATCAGCCATACCCGACTCGGTCGCCGATCGACTGATCATCAGCGAACAACAACATCAGTTGAAGTTCGTCCGGGCAGTCGAGGAACCGACGTTCAGTCACTCTCTAATCCAGCTTGCCTCAGAGGAAGGTTCGAACACATTCGATGTCGCCATAGATGCAACCGGACTGAGCGCAGAGTCCGAGACTCTACGGACTGTCGACACGAGTCACTCGGACGCCCGAGTGCACCGACTCGGACCTGCCGCAGTAGGTCAGATCGCAATACCGAACTACTTCAATGCCTCTGCGCGACAGGCATCCCGACTCGCCGACAAGTTGACCAGACAACCGATAACTACCGGTACAGGACAATGACATGACACCACGCATCGCCATCGTCGATGGGTATTCGACCGGCCGCCTCCTCGCCCCCGCCATACATGCGTTAGGCGGAGAGACCGTCCATATCGTCAGCAGCCCCTCACCCCCTGCAATCCTGAAACGCAGCAGTGGCCACGGAGCCCAGTGCGCTCTGCCCCACGCAGCGCCACAGGTAATCGCACGCCAACTCCAAGAGCGTGGCATAGACGCTGTACTCGCCGGAGCAGAATCCGGCGTCCTCTTCGCCGACGAACTCTGCCACCACCTGGGTTTGACCTGGAACGTGCACCGCCTGAGTGCAGCACGACGAGACAAGTACATGATGATCGAGGAACTTCGTGCCGCTGGACTTCTGGTGGTCCAACAAATCCGCTCGGCAGATCCAACTGAGATACACCGCTGGGCAAAAGGTCAGCACGAATGGCCGATCGTCATCAAACCCGTGATGTCGACCAGCTCGGAAGACATATTCTTCTGCCACAATCTTGAACAGATCACACTCGCCACCGACACCATAATCGGAAAACTCAACTACCTCGACGTGTTGAACACCGATGTTCTCGCCCAAACCTATCTCGATGGACCGATCTACGTCGTCAACAGTGTCAGCCACCACGGACGCCACACCACCAGCGACATCTGGCAATTCGACTTCGAGCGGACTCCAGGCAAAGGCATACGAATGGTGCAGCATACTCTGCTGACTCCCACATTCGACAAACTGAACGAACTAGTCGACTACAACAACCGCGCATTGACTGCGCTCGGCATCCACAACGGACCATCACACACCGAACTCAAGCTGACACCCCATGGCCCGAGCATGATCGAAACCGGAGCGCGGTTGATGGGGGCGACGATCGAAGAGATACCCTTCCGCCGCTCGATGAAATCCACCCAAGTGGACCTGACGGCGCAAGCACTTTGCACACCAACGGTATTCGCCGCACGCGAACAAGTGCAGCACCCCGACCTTCCGATGGCCATCGTCTGGGTCCACTTCGACACCGACGGCCGCGTCACCGGGACCGACGGACTCCGGCAACTCGACGACATCGCCTCCGTCGTCGGACTGTATGGGCTGCCAGTTCAAGGCGACCTCGTCTTGCCGTCCAGCGACACCACCGGCCAACACGGTTTCATCTACTTGCAGTCCGACAACGAGCTTCACCTTCACCGCGACTGCCGTCGAGTTCGGCGCCTCATTCGCGACAGTGCACTGTTCGATCTCGACACTCGAAAGGTCGGCTGATGCCAACCACCGCCCCGGAGATGACCATGTCCACAGAGCTGGTCACCGTTCCTCTGATAACCACATATCAGTACTCGCGCGCCTCCGATGACAGTTGCACTCTGGTTCGGGTTACTTTCCGCGACGGCCAACATTACGGTCGGGGAGAGGGTTCGCCGTTCGAGAGCTTCTTCCAAACTGACACAACCGACGCCAGAGAGGCCCTGGATTCGGCTGCAACCCTTCTCGAAACCGGTGAATCACCGGCCGACATCATCGACCGTTCGCGCAACATGCCCGTCAAGAACGCGATCGAGGCTGCGTGGGTCGACTTCACAGCCAAACGCACGAACACAACTGCCGCTGAGCAACTCGACGTCCAAGTTCCAGACCAGCAGGTCGTCATGACGACGATCTCGATGGGTGATCAACGCACCATCGAAGCGGAACTCGAACGTACCGCGGCGCATCCGCTGTTGAAACTCAAACTCGGTTCAGGCAATGACACCGAGCGAATTCGTATTACTCGACGTCACCGTCCAGATGCACGCCTGGTCGTCGACGTCAATGGAGACTGGGACGCCGCGGCGCTGGACCGCATGCTTCCCGTGCTCCTCGACGCGGACGTCGAAATGATCGAACAACCACTACCACCCACAACCGACTCCAGTCTCGCTCGATTCGATTCTCCTATTCCCATCTTTGCTGACGAATCCTTCTCGACAGCAACGGATCTCGACAGACTTGTCGGACTCTACGACGGAGTGAACGTCAAGCTCGACAAATGCGGCGGCGTAACTTCCGCTCTCGCCTGTATCGAGTCGGCCCGGGCCCGCGGACTACGCATCATGGTCGGCTGCCTACCCGCGTCCTCGCTCTCCACCGCAGTCGGTATGCATGCAGTCGCCGATGCCGAGTGGGTTGATCTGGACAACCACCTCTGGCTGCGATACGACGTCGACCCATCCATCGGATACAGCAATGGGCTCGTGTACGCCCCCGATAGCGAATTGTGGGGATAGCGCAATGATGACAACGTCGAACAGCCCTAGTAGCGAACAGCTGCGGCTGCATCCATCGTCATTCGAATTCGTAGACACTCACAACGACCTGCTCATGTTGGTAGTCAAACGCCCACGTGAACGGTGGGGGAGGTACTTCCGCGACAACTGGCTTCCACAGCTGAAGGCAGGCGGAGTCGGTATCCAGGTCCTAGCTGTCTACGTCGACCACACACTGTTCGGTGAAGCCTCACTTCGTGAAATATTCAGGATGATCGAGGCGGCCCATGTGATCGCTGCGGAAAACGCAGACACCGTGCGGTTATGCACCGGCCGCGCTGAGATCGACCGAGCACGTGCCGGCGATCGTATTGCACTGGTACTGGCAATCGAAGGATGTGGTGCGTTTGCCCCCAATTTGGAGTTGTTCGGCCAAGTTCATCGGCTGGGGGTTCGGATGATTTCGCTCGTCCACATGGGACGCAATGCATTTGCCGACGCCAGTGATCAGGACGCGGCGCACGGCGGTCTCACCAGCCTGGGAAGAGACGCCCTAGGCATCATCGAATCGCTGGGGATGATTTTCGACATCTCGCATCTCGGCGCGTTCGGTGTCGATGACGTCCTCGGCCTCGCTGAACAACCGATGATTGCCAGTCATTCATCCGCCCGCGCCCTACGCGACCACCACCGCAACCTCACCGACCGGCAACTCCGCTCGGTCGCCGAACGTAACGGTGTCGTCTGCGTGAACTTCATGGCCTCGTTCCTCGCCACATCGGGTGCAACGGTCCAGCACCTGGCAGACCATGTCGAGCACATACGCGCAGTAGCCGGGCCTGCCCACGTCGGGATAGGACCTGATTTCGTCGCCGAAGTCTTCGCCGAAGTAGCCCCCGCAACAGTCGGACCAGGTTTCGCCGATTTCGATCCCATAGAAACCATCGATGGCCTCGAGGGCCCCTCAGGGCTTCCACTTCTGACCGAAGAATTGCAGCGTAGGGGCTGGCCCGACCACGACATCGACACACTTCACCGAACAAACGTCCTAGACCTACTCGGCTCGATCTGCCCGTGACTGAACGGTGAACACCGCTGTTTCGACTCGCCCGAGGGACTGCCCCGAGTTCAGTTGACTGTCGGGGTTGAGTGATTCAGGCCGCGTGTGCGGTCTGGTTAATTGTCTCAAACTCGACTGGCGTGAGTTTGCCGAGGCGTCGTTGGCGTCGCTTTCGGTGGTAGGTCCGCTCGATCCAGGTCACTATTGCCAGCCGTAGTTGTTCGCGGGTCGACCAGCGTTGCCGATCGAGAACGTTCTTCTGAAGTAGGGCGAAAAACGACTCCATTGCAGCATTGTCTCCGCATGCCCCGACCCGCCCCATTGATCCGTGTAAGTTGTTGTGTGACAGTTCATGTACGAATTTGCGCGACCGGAATTGGCTGCCCCGATCCGAGTGGACGATGGTCCCGGCCGGATCTCGTTGCTCGACTGCGTTTCGTAGCGCGGCCACTGCGAGGGACGCTTTCATGCGGGAGTCGATCGAGTAGCCGACGATCTTGTTCGAGTACAAGTCCTTGATGGCACAGAGGTAGAGCTTGCCCTCGTCGGTGCGGTGTTCGGTGATGTCGGTCAGCCATATCTGGTTTCGCTCCTCTGCCGTGAACTGGCGGTCGACGAGGTCATCGTGGACGGGCGGGCCGGCTTTTCTGTTCAGACCGCGCTTCTTGGAGAACACGGACCAGAGTCGTTCTTGTGAGCACAGTCGTGCGACTCTGTTCTCGCAGGCAAGGATGCCGCGTTCGGGCAGTTCGTCTGCGATGAAGCGGTAGCCGAAGGCTGGATCGTCGGCGTGGATTTCTCGGGCGACGTTGATCAGATGCGCATCGTCCCAATCGCGTTGTGTTACTGGGTGTTTCCTCCATTTATAGAATGCTTGAGTAGAGAATCCGAGAACCCGGCAGGTCACTGTGACGGGCACTCCGTCGGCAGCAAGGTCGAGGACCAGCGGGTAGATCATTTTGGGTTGACGTCCCGGGAGAGGTAGGCGACAGCCCGGCGCATGACCTCAGCTTCTTGCTCAAGGAGTTTGATGCGCTTTCGGGCTTCTCGCAGCTCCGCGGACTCGTCCAAGCCGGCTGAGGTGGTCTTGGTGGCGATACCGTCGTCGCGGTTGGCGATCTTGAGCCAGCGGTGCAGGCAGCCTTCGGAGACGCCGAAGTCCTTTGCAATCTGGCGCAGCGGTGCCTCGCCTTTGCGTGCGACAGCGATGACGTCGCGGCGGAACTCCTCGGGAAATGCTTTCGGCATGGGGAACATCCTTCCACCGTGAGGAGCAATCCTCACAGATCAGATGTCAACACTAATAATGGTTGAAGCGTCGAGCAGCGTCGTCTGACTCGAATGTCAACTGACTGAACCATGTCCTCGTTTGGATTTGTCGGCGGCCGTTGCTCGACGCTCCCGCCTCGACACCGCTGCCGAAGTGGGGCGTCGCCGAGTCTCGGTTGTGTGACCTCATAGGAGCCTTGACCTCATCGTTAGTGTTTTGTCCGCTAACCGCGCCCGGCGGCGACACGACAGGACGACAAGTCGTCCACCGAGTACGGGATGGGGTAGAAATTGTCCGAAAATTCAGTCGCCGACGCTGTCTACGCGGGAATCGACACGCACAAGGATTTTCACGTCGCCGCGGTCGTCGACCATCTGGGTCGACTGCTAGACACATTCACAGCCGCGACGACGGTCGCCGGGTATCGAACTCTGCTGCAGTGGATTACGTCATTCGGCGACGTGGACCGGATCGGAGTCGAAGGCACAGGCTCCTACGGAGTCGCCATCACCCGACTGCTTCGCGACCGAGAACTCGAGGTCGTCGAAGTGAACCGGCCAAACCGGCAGATGCGGAGACTGCGCGGCAAAACCGATGCGGCCGATGCCGAAGCTGCGGCGCGGGCCGCTCTCGCCGGCGCCGCAGCGGCCGTCCCGAAGTCGCACGACGGAGCTATCGAGTCGATCCGACTTCTCCGTGTGACACTGACTGGTCTGCGCAAATGCTCTACAGCGCTGACGAATTCGCTGCGCAACATCATCGTCGGTGCTCCACCGGAATTACGCGATCAACTCGAACCGATGACCATCGGCACCTTGTTGCATCATTGCTCCAGCTTCCGTGTCCCGGCCGGCGCGCCTACCGACGCTCGGGTAGCCGTCAGGTCGACGCTTCGTTCACTCTCACGGCAGATCCTCTTCCAGCAACACGAGATGGATCGGCTCCGAAGCGAGTTGACCGAGCTGGTGCGCCGAGTCAACCCCGCGTTGCTCGCAGCACCGGGCATTGGGGTTGACAGCGCTTCAACCCTGCTCGTCACCGCAGGAGATAATCCCGAACGACTCCACAGCGAGGCATCTTTCGCTGCTCTGTGCGGCGTGTCGCCGATCGAAGCGTCGTCGGGCAAGCACACCCGGCACAGGCTCAATCGCGGTGGAGATCGCCAAGCGAACAACGCCCTGTGGCGTATCGCGCTGATCCGATCCTCCAGCGATGAACGCACCCGCACTTACGTGGCGCGGAGGACCGCCGAGGGGAAATCGCCGCGGGAAATCAGGCGTTGCCTCAAACGGCACATCGCCCGTGAGGTCTACACCCTTCTCGTCCACCCGCAGTCCGTCCCCGGCACCGATGACCTTCGGCCACTACGCCACCGAGTCGGTCTGTCGATGCAGTCCTGCGCCGACCACTTCGCGGTCTCCCTCACGACGATCTCGCGCACAGAACGGGCTATCAAACCGAACCACCAATTCGCCTCTCGCTACCGCGAATGGTTGACGGGACAACTTTCCGATTCCGCTTGACACCAATAGGAGCATCCAAAGCCGGGGCAGTCCCCATCCACGGATTGAATACCCCGGCGTGTCCGGATGGCAGGTCCCCGATATCGGACCACCGCTTTCTAGAGTCACGGTGTGCGATTGATTCAGTCGATCTCGCAGCCGTCCACCGGTTGGTGCTGGTGGGTGCATTGGGCAGCGTACTCGGGACGGCGTCCGGTAACCGAGCGACGAGTGCCGGCGTTGGCGGTTGTGGAAGATCTCGAGGTGCTCGAACATGGCGTTGGCCAATTCGATCCTCGTTTTCCATCGTTTCTGGTCATAAGCTCGGTTGCATTCGGCCCCAGAAGGATTCGATCACGGCGTTGTCATAGCATTGACCGGCTAATAATGGCTGGTGCTCCGCCGTTTTGTGGCTGAATGGTTCATCAGGTCAGGTTGCCAAGGCGGCGGAGTCGTTCTTCGTGTTTGGTGACGGTAGCGGCGAGTGTTTCGACGACGCTGCGCAGGTGTGCGACTTCGGTGGCCAAGCCGGTGAGGGTCCGTGCGTCGGTTTGTCTGGCGCGGTGTTCGTCGATCACGGCGCGTAGGTCCTTGTTTCGGTAGAGCGATCCTCGAGCGATTTGCGCCGCTTCCGCGACGGCGGTGAAAGTGACTCGATGTCCCGTGGTGGTGAGGTCAAAGCAGACTTGTTCGACCCGCAGGAGTGGATTGTCGATCATGCGGAGTCCGATTGGGCGATGAGGGTGTCGAGCCGGGTAACGAGTGCATGGTGTCTGGTTGCTTCGGCAATCCATCCGCGCTTTTCGGCGTCTGCTGCGAGGTCGGCGGCATCGACACGTTGAGCAGACAGTACTCCGAGATGTGTTGTGTCGGTGTGAAAGCTGGGGCAATGCTCGCAGATGTTGGCGTATGGACATGAGCCTTGGGCGGGTGCGCGCAGGCAGTAACCGCCGGCGAGGCGCGACTTGATCGTGGGGGTGTCTTTCCAACCGCCGCTGACGTCGGTCAGTGGCAATTGTGGTCTATTGGTGGGCATGGGTCCGATGTGGCTTTTCGCGAGGTTGAGGGCTCGTTCGTATTCGGTGCGTACTGTGCTGTCGAACAGATGGGCGTATCGCAGGCTCATTTGCGTGGAGACGTGACCGAGTAGTGCCATTAACCTCGGGCTTTCACGCCGGTAGGTGGGCGTGGCGTGTCAGAACAGAAGAATGGTGCTCTGACCTGGGAGAATTCGACTTACCACAGTTGAAGTCCGACCAGTTCGAGGAGCACCATTCTGGTGAGCAAGTCTACGTCGCCGTACCCCACCCTGTCCGTCGATGCCACCGGAACCGGTGTCGTGTCGCACGCTGGAGCGGTGACGCTGCTCCGAACCGCCGAGGTCACCGGACTCACCGCAGCCCTCTCACAAAGCCTCTCGCCGTGGCGTAAACCGTTGGCGCACTTCGACCCAGGGAAGATCGTCACCGACCTCGCCGTGTCGCTGACGCTCGGCGGAGACTGCCTCGCCGACATCGCCACCCTGCGCGAACACACCACCGTGTTCGGAAGAGTGCCCTCCGATCCGACCGTTTCCCGTCTGATCGCCGCACTGTCCGCCGATGCACCCGCCGCGCTCACCGCAATCGACACAGCGCGAGTATCTGCCCGCGCTGCGGCGTGGGGACATGCCGGCAAGAACGCGCCCGATCACGACATCACCGCCCAGAACCCGATCGTGATCGACCTCGACGCCACCCTCGTTACCGCCCATTCGGAGAAAGAGAACGCGGCACCGACCTACAAACGCGGCTTCGGATTCCACCCCCTGCTGGCGTTCGTCGACCACGGCACCGGCGGCACCGGTGAACCCGTCGCAGCACTGTTACGGCCGGGCAACGCCGGATCCAACACTGCCGACGACCACATCTCGGTCACACGAAAAGCATTGGCACAGTTACCGAACGTGCACACTGCCCGGCCCGGTAAGAAGGTCCTCGTCCGCACCGACGGCGCCGGAGCCAGCCACAAATACCTCACCTGGCTACACAACAGAGGAGTGTCGTATTCCATCGGGTTCGGGCTCACCGACGCGATGGTCACCGCCCTCGCCGACGCCCCCGAGAGCGCGTGGTCTGTCGCCGTCGACCATGCGGAGCAGGTTCGACGGCGGCGCCTGGGTCATCGACGCCACCGGTCTTCTCGACCTCACTACGTGGCCGACCGGGATGCGTGTGATCATCAGGAAGGAACGCCCGCACCCCGGTGCACAGCTGAGGTTCACCGATTCCGACGGTCTTCGATTGACCGCGTTCGCCACCAATACCGTCAGCGGTCAGGTGCAGGATCTCGAACTGCGGCACCGCCGCCGCGCCCGCTGCGAAGACCGGATCCGAAACTCGAAAGACACTGGGCTCGGGAACTTTCCGCTGTACGGCTTCGACCAGAACCGCATCTGGTTGGCAATCGTCGAGCTCGCCCTGGACTTGATGGCGTGGACTCAGATGCTCGGCTTCACCGACCACGAAGCGCGCAGGTGGGAGCCGAAACGTGTTCGTCTGCGGGTGTTCTCGATCGCAGGACGCATTTCGAGCCATGCGCGACGTATCCACCTGAAACTGTCGAAGAACGCGACATGGTCGACCCTCATCGTCACCGCACTGACCCGGCTGGCGGCGCTACCCGCGCCCACCTGACCGCAATCCACCCGACCCGACAACCCCGAAAGAACCCCAACCTCAGGCCGTGGATCCGAGCGCCGCCGATCGACATCGGCCGCGCCATCGTGCGCCGACCAGGCTCGAAACACAATCTCGACCCGCTCAGGCCAGCACATCACCGGGGAGAAAGATCGAGGTTAACGCTTGCAACGACACCCCGGCGCGGAATAAATCAAGTCAAGTGAGACACTGGGCGTTCAGGTGATCTGTTTTTCGAATGCGGGTTCGTTGATGTAAGCGACGTGCGGGATTTTCGGTGGAGCGGGCCGAGCCGAAAAACGTGCAGGGTTGGCGTGAAATGCTGCGGTCAGGGTGATCTGGCGGGCTTCGTCGATCGCGTCGGCGGTACCGAAGTGCACCGATGCCGGCGTATGCCATCCGATACCGGAATGGTGATGAATGTGGTTGTACTCGTTGAAGAACCCTTTCAGGAATGTGCGGGCATCATCAAGGCTGGCAAACGATTTCGGGAAATCGTGAAGATACTTCAGAGTTTTGAACTGCGCCTCCGAATTATCCCGAATTCGGGATAACTCCGATTATGCCGGGTCTGTGATTATGCCGAACACGAGCCGTCGTCAGCAGTTTTGTGCTGGTCGCGGGGCTAGCTGCGGGTGAGAAGTTCGGCATAATCACGTAGTCGGTTGATGCTTGCTCTGTGCAGATTTTTTCGTTCAGAGGAGGCAGAGATGAAGAAGCGACGGACGGCAAGTGGTACTGGTCCACTTTCGCGGTATGCAGTGGACTTTGGGCAGCATCTCGAAGGTAGGGGTTACGCACCGGACTCGGTTCGCTGGAGGCTACGCCAGCTCGCAACACTGGATCGGTGGTTACGCGAGCATCGCTTGTCCGCCGGCGATCTCGATGCTGCGTGCGTGAATCGGTTGGTCACCGCCCGACGGGCTGCTGGGAGAGCAACATTGGTGTCAGTGGCAAACTTTTCGGTTCCGATTGCATACTTGCGTGTGATCGCAGTTGTGCCGCCGCAGGCCGCATCGCAACCGGACCCGGTCACACAGGTACTCGAGCAGTACCGCAGATATTTGGTAAGTGAACGTGGTCTCGTCGAGAGTTCCATACGGGTCAACCTTCTTGTCGCCGAGAGCTTCTGCCGCACCCGAGATCGCGGGTTGGAGGAGTTGTCGGCAGCCGAGGTTACCGCCTATGTTGTGGAAATCTCGGCACGCTCGAGCATCGGGTGGTCGAAGAAGACGGTTACTGGGTTGGCGTCGTTTCTTCGGTTTCTCCACATCGTAGGTGTCACCGACCGTCCGCTCGCCGCGGCGCTGCCGAAGGTCGCCGGACACCGTCGCACCGTGCCCTGTGAACTAGACGAATCCGATTTTGAACGTCTACTCGGGGGCTGCGATTGCAGCCGCGACGTCGGAATACGTGACTGTGCAATCTTGACGGTTCTATGGCGGCTGGGCCTGCGCCGTGCTGAAGTTGCCGGATTGAGGGTCGATGACATCGACTGGCGGCGTGGCGAAATCACCATCCGAGGAAAGGGAAACTGTCACGAACTTCTCCCGATGCCCATCGACGTCGGTGCCGCGATCGTGCGATACCTCCAGGACGGTCATCGCCGGGTCCCGCCTGGTTGCCGTACGTTGTTCGTTCAGGTCAGAGCCCCAGAAGGAGCGATGACCCCCGGCGGAGTCGGTGACGTGGTGACCAAAGTGTCCGTCCGCGTGGGCCTACCCGCGATAAGTGCGCATCGACTCCGGCACGGAACCGCGACGCAGTTGATACTCAACGGCGCGTCGTGGCCGGAGATCGCACAGCTCATGCGGCACCGCACCATCGCGGTCACGGCGTCCTATGCCACCGTCGCCCCTGCGCTCACCAGCGAGTTGGCGCGACCCTGGCCAGGTGCGTTATGACCGATCTTGACGCCGCGGCCCAGTCGTATCTCGCCATGCGCCGTGGCCTGGGCTTCGCACTCGTCGACGCCGGATCGTTGTTGCCGGACTTCGTCGACTACCTCCGCCGCAACGACGCCGAACACATCAGTACTGAACTCGCCGTCGCATGGGCAACCCAGCCCGTGAACGTCGGGCCGATCTGGTGGCGCCAACGTTTAGGGATTGTGCGCGGATTCGCTGTATACCTGCGAAACCTCGATCCCTGCAACGAAGTACCGCCATGTGGGTTGTTGCCGGCACGCCAGCAGCGGGTTGCACCGTACTTGTACTCCGCCGCCGACATCGCGGCGCTGATGGCCGCTGCCCGGTCCCTGAACCCGCCGCTGCGCGCGATCACCTACAACAGGTTTATCGGGTTGCTGTCGGTCACCGGGTTACGACTCGGAGAAGCTCTCGCTCTCGACCGCGACGACCTCGACAGAAAGCGACTACTACTTGTTGTCCGGCACGGCAAGCGAGGAGGGCGGAAGGTGCCCCTGCACGAGAGCACCTTCCAGGCGCTCGAGCACTACTTCGAGTGCGTCGACCTTCTCTTCCCGGAACCGGTGTCACCGTCGATGTTCGTCTCCATGCGGGGAACCCGGTTGAACAAGAACTCTGTACATGCGACGTTCCCTGCCCTGATTGACAGAGCCGGACTGACCGGACGGGGGCAACGACCCCGACCCCGGGTTCACGACCTTCGCCACACCTTTGCAGTTCGTCAACTGCTCGACTGGCATCAACAACGTGTCGATGTCGATACCCGGATACCGTTGCTGTCCGCGGTTCTCGGACACAGTGATCCCGTATCCACATACTGGTATCTCCAAGCCGCACCCGAACTGTTCGCAATCGTCGGAAGGCGCCTCGACGAGTTCCTCGGAGAACTGCCATGAGCCCCCTCGCGCCCACTTTACAAAGGTTTTTTACCGACCGACTCCTCACCCAACGGCAGGTCAGCCCCGCCACAATTGCTGCCTACCGCGACACGTTCCGGTTGCTTCTCGGATTCATCGCAGACAGAAGCGCTCTCGCTCCGTCGAGGTTCGACTTCACCAACCTCGACGCCCCGACGATCGGCGCGTTCCTCACCCACCTGGAAAACGAGCGCGGAAACAGTGTTCGAACCCGAAACGCTCGCCTCGCCGCGATCCATTCACTGTTCCGGTTCGCCGCGCTCGAACACCCAGAACACGCCGATCTGATCTCGCGTGTCCTCTCGATCCCACAAAACGGTTCGATCGCACGATCGTTGAATTCCTCACCAAAACAGAGGTCGAGGCGATCCTGAGCGTTCCAGATCGAGAAACCTGGATCGGTCGACGCGACCACGCGCTACTCACCGTCGCAGTCCAAACCGGTTTACGTGTCGCCGAGCTCACCGGTTTACGCCGAGAGGATGTAGTACTGACCACCGGACCTCACGTTCGTTGTCGTGGCAAAGGTCGAAAAAAACGGTCCACTCCCTTGACCGCTGGCTCCGTCACTACGTTGCGTGAGTGGTTGAAAAGCCATGATGGACAACCGAACTCTCCACTCTTTCCGAGTCGACATGGGACACCGCTGAGTACTGACGCCGTTGAATGGTTGGTGCGCAAATACTCCACCGTCGCGGCGTCTCGGTGCCCATCGCTGGCGACCAGACGAATCACCCCTCACGTTCTTCGTCACAGCGCAGCTATGTTCTTACGTCAAGCAGGCGTAGATATTTCGGTGATCGCGCTGTGGCTCGGCCATGAAAGTATCGCCTCGACGCAGATATATATGCACGCCGACCTCGCCCTCAAACAACGCGCACTGGACAGGACCACACAACCGGAAGCCACCCCGAACCGCTACCGACCGCCTGACTCGCTGCTCGCCTACCTCGATGCACTCTGAAATTATGCCGAACTTCTCACCCGCAGCTAGCCCCGCGACCAGCACAAACCTGCGGACGACGGTCCGCGTTCGGCATAATCACAGACCCGGCATAATCCGAATTATCCCGAATTCGGGATAACTCGGAGTCGTTGTTCAAAACTCTCAAATACGGTCCCGGATTCCCCGAAAGGTTCGGATCACTCAATGAGGCAGGAGAATTCATGGATGCCTTCAGCGCGTGGTACAACCACGAACATCGTCACACCGGTATCGGACTGCACACTCCCGCCGATGTTCACTACGGCTTGGCTGCCCGCAAAGCAGCCGAACGCCGTGTCGTCCTCGATGCTGCCCGCGCTGCACATCCGCATCGCTTCAGCAGCACAACTGACACACCGAAAATCCTCGACCTCCCGGACACCGCTTGGATCAACAAACCCAACGAGACAACCGACACCGATCAAGAGCACGATTCGGTAGCGGCGTAACACCCACTGGACTCACCCGCCTTGACAAATTCCGGAACGGCAAGGGATTCTTGCAGGTCTTATGAGGGTCGTTCAACCTGTCCGATTGTTCGGTATTTCACCGGCTAGTAGCGCAAGTTTCAACACGTACGTGCACTGCGCGTTGTGTTGCTGTGCCCAGGGCCGTGAAATCTTGCCACGCTACCGGTTCGAGTCCCTACTGATTCCGAAAGGTCACAGACGGTGATCAGTCTTTTTCGGATCCTTCCGCGCCCCTCGGCGGCTGTCACCAGCTGGATCTGATGTCGGACTCCGGCGGGCCGCGGGATCACCACTCAGGCCTACGCCCACAGCGAGAAGCAGAACAACCTCCGCTGGGGCCCCGACCACGGACTGCTCATCTATCGCAACACTCTGTTGATCCTGGTGCATCTGCAAGCGGTGTGGGACGGTAAGAACACCCGTGCGGCGGTGATCGACTCGCAGGAAGTCTTCGACGGCATCGTTGCCGAAGGGCGGCTGCGGCGCCGCGACATCGGTTTGTGGACAATCGAACTCAAAGTTTGGGCTGCGAATTGTATGTCTCTATATCGCGGGTGGGGTGATGGCGGCTAGCACAGCTGTTGCCAGGGATTCGTTGAAAGCGATAAGTGTCTCGGGTGCGCCATCGGCGCGAGTGGGATTGATCTCTCCGATTGTCAGCACCCGCCACCGCTGGTCCGCCAGAATGGTCTCCAGCGCTGAGGTGAGCTGGCAGAGGGTGGGTCCGCGGTTGCGGCCGCTGGTGTTTTCCGCCAATGGGGCATCGGTGAAGTCGAGGACATCGACATCGATATGGACCGCAAAGGGTGCTTTTGGGAGCGCATCGAGTGCTGCTTGCGCGGCTCGACGAGGGTCATCGATAAGTTCTTGCTGTGTGGTCACATCGAGAGCGAGTCGGAAGACGTTTTCACGTTCGAAGTCGTTGCCCTGGCTTGGGTCAACTCCGAGAAAGGCAACCTGGCCGGCGCGGGTCAGAGGACCATCACCGAACGCAGACGTCCATTCCGGCAGAGATCCCGGTAGGCCGAAGGCATGGCCGAGGCCCATCCAGTCGAGCGCGCCCTCGCGCGTGGTGTCCGGGGTGTTCATGTCGAAATGTCGGTCGATGTAGAGAAGTCCGCATGGCTGGGTGGCGTGGTGTTGAAGTCCTGCAAGGGCACCGGTGGCGATTGTGCAATTTCCTCCGATGACGAGGACGCGGCGGCCGTGCGCCAGTTCGGTCCGTACTCGCTCCGCCAGCTCTATCAGGGACTCTACGACAGCCGCGGCGTTCTGTGCTCGAGGCGATTGCCTGTCCGGCGCCCAGATATGTTTGGGGAGGTCCCCGGCGTCGATCACTTGCGCACCGGTGCCGATGAGTGCTTCGATTAACCCCGCCTCACGGAGAACCCGGGGAGTTCGTTCCTGGCCGGGAGCATAACTACCAGCGCTGTTGGGAACACCGATCAGGCTCAGGGAAAGTGGCGAACGGCCCGAATTCGTCGTCGTCATGGCCTCAGTCGACCACATCGTGCACTGGTTTGTGTACCAGAGCCACCGGCCGTGGCGGGAAACCTTAGCGCGCGCAATTGATTAACTGTGGTTAGTGCGTGCCGTGTGGCGTTGCCTCGCCCTGTGGGGTCCGCCCTGCTTGTTCGCGTAACCGGTCTCGGTAGGCGGTGATGAGTGGCTGTTCGGCGCTGCCGGCGCGAACGCACGTGAAAACGCGCCGGACGGGGGCGTTGGTGCCAGTGAGCGGAATTCGACGCACGCCAGGGATATCGATGGGGGCCATGCGGGGATACAAGCACACGCCCATGTCGGCGCGGACGAGCGCGAGGACGGAGTTCCAGTCGTCGGCTTGATGTTCGAAGCGTGGTACGAAACCATCCATGGTGCACGCGGCTTCTATGAGTGCTCGCTGATCGCGATGCGGTTCGATCCAGGCTTCACGTCCCAAGTCTGCAAGCCTGCACATACCGAATTCGGCGAACGCGGTCTGTGCACCGACCACCAGATCCTGAGGATCGTCGATGAGTGGATGTTGTTCGAATCGAGGATCGTCGAATTCCGGGTTCGCCGGCGCCGCGATGACAGCGAGGTCGGCCGCGCGCTGAAGCAACAGTGTCAGGCTGTCAGCAGTGCCGGCTTCGCGTATGGCGACCGTTGCCGCACCGGCAGCAGCCGTGATCATCGCTGTAGCTGCCGGTGCCACCAGCGCTGGTATCGCGGTAGCGAAGCTGCAGACTGCCAGGCGGCCTGCGAGGTGCTCGCCGCCGTCGACCGCGTGCAGCTCTGCCAGCATCTCCTCCCACGAGCGTGCCGCTCGGTGGGCGTAACCGAGCAGGACGTTCGCTGCGGAGGTCAGACGAGTCGATCGACCATCACGTTCGAGTAGTTCCACACCGACATCGATTACCAACTGACGGACTTGCTGTGACACCGCAGACGGAGTCAGATGCATCACCCGGGCTGCCTCGGATACCGAGCCGTGGTGCTGGATCGAACGCAGCACCTGCAACCGGGCAAAATCGATCATGTAGGTCATTCTTCACTGTCGACGTAGAAAAGACTCGCTTGACCTGCAACGGGCGCCGTGAGGGACTGGAGCGCATGCGCGCCCCGACTTTCTCCACCGCTTCGAGGCCGTCCGGCGTGCACTCAGTGGCGGACAGACTACGACGCACTCCCGCGGTGGTTTTAGTGCTGGGCAGCGTATCGAGCGTGCAATTCGGTCAGGCGATGGGCAAGAGTTTGTTCGACATCGTGAGCCCCGCCGGGGTCGTCACGCTTCGCCTCGTCATCTCTGCCCTTCTGGTCGGGGTGGTGGTAAGACCGGCGTTGCCTCGTACGCGTCGGGAATTAGGTTTGACGGTCACGTTCGGAACGGTGATCGCCGGAATGAATATCGTCTATCTGGCTCTCGAACACCTACCGGTGGGAGTCGCTGCGACCATTCAGTTGCTCGGCCCTCTGACCATCGCGATTGCGATGACCCGCAACCCACTGGATATCGTCTGGTCTGCATTGGCGCTCGTAGGGTTGGTCTTGTTCGCGGTCCCCACCGCTCACGGCGGGGACTCGCTGTCCGTGCCGGGAATGCTGCTCGCCGGTCTCTCGGCGGTATCGATGGGCGCATACGTCCTGGTGAGCAAACGCGCCGGGGCAGCTGCCGCAGATGCCCGTTACCTATCCTGGGCTCTGGTCTGGGCGTCGATACTGTGGGCTCCGTTCGGTGTCGCCACTGACGGATCAAAGCTGCTCGATCCCGGCATTCTCGCGATCGGTTTTTTGGTTGCAATCTTGTCTGCAGCGGTGCCGTACTCACTCGAATTGGTGGCGCTTCGCAAGTTGAGTCCGCGGGTGGTCGGTACCTTGCAGAGCCTCGAACCTGCTGTCGGAGCAGTGGCGGGACTGGTCGTACTCGGTGAAATTTTGACCATGTCGCAGATCGCGGCCGTGACCTGCGTCTCTGTGGCATCGGTTGCTGCAGTGTCCTGTTCGCGCCGTCGTGATGAATCGACCCCACAAGCGCCGAGGCGGCGCCGAATCCGGCTGTTCCGGCGATCCTCGGGACCTAGGGCGCCGAACGCAACGGCCGCTGCATCGTCGGCGTCCGATCCTTCAACCCACGTTCTTTACGACGAAAGGCAGCATCGCGCATGATCGACGGCGCATTTTGGTCCCAGCTCACCGCTGTATTACGCGAGGTGGATACGACATGACGAACGCCACTCGGCTCGGGGCTCGTACCGGTCGCTGGGGTGGATCGTGAAGTATCGCTCGCAGGCTATCGGCCATCTCGTCGTGGGAGTTGCCTACCACAGCGGTGCGCAGAGCGTGGTGGGTGCGCCGGACGGCGGCGGTGTAACAGATGTCGGCCAACGGTAGGTCGGCGCCCGTTCCGCCGGTGCCGAAGTAGGCAAGATGAAAGCGAATGGTGTCTCGCAGGGCCTCCTCGGTCGGCGCTGACAGTGTCAATAGGTGGGTGAGTCCGCTTTCGCTGCGGGCGGCGTCGACGTGAGGCTGTGGATGAGGCGGTGCCGGTGGGGCGCCGGTGAGAACAATGTGAACATTGGTGCCGGACACCCCGAACGCGTTGACGCCGATCACAGCGTCGTCGGGGAGTTCAGTGGTGTGGGTGGGAATCCGGATCGCCATTGCGTCCCAGTCGATGTCGGGATTCGGCCGGTGCAGATTGAGGTTGGCAGGGATGAGCCGGTGTTTGCTTATCAGGACGGCTTTGATCATGCCCAGGATGCCGGCCGCGGCCTCGGCGTGACCGATGTTGGTTTTCACCGAACCGACAAACAGTGGGTTGGTCGCCGCCCGGTCACGACCGAGTACGTCGTGAAGTGCGCCGATCTCGACCGGGTCACCAGCTTGGGTTCCGGTTCCGTGGGCCTCAACGTAGGAGACGGTGCGGGGGTCGATCCCAGCGTCAGCGTAGGCACGCTCAAGCATCAGTCGCTGCCCCGATCGTGCCGGTGCCATGAACAGCTCACTGCCCGACCCGTCGTTGCTGCTACCGCCACCGGCGATGACCGCATGGATCGGGTCACCGTCGGCGACGGCATCCGCAAGGGGGCGTAGCAGCAGAACGCCCACCCCTTCACTGCGCACAAATCCGTCCGCGGACGCGTCGCCGAATTTGCAGCGGTTGTCGGGTGAGAGCATGCCGGCGCGTGCAAACACGAGGGTGAAAACGCGGTCCCAATGCCGCTGCAGCCCGACTGGGTCGAAGGCGTCAGTATCGGACATCGTGAACTTATGGACGGTGCCCGGGTAAATCTCGGAGGAATAGACAAACTGCGCGGCATCCAGTGCTCCGTTCAGCTCGTTCAGAGCCTCGGCAGTCAGGTCGCTTGCTGCATGGCCGAAATGACCCTGTGCGGTGATTTTCGCGAGTGCTTCGGTTCGTCCGCCCCCACAGGGCCATGAAATGCGGGGAATGCCCACTGTCCCGGTCGGGGTAGGCGGCCGCCGGTTCGCGTGGCGACCAAACCGCCGATGCAGTAACCGACTACCCCGATTCGACCGCCGCTTGCTTCAGGCTGTTCAGCGAGGAATTGGCGGTATAGTTCCGCGTCGCTCACAACGCGCTCCGCAGTGTGCTGAGGGTCGGGCGTCTTTCTCCAATATGGGTAGGGAGCCCGATCCGGGGTGCTCGACCGCCTCACGCCTCTACCGCTCGGAGCGACCAAGCCGGGAAAAGGGGCAGTTTCGTGAGTCCGCGGGAACCGACGATTTCGTCGCTACCGGGGTTGCGCCCCGACCCACCTCTATTGAGCTTGGAATGGACGTCACCGACCGGCGGGGGCTCGCCCATCGCACCATCCGACCAGGTCCAGCACGCAGAGATGTCTCGGTCGATCAGGTAAATGGCTTGACTACGGTCGGACTCTGAGGGGCCAGTCCCACAGCCGGCGACGGCTAACCGCTATCCGAGTGGAAGCTGACATCCACTGACTGGGAATGTTGTACGGTCGGTGCCGCTCGATCATCGAAGTCGACAGGCTCAGGGTCGTCGAACGCCTCCGTCGGTGCCGGAGTCTGCGTGGCTGGGCGCAGCGCGAACACCAAGAGAATCGCACCCACGAATGTGGCAGCAGCTATCCAGATAACACCGAAGTGCATTGCGTGCACAAATGCGGCATCGGCGGCGCGCTGCAATCCGGTGATCCCGTACATACCGGCGACATGCCGGGCCTGTTCGGCGGAAATCTCGGCGCGGTCAGCGAGATCTCTTGGCACACCGACCAACGAGGGCTTGATCTCCGAGCGATAAGCGATGGACATGATCGTGCCGCCCACTGCGATGCCAATCACGCTACCGGCTTGTCGCACTGTGTTCGTGATTGCCGATCCGGCACCGGATTTCTCCAACGGAAGAGTGCTGAGCAACGCGCCGGTGACGGGGCCCATGACCATACCGACCGTCAAGCCCTGCACCAGAAGCAGCGCCTCGATCCAGACGAGCGGCGTGGTCTGATTCAGGAACCCGTAACCCGCCATCGTCAGTCCTGCCACCAGAAGCGAGGGCACCGCAACCGGGCGCAGGGACCACTTACTGACCAACCGCGCACCGAGTGGGGCACCTATTATCGCGCCGAGCGCCGTGGGGAGATTGGCCAGGCCAGCTTTCAATGGCGAAAAGTAAAGCACGCCCTGCATGTAGAAGGCGTTGTAGAACGTGATTGCGGCGACCGAGAAGAACAGCAGTGCCATCGCGGCGTTTGCCCCACCGAAAGTCCGCTGCGCCAGCAGACGCGGGTCGAAGCTCGGTGTCTCGATATTCAGCTCGGTAAGTATGAACACGCCCAACAAGGTCACCCCGATCAGGATTGGTAGCCACACATCGATGGCACCCCAACTTGTGACTTGGCCTGCCCGTATCAGCCCATACGAGAGTGTCGCGAGCCCACTGACCGAAAGTAGCATGCCTGCCGGATCAAGAGACCGTTTGATGGGACTCCGAAAGTTTGGAACCAGGAAGGCTGTTCCCAGCAGCGCCACCGCCACGATCGGGATATTTATTATGAAGATCGATCCCCACCAGAAGTGGCTGATCAGGACTCCTGCAACTACGGGTCCCACTGCCATTCCGATACCGGCATTTGTTGACGAAATCGCGATCGCCGTCGCCCGCTTGGGTCCGGTGAATGTCCACAACAGGATGGCGAAATTGGCCGGCATGATGAATGCGGCACCGAGACCCATCAACGCTCGGGCGGCAATGAGCTGCCCGGCGGTCCCGGCATATGCTGCCCAGACTGACGCGCAGGCGAAGGCGACGAGGCCGAACATGATCATCAGCCGATGACCGAACCTGTCACCGAGAGCCCCCGCAGTAAACATCAGGGTTGCAAATACCAGCGTGTAAGCGCCCGTTGCCCATTGCAGTTCTCCAGGGCTGGCATTCAATCCTTTTACTGGGTCGGCGAGAGTCTCCAAGGCAATGCTGAGAACAGTATTATCCAGCCAAATAAGTACCGATGAGATCATAAGAACCGCCAAGATTAAATAAGGTCGAGTCTTAAAGGTGCCGGAAATGCTTGTCACGAATACTCCCTACACCGTTGGGTAAATGCGATCCCTAAAGTAGGAGCGGACAGGGACTTTGTCAAACTAGATGTTTTGCTCAATATCCGGTTTCAACTGTTGCAAATCAGGTTACTTTTGTGCCTCAGGAGCAAGATGGGCACATTCTGAAAAATGTTTAAAAATTCTCTTGCCGAATTCGACAATATATGTCCCTAACCACGATCTTTCGTAGGGCGGACGGGCACGCGTGAGCGGTTCTAGATTTGGTTTTCGGACCCGGCTGTCTCGTGCGCGCACGGTGACTCTGGCCGATGTCGTTCGGCGGGCGCTCGGTTCCGCGGTCCGAGGTGTCGCGCGAGTGCGTCCTCAGATGCCCATACGTCAAGCTGTCTTGACGGTAAGGGAGATTTTCTACATCCAGTCCTGAACTCCCGCCCCACGTGTCACGGTGACGACGCAGCACACGGCCCCGATGTCGGGGCCGGCTTCGGAGATAATCGGGGCCGGGGGAGTCGCATACCTGAGTGTGCGGTGTCTGTGGAACTCCGTCGGCGTTGTCGGTGTCTGCGGGTAGCGTCACTTTCGTGTCTGCGAGACCACCTACCGTACTCCACGGCTACCGCTACGAATGGCAGCTGTTCGTCGATTGGTGCACCGCGAGCGATGTGAACCCACTACCGACATCGGCGCTCACTCTGGTGGAGTTTCTGGGCGACAATCCCGCCGGCGATTCCGTTCAGTTGCGGCGAGTCTCGGCGATCAACAGTCGACATAGGGGTGCCTGCCTTCCTGAGCCCGGGCGCGTCACCGCGATCAGGCTCGCACTCGACTCCGCCCGCAGCACCCGAATTCGGCACCGCGCTACCCAGCTCGGGGCGCTGGCTACAGCGCTACCCGTGACTGGGTCGACGGAGGCATTGTTCGGGCGCCGCGACGCGGTCCTGTTGCTGTTAGCGGGCGCAGGTATGTTGTACACCGCGATCGCCGGCCTCGACCGGGCCGATATCGCAGTTCGGGACGCGAGCCTGTGGATCGGCGGGCGCCATCAACTTCTGATCCCATCAACCCCTGAGCTGGATCCCGGCGAGCTGTGGAGACGCTGGCGCACGGTGCTGGCGTTCTCCGACCGCTATCCCTCGACCACGCTGCTCTTCCAGCACCTGCTGGGAGATACGTTTCCGGACATGACCGCAGTCCCGAATCGTGCAGGTCCGGTTGCTGTCTCGATCGATCGGTGGGGACACATGCCGCTGCCACCGGTTGCGATGTCGCCGGCCGCGATAGCCGACATAGTGCGCGCGCATGCGACCGGTCAACCGCCCCGCCGCATTATCGGCCGTCCCCTTCGGTACAACGATCAACCTGGCAGCGACCACCACCCGACTTCGATTGCAGCAGAGTGTGTTTCAGCCGATCTCGATCCCGGCTACTACACCGCCGGTGTCGCTGCCCGCCGACGCGCGCACGAGAAGTTATCCGAGCTTCCCTCGCTCGTCGACGACGTCGAAGACCGCATCGAGCAACTCCTGCAACGCACCCTCGATTTGCTGGACGGCGCGTCCATCACCGAACAATGACCGTCGGGCTTCGGTGCATGCATGGAGACGGCATGTCCAGAGAGTCAAAATGTCTCGCCGGTCGATGATGCGTTGACCTGTTGAGACCACGATCATTCACGGTTGATCTAGGCAGGTCGGGGAGTGAGGGTGTCGGGCTCGGCGTCAAAACATCCGCGGCCGTGCCGATCGCGGAGATACGGACTGCCAGTCACTGCAGGGCGGGTGTGAGCAACTCTCTGAGTTGTTTTCGTCCGCGGTGGATTCGGGTCTTCACTGTCGCGACAGAGATCTGTTGGTGTTCGGCGATATCGGCATAGGGCAGGTCACCGAATTCGGCAAGAACGATGGCGGTTCGAAAGTCTTCGGGGAGCTGCATCAGTGCCCAGTGGATTGCATCGGCTGTGCTGATTCGGTCATCGAATCCGGTCGCATGCTCGGTCAGGTCGATTCCCGATCCGTCCTCGGAGCCGTCGATGTCGAGGCTGGCGGTGGGTTTGCGTCGCCTGACGATCGCGAGTGCAGCGTTGGCTGCGATGCGATGGAGCCAGGTATTGAACCGGGCGTCGCCGCGGAACTTGTGCAGATTCTGCCAGGCTGCGGTGATGGCGTCCTGCAAGGCGTCTTCGGCGTCGTGAGTGTTGCCGGTGATCTGTAGACATACGTGCCAGGCGTTGAGACGGTACTTTCCGGCGAGTTCGGCGAAGGCTCGGTGATCTCCAGCCCGGCAAGCGGCCAATAGTTCCGCATCGTTCATACCGCCCCCGGTTCTCTTGCAGACTGCCCACCCGAACTGCTGCGCGGCCTAGATGCTACCTGTCGGTATGCGAAGCTGCGGAGGCAGAGTTTTCGTCTCACCGCCGAACCGGTTGGGAAAGTCTGTCGACCGATACGAGAGGGCCCGTCGGTGATCTACAGGTCAGTGTCCGAATGGCCTTGATCGTGATGGATCTCAGGTCCGTGGTCTTCGATGGCGGGGTTGATATCGGGTTCGTAGGGGGAGAGGTCCACAAGGTCATCGACGGGATTGTCGTCGTCGGTGAACTGGCGGTGCCCACCGTCCGAGGTGTCGATGTGGGTAGGGATGGCGCCGATGAGGACGACATCACCCTCCGTACCTTCCTCGTGATCGTCGTCGTCGATCAACACGATGTCCTCGTCTACGGGCATTGCAGGTAGATCATCCTGCTCCGGTACGAGGTCAGCATCGATGATGTCGCTGGTGGGATCGAGTGCCACCTCGAGGATGCGGTCCCACACGGCGTCGGGGAGCGGCGGCAACGCGCTGGTCACTCCCAGGGATGCCAGCAAAGACTCGTCGTCGGTCATCGGTCATCTCCTGTCGTGGCGTCGTATTCCATGCAGGTTTCTGCACCGGAGATAGTGCGGCGTGGTGATGTGTTCATTGTGCCCTGTCTCGTCCGGAGAGGTCGATTACGACGGTGCGGATCGGATGCGATGCTGCAGAGGCGTGGCCGGCGGTGTCGAGCAGGTCAGAGTCGGGTTCGTCGGTCAGGAGAAGCTGGCGCCCGGAATCGGACCAGGCGTCTTCGAACTGTTCGATCGAGATTTCAAGCTGACTGCCCGAGGGCACACCGGGGTCGGAGAGGATGACGACTCCGCGGTCGTCGTCGATGCCGGCGACGACGAGAACATGATCGGCAGTGTTGTCTTCTCCGTCCTCGCCTTCTGGTCGCCAGATTTCGCCGGAATCGACCATCGCGACAACGGCGTGGCCGTCGTCGAGTGAGGTGCGTACATCGTCCAACGAACCTGTGCTGATCGTCGCGGGTACCCCTTGGTCTTCGAGGAGAATTTCGATGTTGGACAACGTCATTCCCTGCGAAGGGTCGCCGTCGACCACCAGTCCGAGTTCGACGGCCCGGTCCATCAGGTACTGGGGATCAGTGATGTTCGCACCGGTGTACTCGGCGACGATCTGGCCGACAACCGCAGGCCCGCAGTATCCGTCGATCTGTTGATAGAACCAGTTGATCGTCCAGGCGCTCGGATTACCGTGCACAGAACTCTCGTTCGTCTCGGCGCTGGCCGTTGCCGCGGTGTCAGCCTCCGGCAAGTTCTCGCTCGGCGTGCTGGCTTGATGTGATCGTGCTGTGTCGACAGCGGAACTTTGGGCCGGGCCGTCGAGGCCGTCTCCAGTGAGATCTGGGACGCTCACATCGCCCTTTGTTGCCTCGGCGGCGCCGGCAGACGGAAAGAACGCTGGGGCCGGCAACGGTAGAGGTGAATCGGCGACGTCGCCGGCGAAGAGTTCTCCTGCATCGTCACCGCCCCACGCAGTGCAGGTGTCAACGAAAAGGTCGGGGCCGCCCTGGACGCCGTCGTCGGCGGCGGAGAGATCTGGGGCTGCCGCCGACCACGTGTAGTCGCCGAAGTCGTTCATCATTTTCGATCCTTTCTGCCCCACTCGATCTCGTCTGACGCCTGGCGGTGGAGAAGGCGAGTCAGACCTGGTCGTAGCTGTCACAACTGGCGATGGATGCCTCTGGTTCGTATGCAGGCTCCGGTTCGGTCGGCGCATCGTATTGGGTGCTGGGCAGGAGGGCTTGCAGGTCCGCCATGCTGCCCAGTTCTACGTCGGCGCTGGTGACGGTAGTTTCCAGTGAAATGTTGTTGTCGAGGTCGGCTGCGCCCTCGTCGAACATGCCATCGCCGTCGACGTCCACCATTACGGTGTTGGTGATCTGGTCACCGTCGGTGTCGGCTTCCACGGTGTCGAGGTACCCATCACCGGTGGTGTCGATGAGAGCCACGTCAGGATGACCGTCGCTATTGGTGTCGACCATCGTCTGGGTGACGTGCCCGTCCACGAGAATGTCCTGCTGAAGGATCTGACCAGTCGCGTTGTCCAAGTAGGTGACCTGGTCATCGTGGTAGTCGCCGTCGAGGTCCACTGAGACCTTGGTCATGCCGTTGGCCTGTTCGGCAGTGCTCTCGTAGCTGTAGTTGTCGTCCGTGTCCTGCTGGACCAGGACGATGTTGCCGTCGTCGTCGTATTGGGTGATGGTGCTGATGCCGTCCACCTTCGAGTACACGGCCTCGAGCTCGACCTCCCCGGCGACACCGACTGTGTCGTTCAAATCGACGATGGGCGCTTGCGCGCTGTACGAGTCGGTTGCGGTGACCGGCTCCTCGACGGGCGCGGACGAGGTTCCGTAGCTGGCGCTGAGCGGGTCACCGGTCACGTCGCCGGTGGCATCGCCGGTGGTATCGCCCGAGTTCAACGTGACTGGCTCTTCTGCCGGTGCGGTCGCAGTTCCGTAGCTGGCGCTGAGCGGGTCACCGGTGACATCGCCGGGGACCGCGTCCGGGGCCGACGTGACACCAGTCTGTGGTCCGAACGCTGCGTCGACTTCCTCGAGCTCGTCGGCGACGAGCTCGTCCATTTTCTCTTCCTTCTCACTCATGCTCAGCGAGTCGTCGTCGGAGACTTCCTGCAGCTTGGCTCGGAACTCGGCGGTATCGGAGGAGTCGTACACGGTCGGATCGTCGTACACGGCAGAAGTGGATGTCGTCTCGGGAGTGGTGGTGTCGTTGCTGTTCATGGTGTGTCCTCGCTGTCATCGGTTCAGGTTGGCGCGTGGTGTTGGTAGTTAGATGCAATGAGAGGGGCCAAAGGTTCCCGCATCCTCGAAATTGGTCCCCGAGCTGCGGCACAGACGATGTCGAATGCCGCAACCAACTGCAGGGACCACCGAACTCGATTCGGTGGTCCCTGCAGTCGATAACCTCACGTGTTGCCCTGAGTTCCGGCCGGAGCTCGTCGTCGATCAGTTGATGAGACCAGCTCTGTTCAGAAAGGTTTTCGCACCGTCGAGTCCGACTGCGCCGGTGTAGAACACCATTACCCCAGTCGAACCGTTGGCGTAATTGATGTCGTACTGGTTGGCGTACTTCGGGCCGGACAGGTGCGCGGCCGCGGTTCGAGCAACATTTTCGACCACCACGTTCTCGTCGACGGCAGTGTTGTTCTGATACCCCTGCCGCAGCGCCAGCACCTCCTTCTTCGCATCGCGCACATCGACCGACACGATGACCCCCGATCGAGCGTCGGTGACAATACCGGCGGTCAGAGGGCTGCCCTCGCGGATGATGCACTGAATCTGCAAGCCGCCGTTATCGGTTTCCCCGCTGGCGGTGCACTTTTCGACGTCCAGCTCACTTTTGAGCGCAGGCGGAAGCGCTGCCAAGACAGCTTCCTTCGTTGCCGGCGGCGCGGTGGACCCGTCGCCGCCCGATGCTGCAGCAGGCTCGGCGCCAGTGGCGGCCGCAGTGACGGTGCTGCCGCCATTTCCCTGGTTCCACGCGAGAGTTCCGCCGGCGACAACGATGACGAGCACTGCCGCTGCCGCGCCCGCGAGCAGGAGCTTTCGCCTGGAACCAGGCTGCCGGTCACCAGGCTGCGGTGCGTTCGCGGTGGCGGCGTAACCCGCTGGCTGCTGCCACTGCTGCGTCGGCGCGCCGGTGGGCGAAGTGTTGTTCTGATGTGCCGGGTGTGCGTAGGAGGGGGGAGCTTGTTGTTGCGGTGGAGCCGGATTGGGGTACCCCTCCCCGCCCGGTCTCGGGGCCGATTGTGCGGGATTCGCAGGAGGGAATGTCCGTGTCGAGGGATGCGGCGATCCGGTGGGGGCGGGCGATCTACCCAGGCCCCGGACAATAGGTGCCGCAGCCGCGAGTGCACCCTGCGCGACCACGGTTTTCGGGTCGTCGAGGGTCGCGATCGGGCCCAGGCCAGCGAGCCTGTCGTGCACGAGCGGTATCCGAGAGGAGCCGCCGGTCAGATACAGCGCCTCGAGTTGGCTGGGATCGGTGATGTTGGCGTCGGTGAGAGTCAGGCGCGCCAGGGTGACAGCTTTGTCGAGGACCGGTGCGATGAGTTCTTCGAACTCGTCGCGAGTGATCTGAAATTTCTCGGTACGCCCGTCACCGGTGACACTGATGGTGGCCGAGGGAGCCTCGGAGAGTAGTTCTTTGGCACGGCGAATCGAGTCGTCGAGTGCGTAACGCACATCCAGTGGTGCCCGGGTGCGCAGGAAGTTCAGCAGGTCTGGGTCGCGGTCGTCGAGCTGGCGATCGACCCAACGCCTGATGTGCGCGTCGAGGTTCTTTCCGCCCAAACCGTTATCGCCGCGGGCGGCGATGATGTCGAAAGTGTCGTGTTCGTTGGCTTCGAGGACGGCGATGTCGAGGGTGCCGCCGCCGAAGTCGAACACAGCGATTTTCGTTCCGGGAGTGAGGCTGTGGGCGCGGGAATAGTAGTGGGCGGCCGCCCGGGGTTCGGAGACCGTGGTGACGGTCGAAGAGTTCAGACCCAGTTGCGCCGCGGCATCGAGCAGTACCTGAATTTCGCGCGGCGACCATGCTTCGGGGTGGGTGAGGACCAGCTCCGAGGGTGCGGCGCCGTCGTGGGTGCTGGTGGCGCGCGCGATGACCGATTCGAGAACAGCAGCAACGGGAACAGAGGAGGAGATGGTGTAGCCGTTGACAGTGACGACGCCCTGCCCGATGGCGCGTTTCGGCGACGGCATGTAGGCGGCGGGGTTGGATTCGGCGCGGTCGGTGGCCACGTCGCCGACCGAGATGTGGTCAGGGGACTCGACGAAGACGGCAGAGGACATGGTGGTGCGGTTATGACTGAGGGTGAGTGCTTCCACTGCGCCGCTGATCGGGCTGGTGTGGGCGGCAGCGGTATTGGATGTACCGAAGTCGATACCCAGGATCCACTCTCGTGCGCGCATCACTGCCTGCCCGCAGCGAGGGTGCTACGTCCGGGTGAAGAGTCGGGCTGGCGGGGCGACATCAAGCTCGAGTACATCGTCGATCGTCCTTCCACACGTCTCTCGGCGCGCATGGGGCCCACGCGCGGGAGATATTTTTGTTCTCGAAGAGTTAGATGCTCGCGGCCGGGTAAAGGTTCCCACCGATCGCATTGTTTTTTCGAGGCCCAGGAGGGCGGGATCCGAATACCCCGGAAAGGGTCCGCGGGTTGCTATAGGACCTGGTCAGGCGTCGTTGTCAGCGAGTACCCGGTAGAGCGAGGCGACAGAGGGATGCCGGCCAGCGCTTTGGCCGGTCTTGGTGGTCAGCTTCTTCACAATGTCGGGTATTGGGGTGCCCTTCTCGCGTAGCGCGTGGGCGAAGCGCACGTCGTCGATCACCTTCGGCCGGCCGCCGCGGTCGACGGCAGCCTGCTGGCCTTTTGAGGGTCTTCTCTCGGATGTACTCGCGGTCGAGCTGAGGCGACGTCAAGCACGGCGAAAGCATCGAGCCCATGCCGAGCGGGTCCTAGATCCGGTCAGCTGCTCCAGTTGCACCCCACCGCTTTGTAGCTGGGCAGATGGGGCATAAGTTTCTGCAGCGTTGCGGGCGAGGCGTTTGAGCTCGTGCACGGTCAGGATCACCGCTTGGTCCGGCGCAGCGGTCTTGATCTCGTGGACGAGGGCCAGTGCCTTCTCCAGCTCGGGGCGGATCTTGATGCGGATGCTGACCTTCTCGGAGAGCACCCGCGTACAGCGCGCGGCCGAGAGCATCGAGCTGGCTCTGCAGCTCCTGCCGGGCCGTACTGCAACGGGCGTAAACGATTCGGATCGGCATCCCGTTCGTCTCAGGCTTCGCCGCGACGACCTGAGTCTCTGCGTTCACTTCTTGCCGGGGCACTGGTCGCCCGGGACAGCGACGGTGAGCTCGTAGCGCAGCGACGGCACGAGGGTGAACCAGGCCGTGTAGTACTTTGCAGCGGTCTTCCCGGCCTGTGTCCAGCACGAGCTTGCTACCGGCGCCTCGCACTTCGAACACGGATAGCGTTCGACCGCAGCGGCGGCATGTTCCGAGGTCAGGTCCATCCCTGATTATCTCAGAATGTGTCTGAAGACTCCGGTACGAGTCAGCCCGTATGGAGATTCGACGTTGACATGGTCATGGGTATGTCAACGTCGAATCTGATGGTCGTGCCAGGTCCACTCGGTGATAGCGCGTGGATCGACCCGCGACACGCCTCATGCGCAGGCACCTCGGGCCGACGTTCGATGGTATGCGCGCGGAACGCTATCCATACGAAACTCCTTCCTGTGGTGGTCAACCACCTATATCAGGATGATCGCGCGTCGCTCATGACCCACTCACCACGTCACGCACAGACGAGGCAACCGTTCTTACATGTCGGTCGTAGTTCTCGGTCACGGTCACTGGAATGTCGAACGGGCCCGAGTCCGAAACCGCCAGCTCAGCCCACATCGGCTGGGCCTGAAACCAGCCCGAGAAGTGACCGCCGGTCTGCTCGCGGACCTTCAGCGCCGACTCCCGGTCGATCGGTTTCGGTATGCCAGCCGCCATTGCCAGTAGCTGCGCCTGGCACGCGCGGTCCATCGATACAAACCACCACACCGCCTCTGCCACCGACTTGCCGACCGTGATCAGACCGTGGTTCTGCAGTATCGCGGCCTTGTGATCCCCGATCGCCTTAGCGATCCGTTGGCCCTCCTCGACGTCGTTGGCGACGCCGCCGAATTCCGCGTATACGCCGTGGTCTTCGAAGAACGCGCACGCGTCTGGCGTAAGCGGGTCCAGCGGGATTCCGAGCGTGGAGAAGGCCTTGCCGTGCAGCGAGTGTGCGTGGGCGGAGGCTACGGCGTCGGGCCGGGCGCGGTGCACTTCCGCGTGGATTACGAAGGCTGGGCGGTTCACGTGGAAGCGTCCTTCCAAGACATTGCCGTCATGATCGCAGCGGACCAGGTCGGAAGGCTTGATCCGGGAGAACGCCATGCCGAACGGGTTGACCCAGAATGTGTCCGGCTCGCCGGGATCCCGGACGGTGATGTGCCCGGTCACGCCCTCGGAAAATCCGAGCCGGCCGAAGATCCTGAACCCGTCGGCCAGTTGCTTCTTGCGGTACTCGCGCTCGGTGTCGACGGAGTCGAAAGTCGGTGGCAGCGGGAAGGGCAGTTCGCGATCAGCGAACCCGACCTTCTTCTCAGCGCGCTCACGCGGTCCGGGATCTGTTGCAGTGACGGTCATGAGCGAGGTCTCTTTCTCAAAGAAGCAGTCTGTGTGGGAGTGCCGCCTGTGAAACAGGCGGCGTCGGGACAGTGACTCCGCGGATCGGACAGGCTACCGAGCACCATCCGCGTCGTCGGGAAGGCTCAGATCATGGCTGCGGTCGCTGGCTGAATCTCACCGGCGACCGCCACGTCGACCTGCCGACGCGCGTTGGACAAAGCGGTGATCGTGCACGTCCCCAGCGGCCCAGCGCGGTCGTAGAGGCTCGCGGTACCGACCGCGATGCCGTTCGCGGACACGTGGTCCCGTGCCTGCAGACCCAGTTCCGGTCCTTCCGGGAGCCGGGACAGGGTCATGGTGACGTCGGTGTTGATGTAGCCGACGCCAGCTGTACCCCAGTTGCACATGAGGTTGGTGAAGTCGGCGACGACGGCCGAGCGCTCGAACGCGGTGATGGGCATGCCCTCGATGAGAGGAGGGATGTTGTTCCACACGGTCTTGCGGTGCGCGTTCAAGCCGGAGGTGAAGCTGTGCGTCCAGTCGCCGACCCCGGATTTGAACAGGGGCATCGAGCCTTCCGGGTGGTCGAGGCGGACATCGGGAACGTGCATGTCATGGGTAGGTCGCCAGATCTCCCCGGGTGGCTCGGTGGAGGCGATCAGGTATTGCGCGGTCGCGCGGGCCCGGACCCGGCTTCGCTGGACGATCTCCGCGTCGGCTACCCGGATGCGGTTGCCATCCCGGATGACCGCGCTGCGCAGTTCGATCGGCTCGTCGAGGACCGGGCTGAACATGTCGACGGTGAACCGGGCGGGCACGAACTCCGTTCCGGGACTGTGTGTCTCCAGCCCGTGCGCCAACAGTCCGCAGACGACGGTGCCCGACAATTGGGTGGAACTCCAGGCGCTCAGGGACTTGCGGCCCGGGAAGTATCGATTGTTCTTACAGGTGAAGAACGCCGCCATGACGTCCCCTCCGTTTGCGGCAACGGTGTCGGCGTGAGCAGGCCGACGGTCTTCTACAGCCATGGCGAGGGAGTCCCGCGGTCGCCCTGCCCGCCGTCGGGTGCGATCGCGGCGATACGTGCAATATCGTCAGCGGTCAGCTCGATGTCGGCAGCGGCGACGTTCTGCGCGACGCGGTCGGGATTGCGCGAGCCCGGAATTGGGACGATGAAATCGCGCTGTGCAAGGGTCCATGCCAACGCCAACTGCGAGACGGTGATGCCCTTGCCGACGGCGAGTCCAGCGAGCTGGTCGACCATGTGGGCGTTGGCGGCATAGTAGTCGGCGTTCCACCAGTCCATGAAGGTGCGGAAGTCCCCCCGCTCATGGTCACGGGCCGGTTTCGCCGTGCCGGTGAGGAATCCGCGTGCCAGCGGCGAGTAGGCGACGAACCCGATGCCGAGCTCGTCCAGCAGCGGGAACAGAGGTTCGGCATCCGGCGCGAAGATCGAGTACTCAGTCTGCAGCACCGAGATCGGGTGCACGGAATGCGCTCTGCGGATGGACTCGGGTGTCGCTTCCGACAGGCCGAGGTATTTAACCTTGCCGGCGTCGACGAATTCGGCCATGGTGCCGACGACGTCCTCGATCGGCACGCCGGGGTCGAGTCGGTGCTGATACAGCACATCAATACTGTCCACTCCCAGGTTCCGAAGGCTGGCCTCGACCACGTCACGAATGTGCTCGGGGCGCGAGTCGGTGCCGAAGCCGGGGGTGAACCCGAACTTGGTGGCGATCACCACTTCATCGCGGAACGGTGCCACCGCCCGGCCGAGGAGTTTCTCCCCTTCTCCCCAGCCGTACATCTCCGCGGTGTCGTAGAACGTCACCCCGAGGTCGCGCGCCCGACGGATCGCGGCGACCGACTCGGAGTCGTCGGTAGTGCCGTAGCCGACGGTGGTGCCCATCGACCCGTAACCCACCGCCGACACGGTCAGACCTTGTGTCCCCAATGTTCTCTGCTGCATGAATCCCTCTCAAGTCGAACCAAACAGTTCGGTTTGATGTTATGTGTGCCTGCGAGCATCGTCAAACCGAGCAGTTCGGGTTGATAGGGTGGAGGGTGTCGCTCCTCCCTCGTACCGATTCGACCCGTGACCGCATCGTCGAGGCGGCCACGGCCGAGTTCGCACGGCACGGGATCGCCGGTGCACGGGTCGATCGGATCGCCAAGGCTGCCAAGACCAGCAAGGAGCGCGTCTACGCGTACTTTCGCAGCAAGGACGAGCTTTACCGGTTCGTCGCCGCCCAACAGCTCGACGCGGTCGCCGAGGCGACGCAGCTGGACCCCGCCGATCTCCCCGGATACGCCGGACGGGTCCACGACTACTTCGTCGCCCACCCCGACAACCGACGTATCATGCGGTGGGGAGAGCTCGAATTCGTCGGTACCGGCGCCGCCGCCCGGGACATCGCCCGCCGGAAGATAGCGAAGATCCGATGCGCACAACAGGGCGGCCTGCTCGATCCCTCGTGGGACCCGGTGGACATCCTCGTGTTCGTCAGCCAGCTCGCGTCGGCTTGGGCCGACCAACCCGTACTGCCTTCGACCGAGGGCAGTACCCGCGATCAGTTCCTGGCGGCCCGTCGCGCGGCCATTGTCGCCGCGGTCGATCGGCTGTTCCCCGCTGCGGGAGGCGCGAACGGTTAGTGGCCGAGCGGCGAGTCGATGAGGGACGTAAGCACCCTCTGACCTACCAGGAGTTCATCCGTATCCCGCCCGCCACACGCCTGGATATCAGCTTTCAGCCACGTTTTTAGAACTGCCTCTTACAACACGGTTGTTGTGGGAAGCAACTTAAGCTGCTTATGCAAACGCTGTACCAGCGCAAACGTCTGAACTCGAAATCCCCGCTTTGTTCAAGAGGAAATGCTTCGTGGGCACGCATTGCTGCACCGCTTGTATTGCGTGTGGCGAGTGCGTTCACCACCAAAGTGGACAAGCAGCAGGCGGTGGAATGCCGGACGCGTTGGCGCGCCGGAGGTCAGGCAGACTTAGCGGGGGTACACGGTGAAGCAGTCGCATAAGGTCGGCGGCGAACTCGGGACGGGTTGGCCGCATGCGCGCTATCGGGAGTCCCTGGAGAGTGCCTGTTCCCGACAGTAGTTCGGCAAACCACCAAAGATCACATCCATCGCGGGAGTTTTACCAGCATAACGTGCCGAAATTCAGCGACACGTCCAAGGAAACAGGGGTGCCGCGCCGACGAGACCGGCGATTACTCAGGCCGGCGCACGCAGTATCTGGGATACCCGCCCATAACTACGAGCGGGGCGCAGCAATAAACGGTTTCGGGTGCACATGCACCCGGCTGTCCGGAAATCCGGCAGCGTCGGCGCCCTCGTGCAGTGTCTGCACCTGAGCCGGAGTCCAGTGCTGGGGATGAGTGAGAACGAGATCGTCCGGCGGGGCGAGCACATTGCTCAGCCGAGCGCTTGCCACCGTGACCTGGTCGATGCCATCGAAAATTACCTCGGCGGGAGAACGGGTTCGATCTGTGTCGCTGCGTTGCCTGATCAACGTCAGCGAATGAACCTGGCACTGCTCGGTGCGGGTCGCCGCGACCACGACGCCGTCGTCGCCGAAATCGATTGTCAACACCACTATGTGGTCCATGTACCGCTACCCCCTGCGCCGATCGTGCATCGGCCGCGCTCGATATTTCATCGCAGCATCAGCCCGTAGGTGTGAATCAGGGAGACCAGGGCCGCATCTTCGGCGGAGGTCAACGTCGACAGGGCGCAGGTGTGCGCCCAGGTGAGCTTGCGCTGCGCCTCAGCCCGGATGTCGGCGGGTGAGGCGTTCGGCGGCAGCCCCAACGCTGCGGCCGGGTGGGGATATTCGATGAGCCGCCGCAGCTCGGTGGTTACCGGCGATGTGGGATCCGCATCGAGCATCGCTTTGAGATGTCCGAACAGGACAACGGTGTGCAGTGCTGGATCGGTACGCAGCGTGTCGACTATCGCGCGAATACGGCCGCGGTCGGGGTGGGTGTACGCGAGTCGCTCGAGTTCACCGATGATCCGGCCCGCGCGATGCAGGTGCGCGAAGCTGCCCAGGTGATAGGTCAAGACACTGCGCAGTCTCGGGACGCCGGATCGGGCTACGAGCCAATCGTTGAGTGCAGCTGCGCCGCCGCGCGCGATGGTGCGGCCGTGGACGATACCGTATTCGCCCAGTAGATCCAGGAGCCTGTTGCGGACCTCGACCGACACCGACCCACCGGCGCCGATGCCAGCCGAGGCATCGTGAGCGCCGGAATCGAGGAGATCGATCAGGTCGAAGGGCTCGATGTCGACCAACGCGGCGAGCGCCCTGGTGTCCTGCTCGGTCACTGCACCAGTGTGAGAGGTCTCGGCGAGCAGCCCCGCGATCGGCAGAACCGTCATGACGGTCTCCGAGAGCTGCGCTGCGAGGGTGGCCGCATGATGCTCGGCGTGCTCGAGTGGATCCCGGCCGCCGAGAGCCCCTTCGCCGAATCCGTCTGCACGCGAAAGCACACCGAGGGTGGTCAACGGTGTGAAGCCGAGCCGGCGGAGGAAGTCGAGCTCGTCGGCGCGCGGCGCAGAGTCGAACAGAAACACTGCGGCGTCGGCATCGACGGAGGCAGTACGTGTCTGCTCGAAACCATCGATGAGCACCCGGCGGGTCCGGGTCTCGTTCTCGGTGGTCAAGGTGGCCAGCCCTGGCGTATCGATGAGCGTGTAGTCGCGGATCGCGGCCGATGGAAGTCGCCGGTGCAGGTAGGCGATCTCGTGGGGCGCAATGTCCAGGGCGGTGATGGCGCCTCGGACGGTGTCGACGGGGCGGCGGGCGCCATCGAGCAGAACTGCCTCGGTGCGGGCCGGGGCACCGTCTTGATACACCGAGACAATGGCGGTGGCTTCCAGAGCTGCGGTGTCGGCAACAGACGCACCGATCAGGGCATTGACCAGGGTGGACTTTCCAGCCTTGAGACGTCCCACGACGACGATGCGCGGCGGCGACCACAAGATCTCACCGATGCGGTTGGCATGGGCAGCGAGATCGGGGCCCACGGCTGCCAGTGCGTGCAGCGCCCGGTCGAGAGCGGCGCGCACCGGGTCCAACGCCGGCCCCGCCGGGGCGTTCACTGCCCACCTTCGACGGTGACCATCTGCCGATCGCCGACCGAGCGTGCGGGCGCGGGGGCGGAAAGTTCGACGATGAGCCCCTCGACGCGGGTGATGTTGCCGCGGACCACTTTCAGATTTCCCTCGAGACGAGCCAGTTTCTTCTCCCGTGTGGCCTGATCGGCGCGGGCGCTGTCCTGGGCGTCCTTGATCTGCTCCTGCAAATGCGCGATGGAGGTTTTGAGGTGTTCGCGGTAGCGGATCACGATCTCCGGGCGGGCCTGTGCGAGCGTCGAATCGATCATGCGGGTGGTGGTGGTCTTGGTGGTGGCGATGGTTTCCCTCAGCCACGTCAACAGATTCGTCTTACCCGCGCGCATGGCACGGAATCCGATGTTCAGTCCCACCCAGGCGACGCCGACGACGGCGCCCACTCCGATGATGGTCGTCACGCCGATGATGCCCCCGAGCATCGAAGAACCCATGACACCCATCGTGAGCATCGACGGGTCGAGCAGCCCCTGACGCTTGCCTGTGACCTGATGGGTCTCGATCGTACGGTTGGATAGCACTGTGACCACTTGCCCGTAGATCTGCTCCCACACGACATCCGAGTCGAATCGTGGGGCAACGATCTCGTTGTAAAGCTGCTCGAGGAACACCGCCACGGACCCGGCCATCGCCGATTGGAAATCCTTCTCCATCTCGGCAGTGAAGTGCTGCGGATTCCTGCGCAATACGTCCATGCCGTTCTTGTTGATCCGTGTCGTCCACTTCTCACGGATCTCGTCGAGTCGGCGATCGAGTTCATCGGTGGCGCTCTGACGGATCAGCGTCAGATCCCGCTGCAGGTACTGCTCCCACTCCTGCGAATGATCTTTTATCGATTGCAGTTCCTCGAGCTTCGCTGTGAGATCCGGAAGGACGGCGGCACTGTCGGTGATCCCGGCGATCTGCGTCTCCATATCACCGGCGAGGGTCCGCAGACCGCCGAGGGAGGTTCGCAGGCCATTGGCAACCGGCATGTACTGCGCGCCGGCAAGTTTCGCATCGATCAGTGTGCGCAGTGCAGTGATGCCGGAACGATGCTCGGCGCGATCACGACCTGGACCGGGGGCCATCTCGGCGGCAACGACCGCACGCAGACTCGACACACCCACAACAGGTACGTCGCGGCCCAGATGCTCGCGGAGCAACTGCTTGTCGTTTTCGACGATCGGCGCCCACCGGCGCACGTTCTTGTCGGTTTTGGTGACCACCACGATCAGCGCTTCGGTCGCGCTGCCGGCCGCGGCCGCGAAGCTCATCTCCGGAGCGGTGAGCGGGGTGGTGGCATCGCAGACGATGACCAGTACACACGCCTGAGCTGCCGAAGATGTTGCCAGTGCCGCGTAGGACGGGTCGAGCCCGCCGACACCGGGGGTGTCGATCACCGTCAACCCCGGCATCCGGTGACCGGGCACCGCAACTGCTGCGCGCGTCGGCAGCTCGTGGAGTGCAGTGTTCGCGACATGGATGCCTTCGCACGAGACCCAGTCCGCGAGTTCGGATGCAGGGATCTCGACGCCGCGGCCCGGGTAGAGCAGCCGCGCTGTCCCGGCAGGAAGATCCTCGGAGGCATCGCCGAACGCGATGGTCGTCGAGGTGGTCACCTCCACCCCGACAGGAGAAAGATCGCGGCATCCGACGAGAGCGTTGACCAGTGAGCTCTTGCCGCGTTTGACCTCGCCGACAACGATCACCGAACGGGACTGGTGATTGTCCGCTGCGCGTTGTTCGGCGAGATCGCTGATGGCGTCGTAGCCGAAGGGCCGCAAGATTTTACTATTGACTGTCTCGAGTAGAGCGTCGGCACGCTGACCCAACGGTGCGACGGTCGCGGCTGCTCTACCCGGGCTGGGGTGTTCGCTCACAATGCGAGGAGAGTCGGCTACGCCGACGTTGCCGGCGGCGGTGCGGACACCGGTGCTGTCGGCCACGTATCTTCCCCCGGAATACTCGTTACTCGATGCCATTGCGTCTTACCTGTTCGCACTCGGGCGATGCAGCGCCGACTGTGTGCCGGTCAGACCTTAACGCCTCGGCGGATGCGAGCGCATCGGAGCACCCGCGTCGGAGCCGCTGGGGGACGCCGCAGTGCGGCGTTCGAGATAAGACGGGAACCTTTCGCACCCGAGCTGCATCCAACTATCACAGACATCGTCTCGTTCCGGCGCCTTTCTACAGGCCGGACCGAGACCTCGAGAAGGGACGTTCGACCGTGCGAACAAAGACATGGATGGTGCGCGCCGGCGCATTGGCCTGTGCCGGAGCACTCCTCACCGGATGCAGTACCGATGGCAGCGCGGACGGTGAGCCGGTCGCCAAATCCGGCGGTGACAACGCTGCCGTGGATCCTGCCGGTCTCGACACCGGCTCGTACCCCACCGATCCGGCACCGGAATACGGACGCGCCGCTGACGACACGATCCTCGACGTCGAAACGCAGCGCCTTGCCGAATTCACCCTCGCCCCATTCGAAGTAGACCCTGGACTTTCGAAGGTGGGGATGCCGACGATGGGCCTGCGTAGCTCCGCGAACATCGGAGTCATCATCAACGGCGGCGCACCGGACATCGCCAAGAAGCACGACTTTCTCTACGGCTACTCCACTACAGCCTCGACGCCGGTCCCCACAGTGACCGACCCGTCACGTTCGATCGTGCACGTAGTGATGCGGTTCGCTACCGCCGAAGGTGCCACCGCTGCTGCACGGGAAATCCACAACGACCTCATCACAGTCGATTCGGACGACACCGGACTCGACAAGCCCGAGACCATCGCAATACTGCCCAACACGCTCGTCTCGACGTCCGAGCACAATTTCAACGCGGGCCCGGAAGTGTCCGTCAACGCTTTCACCGCCCACGGAACTTACGTTCTGTACACCTACGCGAGCGCGCCAGCAGACCAGAAGGACTGGACTGCAACCGCTGTGGCCAAGGCATTGGACCTACAGGGACCGTTGATCGATCAGTTCCCCGCCACGCCGACCAAAGAACAGCGCGGCGACAAGCCCGCCGAACTGCCGATGACGGACCAGGACAAGATTCTGATCTACGCCATCCCCGAAGAAGACGACGAAAGCCAACTCGGCAACGACATGGCCGCGTACGGCCCCCGGGGCATGGCGCACCGTTCCACCAACCCGCCGCTGACCTACCGCGTCCTCACCGAAGCCGGTTCGAAGAACAACGCCGTATACAAGACCACCGTCTACCGCGCATCCGATGATGAAGGTGCACAGAAGATCATGAACGAATTTCACAATGACCTGACCAGTCAGGGATACACCGAAGCTCCCTCGCCGCAGGGTCTGCCCGATGCCCGCTGCGTCACCAAAGAGACAGTTCAAGGCGCCCAGGACTACTGCATGATCGCCAACGGCCGGTATGTCGGGGAAGCATCCGGCCTCGATAACAAAAAAGACGTCGACCAGCAGATTTCGGCGCAGTACCTCATCCTCGCCAAGGCCGATCAGAACGCAAAATAAAACCGACCACGCCAAGACTGCCAATCTTCAACTTTAGTTGAGGGTGGGAGGGCGAGCTATCGCCCATACGGCGGAAGATGCGAGGGGGGAGGAGCAGTCGACCTCCCCCTCAGACGGCCAAACACCCCTCCCCAACTTGTTCGACGCAGCGCAGAGTTAAACGGTTCCGCAATTGGAGAAAATCTTTCCGTCAGGATGCTCGCGCTCGCATACACCCCCGGCGCAGAAGGTGGGGCGGTCCCGATCGCGCACATCCTGGTCTCCGAGTTGGAAGAAAAAATTGCCCACGCTGGAACCCCACAGGTCTCCGGTGCGTCCAAATAGATGTGGACGATGACCTTGAATACCGAAAGACCAACGCTGACAAGCCACAGCCGAGGTCCGCAGTCGACAACACCGTCTCACTGCTGCGATGCAAGGATGTCCGCGAGCGGTGGGCATACACGCCACGTGTGCCGGACTATCTTCGCGAAGCCCTCGAAGAGATCGAAGCGCTTCATCTCGAGGAGCGAGCACTCGTCGAAGCCTGCGTCGACTGAAAGGATGGTTGCGCGGTAGTTGATCGTGCGTGGTGCACCGACTACCGGAGCTTTCGGGTGAGGTTACCTCCGAGATCCAACCGCTGTCGCAGAGAGCGGCAGCCGGCCGCCCCGCATATCGGATGTTCAGAACATCGACAACTGCGCATCGTCGATGAGCTTGCGTTTGGTCCGAGGTCGGGTAGCTGGGGTCATCTGCCCGACCGTCGTCGGATTCGGCGGGACCTGATGTGTTGCGATCCCGGCTTTGTCGGCCAGTATCGCCCGCACACGTACACGCCGAGCCTGCTGTGCGCGACCTTTGGTGCTGTCGCGGTGCGCCCACTCCGACTGCCAGGCCGCAGACCCGGCCGCCGGCGCAGTCAGCGCCCGATCGGTCAATCGATCGAGCAGGATATCGATCTTCTCGGCCAACGACTGCGCGAGCTCGTCGAGAACCTCGTCCGGCACGCCTGCCACATCGCTGCGCCCTACCCTCGCCTCGACCATGCCTCGCACTCTAAAGGTGGCATATGACAACAGGGTGGGCCGGCTCCCCACCACAGTCACCTGGACTGCTCGCCCGCGTTGCTCGATCTTCCGATCACTCGAATATTCAACAAAATGGAACCGAATACCTCGCGGATTCGTCCAACTCAGTGTGGAAGACGATTGGTACTACCGACAAGCACTTCTCGACGAGGGGTACGACCCCGACGACCCTCATATGAGAGCCGCGATTGCCGATATCGTCGCTTTACTGCAGCGCATAGGAAGGCAGGAGCGCAAAGCAGCGCAGGATACTGACTATCCTGTTCCGCCGAGTGTTGCCGGAGGCAGTTCACACACCTATCGCGGCTCCCAAGATGGGTAGGAGGTGGCGAACACAAAAGGGTGATCGGCATCAGCCGGTTCCCCTGTTTCAAACAATCGAGGTGATCACGCGCCAGAGCTTCGTGCGGTATTGCTATCGCTACTCGGACGCAGCGTCTCGACTTCAGGCCGCCGCTCAGGCGAAACTCGTCGAATGCTGATTACGGGAGATAAGGCTTCGTGAGTACCTCGATCAGATGGCCCGCCGGGTCTTTGAAGTAGACGCCTCTACCGTCGTGATGGTGGTTGATCTGCCTCTTTTGGGTTTGGTGTGGGTCGGCCCAATACCTGATTGCTCCATTCGAAAGTCGTTTGACGACAATGTCGAACAGGTCGTCGGTGACGCGGAAAGCGTAGTGCTGTGGTTGGATCTCGTCGACCGGCGGTTCCGCGAATTGGATGAGTGCCCCGTCGCTGAGCTGGACGTTCGTGAACGGGCCCCACGATGGCGCTTCCGGTAGGTCGAACAACCAACGAAAGAATGCAGCTGACACCGACCGGTCTTTCGAGACGACGATGGTGTGATCGAACGTGATGGTCATGAGTGTCTGCCTCCTGGGCAGTTCCACGCCTCCATGCCTGACGCTGTCCGTCATCGACACGCGACGCTGGCGATGATCCTGCCAACCAGAGCGTGTGCTCGCAAGCAGTGCCTTTGACGGCGTTGTCTCGCCGAGAACGGTTTGTCGGGTAGGTGTTGCTCAACTTGATTACGCTGTACCAGGATTGACTTTGTGCCCATCCTGGTCGAACCGTCGATCCCCGAGGGATCGTTGTTCGGGATTGAACAACCCGTGATCGAGGTGTCGCGGTCGGTTTCGCTCAGGCCGTGGTTGAACGGCGACGCCGCAGCGGTGATGGAAATCTTTCAGGACCCACTCATCCAACGATGGCACGTCAAACGCGCTGATTCGATCGAGGAGGCAGCAGGATGGATCGGAGGGTGGTGGCAGTCTGAGTGGCCCAAAGAATCCGGAGCCCATTGGGCTGTGGTTGATTCAGGTTCGGACCGCCTACTCGGTCGTATCGCATTGAAAAATATTGATCTCTATGACGGGACGGCCGATCTGGCGTACTGGATGGCCGCATCTGCGCGCGGGTATGGAGTGTGCCCGAATTCCGTTGTTGCGTTAGCAAGATGGGCCTTCGACGAAATGGCCTTCAACCGACTCGAACTCGAACACTCGGTAGACAATGCTGCGTCGTGTCGCGTTGCGGATAAGGCCGGATTTCAGACGGAAGGCATCCGTCGCGAATCAGCACGCCATGCAGACGGGTGGCATGACATGCACGTACACAGCTTGCTCAGGGGAGACTCAACCCCAGGCTGAATCGGATCCAGGGCTTCAGGCGAGCGCAATTCAGGCTGTCTGCATGTTGCTTCCCGCATTGAGATCCGTCACCGCCGGATTCGCACCCAATTTGCGCCCGCCCTCACCGGAGCTGAACGACACGCCCGCAGCCGGCACATCTCCGGAGGTGACTTCGACGAGTGAGATGACCATCGCGTCGATGAGCCCGAACTCGATCCAATGCGACCACCACTGCCCCGCCGATAACGGCGGAGGCATCTCGAATGTATCGGCCGCTATTAGCGGTCCTACTACGATGTCGACCGACCACGCTCGTCAATGACTTTGCCTATAGGGGAACCACTGTGTCTGATTTTGACTACCCGCCGCCTGCATCAACCGCATCGAAGGGGCGACGGAAGTGGCCGTGGGTCACCGGTGCAGTCGTGTCCGGCTTGCTGATCATCGGTGTGGTGGATCCGACCGGGTCGAGGGACACAGCGGCGCAGGAGGCGGCGGTTGCCACAGCATCCGCCACGACGACCAGCACTCCGAAAGCTGCCGTCGCTACAGCATTGCCCGTGGCTCCGGGCGCCGCCGCGACTACACCCGAGTCGATGCTCGCGCCCGTACCGGTGGCGTTGGCGGTCGAGAACGCAGATGGTGCCAACGCTGCGCTGGGCATGCTGGCAACGGTGCCGATCAAGGGAAGAGCCCCGAAGACCGGGTACGACCGTGAGGTGTTCGGGCAGGCGTGGACCGACGATGTCACGGTCGAAGGTGGGCGCAATGGCTGCGATACGAGAAACGATATTTTGCGGCGGGACCTCACCGCTATCGCTCTGAAGCCGGGGTCCAACGGGTGCGCGGTGCAGACCGGCACCCTGGCCGATACGTACACCGGCACCACCATCAGCTTCGTCCGCGGCACCGATACCTCGAGCGCTGTCCAAATCGACCACGTGGTATCTGTAGCGGTCACCGTAGAAGACGTATGAAACATATGTTCAGTGTGTCGACGGCATGCCGGTCACGGTAGGCCATCCCGCCGGAGTTGCGTAGTTGCCGTTGGGATGAAGCACGGTTGATGTCGGCGCGAGCACCGCTCGCTCTCTTGGTGGGTCAGCCCCGTCCCGCTTGAAGATCGTGTTACGGGACCGCTTTGCTGTCGGGGGAGTTTGGTCGAGAAAGTGCGTCAGACGGGTCCATGCGTGGTGCGTGCGTTCACCCCTCAATGACCAAGCAGCAGGCAGTGGAGTGCCGGAAGCATTGGCGCGCCGGAGGTCAGGCCGACTTAGTCGCGGTACACGGAGAAGCGGTCGCACAAGGTCGACTGCGAACTCGGGAGGGGTCGGCCGCGTGCGTGCTGCCGGGAGTCACTGGGGTGGCCGATCATGTTCGCAAGAGTAAATCGGCAAGCCGCTTCGGATCGACTTTCCAGTCCTCACGTCGAATCCGGCGCTGCTTTCACCAAAGATCGCACCCGCTGGGCCTCGTAAGGTGATCCGACAGGGCCTCGGACATTGGCTGCCAAACGCTTGGGTCAAGTTCTTCGTCGTTGGTCGGCAGAGGGGTTTCAACGTCGGAAGCATAGGCCTTGACTGGCTTCTCGAAAACTGTCTCGGTAACGATTACGTCCCTGGCAAACAACTCAGGGTCAATGGTCAGCACACCCTCGTCGACAAGGCTCTCCACTAACAGCAGCGTAAGGTGAACGTGGTCGACTATTCGCGCGACGATGCCGGCGGCAGCCTTGTATCGTTCTGTCACCCCGAGCCCTTTAGATTCTGCTTCTTTGTCGTCGGCATGCACGACATCGCCGTAGAACCACGCATACATCAAGTCTTGGTCCGTAGCGGTGCCTTGTTCGGTGACGATGTAGTACGCCTGGGCCTTGTCGTCGCGCGTCGCAACGTTTTCCCACATTTTGTGCCAGATGGTGATCGGTTCAATGTAGGGAGGGAATTCGGCGGCTGGAGCAAGGGCTGCTACGGAGTTAAGCACCTTTGCGAAGTGCAGGTCATCGCCGTCGAGCGTGAGAGGGCGAATCCGCGCGGCCAACGACTCCATAAGCTCCTCCGCCGGATACTCCTCTCTCAGCACGTAAGTATCTTCATTTGTTCGGTGATCCTTGGTGATCAACACGTTCATTTGCCCGCTACGAGCTCGTTCCATGAGATCTCGCTGTTCGCGCCACAGCGAGTGCGATGTGATCCGTCGGGCGCGAAGAACGAACGCTTTTAGTCGCTGCTCATCAGTGAACGCGATTCGCTTCTGCCTGCCCATGGCATGGATCGTATGCGCCATGTTTTGGGAGTGGGTGGATCGCCTCGAACGTCGTCGGGCACCTATGCGCTCTGCTTGTCCAGGCCGCCGGTCTGGCGCGTGAGCACAATCAACGACACGGCCGATTCCTGCACCAGCAGGGTCCCGTTGCAGCAACGAATGAATAGTGCGACCTTCGAATACGGACACGTTGCCATCAGACGTACAACAGCTAGTGGAAGATGCGACTAGTTACCTGCCCCCTGGCAACGGTATTCCCTTGAGTGTCCTTGACAACGACCTCGGTCGTCGTGGTCGTCCGGGTTCTATGGACAACTTCGGCAGTCGCGGCAAGGTCCGTACGAGCCGGGGTAAAGTAGGCAACCGAGAGGTGTGTAGTCGCTCCTCCCGTCGCGTTGTCCGCCTCGACAACCCCAGAAGCAGAAGCAGCCGCTCCGGCGGCATCGATGAGCGTTGCCAGAATCCCCCCATGGATGACGCCAGGCATGGTCTCGATATCTTCAGATATCGGCATGGCAAGCGTAATTGCATCGACCTCAGCGTCCTCGACTGACAGCGTCAACGCCTTGCCCACTGGTGAACCAGCCACTAGTTTGTCGATCCAATACTGAGCGAGGGCGCTGATCATGAGGTTATCTCCTTCGGTGGGGTGGGTTGTCCTCCAAGTTCACGTGTAAAAGGTCTGCACGTCGATTACCTCCGAGGTCATGGTGGTGCCCACATCTCTGCACTACCGTTGGCTGATGCAGGTCTCAGCGGGTGCCCTGGTCCGAGAGTGGCGACTGCGGCGACGGCTTTCACAATTGGAGTTGGCGCACAGCACTGATGTCTCACCTCGGCACCTCAGCTACATCGAGACCGGGCGTTCGAATCCCACCAGCCGTATGCTGCTGCGCCTGTGCGCGCAGCTTCAGATCCCATTTCGTGAACAAAACCAAATCCTGCTGGCTGGGGGCTTCGCTCCCGCTCACCCACAACATCAGCTCAGTGACGCTCCGCTCGCTGATGTGAGCCGAGCTTTGGAATCAATCTTGCAGGCGCATATGCCTTTTCCAGCGCTGGTCATTGATCGTCGATGGGATTTGGTGACCGCGAACGATGCGGCGTACTCGCTGTTCGGTGACGTCGACCCGATCATGCTTCGACCGCCCATCAACGTCATCCGACTTACATTGAGTTCTGATGGATTGGCTTCGCGAATCGTGAACCTCGATCAGTGGCGATCGGCAGTGATGCAGCGACTCCAAAGCGAATACACCGCAACAGGTGATGCCGATCTAGCGGCACTGATAAACGAATTTTCGGATGCGGCCTCAACCCCTGCCTTAGATGAAGACCTCTTCGTCGTACCTCTGGAGATCAGGGCTGTCGATGGCGTCGTGCTGTCGTTCATATCCACTACCACCGTCTTCGGCACGCCTCGCGAAGTGACTCTGTCAGAGCTGGCGATCGAAACCTTCTATCCGGCAAACGACACCACCCGACTTCACTTCCAGGCCCGGATGTCAGTTCTCAGGTGATCTGGCGATGTGGTGCCGAGTTCTCATCGAATGTGGCGAGAATGATGTTTCGGTGCTGGAACCGTCGGCAGGGCAGACAAGGTCTGCCGGGGATTTCGGGGGCCGTGTTCATTACCGAGGGTGGCGTGAAGCGGCGGGTGGCGTGGGTGTCGCTGCCGGAGGTTGTGGGCGAGCTGGGTCGACCAGTGCGGTCATTTCCGTCGTATCGGGGCCAGCGAAATTCTCCGGGGTGGTGTTGGTTGCCCACGACGGGCTGCAGGGTCGGATTCGAGTCGTGTCCGGTAGAACGCCCCTATTCCGGGGCCTGGAAGCCGCCGATTTTCCGCTCGAGCAGTTCGGCCAGCCGCAATGGGGTGCGGTCCTCGAACATGGGACCGATGAGCTGAACTCCCACCGGCAGGCCCTTTTGGGACCGGCCCGCCGGGATGGCGGTGGCAGGCAAGCCGGGCATGGTCGCCAGACCGGCCCACACGAGCTGGTCGAAGTACGGATAGGCGACGCCGTCGATGTCGATGTGCCGGTCCTCCAGACCTCCGTTGTGGTCGTGCGGGAAGGCTGGAGTGGGCGTGATGGGGCACACCACGGCATCGAACTCGGCGAAGAGCTGCCGCCAGCTGTGGCGGTGGAGCTCGCGACGGTTGTTCGCCTCGACCCAGTCGCGGTGGCTCAGCACCATGCCGTGCACCCGCGCCGCATCAAGACTCCGGTCGTGCGCGCTCAGGGCGGCGGCGTCGGTCTGTAGCTGTTCATACACATCGACGGGAATACCTGCGGCGGCGTTCGAGAGCATCAGCAGCATGTACAGCGTCGCCGCATCGATCGGATCGGGCAGCAGGGGACTGCGCCGTTCGACGCGGGCACCTTCGTCGACGAGCGCCTCGGCGACCCGGTTCACGCCCGCCCGCACAGCCGCTCCGGTCGGAATGAGCGGATGGTCCTCGATGATCAGGACACTGAAGTCCGAGAGCCGTTCGTGGCGCGCGGGCGGCAGTGCAACGTCGTAGGCGACGCCGTGGGTCAGCGGGTCCGGTCCGGCCATGACGTCGAGCAGCAGTGTGAGGTCACGGGCGGTTCGGGCCATTGGCCCGACGACAGCGAGGTCGAGGTCGACCGGCAATGCTGGTGCGGTCGGTGCGACCATGCCGCGGGTCGGCACCAGCCCGAGGGTCGGCTTGTGTGCGTAGACACCGCAGAAATGCGCGGGGGTACGCAGCGAACCGGCTAAGTCGGAACCGATGGACAGTGCGCCAAATCCGGACGCCAGGGCCGCCGCCGACCCACCCGACGAGCCACCCGACGTGCGGCTGTGATCCCACGGATTGTTGGTAGTGCCGTAGATCTTGTTGAAGCTCTGGATATCTCGCAGCATCAACGGCACATTGGTCTTACCGAGCACCACCGCGCCGGCGGCCTTCAACCGCGACACCTGTACCGCGTCCTCGGCCGGTATATGGTTCCTCTGCTGCGGCATGCCCCAGGTTGTGGGCAGCCCGGCGATGTTGTAGGACTCTTTGACTGTCACCGGAATACCGAGCAATGCCCGCTCCTCGCCACGGGCGCGCGCCTGGTCGGCACGGCGCGCGTCAGCCCGTGCACGGTCGAAGTCCGGCACACAGATTGCGTTGATTGCTTTGTCGTCGCGCTCGATACGGGCGATCGCATCGTCGGTCAGTTCTGCCGAGGTCACCTCACCGGCGTGCAACGCTGCTGCGAGTTCTTCGGCCGACCGAAAATTCCATTTCATGAATCCGACGCTATGGGTCTGCCGTGGAAGACATAAAATGCGGCTTCGCACAACAGAAGTCGAACGCACCAGCTATGTTGGCGACGTCGCGCACTCGTTCTGCCATTGAGGACACCCCACCCAGGTCACAGTGGTTGCAGTGAACCAACGCCACTGGCACAGGCCACGGAATGCCGTTTTGCGCAACGGGATGGATATCTCAGTGCTCACCGTGTTTCCACAGCTTATTCGCCCGACCGCCGGTTATGGTGGCGCGCGGCGGGGATCGGTGTCGGACTGGAAGTTTAGGAGACCTTCATCGGACACCCGCGCGTACTTCGCGAGGCTGCGAATCGAGGTATGACCGGCGAGCTTCATTAGCACCGGCGTGGACGCACCATACTCCGCAGCGTGGGTCAAATCGCAAGTGCCGAAGCTGGTGCAAGGTATATGGGCCAACGTCTCAATGGAGCGTGTGAGCCTCGAACTACTCGGCGCGCGCCGGTATGACAGCCGCGCCCGTTCGGTCGGAGGGCGAGAAGAAATTCGCCAGATCCGATGGGAAGAATCGACTGACATTGCATCTGTCGCATGTGGCGGACCGCAGCTCAAACCCGCCTAGCTCCGCCACATTGGATGCGAAGCCACACCGGAACCCATAAACGCGGAGACCAGCACGAGGATTCATTCACAACGGAGGACGGTTCCTGGGCCGGACGGCTCCGGAGCCTGAAAGCGGCGGTCAGTCTTCGAGCTGTGCGAGGCGTCGGCGTAGGTGGAGGTTCTCCCCGTGCGCCGTGGCCAGAGCCGCCTGGAGCGCATGCACCTCTTCTTGGTGGCGGCGGCGCTCAGCCTTCAGCTGGCTCGAAAGGGCCCGGATCGCGCTGCTGCTGCTGGATTCGCCATCTGTCGTCGGTTCGGCTGTGCGCTGGACTAATGGTGCGGTTCGTAGATCGGTGATCTTGGATCGTAAGTCGGCGGCGTTGTAGAGGAAGTCGGTGGACACGCCGGCGCGTCGGGCGACGGCGGCGAAAGTGACCGGTTCGCCTTCCTCGGCCATCTGTTGGAGCGCAGCGGTGGCGCATCTGAGGGCCTCGTCGTGCCGGGATTTGGCGGCTCGGATCAGGTGCTCGCTCACTGGGCGTCCTTCCCGGTGTCTTTCACCGGCTGGGTGCGGTCGTTGGCTCCGGCACCTCGTACGGCCTGTGCGGTATCGCTGACGTCTTCGATGGCGAGCAGGATCTGCTGCAGTGAAGTGGTTTCCGCTGCCCGGCCTTGCAGCCAGATGTTGTCCTCGCCCATCGGTGTGCCATACCTAGCCAAGAACGCGGCCTCCCGTTGTTCGACCAGCCGTTCAGTATCGGTGAGCTGGCCGCGCAGCGCCGGAGCATGGCTGGCATCGGTGACGAACTTGTCACACGAGAGGCAGGCGTTACCGCGATTGCACACTTGCTTCGGCGGCAGCATGCACCAGCCATTGGGAAGAACTCGATCCGCTCGCCTATCCAGCTGCAAAACGTCGTAGAGGTCGCTCGGGTCCACAGACAGAGGGCGGCCGTCGGTAGTGACCTTCTTGAACCGGAGGAACTCGCGTTCAGCGGTCTGGGCGAGGGTGACCGCGTAGTGCATCGTCATCTCCGGGCTGACGTGGCCGAAATAGCGCATGACCACGTGCAGCGGGACCCCGGCATTGAGTAGGTTCGTTGCGGCCGTGTGGCGGAACCGGTGGGTCTTACTGATAGGCACGATCCGCCCATGGCTGTCCACAATGTCGAGCCGGTCGGTGAGCTTGCCGAGGACGCTGTGGAGGGTGGCGGCGGAGTAGGGGTGCATCCCGTTGCGGTTTTCCCTTGGTCGTGGGAAGAGGTAGCGCGGCGCTCTATCTGTCCAGCCCATCGCGGTCATGTGTCGTCGGGCCTCGGCCTGCTGGGCGCGGATGATGGCGACCACCTCGTGATCGACGGGGATCGAGTTCGGTTGCCCGCTTTGGACCTTCGTCTGTTGGTAGCGCATTCGGGCGATCAGACCGGACTCGTCGGTGTCCTTGGTGCCGACCAGCGGCAGCAGCGGGTCGAAGTCCATCATCAGGACCTCGTTGACCCGGCGGCCGGTTCGGATCAGCAGCATCAACGCGTGGAACGCCGCGAGATCGCCAAGGCCGCCGTCTGCCTTGGGGAGCGCCAGCAGCTCAGCGCCTTCGGCGATGCGAGACACGACGTCGTCCTCGAGCACCATGTCCTCGCTGCGTTTGTTCGTCAGCCGCGGTTTGTCGCCGGGGCGGAACAGGACGCTGTGAGCCGCACCCAGCGTCAGCCACCGTGGCTCGCGCAAAGTGGCCGCCGCGTCGGTCCGGTTGTCATACATCCAAGCGTAAAAGTGCTCAATTGTGCTCAGAATTGCCCTCCGCGGGTTCGCCGCCAGGGGATGGCCCGTCCGAGGGCCCGAGGTCACCGTGTGACTGCGCACGCCGGCGAGGAAGCCGCGGACGAAGGGACGCAGTTCATCGGGGTCGGCGACTAGCGATGGGCCGGCGTCTCCAACATCTTCGAGGTAGCGCTGCAGCCACTTCAGTCCATCCAGCCGCGTCCTCATCGTGCTCCAGGAGTAGCGCTCCGTTTCCAGGCAGGTCGAGAGCCACCACTTCGCTGCTTCCCGGAGCCAGTCGCTGGTCAGGTGACTGAAGTTGGCGATGCTGCGCCCATGCGGCTCGTGGTCGCGTTGCGGGACGCGCGGATCGAGCTGAGGATTCCAGACATTTAGCTGCCACCAGTCTCCCCGGTGATATGGGTAGACCAAGACGTCTTGGAGCCGGCGGATCGTGTGCAGCGCGTGCTTGTCGTTGCTTCGGCCCAAGTCGGTACCGCGCAGTCGGGCGCCCTGCGCTTGGCGCAGCCACTCCTCGGGCGTCAGCTGCAGCAAGGATTGGGCGGCCCGAGCGGTGGCGCCGCCATGACTGGTGGCGGCGCGCAGCACTCGGCTCGTCGCGTTGAATGCCAGAGGGTAGACGCGCCGTCCGAGTTCGATCTCACGGTGGAGCAACCAAGCCAGCTCCCAGGTCATCGGCTCGGGTAGGCCTCGCATGCTGACGGCGATTGTAGTCCAGGGACCCCCGGCACTAGTCTCCGCTACGGCTGCTCGGTACCGCTCGGGCATCGTGGTCTTGTCGAAGTGGTCGCGCCGGCAGTCCTCGGGCAACATCTCCCAAAGATGCGTGGCCACATGGATATCGAACATCTCGGAGACCGGTAGCCGTGGGTCTCGCCGGTCGAGCCGTTTCCCGGCGCGCCCGTTGCGCTGGGCCCTGCCTGGCTGCTCAGACATCGGCGCTGCCCTCCCATCCCTGCACGATGTGGCGCCAATTGGCCAACGCGGCGAGTTCGGCATCCTCGGTGACATGCCCGTATGTGTTGGTCGTTGTCTGCACGTCTCGGTGACCCAGACGGCGGCTCACCACGTGCAGCGGGGTGCCGGCCAACAACAGGGCCGTGGCGTGGGTGTGGCGGAACCAGTGCGGAGTCATCCCAGACGGAAGTTCCGGGATCTGGCGCTTCATCCTGTCCAGGTGCGCGTAAACGCTCTCTGGCCGCAGTGGGGCGAACATCGGTTCCCGGAAGGCGTTGCAGAAGATGTAGGCCGCGTCCCAGTCCTCGATGACGGCGTCCGCGCCACGGTCACAAAGCCACCACACGTAATCGCCATACAGTCGGTCGAGCACGCTACCCACGAACACGCGCCGTGCCCCGCTCTTCAACTGGAGCCCGTGTGGATGCTGCCGGGGGACGATCTGGACCGAAGCGGTGTCCCCGCGCCCCATGCTCCAGTCCCGGTGCTGCAGCGACAGTGCCTCACCGATCCTCAATCCCGTTTCTGCGAGCAGTGTCCAGAGCAACCGGTAGCGCAGGTCCCCAATCCACTCCCCGCTGACCGGGTCGAAGCTGGCTTCGGAGGCGATCAGTGACTTGACATTTACGGGCTCCAGCACCGGCACCTCCCGTGGCCGGACCCGCACCCGAACCTGCGATTTCCGGCGGGTCTGTCTCCGCGCCACGTGCTCCAAGAACGGCAAGTACCGACCCGGCCGGGCATGGACCTGCTCGTAGAGGAACGACGCCGCGGGCACTCCCATCGAGGCGTGGAAGCGGTAGAAGCTCATCACCGGCCGCACCCGGGCCGCGACCGTCGCATCCGAAACCACACGACCCCGCTCTAGCGCAACCGTCCGGGAGCCGACTCGTCCCGCCCTCAACGCCTGGAGGAACGATCCGAAGTCCGTCAGCTGGACCGCGTCCCACGCGCGGTTGCAACTGGCCAGATGAGTCGACCAGAGAGCGAGGCTTTTTGCGTAGGCGCGAATCGTGTTCGGCGAGTAATCCGACTGCCGAGCAAAATCCAAGTAGGCCTCGACGGGTTCGATCACTTTGCCTACGTCGTCAACCACCGTCCACGTCACGACATCCTGGAACGTCACCCGCTGCGTCGCTGCCATCAGCACTCCTTCGTTGACAGCAAACGTAGAGACGAGCACCGACAACCGGACCTTCCCAACCATCACGCCGATACCTGATAACACCACCGTCGACATACCGATTGGTCACTTCACCCCGCCGTCACTGACGTCGTCGGCACCGTGCGAGACGTACCGGATAACACGTGGTCGCCCTCAGCAATGCCTGGCAGACAGGTGCGCAGCAACTCGACCCGGCCACGCGGGCGAACCTGGCGAACGACCCGCGCAACCTGCAGGCCGTCGACGGCCCGGCGAACCAGCAGAAGAGCGACGGTGACGCCGCGACCTGGCTCCCCAGTAACACCGCATACCGGTGCACCTATGTTGCTCGGCAGGTCGAGGTGAAGGCCGCCTACGGATTGTGGGTCACCCAGCCCGAACACGACGCGATCACCCGCGTCCTCGGTGATTGCGGCGCCGCAGCCCCAGTCGCACCTGCTCCAGCTCCGCCAGCGCCAGCTCCTCGACCTGCACCGGTCGCACCAGCACCTGTTCCGGTCGCACCAGCACCAGCACCAGCGCCCGCTCCGCTGGTCGAGGCGCCTGCACCGTCGAGCGTGTACTACCAGAATTGCAGCGCAGTTCGTGCAGCCGGTGCAGCCCCCATCCGGGCCGGACAACCCGGCTACAGCAGCAAGCTCGACCGTGATGGTGACGGCGTCGGTTGCGAGTAACGCCGTGGATGTGATCTGGAACTGTAGTCGTCGACTTTGAGTCGGCGAAGGGTCGGAAGTTCACGGCACAGGCCCTATCGCGAGGTGGGTCACCGAAATTGAATGCAGAGTCCGATGGAGGTTGATCCGACCTAGACGTCGGTTGAATACCGTCCGGGGTGCCTGCGGCTGCACTCTCAGAGATGTTGCGAGTATGTCTCAGCGCTGTGCGATCCGCTCGATTGTTCAGCCGGTTGACGCTCGCTCGACGACGTTTGCGTCCGTGAACCCGTTCCGGGTTCCTTCCAAGCCATCTTCGGAGTCTGCCCCCTTTCATGTTTGTCCCGGTTTTGTGCTGTACATACTAGTTGTTACAGTGACCGTGTGAGTGCACGAGATCAGCTGACGGGTGCGATGGCAGAGTTGTTGTGGGAGCGCGGCTATGCCGCGACGAGCCCGCGTGAGGTGATGGCGCGAGCTGGGGTTGGTCAGGGCAGCATGTATCACCATTTCAGCGGGAAGCACGAGCTCGCGGTCGAAGCGCTGTCCGCAGTTACCGGGGAAATGACGGGCGAGTCATCTCTTTTGAACGGAGAAGGTTCGCCGCTCGAGCAGATGAAGCGCTACCTCCTGTTACCTCGGCCTGGTACGCGGGGATGTCGGGTGGGTCGGATGACCCAGGACCCGCAGGTTGTCACAGATGCGGAACTCATCGCAGTCGTTGCGAATGCCTTCGACGCGATGCTGACCCGCTGGGAGCGGGTGATCACTGCCGCAATTGCCGCAGGGGAACTCCCCACGAGCATCGTCCCGGCGGATCTCGCGCGAACACTGGCGGCGGTCCTGCAGGGCGGCTATGTACTTGCTCGCGCGAAGGGCGAGCAAGGCCCGATGGACGCGGCGGTTCGTGGAGCCGTTTCCCTGCTCGACGTCGCCCATTCCGCTGTCTGCACCGATCACTGACCAACCCGAAAAGGAGACCCCTTGACCGTTCGAATCGGAATCAACGGCTTCGGCCGTATCGGTCGCAGTTACCTACGCGCCGCGCTACGCAGCGATGCGGATGTCGAGATCGTCGCGATCAATGACATCACCGACGCCGCAACATTGGCTTCGCTCCTGGAGTGGGACTCATTGTCCGGGCATCTGGAAGGCGTTCAGGTCGATGGGGACACGATTGTCGTTGCAGGGAAACGTATTCGCGTCACCTCTGAGCGCGAACCGTCCCTCATCCCTTGGAACGACGAACGCGTCGATGTCGTCATCGAGTCGACCGGCCGTTTCACGGACTCGGTCAACGCTCGCCAACACCTGACCTCTGGAGCGCGCAAGGTGATCATTTCGGCGCCCGCGGACCGTGATGTCCCTGCAGTCGTACTCGGGGTCAACGACGATGCCCTCGACATGCCGGAAGACGTGTTCTCCAACGGCTCCTGCACGACCAACTGCCTCGCCCCCATGGCGAAGGTTCTGCACGAGGCGTTCGGCATCGAGTCCGGACTCATGACGACAATCCACGCATACACCAGCGACCAGCGCCTCCACGATGCTCCGCACAGCGATCTCCGGCGTGCCCGCGCCGCGGCACTGTCCACAATCCCGACTTCCTCCGGTGCAGCCGCTACGATCGGGCGGATCATCCCAGAACTGGACGGGAAACTAACCGGACTCTCGCTGCGTGTCCCGGTGCCCGTTGGATCTATCACGGACCTCACCGCCCATCTGTCACGACCGGTGAGCGTCGAGGAAGTCAATGAAGCGTTCCGCGCAGCAGCACAGACTCCTGAACTCTCGTCCTACCTTGCCTATTCGGAGGCGCCACTTGTCTCCGCCGACATCGTCGGCGACCCTCACTCGGCGATCTTCGATGCGCCCCTCACCCAGGTCGTCGGCGAACAAGTCAAGGTCTTCGCCTGGTACGACAACGAGTGGGGATTCTCCAATCGCCTCGTCGAGCTCTCACAGCGGCTTGGCTCGTAAACAATCGGTACCCCGGTTGGGATGCTTCGATGGGGGATAACGCAGCGCCCGTTACGTAACCGCGCGGTGAGAGCAGCTGCTACACACGAGCTTGGTCTCAATGGTTTCTGACACACTCAGGTGTCCCTGTGCTGTCAGTTTCAGAAGTGGACTGCATTCTGTGCTGGAGTTTTGCAGGTGAGTGCAGCTGCCTTCTGACATTCCGATGGCAGAAGTGGGCTGCACGGGCGGTAGCCGGTTGGTGTCAGAGGAGCGCGGTATCGACCGAGTTGGCGGCGCCGATCTGCTCGCTGAGGATGTCGCCGTGACCGGCATGTCTGGCGAATTCTTGAATCATCAGAAGCAGTGTCCATCGCATGGAAACAGTGCCCTCGACAGGAAGGTCGATGGTCTCGTCCAGGCCGAAACGTGAGGCGATTCGGCGTGATTTACTGCTGGCTCGTTCGAACTCGGCAATGACCTCTACCAGCGTCTCGTGGTCGCTGACGGTGAAGGTGCCTTCGTCACGGCGCGAGTAGCCGGCGCATTCGGATTCACTGAGTCCAGCCCAATGCTTTTGGAACCAAATCCGTTCCGCGGCCGCCGCGTGCTTGATCAAGGTGATCGGCGTTGTCAACGACGGAACCAATTGTCTGCGGGCATCAATCTCGGACACGCCCTGCACGGTGTCGATCAGTGCTCGTCGGTTGTGGTCGAGCATGCTGTCGATGATGGATCTATCGGCGCCGAGCGTAATCATGTTGTCCTGCATTGTTTTTGTTCCTTCCGACTATGTGGGGCTTGCGTTGGGTGAGGGCGAGGTGTGACCGTCGACAAGTTAGGGGCAATCCGCCGACAAGTGGAGGGGTCACCACCAAAGGCGCTGTTGAGGGGGCGGTCGGAGTGGTTCAAAGCGAGCGGCGCATCACCAGAAGTGAGACGGGGCGCAATATCAACACCGCAACGTCATGCTGATCGGTGGAGAGCCGAAGCTTAGCGCTCAAGCTGTTCGGTGGGCCGTCTTTCGGTCGAACTTCAAGCAAAGCCTGAGCTGCCTCCTGCGGCTACGAATGTGCGTTTTGACGATCGTCTATCGAGACACCCCGAGGCCAAATTGATTGATGCCCCGACCCGCCTGGCGGTGTCCTGGTAGGTAGTGTTGCAAGGTATTCCGATTTGATCACAGATTTCGAGACGGAGGGCTTCAGGTGGACGAAAACCTGATCGGGTACGCCCGATGCTCCACACGCGGACAGGATCTACGAGCGCAGCGCACAGCCCTCCACAAGCTCGGAGTCGACATCGGCAACATCTACACCGACCGCGGATACACCGGTCGCAACCGCGAACGCCCCGGACTGACGGAAGCACTCACCGCAGTGGGGGATAATGGGACAGTCAGGTATTGAAACCCTTTGAATACAGGTACATCTGCGCTTCCTGGAGAGGGCATACGAGGATCTGCTTGGTACGGCCTTCGCAACGCATCCAATGTGGTCATTCCATCCGTGTTAGCTGAACCGGGTCACGAATCGTTTCTGCCATGGTGTCTCGACAGCCCTGCGCGAGTAGTTCTCTCGGACGTAGTCGACAGCTTTGTCGGCCGGTATTCCGTCGAGCACTGCGAGGCACGACATTGCTGTGCCGGTACGTCCGAAACCGCCGCTGCAGGCGATCTCGACGCGCTCGCTCCCGGAACGCTCTAGCAATTCATGGAGTGTCGGGGCGAATGATCTGCGGTCGGATGGCAGCCAGAAGTCTCGCCACCTCACCCACTGGCTCTCCCAATCGAATGGCGACGGTTCGCGGCCCTGCAGGTACACCCCGAATTCCGGCTTCTTTCCTGTTGGAAAGCGGTTACGGAGGCCTCGGCCGCGAACCAGCCGCCCAGAGGGCAGACGCAAGAGCCCCAGCGTTTCCGAGTCCCAGATCTCGTTTGTCACTCGATGCCCTGTCGATAGAGATGGATCGATGGTCGTGTCACCCGTCTGCGGAATTGATGGACACCAGACAGTGCCTGACTCCGGCGACGGTCAGTTCTCGTTCATGCATGGTCGGGGCAGAGCAGCGTCGGTTTCGTACACCATCCTGCATCGGCGAGCCATCGCTGGACCGGATCAGGCTGGGCGTCGTCGATGTCGGTGCCAGTGGCCAGTTCTCCGGCGAGGATGGGTCCGTCTCCGCAGACGGTGCAGGCGACGTCGACGACGATTTCCTCGGGTTGGCAACTGCGGCAATGGTGTCGGGAGACAACTTTACTGGGGTCCTGGCAGTCGAGATACAGCCAGGAGACAGCCAGGTCAACACGTTGGTGAGCCGCCTCGGCTCGGGTGGTGGGCTCGTGCCCGCAACCTGGGCAAGCGCGCGGAGTTCTTCGCGCCTGTGCGGTGTGCTCAAGTGTGGCCACACCGAAGTCGGCGGCAGTCGGCGTCTCGGGATCTGCCGCCACGATGTCGGACTTCTTCAGATGCCCATAAAGAGTGGTTCGGCGTACGCCGAGCAGGCCGGCGATCTGGGAGACGGTGTGCTGGTCCGCGTCGTACAGGCGTTGAGCGTGTTTGACCTGCTCGGCGGTGAGTTTCGAGGGCCGGCCCCCCTTGCGGCCGCGGGCCCGGGCCGCGGCCAGCCCGTCGCGAGTGTTGGCCGCGATCAGCTCTCGCTGTAGCTCGGCTAGCACCGAGAGCATTCCGAACATCGCCCGCCCTTCGGCGGTGGCGGTGTCGATGCCCTGCTCGAGCACTTTCAGGCCCACACCCTTCTCTCTGAGTTCGGCGCCGAGTCCGATCAGGTGCACTACTGAGCGGCCCAACCGGTCGAGCCGAGTGATCGCGAGCTGGTCGCCGTTGCGCAACAACTTGAGCACCAGGTCCAGTTCGGGGCGGGACGCCTTGGCGCCGGAGGCGTGATCGACGTGGACATGTTCGGGGGCGACGCCGGCTCGGTGGAGTGCGTCGATCTGGTGGTCCGGTGTCTGGTCCCCGGTCGAGACGCGCGCGTAGCCGATCAGCATGTGTCGACAATATCCGAACGGTAGGTTATCCGACGTTGATTGTCGACACGGGTATTCGACAGCTGCGGCCTGGGACAACTTCCTTCGGGCGGCTGTGTCGAGAAACGATGGTTTCTCGACACAGCCAAAGATGTCGCGCACGCCTGAATCAGTTAATCTTGACCTTGACGTTAGGTCATGGTTGAGACTGGGCTTATGCGAATAGGTCAGCTCGCCGAAGTTGCCGGCACAACGACGCGAACGGTGCGTCACTACCACCGACTCGGTCTGTTGAACGAGCCGCAACGTCGATCCAACGGATACCGCGCGTACACCGTCAGCGATGCCGTCCGCTTGATGCGAATCCGTTGGCTGGCGACTAACGGGGTTCCCCTGGGATCGGTCGCGGCCATCCTCGCCGAGGAAAGGTCGAGCGAAGACGATCGAGACGTGGAAGCGGATCTTCGATCGTTGATTGCCGGCATCGAGAAGGAACAGGCCATACTCGTCAGCCACAGAGCTCAGCTCACCGCGATGCTCGCCGAGGCCGAACGCGGAAACCCGATCTCGGTGCTGCCAGCGGAGCTAGCGATAGCCTTGTCCGACGCTATCGACACCGCTCCGTCAGTCAACGTCGGTTCGGCTATTCGGCGTGACCGAGACCTCGTCGAGGCCCTCTCAATGTCGGGGAAGGCCCCGCAGGTCATGCTCGCCGGCTACGAGGCAACGATGACCGATGATCTCCAGCGCGAACGGTATTTGGCGCTGCTTGCTGAATGGGCACATCTCGAAGGGTGTGGCCCGGGCTTGGCGGAATCAGCGATCGAAGCACTCTCAGCCCGACTCCTCGAATTCTTCGATCAACAGAAGATGGACGTCATGGAGTCATCCGCGGAAGTAACAGAGGTCGCCGGCGGACTTGGTTGGACACTTTCGCTTGACGACCTGATCCCCGACCCCGCACAACGCGAGGTCGTACTACGGGTTCAACGAGAACTGAGCACCCGATCCTCGAGTACTGCGGATATCTGATGGCGCTCAAGCTGATTCGACGATTCGAACGGGCGGCGCAAGTGGTCACGGCGGCTGTTCTCGTCGTCAACGCCACCTTGTTGCTAGCCGGTGCAGTCAGCGCTCGTCAAGCGGTGCTGTTGTTCGTCGCGGTGGAAGTTCCTCTCGCGTGCGCGGTGATCATCACGTTTCTCTTCGCGATCGGGTTGCAGCGCCGACGCGGTATCGGGTTCCGGGACGCGGCCATGACCGCGCTCGGGCACTCGCCGTTCTGGCCACTCATCCGCGCTGAGGTCAGGGCCTACCGGGCGCTTTGGCTGTGGATCCGCAGACGGCACTCCGGAGTCGAACCGGGCGCGATCGTTCTCGGTGCGCACGGAGGAACGCTCGTGATGCCGACGGCGTTCGCAGTCGCGACCGTCGTCGAGATCGCGGTGCTGCATCTGCTTCTACCGTGGATGTGGCTTCGAGTGAGCCTCGCGGTCGCCTCAGTCTGGTCGCTGGTCGCACTGTTCGGTTACTTGGCGATTCATCGCACTAACCCGCACTACTTGACCGACGTGTCCCTCGTGCTTCGTCAATCCGGCTCCATCGTGGCTGCGATCGATCGGACCGACATCGATTCGATTGCCTCTGGGTCCCGATTCACCGAGACCACACCGACGATCAAGGACGGCCGACTGTACCTCCCAAATGCCGACGGGACGAATGTCGATCTGGCCCTTGCCCGTCCGGTTCTCGCTCGACTGCCCGCTCTCATGTCTTCGCGAAGAATCACCGAGGAGGTCAGCCGCATCAGCGTGCACGTCGACGACCCAGCCCAGGTGCGCGTATTGCTGGCTCGTCGTGATGGTGAGCCCACTGCGACGCTCGATACTTCGAATCGCCGGTCACAGTCTTTGGGTAGGTCGCCGGCCAACGTCGGCGGCGTATCGGGTCCAGTCACCGGCGCTGGTTTGTTGCCAGTCGACTGCGACATCGATGTGGATGCCGAGGGTGCGGGCGAGGATCGCGGCAGGAACTTCGGCGGCGAGCGCGAATAAGGCGGCTGAGCGTGCTGGGTTCGGCCGGATTCCGAGGCCGCGCAGCCGGACTCCCATCTGAGCGGTGCTGACCGGGTTTCCGGGTTGGCCTCCGGGAAAGAGCCAAGGCGAAACTCCGCGTTCGCCTATGGCGGCGTGCCCGGCGCGGGTGCCGACCAATGTGGTGACGAGGTCGGAGAGCGGCACCGGCAGCAAGATAGGGGTGGTGCCCAGGCGTAGATGGACGCCGTCCGCTCCGATGGTGACGTCCTCGACCGTCAGGGCGGCGATTGCCGAGGCGCGCTGTGCGTACAGCAGCACCAGCAGTCCCGCGACTCGATCCTCGGGTTTGACGGTGTCATCGCACAGCAGCTTCCGGGCGATAGACCACCGATCCTCACCGTCGAGCAGATCAGCAGGCCCCTGCCAGCGGCGACTGGCACCTCTCAGTGGCGTGTCGGTCAACTTGCTGGTGGTGACCCAGCGTAGGAAGCTGCTGGCCGAGTACCGGCGGCTGGCGCTCGGGTCGGCGAGCCATCTGTCAATGTCGGATTGGGTGCATGTGTCCAGATCCAACTGCTGGGAGGTGAGCCAGTCGAGAATCAGGAGCGCTCCGCGCAGTCGGTGCCGGATGCCGGATGCCTGTCCGAATGTAACAGGTCGGCCGCGGTTGCGTGTGCGTAGTCGCCTCATCAGATGCCAGGTTGCGTAATGGCGCAATAGTTTTCGGCTCTTCGGTTCTGTGACTTCGCTGACCGTGCCGGCGATCCAGCGTTCGAGCCGAGCGAGGTGCTCATCGCGGCCAGGCAGAGCGCCGGTTGAAACGAGCACGCTGCGCAGATGCTCGACGGTCTTGTCTGGGCCGATCTCATCGAGAGCGTCATGAGTTAAAACTCTTGTGCCGCTACCGATCTCGCCCAATACAGCTACCGCTGCACTGGACGATAGCCAGTACAGCACGGTGCGGGGACGCTCGATCTCAGCGAGAGTGCGGTGCAACACGGCGAGCTCGGGCCGGATGGACCCCGTATCGTCGGCGAGCAGTCCGCGTAGATGTTCGTCGAGAACGCACCGCGTGCAGGGATGGTGGTCAATGAGTCGATCGGCGGTCCCGCAGCGTGGGCATGGTTGCCATATCGAGGGATCGGCGTCGCTACAGCTGGCGCACAGAGGCACGTCCAGGGTGCCGGAGCGGACAGGATTTACTTCACCGCAGCTAGAGCAGCGGATCCACCGCTGCTGGCATGCACTGCACCAGGGCTCACTGGTGATTCGGGAGATCTCGATCGACCTATGCCGGCCGCAGATCGTGCATGCGCCGTACTGTCTTGGGCGGCAGTTCCAGCAGAACGGCCCGTCCGAGGTGCGGGCCTCGACCGGGCGGCGTTGACGGCACCTTGTGCAGTCCTCGTGATTGGCGGGGTCGTTGAGCGTGCAGCGTGAGCACAACGGCAAATCCTGATCGTCGCGGCTGCCGGGCTCGCGGTTCTTGCCGCAGCGTGAGCACGGCACGCACCTGTGTGCGATGGAGCAGCGGCGGCAGATCCGCTGCCCGTCGTGGCACCGGCTTAGTGGAGCGGTCCGTCCGCAACCGGGGCACACGGGGCGCACGATACCGGTGGATCCGGCCTCGCAGAGCGCGTCGATGAGCCGCAGCACCGACGGTATCGCCGCCAGGTGGCCATCGCCGGTCAACAGCTCCGACTGGTCCTCGATCGCCCAGGCCAACCGGCGCCGCGCGGTCGGTCCGGGAGCGGCGCGTTGGGCGGCTGCGGTAATCGTGTTGGGGTCAAGCGCCGGATCGAGCGTGGCGATGATCTCGATGAGCACCGAGTCGGGATCGCGAGATTCAGGGACCGGACAGTGATGGCAATGTGGCCTGCCACGTCGGTCTCTGCGACCGACCGGACTCATTTTCCCGCATCCAACGCACCGCTCGTGTGGCCGACCGCATGGGTGGCAGTACCAATTCTCTCCGATGCGGGCGAGAGTGCCATGCAGTTGGCGGTCGCAACTGGTGCAACGCGGCGGCGCGATCCCCGTGGCACCGGCGGCTCGGGCCCCAATCAGCAACTCTCCGACCACCAGCGGTGCCGGGGACCGCCCGTCGACCAGCAGGTCGGGGCGGTCGGTCAGTGCGAGCGCGAGCCGGCGAGCTTTCGCCCGGCCCGCAGCGATATCGGAGACCAGTCGCCGCGCCGTGGCCGGGTCGAATCCCGGATCAGCCTGGACGAGCAGGTCCACGATCGCACCGACCGGGTCGGCGACCGCCCGATCCCGGGCGTCGTCTGTCACGGCCTGTCGACACCGTCGATGCGGGCACGCTTCGGGCGCAGGTTTCCGACACCCGCGGCGCCGGATCCGCCTACCGCCGCTCGGGTGGGTGTGGCCGCGGCGGACTCGATCGGCTCGATGAGGTCGGTCATCGCGCAGTCGAGCACATCGAGCAGGGCCATGAGGACTTTCAGGCTCAACCGTTCCGGCCGATCCACGACGAGCCGGTACACCTGAGAGGAGGACAGCCGGATCCCGCGCCGGGCCAGCGGCTCGATCAGGTCGGTGGTCGAGAACATGCCCCGGCCGGCCATGACGTGGCGCAGGTGCCAGTGGTAGTCCAGTTTCGCGGCTATCACGGGTTCCTTTCCTCTGTTGTGTGTGGCTCGAAGGCGGGCGATAGGGCTCGGCGCAGTGCTGTGTTCATGAAGTCGTCACTGACGTGGGTGTAGATCGCCGTCGAGCTGTCGCACTCGTGCCCGACCTGGGATTGAATGAACCGGCGGTCCACCCCGTCCTCGGTCAGGTGGGTGACGTAGGAGTGCCGCAGCGAGTGCGGGACCAGCATCGACGGCAAGCCGAGCGTGTCCCGGTAGGCGGCGAATCGGGCGTTGATCTCCGCTGATTTGATCCGTCCGCCGCGCTCGGTCACCCATAACGCGGGGTGCTCGGGTTGCCCGAAGCGGGGACGGACGTTCTCGACGTAGTCGGTCACCGCCTCGACTGCCCAGCCCATCACGGCCGCGACGTTGCGGCGCCGTGGCGTCTGCCCGCGCTTGGCCTTGCCGTAGCGCACGTGCAGCGTCCCGTATCGGCCGAACTCCGGTGCCGCGGGATTGCGGCCCCAGTCGACCAGGTCGAGTTTGGCGGCCTCCGTGCGGCGCAGGCCCCACCCGTAGATCACCTTGAACAGTGTCGCGTCCCGGTACGCCGCCAACGCGCCCTTGCGTCCCGCGCTCACCGCACGTTCGACCTGGTCGTCGGCATAGTCGAAGAACAGCTGCAGCTCCTCGCGGGTGAACGGGCGAGCTTCCGGGTTCCCCTCGTAGTCGTTGAGATGCGCGATCGTGTTCCACTCGTGGACGATCGGCACCGGGTGCACCCCCGGCCCGAACTCCTTCTCGCACTCGCGCATCCACCCGTAACGAGGATCGGTGAGGTAGTCGATGAACAGTCGCAGTCCGCCCTGGTGGTGGCGGATTGTCGAGGGTGCGAGGTGCCGTTCGGCGGTCAGCGACAGCGACCACTCGTCGACCTGCCCGGCCGTCCACGACCACGGATAGTCGTTGGTGAACGCCATGAACCGTTTCACCAGCAGTTCCCGGGTGGTGATCGTCTCCTCCCGGAGACCTCGGGCGGCCTGCTGTGCCCGAAACCCCCGCAGCATCGCCTCGAACACCGCGTCCTCAGGACGGAGCTGGACCACGCCGGATATCAGTTCGAGGTGCGCCGAACCCGCCAGGTCGCCACGGCCCATCCGATCCCCCGTCCACCATCACAATCCAGCCCGTTAAGTGGTGTGATCATGCATCAGATGGTCCCGTTGGGCAAACATTGCAGGTCAGAGTGAATTTGTGAGGGGTTGATTCGAGCACTGCGGATCAGCGATGAGCAGGCGACCAGCCGCGATGTGCCCATCGGATGCAATTCCCGAGGGTTGGGCGATACCTTGGTCGTCACCAAGCTCGACCGGCTCGGTCGATCAGTGACCGACCTCAATGCCATCGTGACCGAGCTCGACATGAAGGGCGCACGTCTGATCTACGGCGGCCAGGTCTACAGCCCCGGCGATCCGTCGAGCAAGATGTTCTTCACCGTCCTCGGCGCAATGGCCGAATTTGAAGCTGCTCTCACCCGTGCCCGCACGCGTGAGGGCGTCGCGATCGCCAAAGAGCAAGGCCGAATGACCGGCCGCAAACCCAAACTCACTGCCCTGCAACATGAACGCATCCTCAAGGACTACGAATCAGGCGAGTTCGGCGCCGTGAAACTCATGGAGCTCTACGGATTGAGCCGGTCCGCTGTCTACGCCGCGCTCGTCCGAGCGCGCGAGCAACGAGACGCCCCACCCACACCCCGTTCCGCGACGACCAGGAGCTGACTCTCGATGACTACACACGCCGATTGCTACACCGCCGACTGGCTCGACAGAGCCCAGTTCGGCCTCGCCGGCGAGGCGACGTCATGACCGCCGAACGGGCAGTGATCCGGTGCGCCTGGTGCGACGGATGGGTCTCCGATACCCCGGCGCAGCTGGCGCCGACGTGGCCGGTGTATCACGACGAGTGCCGCCCGGCGGGTGTGAACGGGTGGACCGCCGCCGCCGCCGACGCGGCTGGCCCTGCTCGGCCCCGCCAGTAGCGTTTCGGGGGACGGGTCACCTGCAACGAACTGGACGAACCCTGGCCCGCGTGGTGGATAGCGGGCATCCCTCGATGGCCGTCCTGCTCCAGGACAGAGAAAGCTCGCCGACCTCGACTACACCGAAGTCGATGCACTGGAACGATTTCGGTACGACATCGAAGTGCCCGACCTCACTACCGCGGCGCAGTGGTTAACCGACCTCCGCGCCGCGGTTGTGAGAACACCCCATACGGCCACAAAGGCCCCGGCAGTGCTCGAACACCACCGGGGCCGGTCGATCACAGAACGGACCTGCGATCAATGAGCAACGCTAATACCCCCGACCTCGACGCCACCAGCGAGGACGCTCTCGACATCCACCCCCGCGTGTTGACCGGCGCATTGATCACCGGCTTGGCCATCGCCATCATCGTCGGTGCGGCCTCGTTCAAACTGTCCTTCTCCACCCTGCTCGACCTGGCCGTCATGGCCGGCATCCACCCCGCCGACGCCTGGGTCATCCCCGTTGCTCTCGACGGCCCGATCCTCGCCGCCGCTGTCATCCGGATCGCCCTCTCCCAGCACACTGATGCCGCCACCACGCGAGGCCGGCGACTTGTCGTGGCAGTGCTGACCGTCTCGGCGGTTCTGTCCATCGCAGGCAACGCCTACCACGCAGTGCTGACCGTTACCGTGCTCAACGCCGCCGTCGCAGCAGCAATAGCAGCATTAGCGCCCGCGATGGTTCTGACGATGAGCGAGATTGTCGCCGTCGTCCTGCGTGCACCACGCCGCCGCCAGACCATGACCAAGATCGGCACTGTCGGCATTCCCGTCGATGTCTCCGCGCCAGCTCGGGCCGAAGACACGGTCGACCGTGTCGAGACCGAACAGCACAGTGCGGCAGCAGTATCGAGTCTTGCCGGGATAGACGAAGACCTCGACAACGGCCTGCTCAAACCCGCTGTGTGGACCAGTGTCGATCTCTACCTCGCGCACCCTGACTGGTCGCTGAGCGACATCGCACGCCACCTCGAGCTGCACACCTCGACGGTGTCGCGGCACATCAAGACCTGGACCCAGGTGCAGCAGAACATCGCCAGCGAACGTAGCACCGCGGCCCCGTCCATCGCCTACCAGGCGCACGCCGCTGACTCCGGTCACGAACAGAACACCGAGACGGGCTCGGACTATCTCGACGACGAGTACGCCCAGGTGGGCGCCGATCGTGATTATGCGGGTGCGAGTCGATGAGCCAGCAGCGGGCAGTGAGAACACGCGCAGATCTATTGGCAGGAGCGGCGACGGAATTCGCTCGCCACGGATACGTAGCATCGTCGGTCAACGGCATCCTCGACAACACCGCGTGCACGAAAGGCTCGATGTACTTCCACTTCGCCTCCAAGCGCGAGATGGCCGAGGCGGTCCTCGATTACGCTGCCGCCCTCTATGCTGCGATCGCGGAACGCTGGAGCACCACAGACGGTATCGATTCACTCGTTGCGATCAGAGCAATGGTAGACGATGCTGCGCAGGCCTTCACCGAAGAAGTGTCGCTGCGCGCCGAGGTTCGGTTGAGTGTGGAACCGGAATTCAGTGCTCGTCGCCCGTTGTCAGTGTGGAACGGTGCAGTATTGGTCCTCGCCAGCAGAGCTGCTGAATCAGGTTGGTTGAGAGAGGGTTTCACCGCAGAGAAATTCGTCCGTGTTCTGGCGGCACCACTGGCCGGGCACCGATTGTTGGCGCACATCGTCCCCGCAGGGGTCGCGGTGGCGATCCGGAGCGGCTACCGCGAGTCGCTCGAGACTGTTCTCGCCGCCGCAACCACGACGAATGCCGACGCACGCAGCAGGTAGTGCCGACAGCGGTGTTCACGGTCGAGACGGTCGACGTTGCGATGCCTGTGCGGCGAGCCGTGCGGAAAGGTTGCCTCGCTCAGGTATGAACGAGGGGTGGACACCGTTGCTGAGCCAAGTCGAGTAGCCCCGATCCGGCGACGGCACAGGCCGCCTGTTCATCGTCCGAACGAGGACCGGGTGGTCATGATCGACATCGATGGCGTCCTGGCTGACTTGTCGGCGCACGAAGCGATACTGGCCGAGGAGGAGATTCCGCCAGCTCAGCGGTGGCGCGAGTTCTTCGCTCACATTCCCGACGCGGCAGTGCTCGGCAGCGGGCACGATCTGGCCTGGGCGGTCGATGGGCTCGGTTACACGATCGTTTATTCGACCACCAGGCCTGCTTACGCCTTGGGTGCAACCAGAACGTGGATCGCTGACCAGGACTTCCCTATGGGCAGGGCGTTGCTGGGGAGACCGGCGTCCGAATTCACCGAGCACACACGGCAGGCCTGGCAGATCAAACTCGGCCACGCCAGGGCAGTCACCAACCGGCACCCGGCATGGCTGAGAGGTTTCGTCGACGACGACCAGGACATCGTTCGACGACTCACCGGGTGCGGTGTCCCTGCACATGAAGCCGGCGCTCTCGCGCAGCTCGGAATCGCGTCACTGCGCGGTCGCCTGGACAACTCGTAACCCTCTCCATCGCCGATGACGTGTCGATGTAGACACCTTTCGAATGCCACCGCATCACTGGGTACGGGTTGCCCACAACACCACTATCGAAGGACCGGAAAAAGACATGATCGGCGATCAAACGCGGTACGAGGTCACTGAGATCAAGGCGATCCGGGGCACCGAGTCGAAAACGATCACAAGCAAGCAGCAGGAAGGTTGGGAGCTGGTCACCCAACAGGAGGGCCTCCTGCGAACCACCATGACCTTCCGTCGACCGAAGCCGAAGCCCCCCTGGAAATTGTGGGCCACACTCGGCGGCGTCGGTGTCGTCCTGGCGGGCATCATCACCGTCGGGGCAATATTGGAAGACGACAGCGACGCATCCACGACCGACGCCCCAGCAGCCTCGAGCACCGAGCAGCACTCCCCGCAGCCTGCTCCGGAACAGGAAACGGAACCCTCCTCATCGGCTGACCCGATGATCTGCGATACGACGGACCCATGGTCGCTGAGAGATCCATGCACGTTCGGGCAGACCGCGATCTACAGCGACAAAGTGCGGTCGGGCCAGGTGCAGCTGGAGATCACCGTGGGCCCACCGGTCGAGTTCACACCGAGTGAGAACGCAATCACCGCGTATGACCTGCCTTTAGGGCCCGTGAGCGTCTACTTCCCGGTCACCATCAAGAACACATCGCCCGAGTTGGTGGAGAGTTCAATCCTCACCCACGTGTCCAACGCCGAACAGGGCGAGTACGACGGGATCCGGGAAGTGAGCGACGGCGACATCGACAGTTTCACGGTCAGTAATGCTGGCAGCTTGCCTGTGGGCGAGTCGTTGAGCGTCAAGGAAGGCTGGTCCATGGCAACACTTGACGGTGTCGAATACAGCCTGTCGATCGACGGCCTGTCCGGTTACACCATCGAGTTCACGCGGTGATCCCAAGGTGATGTGCCAGCTCGCCGGGAACAATCGTCATCGCGGCCGCCACATCCGCAGCCTGTGCACACCACTGCCGTTACCCGCGCAGGCGCCTTCTCAACGACACAACCATCAGTGCGCAGCGGTGAACGCGTCTTCGATCGCAGTAGGAATGCGGCCCCGATCGCTGATCTCGTAGCCGTTGTCTGCCGCCCATTGCCTGATCGCTCTGGTCTGCGCAGGATCGCGTGTCGCCCCAGTGCTCGACGGCGCAGCAGCAGGTGATGCTGCCGGGGTGGGGGAGTTCCTGCGTTTACGTCCGCCGACACGGGTTCCGTGTTCGATGTAGTAACCGATCTTGCGGTGAAACTCACTGGCGTTTTTGGCTTTCAAGTCCACCAGGTAGTCGACGCCGTTGACGGAGAATTCGATGGACTCGCCTGATTCGTCGTCGATGACCGTGCCGTCGATATCGTCGACCAATTGGGTGAATACTTTTTTCGCCACGGTTCGATGCGGCCTTTCAGCGGAGTCGAGATCGGGTTGTTGTCGGGCGTCAGCCTAACCAGGCCGGATGCGTTCACGCCGCAACCTGGTGGAAAGTCCACGGGGGTTTCGATCCGCCGCGCCTACGCGCCCGCCGTGAATTGCCCGAAAGCGTCTAGTTCACTTGACTAGAAACCGTCTATTTGACTAGACTAATGTGATGGTTACCGAGCAGCCCACACGGAAAGTGGTCAAGGCTCTCAAGGCGGCCGGGTTCACCTCGGTCCGCACGGTGGGATCACACAGCACATGGGTCTCGGCCGACCGCGCAGTCAAAGTGACCGTGCCCGACGGGCACCGAACGATCTCGCCCGGTGTCTACCGCAAGATCCTCGCAGCCATGAAGGAGGCGCAGCAGTGAGCAAGACCTACGCGGTGTCGGTAAGTAGGGACGGCAAGTGGTGGATGATCGCCGTCCCCGAACTCGATGCCCTCACCCAGGCCCGTCGCATCGACGATGTCCCCACCGCGGCGAAGGAACTCATCGCCCTCGAAACCGGTGTCGCGCTCGTCGACGTCGTGATCGAGCAGCACATCGAACTCGAACCCGGCGGAGAGGATCTCGCAGTTCGCATCGCCGAGATCGCAACACAGCGAGCACGTCTGGCCGAGGACGAAGCCCGTGTCAAAGAAAGCACCAAGGCCTTCGCGAAGAAACTCGCGAGCGCCCAGGTACCCGTCCGAGACATCGGATCGCTTCTCGGAGTGACCTTTCAGCGAGCCAGCCAGCTCGTCAACAGCTGACCATCCGATCTGTGCGGACGGATCACGAGAGGGTAGGCGGGATACTGTTCACGTGACCATCGACCGAAGCTTCGACCCGGACCCGGACCCCGATCAGGGGCAGGCGAAGCGGTCGATGGGTATCAGATCTGGTTCCGAGGAGAGCAGGTCGATCCATCCGACCACCTCACCGTCCTCACGGGTATGGGGAATCCAGTGATCCGGAATCGAGCTCATCGGCTGAATGCTAAACCGCGGAGCGTGCGATGCGGAAGCCGACGTCGTCAACCTTGAAGGTTGGATGACTACGGCGCCGTGCAGATGCTCGGCAACTCCAGTGCTCGTCGAACCAACCCCCGCCGCGTAACACCCGGTAGGTGTCGTAGACATCGGCGTCATAGACGTCCCAGCACCAGTCCCAGACGTTCCCCAGCATGTCGTAAAAACCCCACGCATTCGGAAGCTTGCCACCGACATCCTTAATCCGCTCACTCGAATTTGCTCGGTACCAGGCAATCTCATCGAGCTGCCCGTAGCGCGGGCCGTCAGTACCGGCACGGCACGCGTACTCCCACTCGGCTTCGGTCGGCAGCCGGTATCCGTCAGCTGTGTGGTCCCACTCGATCTCGTTATCCTCACCGCCGGGAAGTAGATGATATGCAGGGGTGTATCCGTCTTGTTGGGACAAAGCGTTGCAAAACCGGACTGCCTCCCACCAGGAAACGCTCTCGACTGGCAATTGGTCCCCCACAGAAGCACTCGGTCGAAGGCCGGTGACGTCTGCGAACACACGTTGAGTAACTGGTAACGCAGCGAGCTTGTAGGGCGCAAGATCAACAACCCAACGGCGTTGCGTCCGTCGATCCGACAGGGTTATCTGTCCACGTGATACGGAGATCATCGCGACCTGCGGCTCGGGTTGCATAGTTAAGAGATCCTACGGCGACTCGTGCTCCCTCGCCGGTGAGCGCCGAGATGATGTGTTCTAGTCCAGAGTCTTCCCGATGTACCGATTCGCGAACTTCGCTGTCCCTCAACATCAAAGCGATATCGTGAGAACACCTTTCCGGCTCTGTCAACCGCCGAGCGTGATGGGACCCGTCAACGTCGCCTCGATCGACAGTCATGTTGGGACTGTGTCTTACTCGCGCTGCGGGCGCTGCCAAGAGCAAGGGAGAGCTGGTGGCGTAGCTTCCGTTCTCCTCCGTGAGCGTCCGAAATCCTCGCGGCAGATCAGATGCAGCTTCGTGGTGGCGTGGTTGCGCCCGCTAGTCGCGGACCTGTATCCCGAAACCAAACTTCTCCAAAGGGTAAAGAACGGACCTGCTCCCGGGGACTTCCCGGGGCAGGGCGAACAGCACTGTGTTGCCATCCGACGTCGCCAACGTTGCGTAGCTTCCCTTCCGGAGCAAGTCTTGTTCGAGCTTGAATTGAGAGTCGTACGAGCCGATGTACACCATCGGACCACTCGCTCGGCCGGCGATTGCAATGACCTTCGATCGGCACTGAGCCGTTCCGTCCGCTGAGTTCGGAAGGCTCTGGTAGGCACCGCCATCGTCGAAAGTGCCGGGAGCGCAGATGGCAGCAAACCAGTCATCGCTCGACGATTGGACGGCAGGCGCGCTCGTCGAGGCGTCCGCAGCCGCTGAGCCCTCTTGTTCGTCGTTGCCGGTGACCGTCCATACGACGAGACCGGCAATGGTGGCGACGATCGCAATCCCGACGGCTACAGCGATTCGCGTTCTTGCTGTCTTGTGCGCATAGGTGGACGGCGACTGCTGCACGGGCGCTGGTCGGGTGGCACCGGTCCAACCCTTACCGTCCCACCAGCGTTCGATACTGCTGTCGGAGGGGTCTGCGTGCCAGCCTTCTGGTACGCCAGCATCAGCGGTCGAGTCGCTGCTACCTGAGTCGTTCAACGAGTTCCCATCGAAGTTGCTGTTCTGCTTTGTCAACCCTTAGTCGCTCGAGCTAGATAAATACGTTACGCAGGTTGATGGACCCGACTGTGGCAACCACTCCTTCCCTTCCATACGGCATCCTGGCTCAGCGGCTTCCTGCGGGTTTAGATGGTGTTTTGACCATCGACAAAACGGACGAAATTCCTCACTAGGCGGTATCGGATGCGAACTCATCGAATACGGGCTTGGGTACCGTTGCCCGCGAACTGACAGCACGCCCACACTCGCTCTCGCCGGAAATCTAGACCCATCAGACTAAGCCGGACAACCCCTCCACTCGCCGCAACGAGCCGCCGGGAGTAAACTCGAAATCTTCGTCCTCGGACGGAGTACGCGGGAGCGATGGCCATGCCGGAACACAAGCAGATGCAGCCACCGGACTATCACCGATGTCTTGAAACGGTCTTCGCATCACCCGACGCATGTCGTGAGTTGCTAGACAGACTGTCCGCGATGACTGAGGCCGAGGTCCAATCTCGGTGGTCTCCGTGGCGCGGTCAGGAGTCACCGCCGTACGGACCGGGCGTGAAGGATCGGGTACCGGCAGAGGTGCAGCTGGTGGCATTACAAGCCACCTACGATTCTTATCGCGAATCGACTATGGAGTTATGGCGGGACTTGTCCGACATCATGGATATCCCGGTCATGCAGGAAAGCCTCGTCGAACTCATCTGGAGCGTGCGCATGAGGATCGAACGGCTCAACAGCCGAATCGAAATTCTCGAAAGTACAGGCGCCCAGTCGGTTCCACGAAAATGCAAGGAATAGGTGCGTGAGGTCCGCACTCGCGGTTTGTGTTGAGCACCGCCGGCACAAGCGGGTAACTAGATCGCCCCGGTCTTCCTCAGCCAGTTCATGAATTGGTGCTTCTTCTTCTGTGTGAAGCTTGCATCATCGGCCGCAAATGTGAAAGTAGCATCAGGCCTCATCTTGGCTCCCGGATTCACCACAAAAACCCCACGCTTCCAAAGCCGCTGTTGATCTTCCTGTATCGCGCGCTCTTGATTTCTTGCGGCCGCAGATGCACTCTGATCCTTTTCAACGTCAGCCTGACGTTCTACAGATGTCGACGCCAGACAGCCAGCAACGCCGTTCGATGGGTAGACAGACCCATCTTGTTGGTAGGTGAACACGGCCATCCCCATCAGATCCGCATACTCCAACGCGTGCCTGGAATACGAGGAACCGGTGTAAAAGATCGCAATCAGATCTACCTGTGCCCCCGGGCACCGATCAACCGCTGGAGCGCTGGCCGTCCAACCTGAGAACCTTGCCACTTGACCTGCGCGATCGCGCTGATGGATCGCACGTCAACCCCACCATCGGGTCCGATCGATGTAACGTACGCATCGGCAAAACCAAGTCTTTGCATGTGAAGTGCAGCGTTGATTTCGGCTTCACGAGGCGTTGTGATGAACGGCACCGACGTTTCTCCTTCGTAAACGATAGACGGCCCAGACGGCGCCGACCGTGGTCGTATGGCTGGTTGCTGGCATTGCTCGTTTCAGGCTAGTAGGGTCTCTGGCAGATTCGGCCAATCAGGACAGCAAACTGCCAGTCACCGCAGGCGAATGTGCCCAGAGGAACCCTCGCAGACCGATGCCGATCACCGCGCGCAGCGAGGACCAAAGCTGAGAGACAACCCGATATTTTGGTTGAGCAAGAGACCCCACTACCGGCTCAGGATTGCTTGGAATCTTCCAGCGACTCCGTATGCGATGACTTTTCTGGGACGGCGCACGAAAGCGACTCAATATGCCTCGGCTTGAGATGTTGGGTCACTCCGTCGAGGGATACCCCTGGTGCCGCATCGCAACCGACCTGATCTCAACGGAATCACCACTCATCCGATTCGACAATCGAACGTATGTTCCCCTAAAATGAAAGAGTCCCACCGGCACGGCGAAAGGTCGCTTCCATGGCCGCAGCCGACCCCACCCGCCTCGACAAAACCGCTCAGCTCGACGCCCTCCGTAAACGGATGGCCACCATCCCTGGCCGACGCGACCACGCACCCACCGAACTGTTGCCGGAACCGGCAATGCAGACCCCGATTCCGATACCGCTGTCCAGCGCCAACGACACCAACAGTGCCGGCAACGGAGACTTCCGACCGTCTCCTGTTCGGGCACGAACCCTCCGCACCATCCCCGTACCCCTCCCGGTGGCCGAACTGCTGCCACACGGTGCACTGGTACGCGGAACAACCTTGTCCATCACCGGCGCAGGGTCATTACTTGTCGGATTGGTTGCCGCCGTCAGTGCAGCCGGTTATCACGTCGCGCTGATAGGACAACCCAAATTCGGGCTACTTGCTGTCCACGAACATGGTGGGGATCTGTCGAAGGTCGCTCTGGTCGATCCTGGAAATTCTGACCCGCTCGACGCCGCGAGCATCTGCATCGACGGCGTCGATTTGGTCGTCAGTACCGTGCATGGTCGTGACGTTCCGCCCACCCGCGCGAGGGCAATTCTAGCCCGAACGCGGACGCACGCAGGCGTATTCGCAATCACTGATGGGCACATGCCCGGGCTGGATCTGGCAATCTCCTCTCGCCCCATAGCTCTCGGCGGCATCGAAGCAGGCAGAGGGAGGTTGAGGTCGATCACCATCGAAACCACCGTCCACGGCCGCGGAATCACCCAGCGCACCGGCCGCCACACCCTCGATGCCCCGACCTTCGGGGAGAAGGGCCTGCGCTGGTCGCCTGTCGACGAGGCCGGCGCGTTGGCAGATGGAGGAACCATGCGGGGATTGGCGACGGCGCAGTGACCGAGCTGTACGAGAACTGGCCCACCACCTTCGAGCCGCCCACACGTCGCCTCGTCGACCCGCCGCTCCCGGTCCTGGTCTCCGTGTCGATGACAATCGCAGGAGCTGGCGGCGCGTTCGGCGACGGCACTGCACTCAAGGTCCGTGCCGAAGGTCTTGCTATGGACGTCAAGGTCCAGGGAACTTTGCATGCGTGGGCGAAAACCACTTCTCTGCACTAGTCAATCTCTGAACGTCGTCGATTAGACGAGTGGATGGTTCGGCCAACAGGGGAGTCGCAATTCTGTGGCCATTGGGTTGACTGCAGACCAAACAGGGTTTTTCATACGCTCAGCCCATTCTTCGTACGATTCGTTCGGCATACCGGTAGGCAAACGGTGGGCGGTGTCACGTAGCTTAGCGCTGCTCTTTCGGGACATAACAACCTGTTGCAGGCAGGTTTTGACTACGACCGGATCAGATCGAGAATAGCCGCGACCACCGTCGCCGGTTGCTCTTCGGGGATGAAATGTCCACTGTCCAACACCTCGGCGCGCAGTTCGGTCGTCCAGTCTTGCCAGATCTTGTTCGGGTCGAAAGGTAGGACAATTTGGCCCGGGTCCTGCCACATTGCCAGCGTCGGCATGGTGAGCCGTCGCTTTGCGTCACGGTCAGCACTGTCATGCTGACCGTCGATGAATGCGCTAGCTCGGTAGTCCTGACAGATGGCGTGGATGGCTGCGGGCCGGCTGCAGGCAGAGATGTACGCCGAGCGGGTGGCGGTATCGATGGCAGTGGGAAATTTGAGCCAGGTGTCGTTGAAGTGTCCGAAGAACGCATCGGGATCAGCGCCAATAATTTTTTCGGGCAGCGGGCTCGGTTGAGCCAGTAAGTAAAGATGAAATGCAAAAACACCGGCCACTCCAACTAGAGCGTCCCAGTTGTCAACCGTCGGAATGATGTCGAGCACGCCTACGTGCGTTACGACCTCGGGGTGATCGAGGCCGGCTCTGAACGCAACTAGTCCGCCTCGGTCGTGACCGATGACAGCGAACCTCTCATGTCCCAACTCGCGCATAAGATCGACCACTGTTTTCGCCGTGACACGCT
>NZ_JASITC010000008.1:0-184804 GCF_030063405.1 Rhodococcus sp. H29-C3 | reverse complement strand
CCCACCACACACCAACGCCACAGCATCCACACCCGCAACACCCACAGCAGAAGACAAAATCTCCGGCAACAACAGGCCATCCACCGACACACCACCACGCACCGGCACCAACAACTCACACTCGGACTCGGACAACACGTCGATATCATCAGTGAAGACGCGCGAATTCTGAGAGACAACGCGGAGCATCTTGATCAGCCGAGCGAGGTGACCACGAAGCGCCCCTTCGCCGAGAACTGCTGCTTCGCAATCGAATCGGATTGCAATCCCGTGGGGAGCGCCGAGCGCGTCGAACGTTTCGTCGACCGCCACCACCAGTTCGACGTCGGTGCCGACCGCGGGCGTCGCTTTGGTTCCGAACGCCAGCACGACGCGATAGAGATCGTCGCGTGAGAGTTTCTCGAAGACGTCGGCCATCGACACGTCCGCGTGAGCGAGAGCAGCGGTATCGCTCTCGTGCGCGCGGGAGGCCAACTCGACGAACGGTTCTCCGCGCACGACCGAAGTCCGAAACACGATGGTGTTGCCTTCGGTGAACGGTGTCCGCGCGCCGATCGCGATGTCGGTCTCCCCCGAAAGGCGGGCCAACAGTGCGACAAGAGCAGCGTGAACAGTGACGAGAACGCTGGATCCGTGCTTTGCCGCATCGGAAGTAAGTCGTCGGTGGACTCGGTAGTCCACGGTAGCCTCGACTCCAAGTCTCGGCTTCGGATGAACCTCGGAAGGTGTTCCCTGTGTGGACGGCCCCAGGCCGACTCCGACAGGTGCGTCGGCAAGCGCTGTCGACCAGTAAGCCAACTGTTGTTGCTCGAGTCTGCGGCGGCGACCGACAGCTGCGCTCTCGGCGTGCACATCGTCGACTAGATCAAGTGGGCCTGCCTCGACGAACGCGGAGAGGATGTCGATGAATCCACGATGATGACGGGCGAGATCCGCATCGACGTATCTGTTCGGATTTCCGCGGAAGTCGATGAATGTCTTTGCTGGAGAGCCGCTTTGGTAGATGTTGACCAAAAGGTCGTCGACCGGGCCGGAGGTGACGATGTTGAATTCACCCGCGATGGGCCCGAGATGGATTTCCTGATGAAACAGCATCACGTTGACCATGGGCGCAAGTAGGCCGCTATCGAGGCCCTTGGCGGTCAGGTCGCGTCGGATGTCCTCGATGCTGAATCGCTGATGTCGCAGCGCTCCCATGAGTTCGAGTTGGACATGCTGTACCAAATCGCCGATGCTGCCGGCCGGAGAGACCCTGATGGGCAGCGGAGCGACGTTGACCAGCATTCCGCCGGAGCGACGGAGAACTGCGGTCGTTCTTGCGGACACTGGAATGTTCACCAGGACGTCTTCGCGCCCCGTCATGCGTGAGAGATAGCACGCGAACGCTGCGATGACTACGGCGGCTGCCGTTGCGCTCTTTGTGGCGTCCGACTTCTCGAGGTTCTTCACGACGTGCTCGTCGAGGGCCGCGCTTTCGAGCTTACTCGCGGCTACCGTGGCGCCATCGAAGTTCGCCAGTGTGGCGCCACCCCGCACCTCACGTACGTGGTCGGCCCAGTACTCGCGGTCGGTTTCGAACCGCCCAGAATGTCGGTATTTCTGATCGAGTGAGTACAGCTTCTTCAAATCCGCTGCACTCGACGGCTTGGGATCCTTTCCTTCGAGCTCGGCTGTATAGAGCTCGGCCGTGCGGTTGACCATGGTCATTGCGCCGTAACCGTCGAGTGCGACGTGATGAATTTTGCTGTACCACAGGAAACGACTGTCCTCGACTTGCAGAATCCACACCGTGACCAGGCGATCGCGGCTCAGATCGACTGGTGCCGTGTAATTTTCGTCGATCCATGCTTTTGCGGCGGCCATGGGATCCGCTTCGCTACGCAGGTCCAGAAAATCGACGTTGTCGTCTATGCCGTGATCGACGATCTGGATCGGTTCCCCGTCGATCTCGGACAGCCGAAGAAAGGCAGATTGAAATTCGTGCCCGGCGGTACGTGAAGACTTTCTCAGTAGCTCGAGATCGAGGTCACCTCGTAGGTCCACGTACTGCGCAATGCAGACCGGGACCTCGGGCGCCAGTTGCTGCGCAAACCACATTCCACGCTGCGCCGAGGAAAGCGGAAATCCCGAGGTCTCGTCATCACTTCGAGGAAGGGAGCCATGCGACTCCCCCGAAATCACGGCTCGCATTCATTCGCCTTTCTGACGCGGGAACGTCGTCGAACAGATCGTCGGCTTCGACACCGGTCGTCGATACGATGCGCGAGCAGGATCGATCAATGTGTTCACTGTCCGTTCTGATCGGGTGCAGCTGTGCAGGCCAGTACTGAGCAATCGGCTTCTCGGCGCGGGCAACGCAGTCGGCCAACTCAGGTTGATTCGAAGCGGACCACATCATGGATTGGAACTGTGCGCGGATTCAGAAACGTGCTTGCAGTCTGTTTCCAACGTCGTGCAGTGCCGCGGGTCGACTGTCTACACTCCGTGCCTTCTATGGCAAGACTCATCACCGGCGCCCCCTCTCATGCGCGTACACCACCGAACGTCCAGGGCCCCGGTCTTCCTGGTCAACGGTTGGCGATATGCGTGCTGCATATCGCGCTCATGACAATTTCGATCTACCAACACACAATAGCCAGCCGCCATTGTTTTGGCGGACTATTAATTGAGAATCGAGAACAATTCCCTGTCCGTTACACTTCCGATGAAACCGCAGCTGAGTCGAGTGAATTGTCCAATTCGGTAGCGGACGATATGAGGATTGAAATATGTTCAAAGCTTATTTGCGGACTTCTGAAATGTTTCTTCGCTCGATAACCGACTCGTTGCCTGTTGTTCGCGGGCGTACAACTGCGAGCAGCAGAAACAGTGCCGCGCTGATGCATATGAGCCGTTCCGGCCACGCACCCAGATCTGTTGCGACGGTCGTTCGGCTATGGAGTCCGATCTGTGCGACGAGGGTATCGGGGACGAACAAGGGGGTCTGCTCGACGACCGACCCGTCGGGCGAGACAATGGCGCTGACCCCGCTGGTTGCGGCGACTACAACGGATCGCCCGTGCTCGACAGCACGAATTCTCGACATCGCCAACTGCTGATAGGTCATCTCGGTGTCACCGAAGGTAGCGTTGTTGGTCGGGATCGCGATGAATTCTGCGCCCGATCGGACAGATTCGGTCAAAGCTCTGTCGAACGCGACTTCATAGCACGTCGCGATACCTGCAGCGATACCAGCAGCGTGAACTACGCCGTTTCCCGTACCCGGGACGAAGTAGCCAGCTTTGTCGGCGTATTCCGAGAACATTCGAAAGAAGCTTCGGTAGGGTAAGTATTCACCGAACGGTTGAATTATCTTCTTGTCGTGACGTTCGCCGGGCCCCTCGGCGCCATTCCATGCGATGACCGAATTAGTGGTTGTGCGATCGTCGTTCACCAGGACGGTGCCGACGAGAATCGGTGCCCCGACGGCCACTGATGCCGCGGTGATTTCCGAAGCCGCGTCCGCGTTTCGCAACGGGTCGATATCCGAAGCGTTCTCGGGCCAGACAACCAGATCCGGTCGATCCGCGCGCCCTGCCGATACTTCGTCGGCCAACGCCAGTGTTTCCCGGACGTGATTGTCCAATACCGCGCGGCGCTGAGAGTTGAAGTCCAGACCCAACCGAGGCACGCTGCCTTGGATTGCGGCCACGGTGATGGTGCGCTCTCCTGCTTCTGGTTCATTGCTCACCAGTGTCGGTAGAAGCGCAACTGCGACAATGGATGCCGCGCTCGTGGTCGCGACCGCGACAACGAGTCGGCCTCGGACAGCAGGTTTCTTTCTCGCCGCGAGAGTACATACGACCGCCGCAAGTCCAGTGCCGGTCAGCGCAACGCCGAAACTCAGCAGCGGAGCCCCGCCGATGCTCGCGAGGGGCAGCAACCAACTGTCGGGTTGCCCGAACGATAGTCGGCCCCAAGGGAATCCACCGAACGGAAAATTCGACCTTGCCCACTCGACGAGACTCCACACGGCAGCCGTGGAGACCGGCCACCAGCGGTTTCGGGATACAACGACGGCTAGTACGCCGAAGAGACCGATGAACAAAGATTCTGCTGCAGCGAGTGCGAGCCACGGCAGCGGACCGACGTAGACACCGATCCAAGGGAGCAGTGGAACGAAGAACCCCAGTCCTGCGAGGAATCCATACCCGAAACCGCTCTTCTTCGAGATCGACCCAGTAGTTCCGAAACGCCGCAGGACAAGGACGAGAAGTGCCACCCCGACTGGGGCGAGAAACCAAAGGGGGCGGGGAGGGAAGCTCAGGAACAGCAGGAGGCCGGACGCCACAGCGGACAGGACCGACACTCCAGTGCGGACCACCTGCGCTCGGGCGGCCCCCACCCCTTCAAGCGCCATGAATTGTCCGCCCACGATGCACGGTGCGAAGACAGGTCGGGGACGGCGAGCCAGGCTCGAGCGATGGCAGGGCAGGGACACCGGCGCGTGGGTCGGTCGACCAACGCGCAACACTGTCCTTGGGTGCCCTGACCACGAGATCGGTTGCGTCCCAGATCGCGTAGCTTGCCGGAGCCCCCGGCGTCAGGGTGCCGGCAAGGCCATCCCGCACGCCGCCCGCGCGCCACGCACCGCGCGTAGCGGCCGAGAACGCCGCTCGAGGCGAGATTGCACTCCCCTCGGTCCGGTGATTGACCGCTGCGCGCAGCATCCTCCATGGATCGAGCCCGGTGACCGGCGCGTCGGAGCTGAATGCGAGGGAGACGCCAGAGGACGCCAGTTGTGCAAGCGGGTTCAGCGTCCGCGCACGATCCCCCCCGAGTCGACGCGCATACATCCCCTCCTCGCCACCCCACAGCTCGTCGAACATCGGCTGCATACTTGCGATTACTGCCCAGGACGCCAACTTCGCCGCTTGTTCACCGGACACCATCTCCACGTGTTCGACGCGATGTCCGAGGGCTGCCAGGGCGGGGCCACCGATGGCGGCCGCTACACGGGAAAACCCCTGTACGACGGCGGATACAGCGGCGTCGCCGATTGCATGGAAGCCCGCTTGGATCCCGGCTTCGGTGCAGGCTGCCACATGCGTGGCAATCGCGTCGACGTCCAGGAACGAGAGTCCGGTGCCGGGCCCGTCGTTGTAGGGCGCGCTGAGCCACGCCGTATGTGAGCCGATCGAGCCGTCGACGAACAGATCGCCCCCGAGCGCATGTGCACCTGTCGCGTGCATGAGCGCGCGTGCTTGATCTGCGGTGGACACCGATTCACCCCAGTACCCGCGTACTTCGACCCCGTGTTCGGTACCGAGTAGTTCCTGGAAATCGTCACGGCCGGAGATATCCGGACCGCCACATTCGTGAACGGCACAGATGCCGTTCGATGCGGCGTTGTCGAGGGCTCGGGTTCTCGCGGCCGCTCGAGCGGACGGAGTCAAAAGTTTCAAGGCGGTACGACGAACCGCGTGGTGAGCGTCACCGGTAAGCGCCTGCTCGGGATGAAATCCCGCGAGGGAATCGATCGCGCCACTGGCAGCGCGGAGAACCGTCGAACTTGCGGCGCTGTGTCCGTCCACGCGGGCCAGATAGATCGGCCGGCCGGGGGCGGCGTCGTCCAGATCCGAGGTCGAGAGCACACCCGGCTCGTCCCACGCCGTGTCGTCCCAACCGTTCCCCCAGATCAGCGGATCGGAGCATTCCAGCGCGTAACGGCGTATCGAATCCATACACTCTGCACGTGAGCGGCACGCACTCAGATCGAGCGCATCGAGAGCCAAACCGTACGCGGTGGTGTGGACGTGTGTGTCCACGAATGCGGGGGCCACGAATGCGCCGGCCAGGTCGATCTCTTCGGCACCGGGGTGCAGCGCGCGGCCCGTTCGATCCTCACCTGTCCACGTCACGATGCCGTCGGTAATTGCGATAGCGCTCGCGTCGGGAGCCATCGGGCTGTAGATCCGTCCACCGAGAAGCAGTTGGGTACTCACGATGGTTCAGTGTGCCCTTAGCGAACCGGCTTCTGGAAATCCTGCCCGTCGATGTCGACTATCTGTCCCTCGAGCACCATGCTCGAGGACGGTCCGTCATAGGCCGTCCGTCCGGGCGCATCGGAGACGACCTCGCCGTCGATGACGGTCGGCCTCATCCCGCCAGCGGCCGTGGCGACCGTCGGCATCCATCTGGCGGCCGCCAGCATCACCAGGGGACGTAACGCCCAGCGTGTGGGGGGCAGAAGAAGCAAGATGCCGAACGCGGTCGTGACCAAACCTGGAACGAACATTGCGACCGAACCTATAGCGAACAGCACACCGTCGGCGACCGCTCCACCAGGGGACCGTTCACCGCGACTCGCGCTGCGGAGGCCTTCCATCACGCGACGGCCCTGACCGCGGACGAGTATCAACCCGGCAGCGGAACCGGCGATGAGGAGCAGCACGGTCCAGAGCACGCCGATAGCGCTACCAACAGCCACCAGCGTGGCCACCTCGACGATGACATAGAGGGCAAATAGCGCAATCACGTGTTCGTTCCTTTCGTCGCCTTCACTGACAACGGACGACCACGTTGTATTTCTCCCTGAATCCGTCGTCGTTTCGGTAACGATTCACAACCGAGGACGCACGACGCCCGTTTCGTATGCAAGAACCACCGCTTGAACCCGATCACGAAGGCCGAGTTTCGTCAGAATTCGGCCGATGTGGGTCTTCACCGTGGCTTCCGACAACACCAACTTACCGGCGATCTCGGCGTTGGACAGTCCTGTTGCGAGCAATCCGAGCACCTCCCGTTCACGGTCGGTGAGAGCGTCGAGCACCACCGGGTCCCGTGCGAGTGGTGCGTCCTCGGCGATGAAGCGTGACAGTAGACGCCGCGTCACTTTAGGTGAGACGACCGCGTCACCGGCGGCGACGCTGCGGATCGCGGATATCAAATCCTCGGACGGGGTGTCCTTGAGCAGAAACCCGCTCGCCCCTGCCCGTAGTGCTCCCAGGACATGCTCGTCGAGATCGAACGTCGTCATGACGAGCACTCGGGAGTTCGACTCGGATTCGGTGATCATCGAGGTAGCTCGCACACCGTCGATTCCCGGCATCCGAACATCCATGAGAACGACGTCCGGTCGATGCTCGTGGACAGCGCGCACGGCTGCCGATCCGTCTGCCGCCTCCGCGACGACGGTGATGTCTTCCTGCGCGTCGAGGACCATCGTCAGGCCCATCCGCATCAATTCTTGGTCGTCGACGATGAGCACTGTAATCGGCACGGTCCCAACCTAACGTCATTCGAGCGGCAACTCAGCGCGTACTCGCCACTTGCCGTCCGCCGTTCGGCCGGCTTCCAACGCACCCTGCAGGACGGCAACACGCTCACGCATGCCGAGCAGGCCGTTCCCTGTCCCCTCGACGGCACTGGTTCCTGATCCAGCACCGTTGACGATCTCGACGAGGACGTCTTCCTCGCGGCGCACGACTGCGACCCGTGCCCGCGGAGCGTGGCCCCCGTGGCGCAGAACGTTGGTGAGAGATTCCTGAACGAGACGATGAATACCCAAACTGATCGCGGGACTGATGTCGTCCAGATTCCCGGTTTGTTCGAGTTCTACGTTCAATCCGGCACGCGACATCATGTCGACCACTTTTGCCAGCCCCGCAGTCCCGTACATGGGCATGTCCTCGGAATGGGGAGTGGTTCGGAGTAGTGCGACCGTGCGCCGTAGTTCCGCGAGCGCCTGCCTGCCGGTGGCAGAGATGTTCGCGACTGCTTCTTCTGCTCGATCCGGATCCCGCCGGATCGCGTACGACGCCCCATCTGCCTGAACGATCATCACGCTGACACCGTGTGCGATGACGTCGTGCAACTCCCGGGCGATGCGGGTGCGCTCGTGTGCAACGGCTTCCTCGGCACGCCTGTCCCGATCATATTCGGCGACAAGCAGTTTCGCCTCGACCGCCTCGTCGTACGCACGGCGAGCTCCGAGGAACTCGGCAGCGATCCAGGCGAACCCGTACAGCAGAACAGTGAACAGCATCGAAAGAACCACATCGTCGTCCAGCGCCCATACCGCCAGACCTCCATCGAGCAGTACCCCGCCCAGATAGAGCAGTCCTTCTCGGCGGCCCACGTACGCGATAAGTGTGTAGAGCATGATCGGCAGGGACAGTGCAGCAGGATGAATAGCGGTTGGCGCCCCGACGGCAAGTCCACCGAGCGTGATGAGCAGCGAGCCTGCCAGCACCGACCACGCGACCGTCCGCGGGTGCCGTCGTCGCCATGCGATCGGAGCACTCAACGCCACCGCCCCGACGACGAACACCATCGGGCTTCTCATATCGACGTTGCTGACGAAAGTCACAACCTCGAAAAGGAACAGAGTGCCTGCTAGCAGCATGTCGGCGATGAAGGGCTTCCCCCTGAGCCACAAGCTGAATCTACGCATGTGATTGAGTTTGCCGCATGACTGCCGCCGACTGGGGATTGTTGATGGTCGCAGCGACAGCGGCAGGTTGGGTCGACGCCGTAGTCGGTGGTGGTGGGCTCATCCTCCTACCCGCGATCTTGCTCGTCGCGCCTCAGCTGGCCCCACAGGCGGCGCTCGCCACGAACAAGATGACTGCCGTGTTCGGTACTTTCGCAGCCGTAGTCACCTTCTCCCGTCGAATCGCACTCGACTGGCGACTGCTCGTTCCCGCCGGAGCCCTCGCAGCCGTCGCGTCGGCGGCAGGTGCCGCTGCGGTGTCCTTGATCGACCGCGAATTGTTCATCCCGATCATCATGGTCGTATTGATCGCTGTCGCGGCCCTGGTGACCGCTCGACCCACGATCGGCTCCGCTGCAGGCTCACACGCCCCGAGCAAGCGGAAGACACTGACCGTCGTATTCCTCGCAGCCGGCGGATTCGGATTTTACGATGGCATACTCGGGCCTGGCACCGGAACGTTCTTCATCATCGCTTTTGCGACGTTACTCGGAACCGAGTTCGTGCGCAGTGCAGCAATGGCGAAGGTGCTCAATCTCGGCTCCAACCTCGGGGCATTGGCATTCTTCGCCGTCACCGGTCACGTGCTCTGGCAGTTGGGAGCGGCGATGGCTGTGTGCAATGTGATCGGCGCAGTGTCGGGCTCACGCATAGCGCTCGCTCGTGGTTCCGGATTCGTGCGAGTGGTGTTGCTGGTGGTCGTGTTCGGGATGGTCATCCGACTCGGATGGCAACAGTTCGGCTAACCTCGATTCCTGTGACCCAGCAGCGGCGAAGACATGTGGACCCGGACTTTCTCGAGCTCCCCCTGCGCGAACTTGCCGAGGCAGTACTCGATACCGCGCGGCGAGCGGGTGCTGCCCACGCCGATCTTCGCGTGCACCGGTTGACCACGCAGTCTCTCAATCTTCGCGACGGTGCGGTTCAATCGGCTGTGGACGGCTCCGAGATCGGGCTAGCAGTTCGCGTGGTGATCGACGGTACTTGGGGATTCGCCTCGCACAGCGACTTGTCCGTTGCCGCTGCGGTACGGACCGCCAAGACGGCCGTCGATGTCGCCACTGCTCTGCGGGCCCTCAATCGCGAGCACGTCGAGTTGGCAGGCGAACCGATCTATTCGGACGCAACCTGGGTGTCGGACTACGAGGTGGATCCTTTCGACGTTCCCACCCGTGACAAAGTCCAACTTCTCGCCGAATACTCGTCGCGATTGGCAGCGTCCGACGGAGTCGACCACGTGACGGCGTCGGTCCAACAGGTCAAAGAGCAGACGTTCTATGCGGACTCGGCGGGCAGTTCGATCACTCAGCAACGCGTTCGACTGCATCCACAGTTCGAGGCGACCACGGTCGACTCCGACGCCGGCGCCTTCGAGACAATGCGGACTCTTGCGCCACCGGTCAGTCGTGGGTGGGAATACCTGGCTGCAGACAGCACGTGGGACTGGGCCGACGAACTCGCGCGCATACCCGACTGGCTGGGTGAGAAAGTGAAGTCTCCTTCGGTGGCGGAGGGTCCCCTGGACCTCGTGATCGACCCGACCAACCTGTGGCTCACGATCCACGAATCGATCGGCCACGCTACTGAGTACGACCGCGCTATCGGATACGAGGCGGCCTACGCAGGTACATCTTTCGCGACGCCGGACAAACTCGGCACACTGAAGTACGGCAGCGCATCCATGCACGTAACAGCCGACCGCACCGAAGTTCACGGGCTGGCAAGCACGGGCTACGACGACGAAGGTGTCGCCGCCCAGAAATGGGACCTGGTGCGCGACGGTGTACTGGTGGGGTACCAATTGGATCGCGTTTTCGCGCCGCGGCGCGGACTTTCGAGGTCCAACGGGTGCTCGTACGCCGACTCCGCACATCACGTTCCGATTCAGCGCATGGCCAACGTCTCCCTGCAACCGGACCCGAATGTCGATCGCAGCATCGACGACCTGGTGGCGGCTGTCGAGGACGGAATCTATGTCGTCGGCGACAAGTCGTGGTCGATCGATATGCAGCGGTACAACTTTCAGTTCACCGGTCAGCGGTTCTTCCGTATTCGACATGGACGACTCGAAGGCCAAGTACGCGATGTCGCCTATCAGGCGACCACCACCGACTTCTGGGGCTCGATGGACCTGCTGGGTGGTGAGTCGACCAGGCGGCTCGGTGGCGCATTCAATTGCGGCAAAGCGCAACCCGGTCAAGTTGCTGCGGTCAGCCATGGCTGTCCGGCAGCTCTCTTCCGAGGCGTCAACGTACTCAACACTCGATCGGAGGGAGTCCGGTGATTCGAGCTCAGGACGTCGTCGAGCAGGTTCTACATGCCGCCACAGTCGACGAAACTTTGGTGATCGTCACCGACTCCAGTGAGTCCTCGCTCCGATGGGCCAACAATTCGATGACCACCAACGGCGTCGGAATGTCCAGACGATGGACGGTCGTCTCCATCGTTCGCGCGGACGATGGCACACGGGTTTCCACTTCTTCGTCCACCAGTGTCGACCCGAAAGACATAGCAGCAACGGTCCGCTCCTCTGAAAATGCCGCTCGCCTAGCTGAATCGGCTGAGGATGCAATGCCCCTCGTCGAGGGGAGCGCGGTGGCGCCGGATTGGGATGCTGATCCGCCGCGGACCGAGATAGGCGTGTTCGAGTCCCTCACCGGTCCCCTGTCGACCGGTTTCGACGGGTCGGACCAGCTCTACGGTTTCGCACACCACCAGATCGAAACGGTGTGGCTCGGGTCGTCGACCGGCGTCAGACGGCGATTCACGCAGCCGACCGGATCGATCGAGATCAATGGGAAACGTTCGGACGCCAGCGCATGGGTCGGCGCGAGCACGAAGTACTTCGACGACGTGTCGGTCGAAAAGCTGCTCGAAGACCTGTCCACCAGGCTCGACTGGTCCAGAAACCGAATCGATCTACCCGCAGGTCGGTACGAGACTCTACTGCCGCCGTCCGCGGTTGCCGACTTGATGATCTATCTGATGTGGACCATGGAGGGGCGTGGCGCACAGGAAGGGCATACGGCGCTTTCTCGGGCGGGCGGAACTCGCATCGGTGAGAAGCTGGGCCAGTTGCCGCTGACGTTGTTCTCGGACCCTCGGCACGAGGGGCTCGAGTACTCGCCATTCGTCGCAACGGGTTCTTCGAACGACTCCGTATCGCTTTTCGACAACGGCGTGTCCACCTCTCGCGTCGAGTAGATCCGAAACGGAACGATCAATGCGCTCGCCTACCCGCGCTTTCTCGCGGAGAAATACGACACCGAGCTGACAGTTCCGGGCGACAACCTCGTTCTTACCGGTGGGTCGGACACCACCCTCGAAGAGATGGTCGCGCGAACCGAACGAGGACTGCTACTGAGCACACTCTGGTACATCCGCGAGGTGGACCCTGCGACCCTGCTGCTGACGGGGTTGACTCGCGACGGCGTCTACCTGGTCGAAAACGGCAAGGTAGTCGGCGCGGTCAACAACTTCCGCTTCAATGAAAGCCCACTGGCCCTGTTGAGCCGAGCCACGGAGGCCGGGGCAACGGAGAAGACGCTGCCCCGGGAATGGAAAGACTGGTTCACGCGAACGGCTATGCCGCCGTTGCGTATTCCGGACTTCCACATGTCCTCGGTGAGTGAAGCGCAGTAGCTATTCGCTGGGGCCCGCGATTTCCAAAGCAATATTGTCGGGGTCACGGAACTCAACGATCGACAATCCAGGGCCACCGCTCTTGATCGGCTCGTGCGCGATACCGAGCTTGTCCAGCGTCGCCACTGCGTCCTTCAAGTCCTGATGCTTCTCGACACTGAAGGCCAGATGGTCGAGTCCCGTTCGATCTTCGTCGAAGGAATCTCCCTCGGGTGCGACCGGGCGCAAGCCGAACAATCCGCCGGGAAACTTGTAGATCACTCCGCCGAAGAGGAACCACAGAGACTTCTTGGTTTCTTCGTCTGCATTCGGATCGAAGGCAAACGCGACCTCGAAGCCGAACACCTCGTCGTAGAACTTGCGCGAGACGTCGATGTCGCTGACTGTGAGGCGAACATGGTTGTAGTCGGATACCGCGATCGGCACGTTGAAATCTCCGTTCTGGCGACGGAACTCGTCACCGATTATCGAGCACTCGAAAAACATTCGGAACTGTCACCGCGAACGATTGCCGACCGAACGATATGAATGTCGAATCAAGCAAGACCGGTGGCAGGAACATCGGTGGCGGCTGTCAGCGTCGACTACGCCGGCACGATCGAGATGCCCACCGTCCCTGACTTTCCTCGACGAAGCGAGCTTCCCTTCACCGTCAACCAACCGAGAATGCCGTACTTGGACGATATTGCCGAGCGCGCCTTCTCGGTACCCGCGGCGTCCAGAACCTCGGCAACACCGTCGACTGCGTCGCCCTCGACCTTGCCCCGCGCCGAACACAAGGCGATGGTGACCGAGGAGTTGCGCTTGATGCGCTTGACCTTCCACGAATCAGTCGGCGTCCACACGAGAAGACGATCTCCGTCGCGCGCACCCCACAACGGCGTCGCGACGGGAGTCCCGTCCTTCTTGAAGGTGGTCAGTGACACGAATTTTCCGTCGGCGATGCTCGTAAAGGTGGTCATGCCGATAAAGGGTACGGCTACTCCCCCTCCAGGTCGCCTTCGGTTTCGAGATACACCTGGCGTAGACCGTCGAGGATTGCGGCATCGGGCTCGGCCCACATCTTTCGTTCGGCCGCTTCGAGCAACCGTTCCGCGATCCCGTGCAGAGCCCATGGATTGGACTGCTGCATGAACTTTTGATTCTGCTCGTCCAGGACGTACGTCTCGGCCAGCTTTTCGTACATCCAATCGGCGACGACATCAGTGGTGGCGTCGTACCCGAACAAGTAGTCGACCGTGGCCGCCATCTCGAACGCGCCCTTGTAGCCGTGTCGGCGCATCGCTTCGAGCCAGCGAGGGTTGATCACGCGTGCGCGGAACACGCGAGCGGTTTCCTCGGATAGCGTTCTGGTCCGCACGGATTCCGGCCTCGTGCTGTCACCGATGTACGCCTCGGGAGACTTCCCCGTCAGGGCACGAACAGTTGCGACCATCCCGCCGTGGTACTGAAAATAGTCGTCCGAATCGGCGATGTCGTGTTCCCGAGTGTCGGTGTTCTTTGCGGCAACCGCGATGCGGCGGTACGCACTGCGCATATCGTCCGACGCGGGCACTCCGTCGAGGCCCCGCCCGTATGCGAAACCGCCCCACGTCGTGTAGACCTGCGCCAGATCCTCGTCGCTGCGCCAGGTCTTGCTGTCGATCAGTTGCAGCAGCCCAGCGCCGTAGGTTCCAGGCTTCGAGCCGAAGATGCGGGTCGTCGAGCGACGCTCATCGCCATGCTCGGCGAGATCTGCCTGAGCGTGTGCGCGAACGTAGTTCTGGTCGGCCGGTTCGTCCAATGAAGCGACGAGGCGTACTGCGTCGTCGAGCATCGCCAGCACGTGAGGAAAGGCGTCACGGAAGAAACCACTGATCCGCACCGTGACGTCGATCCGCGGACGTCCCAGTTCGTCCAGTTCGATGACCTCGAGCTTTGTGACGCGTCTGGAAGCCTCGTCCCACACCGGTGCGACACCGAGGAGTGCGAAGACTTCTGCGACATCGTCGCCGGACGTCCGCATGGCGGAGGTGCCCCACACCGACAGACCTACGGACTTGGGCCACTCCCCGTGGTCCTTGCGGTAGCGGGCGAGAAGCGACTCGGCCATTGCCTGCCCGGTTTCCCACGCCAGGCGCGAGGGCACTGCCTTGGGATCGACAGAGTAGAAGTTCCTGCCGGTCGGCAGAACGTTGATGAGTCCGCGCAGCGGGGACCCGCTCGGTCCGGCGGGAATGAACCCACCGTCGAGCGCGTGGAGGATCTGGTCGATCTCGCGAGAGGTTGCCCGAAGCCTGGGAACCACCTCGGTGGCCGCGAAGCGAAGGATCTCGGCAACGACCGGTCCGTGCTCGGCCGCTACTGCTTCGGCGGCGCCGGGATCCCACTGAGTCGTCTGCATCGTCGCCACGAGACCGTGTGCGATCGACTCGATGGCGTCGACTCGTGTTCGCTCCTCGTCTCCGTCCTCGCTCAGTCCCAACGCTTCGCGAAGTCCGGGCACGGTTTGTTCGCCGCCCCACATCTGACGTGCACGCAGCATCGCCAGCACCAATTCCACCTCGGCGTCGCCGACCGGCTCCTGACCGAGGATATGCAGACCGTCCCGGATCTGGACGTCTTTGATCTCGCAGAGCCAACCGTCGACGTGCAGCAGCATGTCGTCGAACACTTCTTCGTCGGGACGCTCCTCCAATCCGAGGTCCTGATGCATCTGGGCCGCGGTCATCAGAGTCCAGATCTGCTGCCTGATAGCAGGCAGTTTGGCCGGGTCCAAAGCCGAGATGTTGGCATGCTCGTCGAGCAACTGCTCGAGCCGGGAGATGTCGCCGTAACTCTCGGCGCGGGCCATCGGCGGGATGAGGTGATCGACCAGAGTGGCGTGGGCACGACGCTTGGCCTGCGTCCCCTCACCCGGATCGTTGACGAGGAATGGGTAGATCAGCGGCAGGTCGCCGAGTGCGGCATCGGTGCCGCACGAAGCGGACATCCCGAGCGTCTTACCTGGCAGCCACTCGAGATTGCCATGCTTTCCCAGGTGGACCATCGCGTCGGCACCGAAGCCACCGTCCTGAATCGACGCCTGGATCCAGCGATACGCCGCGAGATAGTGGTGACTGGGAGGTAGATCCGGATCGTGATAGATCGCGACGGGTCGCTCGCCGAATCCGCGGGGCGGTTGAACCATGATGACGACGTTGCCGAACTGCATTGCCGCGATGACGATTTCGCCGTCGCGATCGCTCGAACGGTCGACGTACAGATCACCGGGAGCTGGGCCCCAATGCTTCTCGACGGCGGTCGTCAGGTCCTCCGGGAGCTCAGCGAACCACGACCGGTACCGCGCGGCCGAGATGCGGATCGGATTGCCCTCGAGCTGTGCGTCGGTGAGCCAATCCGGGTCCTGTCCACCACGCGCGATAAGTGCGTGAATGAGTGCGTCGCCATCGCGGGCGGCCAAGCCCGGAACGGCGTCGGGTCCGTCCTCTGGTCCGAGATCGTATCCCGCGGTGCGCATCTCGGTCATGAGCGAAATCGCGCTTGCCGGCGTATCGAGGCCGACGGCATTTCCGATGCGAGCATGTTTGGTCGGGTACGCCGAGAACATCAGGGCAATCCTGCGCTCCGACGTAGGAATGTAGCGAAGTCGTGCATGACGCACCGCGATTCCAGCTACCCGCGCAGCACGTTCGTGATCGGGGACGTAGGTGGTCAGGCCATCGCCGTCGATCTCTTTGAACGAAAACGGAACCGTGATGAGTCGGCCGTCGAATTCGGGAACTGCAACTTGAGTCGCTACATCGAGCGGCGACATGCCGTCGTCGTTCGCATCCCAGGTGGCCCGGCTGCTGGTCAAGCAAAGCCCCTGCAGGATGGGAACGTCCAGCGCAGCTAGTTCGGTAACGTCCCATGCTTCGTCGTCGCCGCCTGCCGACGCGCCCGCAGGCTTGGTTCCGCCCGCGGCCAACACTGTCACGATCATCGCGTCGGCCGACTTCAAAGCGCCCAGTAGTTCCGGGTCTGCGGCGCGCAACGACGCGCAGAAGAGCGGAAGCGCCTTCCCGCCCTTCGCCTCGACGGCCGTGGCAAGAGCTTCGATGTACGCCGTGTTTCCGGCCAGATGCTGCGCTCGGTAGTAGAGGATCGCGATGGTCGGTCCGTCGGCATCGGCGGGTGTCACCGAAGACTCCAATACTCCCCACGTAGGTGTGTGGACGGGCGCAGAAAACCCATGACCGGTGAGCAGAACGGTGTCGGACAGGAAGCCGAAGAGCTCGGCAAGATTTTCCGGGCCACCTTCTGCCAGGTAATTGTGGGCTTGAGCTGCGACATTGCCGGGGACCGTCGACAACTCCATCAACTCCGCGTCCGGCGCCTGCTCCCCGCCGAGAACGACCACCGGCACCCCCGAGGCGAGTACCGCGTCGACGCCTTCTTCCCAGGACCGCTTCGACCCCAGGATCCGGAGCACGATCAAATCAATGCCCTCAGCCAGCCCTGCAACATCGTCGGCGAGCAGGCGCGAGGGATTTCCCCACCGATAGTCGGCGCCGCTGGCACGCGCGCTGAGCAGGTCGGTGTCCGATGTGGACAGAAGCAGGATCACGGTTACTGCCCTCCTCGGGGTTTTCGCGCCCCGCATTTGTCTTGCGTGTGGGCTCACGGGAGAGGGTCTGGCTTTCACAGTGGCGCGACCGCGCCGGACTTGCACCGGCTTCCTCTCGGCCGAAGCCGTTCGAAGGGGATGCTACCGAAGAAACCCTCCGGCTCGTTACATCGGGAAACCCCGACAAGATGCACTTGTAGCCTTGGACAGGTGACGTCGAGCGATCCGAGAACAACCCCCGACCGCTGCCCAGGTGCACTGACCTTGCACCAAGCAGCCGATGGCGCGCTGGCCAGGGTGCGGCTGCCCGGCGGATTGGTCGACCCTTCCCACATGCAGGTTCTCGCGAAGGCTGCCGGCGATCTCGGCAACGGGTCTATGCAACTGACATCCCGTGGCAACATTCAATTCCGCGGGGTTCGGGATAGCACCGAGCTGGCTCGACGCCTAGCGGATGCCGGTATGTTGCCCTCTCCCTCTCACGAGCGTGTGCGCAACATACTTGCCTCGCCCTTGACTGGTCGGGTGAATGGTGTCACCGATGTCCGAACCTTGATCACCGCACTCGACCGAGGCCTGTGCGCCTGTGCCGACCTGGTGGATCTTCCCGGCCGGACGCTGTTCGCCCTCGACGACGGCCGAGGCGATGTCACCGCTCTGGACCCGGACTTCGGTGTCCAAGCGCTTTCGCCAGCGTCGTTCGCACTGATCCTCGGTGGCGCTGATACGGGTGTCAGGGTCGACCGCGACAGCGTCGTCGACGTGCTGGTGGACGCCGCCCGGATATTCGTCTCGTTGCGGGGCACGGAGTGGCGACTGACCGAGCTCGCCGACGGACCCGCACGAGTTCTCGCAACGCTGGGCCTCGATTCATCCGGCTACGACCCGACAACTACGGCCCCACTGGCCACTCGGCCGTCTGATACGCCCCCGGTCGGGTGGCTGTCGCAGGGCGACGGACTCGTCGCGCTGGGCGGAGTCCTTGCGCTCGGAGTCCTCGACGCACGGCTCGCCGAGTTTCTCGCTGCAATCGACAAACCGCTCGTCGTCACGCCGTGGCGCGGGATCGTCGTGTGCGATCTCGACGAGGGCGCTGCCGAACAGGTGGTCCGAGTACTGGCCCCGATGGGCTTGATCTTCGATGCCGACTCACCCTGGGTGAACCTCAGCGCCTGCACCGGCGCACCTGGGTGCGAGAAGTCGAATGCCGACGTGCGGGGGGATCTACGTGACGCCGTGGCTGCCGGCCGGAATCTTGCTGACCAACGCGAACATTGGTCAGGATGCGAGCGTCGATGTGGCAGGCCGAAAGGCGAGATCGTGAACGTCGTCGCCACCGGCGCCGGATACCGGGTGTCATGAGGGGTCTCCGTTCTGACCTATCGTGAACTCCATGTACGACTACATCCGCGACGGTGCGGAGATCTATCGACAGTCCTTCGCGACTATTCGAGCCGAGGCAAATCTTTCGGCGTTCGCCCCTGACGTCGCGCAGGTCGTCGTTCGGATGATCCATGCCAGCGGTGAAGTCGACCTCACCGAAGTTGTCGGTGCCACACCGTCGGTTGTTTCCAGTGCCCGCACTGCTCTCGCTGCAGGTGCACCGGTTCTGTGCGATGTGAAAATGGTCGCGGCAGGTGTCACTCGTCGACGATTGCCCGCCGACAACGAAGTGATCTGCACGCTGTCGGATCCGAGAGTGCGTGATCTCGCGGCCAAGATGGGCACGACTCGAACTGCCGCCGCGCTCGAGTTGTGGGGAGATCGGCTCGATGGCGCCGTAGTTGCGATCGGTAACGCGCCGACAGCGCTGTTCCGTTTGCTCGAGATGCTGGCTGCAGGCGCGCCCAAACCCGCTGCGATCGTCGGGGGGCCGGTCGGTTTCATCGGTGCTGCCGAATCCAAAGAGGACCTCATCGCATCGAACTTCGGTCTCGAGTATCTGGTGGTTCGGGGACGGCGTGGCGGTAGCGCCATCACAGCCGCCGCAGTGAATGCCATTGCAAGCGAGGAAGAATGAGCGTAATTCCAGGAAAGTTGTGGGGCGTCGGTATCGGGCCCGGGGATCCCGAACTGGTGACGGTCAAAGCTGCGCGGGTCATCGGTGAAGCCGATGTCGTGGCATTCCACAGCGCCAAGCATGGCAAATCCATCTCACGCGGAGTCGCCGCCGGCTATATGCGCGAAGGTCAGATCGAAGAGCACCTGGTGTACCCGGTCACCACGGAGACCACCGATCACCCAGGCGGCTATCAGGGAGCTATCGACGAGTTCTACACCCAGGCAGCCGAACGCCTTGCCGCACATCTCGAGTCCGGACTCTCGGTAGTACTTCTCGCCGAGGGCGACCCGCTTTTCTACAGCTCCTACATGCACATGCACAAGAGGCTCTGCGACCGGTTCGACGTAGAGATCGTACCGGGTGTGACTTCGGTGAGCGCCGCCTCGGCCGCACTGAAGACACCATTGGTCGAGCGCGACGAAGTCTTCACGGTGTTACCCGGAACGCTGTCTGTCGCCGAGCTGACGAGGCGGCTTCGAAACACCGATGCGGCGGCAATCATGAAGCTCGGGCGCACGTACCCCAATGTTGTAGCTGCACTGAAAGATTCGGGGCGACTCGACGAAGCGTACTACGTCGAACGAGCCAGTACCGGTAGCGAACGGGTTCTTGCCGCTGCCGACGTCGTCGCCGACGAGGTGCCGTACTTCTCCATCGCAATCGTGCCGAGCCCGGCGAACAATCCCGTCGAATCGCGCACACTGGGTGAAGTTGCCGTCGTCGGCCTCGGTCCGGGCGCAGACAGGTGGACGACGGACGAGGTTCGTCATGAGCTTCGCGCTGCCACCGACCTAGTCGGTTATGTGACGTATCTCGACCGAGTCCCGATGCAGGCCGGTCAGATTCGGCATGCAAGCGACAACAAGGTCGAGTCCGAACGTGCCGCTTTCGCGTTGGACCTCGCGAAGCGGGGCCGACGGGTTGTAGTGGTGTCCTCCGGCGATCCTGGAGTGTTTGCAATGGCCTCGGCAGTCGTCGAGATCGCCGCCGAAGATCAATGGTCTACCGTGCCGGTGCGGGTCGTCCCTGGAATGACCGCAGCCAATGCGGTAGCAAGCCGCGTCGGCGCACCACTCGGACACGACTATGCCGTGATTTCACTGTCGGATCGCCTCAAACCCTGGGCCGTCGTGGCCGCGCGACTGTCGGCTGTGGCCGAAGCGGACATGGCGATTGCCATCTACAACCCCGCCTCGAAGTCGAGGACATGGCAGATCTCTGCCACACGTGACATCCTCCTCGAACATCGTGGACCTGACACTCCGGTGGTCATCGGTCGCGCAGTGGGAAGCGAAGACGAGTCGGTGACCACCGTCCGGTTGGCCGATCTCGCCGAAGCGAAAATTGATATGAGGTGTCTCCTCATCGTGGGATCCTCGCTCACTGAGGTCATCGACACGGGTAGTGGCCCAATGATCTTCACGCCACGGAGATACCCTGCTGCAGAGGGACGCGCCTAGCCGGAAAGCGAATCCAGCCAGGCCAGCACGTCGTCCACGGTGTGAACCACACGTCGATCGGGTGGCACAGTCGGCCGGGCGATCATGATCACTGGAATGCCCAGTTCTCTCGCCGCGGTGATCTTCGCTTCCGTCATCACTCCCCCGCTGTTCTTGCTGACGACGGCGTCGATCCCGCGTCGACGCATCAGTTCGATCTCGGCGTCGATGTCGAACGGCCCTCGTGCGAGCAGTAATTCGTGATGGATCGGAAGTACCGGGTCCGGTGGATCGATGCTACGAATCAGAAACCAGCTGGATTCGACGGCCGCGAAGGCCGCTACCTCCTGACGCCCGATCGTCAGCAGGACGCGACCGGCGTCGGCTGGAATGGCCGCCGCTGCTTCGCCTGGGGTGAATACCTCCAGCCACTGGTCACCGGGCCTGGAGGACCACGGCGTGCGATGCAGTCCGAGAAGCGGGATGCGAAAGCGTGCAGCAGCGATGGCGGCGTTGTTCGAGATCGTGGAGGCGAAGGGATGCGTCGCGTCCACCATCGCGTCGATCTCGTGATCGTGCAGCCAGCGGGTCAGCCCGTCGGCCCCGCCGAACCCGCCGACGCGCGAAGTGCCCAGCGGGAGTTTCGGGTCCCGGACACGGCCGGCAAGAGACGTGACGAAGTCGAACCGATCGTCGCCGGACAATCGTGCGGCCAGCTCTCGCGACTCGGAAGTGCCTCCGAGTACCAGCACTCTCACTGCTTGGTCGACATCCACTGCGCAACCGGAAGTTGCGGTCGCCAACTCGTGAACGAGCCCAACGGCTCCCCCCGGTAGATCTGAAACTTTCTCAGCGACCCACCGTACCGATCCACGCATTGTAGAAGAAGAGCCTCGGATTCGGCCGTCACCGCATTCGCGACGAGTCTCCCACCTTCTCGCAGTTGCGACCAACAGGCCTCGATCATCTCGCTCTGTGTCAGTCCGCCACCGATGAATACCGCATCGGGCTGCTCACCGTCGCCGAAGCAGTCGGGTGCAGCGCCACGAACCTGGAGGCCTGGAACGCCGAGCGCATGTGCGTTGACCTCGATCTGTGATCGCCGTGCCTCGAGAATCTCGAATGCGACTGCGGTGCATCGTGGATCCGTTCGCATCCATTCGATGCCGATCGATCCGGACCCGCCACCGACGTCGAACAACACTTCTCCCGGCGTCGGTGCAAGTGCACTGACCGTCAATGCCCGAACCTCGGATTTGGTCAGCTGACCGTCACCGGCGTAGACAGCGTCGGGTAGCCCTGGGATTCGACTGATCCGAGATGCTGTGGGCGAGAACACGCAGTCGACAGCGACGACGTTGAGCGGATCTCCGGGCGCCTCGCTCCACGCGCGCGCAGTACCGGTCATCGACCGTTCGGCGTGTCCACCCAGTTGTTCGAAGACTGTGACAGCCGAGTCCGCGAACCCCGATTCACGCAGCAACGACACCACCTGAGCGGGGGTGTGCTGATCTCGGGAAAGAACGATCACTCGGGAGCCATGGGCCAAGGCTGGTACCAGCGTCGCGACTTCGGAGTTGACGAGACTGACCGCGGTCGTGCTGTGCACCGCCCAGCCCAGACGTGCGCAGGCCAACGACATCGACGACGGGGCCGGCATCACATGCAACCGCTGGGCGCCGAATTCCCTTGCCAGCGTGACTCCGATGCCGTGGAACATCGGATCCCCGCTCGCGAGTACGCATACCCGCTTACCGTCGAACTCGTCGATCGACGCGCGTAGTCCGGGCAACATCGGGGACGGCCACCGACGTAAGCGATCGTCCGGTATGGGAAGCGTCGCCAACTGCCGAGTCGAGCCGAAGACCACGTCCGAGGACAAGATCACTGCCCTGGCGGATTCGGCTATACCTTCCCAACCGTCCGCTCCGATACCGACAATCGCTATCCGGCCGCCCGGGAGCATCAGCGAGGCATCTTTCGCCAGAGCCACGACGGCAGCAGATTCAATCCGGCGTACAGGGGTCCGAGGATGCCGGGCACCCACACCCGAGACTTCTTTCTTGCCAGCGCATGCGCCACGGCATCAGCGACTTGGCCTGGTGTACTGGAAAACGGTGCGGGAGACATTCCCTCGGTCATCGATCCGATGACGAAGCCTGGGCGGACCAGTAGCAGTGATACCCCCGACCCATGCAGTGCATCCGCTAGACCGCTCGCGAAGCCGTCGAGCCCAGCCTTGGCCGAGCCGTACACATAGTTGGCCTTGCGCACGCGGATGCCGGCCACGGAGGAGAAGACTACGAGTTCGCCGCTCCCCTGTACGCGCATCATCCGAGCCCCGTGAGTGAGAACAGAAATCTGAGCGACAAAGTCGGTATGCACGATCGCCATTGCGTGCTCGGCGTCCGATACCGCCCGTGACTGATCACCGAGGATTCCGAATGCCAGAACCACGGTCGCCAACGGGCCGTGCTCCTGCGCGACGGATTCGAGAAACTCGCCGTGCCGGCTCACGTCGTCGGCATCGAACTCCACCGTTGCGACGCTGCGTGCACCGGCGGCCTGCAATCGCCCGACCTGCGAGGAAAGTTGATCGCTCCGCCTCGCGGCAAGTACGACGGTCCGACCCGGTGCAAGCCTCGTCGCCACCTCCATACCGATCTCGCTGCGGCCCCCTAGAAGCAGGACTGTGCCGACATGGTGCGGAAAAGTGTCACTGGGTGGAGTGGACGTCACGACTGACAGTGTCGCCGATTACGGTCGTAGCATGGCCACCACCCCCGCAGACCCCGCAGCCCTCACCGCCGAGGCGACCGAATTTCTTACCCAACGTCATCTCGCAACGCTGACGACACTCCGCGCCGACGGCACGCCCCACGTCGTCGCTGTCGGGTTCACCTGGGATCCCGAAGCTCGCATTGCGCGCGTGATCACCGGCCGCACGACACAGAAGGCGATCAACGCTGCACGAGGTGGCTATGCAGCTGTCAGTCAGATCGAAGGGCCGCGGTGGCTGACGTTGGAAGGGCCGAGCACCGTGCTGACCGACCGAGACGACGTCCACGAGGCGGAGCATCGATACGCCCACCGCTACCGAGTCCCTCGGGAGAATCCGGAACGCGTCGTCATCACGATCGCCGTCCAACGGATACTGGGCTCTCGGTCACTGCTTGCGCGCTGACCTACGTGGTCGGTAACACCGCCAGCCCGTGCGGCCGAAGGTTGACCGACTCGCACCCGTCCGCGGTGACGATCACGATGTCCTCGATTCGCGCACCCCACCGGCCCCGAAAATAGATCCCGGGTTCGATACTGAAGGCCATCCCCTCGACCAATTCGATGTCATTTCCTGCCACGATGTAAGGCTCCTCGTGAACCGACAGACCGATTCCGTGGCCGGTGCGGTGCAGGAACACATCTCCTAGTCCCTCGGCGGACAGTACGTCGCGCGCCGCCGCGTCGATGGTCTCGGCTCTCACACCGGGCCTGACTGCATCGACTGCCGCCTGTTGTGCTCGCTCGAGAACGGCGTACTGCTCGGCAACTTCGGCAGAGGGCTCGCCCAAAACATATGTACGCGTCGAATCGGAGTTGTACCCCGGCGCGACAGGCCCGCCGATGTCGATCACGACGACATCTCCTGCCTCGATGATGCGCTCCGACACCTCGTGATGTGGATCCGCGCCGTGCGGACCGGAACCGACGATGATGAACGCTGCCTCGGTGTGCCCTTCCTCCACGATCGCGGCGCCGATGTCGTGTGCAACTGCGGCCTCCGTTCGGCCAACTCTCAGGAAGTCCCCCATTCGGGCGTGGACCCGGTCGATGGCGTGGCCGGCGCGCCGGAGCGCCTCGATCTCGGCGCTGTCTTTCGACATTCGCAGTTGCCGCAACACCGCGGTCGCCAAAATCGGTGTCCGACCCAGCTTCTCGGCCAACGGCACGAAGTGCAATGCCGGCATGGCGTCGTCGACCGCGGTCTTCGCGCCGGACGGCAAGATGGCGGCGACAAGTGCGTACGAACTGACTCCATCCACCCAATCGGTAATGACGAGACCGAGATCACCGACCGCGGAATCCTGCAAGGCTGCCAACTCGATCCGCGGGACGATCACGGTGGGGCTCGAGCCATCCGCGGGGATCACCAGGCAGATCAGGCGCTCGAACGAACTTGCCCGCGATCCGACCAGGTATTGCAGATCTGGACCAGGGGTGACCAGCAACGCATCCAGGCCCGCCTGCCCGGCGTACTCGGCCGCGTGAGCCAGCCGCGAGGCATAGATTTCTGTCGCGAATCGGGTGGGTGACGACGTGGAATCGGAACTCATGACTTCAGGCTAACGGCGTTTGGCAAGATGATGTCCATGACAGCCCCGGGAACGTCACCTCTTCTCCTTCTCGACGGAGCCAGCCTGTGGTTTCGGGCCTACTACGCGCTACCCGAATCGATCACGGCACCGGATGGGCGACCGGTCAACGCCGTGCGGGGATTCATCGATATGGTCGCCGCTCTGATGGCTCGCACCGAGCCGCGCCGTCTCGCCGTCTGCCTGGATCTCGATTGGCGCCCGAAATTTCGAGTGGATGCAGTGCCGTCGTACAAGGCGCACCGCGTCGCAGAAGTACTTCCCGACACCGGATCGAGCGAAGAAGTACCCGAAACGCTGACGCCGCAGGTCGAGATGATCATGAACGTGCTCGCAGCCGCAGGGATCGCAACTGCCGGATCAGTCGGACTCGAAGCCGACGACGTACTCGGAACTCTGGCTGCCCGCGAGCGAGAAGATCCGGTCGTCGTCGTCAGCGGAGATCGAGATCTTCTGCAGGTTGCATCCGATGAACCCAACCAGGTCAGGGTCCTCTACGTCGGACGGGGGTTGGCGAAAGCAGAGTTGTTCGGCCCCGCGGAAGTGGCAGACAAATACGGGGTTCCCCCGCACCGGGCGGGCGAAGCATATGCCGAACTCGCCCTTCTACGCGGTGATGCCTCGGACGGACTCCCGGGCGTGAAAGGCGTCGGCGAGAAGACGGCGTCGACGCTCATGCTGCGATACGGCTCCGTAGCCGACCTGCGCGCAGCGGTGAACGATCCAGCATCAGATCTAGCGAAGGGCATCCGAGCAAAACTGACGGCGGCGAGCGACTACCTGGATGCAGCACTGCCCGTAGTTCGCGTCGTCACCGATGCCGAGGTCGAGTTCTCACGCTCGGACATCATCCCAGCTGTGCACGCCGACCCGGATCGGCTGTCGCAGCTGGCTTCCGAGCTCGGAATCGGCAGTGCTGTGGACCGACTGACCTCGGCAATGGGCACCTACGGCCGCGCCTGACCCGAACCCCAGCTGCACTCCGTGGCCCAGCTGGGTCCCAGTACGTCAGCGGGGACGTGAAACCTCGTAGGTTCCGCTGTCATCGGTGAACGTCAACGTCACCTTTTTGTCGATGCCATCGACTCGCACCGAGCAATCGAAAGATGCACCTTTTTCGACGGCCTGGCCGCTGGGGCAATCTACGTTCGAAACGCTTGTGGCACCGTAGGTTCCGGAGACGATCTCTTCGATTCCGGCCTCGGCAGCGTCAGTATCGAGGGTCTTCGTTCCACCCAAGGTGGCAAAAAGCACCCCACCGATGAGAAGAATTGCAACGACCAAACCGCCGATCAGGAACAGGGGTGTCTTCGACTTGGTGCCCTGCGGTGATTGTCCACCTGGATTCCACTGCTGCTGACCGGGCTGCTGCTGACCGGGATACATGCCCCCGTACTGGCCCTGCGGGTTTTGGCCCTGCGGATACTGCCCCTGGGGAAATTGGCCCTGCGGGAACTGACCTTGCGGGAACTGGCCCTGCGGGAACTGGCCCTGCGGGAACTGGCCCTGCGGATACTGCCCCTGCGGGAACTGCCCCTGCGGGAACTGGCCCTGCTCGTAGGACTGAGTTGGATAGTTACCCTGCCCCTGGGGCTGCGCCGGGTATTGCCCCTGTGGATAGGGCGGCTGCTGCAGGTAGCCCTGAGTCGGTTGGCCCGATGTAGGTCCGGCTTGGCCCCATGCTTGCTGACCGGGTACCTGTTGATCCCACGGCTGACCGGTCGCAGGGAGTTCACCACCAGAAGGGGTCTCCGACGCTGGTTCTTCCCGTTGCCCCTGATTGCGCGACCACTGCTCATCAGGGTTGTTCGGACCGTAAGGGCCGGTCATCTCGCCTCCACTTGATTCGATGTCGTCACACCTTAACGGAATTCACTCACGCCGCATCGACTGCGACAACACCACGTCGTAAGGCAGTGACAGCGCGAGCTGCCGTCTTGGATATCTCCGGATCCGGCGAAGCCAGACGTACCTGGTCGAGTAGATCGATGACCTGTCGGCACCATCGAACGAAATCACCCCCGGACAGAGCTTTTCCGTTGTCCCCTGCAGCGACGAGAGCATCTACGAGCGAGCTGTCGCTGGCCCAGCGATATACGGCTTTCACAAACCCCATATCGGGTTCACGTGTCGGCGGCAGGGAGTGTCGAATCTCGTCGGCACGCAATTCCGTCCATACCCGAACCGTCTCGGTCAGAGCATGACGCACAGGTCCGGTTGGCCCCTGTGGAGTCGAGTCGCCTTCCTGCCGTGACTCGAACACGACCGAGGACACAACGGCAGCGAGTTCGGCGGGCGCAAGGCCGAGCCAGAGGCGTTGCCGCAGGCACTCGGCGACAAGCAGATCCGATTCCGAGTAGATGCGGCTCAACCGCGAACCGTTACCCGTCACCTCGGGTGTACGACCGGCAGTGATGTATTCCCTTTCGGCAAGCAGCGATAAAATCCGGTCGAATGTGCGCGCCAAGGAATTGGTCGTGGCAGACACCTTGCGGCGCATCGATTCATTCTCACGAGCAAGCCTGTTGTACCGCTCGCCCACTCGGCCGAGCTCCTCACGATCGGACCTCGAATGAACCGGATGCGAACGTATGCTCCGCCTCAACGTGGCAAGTTCGCGGTCGTCGGTCGCCGTGGATTTACGGCGTCGGTGATCCGATGGCACGGAGATTCCGGTCGAACGCAACGCCGCTGCCAAATCACGCCGAGTCCTCGCCGTTCGATGATCGACATAGCGGGGCAAACGCATCGCACCCAATGAGTCTGCAGGAGAGGGGAAGTCGGCAGCCGACACTCGTCCGGCCCACTTGTCCTCGGTCAGAACCAACGGCCGAGGATCGGTGAGATCGTCATCGGGCTCGAGGACAACGGCCAACCCGCTGCGCTTCCCGCTGGGAACGGACACGACGTCACCACGCTTGAGACTCCGTAGCGATTCGACGGCATTGTCCCGTCGGTCCTGTCGTCCCTGACGCTCGAGGGTCTTTTCGCGGTCTTTCAGTCGTTCGCGCAGCTTGGCGTATTCGAAGTATTCACCCTCCGGCCCGCCCAGTCGCGCACCCAATTGGGTCAGAGTCTGATCGTTACGCTCGATGCCGCGAACAAGCCCGACGACAGATCGGTCCGCTTGGAACTGCGCAAACGAGCGTTCCAGCAATGCGCGTGAGTCGGCAGCCCCGAATTGTTCGACCAAATTTATCGACATGTTGTAGCCCGGACGGAATGAGCTCCGTAGCGGAAAAGTGCGGGTCGATGCCAGACCCGCTACTTCGGTCGGCTCGGTTCCCGGCTGCCACAGTACGACCGCATGACCTTCGATATCGATGCCACGACGTCCCGCTCGACCCGTCAGCTGGGTGTACTCCCCCGGAGTCAATTCCGCATGGGACTCACCATTGAACTTGACCAGCTTCTCGAGCACGACGGTGCGTGCTGGCATATTGATGCCCAGAGCCAATGTTTCGGTGGCAAACACCGCCCGGACCAGGCCTTTGACGAACAGCTCCTCGACTGTATGGCGGAAGACCGGCAGCATACCCGCGTGATGGGCGGCGAGCCCTCGCTCGAGAGCCTCGCGCCACTCCCAGAAGCCGAGTACTTCGAGGTCCTGACGAGGAAGCTCGGAGGTGTGTTTTTCGACAATGTAGCGAATCTCTTCGACCTGCTCCGGCGTCGTGAGAACCAACCGGGAACGCAGACATTGCGTCAGCGCAGCGTCACAACCGGCACGGCTGAAGATGAAAGTGATTGCAGGGAGTAGACCCTCCTGGTCGAGCCGAGCGATAACTTCGGGCCGCGGCAGAGGTCGATTGTTCGCACTCGCACCGTGTCCACCCCGCCCGCGTCCTCTTCCATGGGGCGCTTGCCATCTGTCGACGTAATCGAGTGACTGCCTTTCCTTCACATGGCGGACCAGATCGCGGTCGACGACAGGTTTTGCCGCACCCCCGCTGGAGTGAGCGCGACTGTCGAACAAATCGAACAACCGGCGGCCGACCATGATGTGCTGCGACAACGGCACCGGTCGATTCTCGTCCACCACGACGGTGGTATCTCCCCGCACCGTCTCCATCCACGCGCCGAACTCCTCGGCGTTGCTCACGGTGGCCGACAGGCTGACCAGTCGAACGTCCTGCGAGAGATGAAGAATCACCTCTTCCCACACCGCACCCCTGAACCGATCGGCGAGATAGTGAACCTCGTCCATGACCACATGGGACAGTCCCCGAAGGGCATTCGAGTTGGCATAAAGCATGTTTCGCAAGACTTCGGTCGTCATCACGACGATCGGAGCATCGGGATTGATGCTCGAGTCGCCGGTCAACAGGCCGACAGTCGACCGGCCGTACCTTGCCGTCAGCTCGGCGAACTTCTGATTGCTCAGCGCTTTGATCGGGGTCGTGTAGAAGCACTTGCGACCCGATGCGAGGGCGAGATGAACGGCGAACTCACCGATAATCGTCTTACCGGCACCGGTGGGGGCGCATACCAGAACGCCGTGGCCCGCCTCCAATGCCGTACAGGCATCGATTTGAAAGCGATCGAGTGGAAAGCTCAGCTCACCCGCGAACTTCTGCAATTCAGAGGTCGAGACGCTCACTCCATCACGTCAGATCGTGTCGGTGAAGTCCTGCTGAGGTTGACGGGGTGCCTCGACCTTGCTCGGTGACTCGACCTTGTTCGGTGATTCGATGGATCCAGTGAAATCGATCGACGATGCTTCGTCATCGGATACATCACCCCATTCCTCGCTACTCTTGCGCAATTTACGCCTGTCGTGAATGCGAGCGATCTGCACTGCCATTTCGAACAGGATCGTAAGTGCCAACGCCAACGCCAACATCGAGAACGGGTCTTGACCGGGCGTTGCGATCGCAGCGAAGACGAACAGTCCGAAAATCAGTCCGCGGCGCCATGCTTTCAATCGTTCGTAGGTCAAGATGCCGACGAAATTCAACGCCACCACCAGGAGCGGAATCTCGAAGCTGACACCGAAAATGATCAGCAAGTTGATCAAGAACCCGAAGTACTGGTCACCGCTGAGCGCCGTGATCTGAACGTTGTCGCCGATGGACAACAAGAAGTGCAGGCCCTTGGCCACGACGAAGTACGCGAGGATCGCACCTGCGACGAACAGTGCAGCAGCTGAAGACACGAACGCGATCGCATAGCCGCGTTCCTTCGCGTATAGACCCGGGGTGATGAACGCCCACAACTGGTAGAGCCATATAGGGCACGCCAACACGACGCCGGCGGTGAACGCGACCTTGAATCGGAGGAGGAACTGATCGAATGGGCCAGTAGCCAGCAAGCGGCACGAATCGTCGTTGCTCAGATTCGCTCTCAAACTCGGATCGAGCGAGCAGTAAGGACCGCGTAGTAGGTCACCGAGGCTCTCGGTGCCGAACAAGGTGTGCGAGTACCAAAAAAAGCCGAAGGCCGTCGTCACGGCAACGGCGAGCAGAGCCCACATCAACCGAGTCCGCAACTCGTACAAGTGATCGACCAACGACATCGTGCCGTCGGGATTCAGTCGGCGCTTGCTTCGCCTTGGGTCGAACGGGATTCGCATTCTCTGTCTTCGCTCAGCAGTGAACCGGGGTGCTGATCAGCACCCCGGTTTGCTACGTATCGTTCTTCTCAGGCCGACTTGGTGTCAGGTCGGCTGCTCACGCCGTCGACGGGATGAGCGTCAACGGAGTGCGGGTCGACCGGCACCGCAGGATCGAGCAGGCCTGGCGCGGCAGGTCGAGCGGCAGGAGCTTCGGCCTTACCGTCGTTCTGCATTTCCTTCACTTCGCTCTTGAAGATGCGCAGCGAGCGTCCCAGTCCCCGAGCTGCTTCGGGCAGCTTCTTGGAACCGAACAGAATTACGACAACCACCGCGACGATGGCCCAGTGCCACGGGCTCAAGGCTCCCATGTATACCTCCCAGAATCAGATATCTCGAGCGTACCCGACATCAGACCTAGTCGGACCCGAAGAAATCGAGTGTTAACTGTCAGTTCATTGATCTCGAGCGACGCGAACAACCTCTTCGAATCATTCACCGAGCTCAGCATAGGCAGCCAGCGCGGTCCGGGCACGTTCGTTGACGCTGCGCTGCAGTTCCGGCGGTCCCAGCACAGCGATCCCCGTACCGAAGCCAAGCGTCAAACGGGTCATCCACGCCAAGGTCGCGAATCGCATCGTCACCGTGATCGAGCCATCTGCCGCAGCACCTACCTGAGTCATCGGGTAGTAGTCCATCACCCACACGAAATCTGGTTGGATCTCGAGAAGTGCCTGTGGGAGCGACGGATCGTCATTGAAGATCTCGAAACTGTCGTCCTGTGGTGCACCCTCGGGCGGGCGCGACGGTTCGGAAAGCTCGCCTGCGCTGTCGATTCGATCGAATCGAAAGAGTCGCACTCCCTCGGCGCGACGGCACCAAGCCTGCAGGTAGCTGTGATCGTCGATCAGGACAGTTCGGATCGGATCGACGATTCGTTCGGACACGGCGTCACGCGAAGCGGAATAATAGGTCAATTCGAGTGCATGTCGATTCCGAAGGGCAGAGCGGATGGCGGCCGCGGCCGCGCTCTCCGGTGCCGATGTCTCCGTATCCTGCCCGGATGATCGGGGGACGTTGGCGGCAGCAGCTCCTGCTGCATCCTCGATCTTCGCGATCGCTCGCTGCGCAGCTGACGGATCCACCATCCCCGGCATCGAAGTCAATGAACGAAGTGCGACGAGTAGGGCCGTGGCTTCGGTCGACGTCAGCCTCAACGGACGATCGATTCCAGCAGAGAACGTCACCTCGATGCTTTCTTCCGAGAAGGACAGGTCGATGAGATCTCCGGGGCCGTAACCGGGCAATCCGCACATCCAGAGCTGATTCAGATCGGTCATCAGGGTCGTGGTGGATACGCCGAGCTCGCGTGCTGCTTCGGCTGCGCTCAGGCCTGGATTGGCCAGGAAAAAAGGCACCATGTTCAGGAGTCGGGCCAACCGCACCGACAGTCGCGCGCTCACCGTGACGCCTCGACCGCAGCTGAACGCAGTGCACGAATGACGTCGGCGCGTAGCTCTGGCGGGTCCAGCACCAAAGCGTCACCCCCGTGGCCCGCCACGAGCCGGGTCACCCATTCCCACGAACGGACCGGGATCTGCACGACCGATCCGCTTCTTCCGCCGACGGTGCGTTCCTCCAGCGCAGTTCCTAGTCTTCTGATCTCGAATGCAGCGTCGTCGACAACCCAGACGGTTGCCGATCCGCTGACCTCCGCGGTTCCTGCAACTCGTTCGACTATGGATTGAAGATCGATGCCCTCGGGCTTACGAACGCTTCCTGTGCGCCCGAACGTGGAAACGTCATCGCCGATCCGCGACAACCGGAACGTCCGAGTGTCGTTGCGATCGACGTCGTGCCCCACCAGGTACCACCGCCCACGAAACGTGACGACGCCCCACGGTTGCACGGTGCGAGTGACGAACGGGTCTGTAGTCGATCCTCGATGCAGGAAACGGACCGACCGCCCCGCGTCGATTGCCGAGAGCAAGGCACCGAGCGCAGGTTCGGAGCCTCTGGTCCGCGCTGGAACCGCGGTGACCGATGCCGCCGATTGGTCCTGATCGACCTGAATGCCGGCGGCACGTAGCTTGAGGAGCGCGCTTTGCGCTGCAGAAGTCAACTCTGGGGACTCCCACAATTGAACGGCGACGGCGACGGCTGCAGCTTCTTCTCGGCTGAGATCGATGTCTGGAAGCTCATAGGCGTCTCGATTGATCCGATAGCCCTCGATCCCTCCCGAGCCAGCAGCTAATCCAGTCTCCAACGGAACGCCGAGATCGCGGAGTTCGTTCTTGTCTCGCTCGAACATACGACTGAACGCTTCGTCGGTCCCCGAGTCTCCGTACCCTGCGACGCTGTCTCGGATCCGCTCCGCGGTCACGAACTGCCGCGTCGACAGGAGACAGATGACCAGGTTCATCAACCGCTCGACTTTGGTGATCGCCACTATGGCAGCCTAATGGTCGATACCTGACCCGCTACATCGAAGCGATCAAACGCTCCACGCGTTCGTCGACCGAACGGAACGGATCTTTGCACAGCACGGTGCGCTGTGCCTGGTCGTTGAGCTTGAGATGTACCCAGTCGACGGTGAAGTCGCGTCCTGCTTCCTGCGCGGCGGTGATGAATTCGCCTCGCAGCTTCGCGCGAGTCGTTTGCGGTGGCAAATTGACCGCCTCGTCGATTTGTTCGTCTTCGGTGATTCGTTTGACCAAGCCTTTGCGTTGAAGAACGTCGAACACCCCGCGACCGCGTTTGATGTCGTGGTACGCCAAGTCGAGCTGAGCGATCTTCGGATCCGACAGTTCCATCGAGTAGCGATCCTGGTAACGCTGGAACAGCTTGTGCTTGATCACCCAGTCGATCTCGGTGTCGACCTTCGCAAAGTCCTGCGCTTCGACGGCGTCGAGAGTTCGGCCCCACAGATCGACCACTTGCTCTACCTGTGGGTCCGGTTCGCGGGACTTCAGGTGTTCGACAGCTCGCGCGTAGTACTCACGCTGGATCTCCAATGCGCTGGCCTGACGTCCACCGGCCAGGCGGACCGGCTTCCGACCGGTCAGATCGTGGCTTACCTCGCGAATCGCCCGAATCGGGTTGTCCAGAGCGAAGTCTCGGAAGGGGACGCCCGCCTCGATCATTTCCAGAACGAGCGCAGCGGTACCGACCTTGAGCATGGTGCTCGACTCGGACATATTCGAGTCACCGACGATGACATGTAGTCGCCGGTACTTCTCGGCATCGGCGTGTGGTTCGTCCCGGGTGTTGATGATCGGTCGCGAGCGCGTAGTCGCGGAGGACACGCCTTCCCAGATGTGTTCAGCCCGCTGAGAGAGGCAGAACGTCGCAGCTTTGGGGGTCTGTAATACCTTGCCGGCACCACAGATCAATTGGCGAGTCACAAGAAAAGGCAGCAAGACGTCGGAGATTCGGGAGAACTCCCCTGCGCGTGCCACCAGATAGTTCTCGTGGCAGCCGTAGGAATTTCCGGCCGAATCGGTGTTGTTCTTGAACAGATAGATATCACCGCCGATACCTTCTTCGGCGAGACGCTGCTCCGCATCGATCAGCAGGTCTTCGAGCACGCGTTCACCGGCTCGGTCATGTGTGACGAGCTGCAGAAGGCTGTCGCACTCGGCCGTCGCGTACTCCGGATGCGAACCGACGTCGAGGTACAACCGCGCACCGTTGCGAAGAAAAACGTTGGAGCTACGGCCCCAGGACACGACGCGGCGAAACAGGTAGCGGGCCACTTCGTCGGGACTCAGCCGCCTGTGCCCGTGAAAGGTACATGTCACACCGAACTCGGTCTCGATGCCCATAATTCGTCGTTGCACACTTCGACAGTACAACGACCAAGCACCCACCTGGGGTCCGAACGTGCCGACTTCGGTCGTGTCCACTCGGTCCGCATAGGCTTGAACTGTGAAGCACAGGCCATCGCGACTACCCGACTTGATCCATACCTGGGACGTAAGAGTGTTCGATCGCATTGCCGTGAGCCGCGCGTCCGCTGCCGATCCAGTGTTGCGCGAACTCAGTACGGCCGCGAATCACAGTCTTTTGTGGGCGGCCTCAGCGGGCCTGCTTGCTGCCCGCCCCGGCCCGACGCGTCGTGGCGCTGTTCGCGGACTTCTTGCTGTCGCCGGCGCAAGTGCAGTCGCCAACGGCATTCTCAAGCCACTCCTACCGCGGACCAGGCCAGGGTTCGAGCGCACTCCACTCGTCCGGCGCCTGCTGTCCCCACCCGAGTCGTCCTCGTTCCCATCCGGGCACTCCGCGTCGGCGGCAGCATTCGTCGTCGGGGTGTCCCTTGAATCACCGCTGGCAGGAGCGCTTGTGGCTCCGCTCGCAGCCGCAGTCTGCTATTCGAGGGTGCACACGGGCGTCCATTGGCCATCCGACGTTGTCGCCGGCGCTGCTCTGGGTGCGGGTATCGCGCTGTCGACCAAAAGGTGGTGGGCGGTTCGCACAGAGGACGCAGCAGAGCTCGGCACTTCCATCGAAGCGCCTGCGTTGCCGAAGGGAAGAGGACTACTCGTCCTCACCAACCCTGGTTCCGGGACGGACGACGACATGTCCGCCGTGATCAGCAAGCTGCTTCCCGAGGCCGAACAATTCACCCCAGATAGCGACACCGATTTCAACGAACAGCTCGAGAAACGCATCAGCGGAGGCAGACCGCGGGCGCTGGGAGTCTGCGGCGGTGACGGCACGATCGTCAGCGTGGCGGAATCAGCTGTTGCACACGGACTCCCGCTTGCAGTATTCCCTGGTGGAACGCTCAACCATTTCGCCCGAGACGCCGGGGTAGCCAGCGTCGAAGCGACGGTGCATGCCATCGAGAGTGGATTCGCATCGCGGGTCGATCTCGCATCGGTGATCGTCGACGGCGCTCGGTCTGTGCATTTCGTCAATACGGCAACGTTCGGCGGGTATCCGGATTCCGTACGACTTCGAGAACGCTTGGAAGGCAAGATCGGTAAATGGCCGGCAGCGGCGGTAGCGATGATCGGTGTTCTGGCGGCGGCGGAACCCTTGAAAATTTCCCTCGACGGCCTGCCTCAATCGGTGTGGATGCTGTTCGTCGGCAACGGCCAGTACCACCCCAGTGATCAGGTTCCGATGTCTCGACGCTCCATCGGTTCTGGCACGCTCGATGTTCGGTATCTTCCATCGAAGCCGTTTTTGTCGCGCACGCGACTGCTGATCGCAGCGTTGACCGGCACGCTAGGAAATTCGGCAACCTATGTGCATTCCGTTGCTCGAACGTTGAGTGTGAAGGTCACCGGCTCGGAGGTTGCACTCGCGACCGACGGTGAAGTAACCGCTGACGGTAGTGATTTCACCTTCTCCAGCGACGACAACGGCCTCGTACTCTACCGTGACAGGTAGCGCACGAGGCCGGTCCGCACTAACTCAATCAGGCATCGAGGACTCGGAACTCGAGGCGAGATCGGGCAACATTTCCTGCAACGCCGGTCCCGCTATGCGTCGAAACGCTCGCCGCGGGCGAGCCTGATCGAGAACGGCAACTTCGAGGGAACTGACTTCGAGAACTTTCTTCTCGGAGTCGGTTCCGTTCGCGGTCGAAGTCGTCGACACCGTGCCCTGAGCAAGTGCATCGACGGCAATCCTCACCGCGGCGCTGAGGTCGAGCCCCTGCCGGTAGGACGTGCGCAGCGCGGTCACGATCGGTTCGGTAGTGCCGCCCATGACGACGAACTCTTTCTCGTCGACGATCGAACCGTCATAGGTGATTCGGTACAGCTGCGTCGACGCCGGCTCGTCGGAGTGGCCTACCTCGGCAACACAGATCTCCACCTCGTACGGCTTGAGTTGCTCGGTGAAGATCGTGCCGAGCGCCTGGGCGTAGGTCTTGGCGAGAGAACGTCCGGTGACGTCACGCCGGTCGTAGGTGTAGCCCTTGGTATCAGCGTGCAGAATCCCAGCCTTGCGGAGGTTTTCGAACTCGTTGTACTTGCCTACAGCTGCGAAACCGAGTCGGTCGTAGAGTTCGCTGACCTTGTGGAGTGCCGAAGAGCGGTTCTCGGCGACGAACAACACACCCTCGGCAAAGGTCAAGACGATGACGCTTCGACCTCGTGCGATGCCTTTGCGTGCAAGCTCCGAGCGATCGCGCATGATCTGCTCGGCAGATGCGTAATACGGCATCGTCATGACAAAAGCCCCCCGTCCTGAGCGCGTTCGGCGATCACTGCCCGAGCGGCATCGGCAATTCGAGATTCGGCAACGTCAACCGCACCGACACTGGTGATGGTGACGGCAGTCGGGTAGATGCCGCGCGTCACGTCCGGTCCGCCAGTCGCGGAGTCGTCGTCTGCTGCATCGAAGAGGGACTCCACAGCCGCACGCAGCGCGGCTTCCTCGTCCATGGCCGGCGAAATCAGCTTCTTCAGCGCCGATTTCGCGAATAGCGATCCCGAACCTACCGAGTGATAACCGGATCGTTCTTCGTACCGGCCGCCGACCACGTCGTACGAGACGATGCGACCAGCAACCTCGGGATCGGCTGCGTCGACGTCGAATCCGACCAGCAGTGGCACTGCTGCCAGGCCTTGCATTGCGGCACCCAGATTGCTGCGGACCATCGAAGACAGCTTGCTCGCCTTACCGTTGAACGTAAGCGGAACGCCCTCGATCTTCTCGTAGTGTTCGAGTTCGACGGTGAACAGACGCACGAGTTCGATTGCGATACCTGCAGTCCCGGCAATGCCCGCCGCCGAGTATTCGTCCGTGACGAAGACTTTCTGCATGTCTCGGTTGGCGATGAGGTTGCCCTGCGTCGCACGACGATCGCCTGCGATGAGAACGCCACCGGCGAAGGTAACCGCGACGATGGTCGTGCCGTGGGGCGCCAGATCCGACATCGTCACGAAATCGCCTGCGCTTCCGTGTGGATCCGCACCTGCTTCCGGCGAAAATCGATTCCCCGGAAGCAGGTGCGGTGCATGATCACGTAGGTGGTCGGTGAACGAAGAATGATGCGAGCCGAAAGTCGGCAGCAGATCATCGAGCGCGGACGCCGTCCGGTCCAACCTCACTGGCCGCCCTTCTGAACGTAAGCACGTACGAAGTCTTCGGCGTTTTCCTCGAGCACGTCGTCGATTTCGTCGAGTAGGTCGTCGGTTTCCTCTGCCAGCTTCTCGCGCCGTTCCTGACCACCGCCGGCCTCACCGGGGACCTCGTCGTCGCCGTCGCCACCGCCAGAGCGTCGTGTCTGCTCTCGAGCCATAGTCGCCGACCTCCTTACGTATTCGCAGTACCTGCTCGGACCTTCACCCTACCGATTCGGCGCTGGGACGGGCGGCAAGACACCAGATCAGGCAGGAGCGGAGCCTGCGGAGTGACCGAGATGAGCAGGAGCGGAGCCTGCGGAGTGACTCCGGTCAGGCAGGAGCGGAGCCTGCGGAGTGACCGAGATGAGCAGGAGCGGAGCCTGCGGAGTGACCGAGATGAGCAGGAGCGGAGCCTGCGGAGTGACTCCGGTCAGGCAGGAGCGGAGCCTGCGGAGTGACCGAGATGAGCAGGAGCGGAGCCTGCGGAGTGAGAGCCGCGTGGGTCAGCTGGTGAGTTGTTCGACGAGCTCGGCGGCAGTCTCGGCGGACTCGAGGAGTGCCCCGACATGCGCTTTGCTTCCACGCAGCGGTTCCAGGGTCGGTATTCGCACCAGCGAATCGCCGCCGAGGTCGAAGATCACCGAGTCCCAGCTTGCGGCTGCGATATCGGCGCCGAACTTACGTAGGACCTCACCGCGGAAATAGGCCCTGGTGTCGGTCGGTGGGTTGCTCACTGCGTCGAGGATCTGCTGCTCGGTAACGAGACGCTGCATGGATCCGCGCGCCACGAGTCGGTTGTAGAGGCCCTTGTCGAGCCGCACATCCGAGTATTGAAGGTCCACGAGATGCAGCCGTGGCGCTGACCATCCCAGGCCTTCGCGCTGCCGGAACCCTTCGACCAGGCGGAGTTTCGCCGGCCAGTCGAGCAGATCCGAGCATTCCATCGGGTCGCGTTCGAGTAGGTCGAGGACCATCGCCCACTTCTCGAGGATGTCCGCAACCCGTGGGTCGTCGTTGCCCTCTCCGGCTACGAACTTGGCGACGCGCTGATGGTAGATCCGTTGCAATGCCAATGCGGTCAGTTCTCGACCGTCGGTGAGTGCGACGGTCTGCCGCAGGGTCGGGTCGTGGCTGATCTGGTGAACTGCGGTGACGGGACGCGCAAGCTGAAGGTCCGAGAGATCGACGCCTGCCTCGATGATGTCGAGGACCAGCGCTGTCGTTCCCACCTTCAAATAGGTCGCCATCTCGGCAAGGTTGGCGTCGCCGATGATGCAGTGCAGTCTCCGGTACTTGTCTGCGTCGGCATGCGGTTCGTCCCGGGTATTGATGATTCCGCGCTTGAGGGTCGTTTCGAGGCCTACTTCGACCTCGATGTAGTCGGCGCGCTGCGAGAGCTGGAAGCCTGCTTCATCGCCGGACTGACCTATACCTACCCGACCCGATCCGGTGAAGACCTGACGGGATGCGAAGAACGGAGACAGGCCGGCGATGACAGCCGAGAAAGGGGTCGTGCGGGACATGAGGTAGTTCTCGTGAGTTCCGTACGACGCGCCTTTGCCGTCGACGTTGTTCTTGTACAGCTGGAGCCGCGGGGCACCGGGCACACTCGAGGCATGCCGTGCCGCGGCCTCCATCACCCTCTCGCCTGCCTTGTCCCAGATGACTGCGTCGAGCGGATCGCGTACTTCTGGTGCCGAGTACTCCGGATGTGCGTGGTCGACGTACAGCCGTGCACCGTTGGTCAGAATCATGTTTGCGGCGCCGATCTCGTCGGCATCGATGATCGGCGCAGGTCCGCTGAAACGGCCGAGATCGAATCCACGAGCGTCACGCAGGGGCGACTCGACCTCGTAGTCCCAGCGGGTTCGCTTCGCCCGAGGTACCCCGGCTGCGGCGGCATAGGCCAGCACTGCCTGAGTGGACGTGAGAATCGGGTTGGCCGTTGGATCGGTTGGGGAGGAGATTCCGTACTCGACCTCGATGCCAATGATGCGCTCCATACATCCGAGCCTAGGTGATGGTCGGGTCTGCAATCGAACGACCAGGCCGGACCGGATCGATACCGTCGCGACATTGCGACGTATCACCGAGGGCGACGTGCCGTTTCCTCGCGAAATCAGAACTGCTCGGCGCACCTACCGAACGAGCGGCGTGTGTGTCGAGCAGTTCTGGACGACGATCTTCCTGTCGAGAAACTCGGTTGCTACAGGTACTGCCCCGTGTTCGATTCGGTATCGATCGCGCGGGAAGCACTTGCGTTCTTGCCGGTGACCAGGGTGCGAATGTAGACGATCCGCTCGCCCTTCTTCCCCGAGATCCGAGCCCAGTCGTCCGGGTTCGTGGTGTTGGGCAAGTCCTCGTTCTCGGCGAATTCGTCGACAATCGAGTCGAAGAGGTGCTGAACGCGAAGTCCTGGGGTTCCCGACTCGAGAACAGACTTGATCGCGTACTTCTTCGCACGATCGACGATGTTCTGGATCATGGCACCGGAATTGAAGTCCTTGAAGTACAGGACTTCTTTGTCTCCATTGGCGTAGGTCACTTCGAGGAACCGATTGTCGTCGCTTTCCGCATACATTCGGTCCACCACACGTTCGATCATCGCCCGAATGCAGGCAGTCCGATCTCCGCCGAATTCTGCGAGGTCATCAGCATTGACCGGTAGTGAATCGGTCAGGTACTTCGAGAAGATGTCCTGAGCCGACTCGGCATCGGGGCGCTCGATCTTGATCTTCACATCGAGCCGACCGGGACGAAGAATCGCCGGATCGATCATATCTTCACGGTTGGACGCACCGATGACGATGACGTTCTCGAGTCCCTCGACGCCGTCGATCTCGGCGAGAAGCTGTGGGACGACCGTTGTCTCGACATCCGAGGACACCCCGGAGCCACGGGTACGGAAGATAGAATCCATCTCGTCGAAGAACACGATGACGGGCGTACCCTCGGATGCCTTTTCACGCGCACGCTGGAAGATCATCCGGATATGCCGCTCGGTCTCACCGACGAACTTGTTCAGCAGCTCGGGACCCTTGATGTTCAGGAAGAACGATTTCGCTTCCTTGGCATCCTGGCCGCGAGATTCGGCGATCTTCTTCGCAAGCGAGTTCGCGACAGCCTTCGCGATCAGCGTTTTACCGCAGCCGGGTGGGCCGTAGAGCAGTACTCCCTTGGGTGGCCGCAGGGAGTACTCGCGGAACAGATCCTTGTGGAGGAACGGAAGCTCCACCGCGTCGCGGATCTGCTCGATCTGGCGGCCGAGACCACCGATATCTTCATATCCGACGTCCGGCACTTCTTCGAGCACCAAATCTTCGACCTCGGCCTTGGGTACACGCTCGAACGCGTACCCGGCTTTGGTATCGACCAGGAGCGAATCGCCGGGGCGCAGTTTGCGGGACGGCTCGTCCGGATCTTGGGGAAGGGTGTCGTTGACCATGTCGAACAGCGGCTTGGCGAGCCACACCACGCGCTCTTCGTCTGCGTGACCCACGACCAGAGCGCGGCTGCCGTCGCCGAGCAACTCTCGGAGAGAACAGATCTCCCCGACTTGCTCGAACGATCCCGCTTCGACGATCGTCAGCGCCTCGTTCAACCTCACGGTCTGGCCGGGCGCCAGTGATTCTGCCTCGACGTTGGGCGAACACGTCAGCCGCATTTTGCGTCCGGACGTGAACACGTCCACCGTGTCGTCTTCGTGCACTGCCATCAAGATGCCGTAGCCGCTGGGGGGTTGTCCGAGCCGATCGACTTCTTCACGCAGCGCGATGAGTTGCTGACGCGCCTCCTTGAGGGTGTCCATCAGCTTCGAGTTTCGTAGCGACAGCGAATCGATGCGGGTCTCGAGTTCACGAACACGCTCCGGCGATTCCCCGAGTTGACCGAGTTGTCGCCGTAGTGCCGAAGCCTCGGTACGAAGCTCGTCGAGTTCCGCCCGTGCCGCAGCCGATTCTGGATTGTCTGTTGAGCTCATGAGCGACTCCTCCCAGTCCGATCTTTCAACGCTACCGGCACAGCGCCCAAAGCGCGTGTGGACACGTTCGAGTGTTGTCGACCGGGTGACGAATAGAGCCATCGAAGACTTCGTAGAGCCATGTTGGCCTCGCCTGCCTAGTAACCCGAGAGCCCCGCCCGAAAGAAGCTCTACCAGTGAAGATGCGAGGTTTCTCGGTGCTGATTGCAACCGCGCAACAGTGATGGCCGTTACCGGTTGTAGCGACAGCGAGGATTCCGATCACGCTGATCACAGTTCGGACTCCACCGTCGAGAAACCCGAAACAACGTCCACCGTGTGCGGCGCCGACAGCTTCGGAACTCGAACCTGGCCTCGGCCGGGTTCGAGTTGCCAGGGTCCGTCAGCCCTTGCCGGATCGGCGCTGAGGCTTCGGGGTAACGGTACCGGCTGCCAGTTTGCGAGCGCTGATCAGGAATGCGGTATGCCCCTGCATTCGATGCTCGGGGCGCACTGCCAATCCCACGACGTGCCAACCGCGGACGATGGACTCCCACGACTTCGGTTCGGTCCAGCATTCTTGCGCGCGCAGAGCTTCGACGACGCGTGAGAGTTGCGTTACCGTCGCGACGTAGACGATCAACACCCCGCCAGGGACGATCGCATCCGCGACGGCGGGCAGGGCATCCCACGGCGCGAGCATGTCGAGAATTGCGCGGTCCACCGTCTCACCGGGATGGTCCGCGGCGAACTGATCGATGTCGGCAACGGTCAAATCCCAGTTCGACGGCCGCTCGCCGAAGAACGTTTCGACGTTCTTCACGGCATAGTCGGCGTGGTCCTGCCTGATCTCGTACGAGATGACGGTGCCCTCGGAACCGACCGCCCGAAGCAGCGAACACGTCAGCGCACCGGAACCCGCTCCGGCCTCCAACACTCGCGCTCCGGGAAACACGTCGCCCTCGTGGACGATCTGCGCAGCGTCCTTGGGGTAGATGACCTGCGCGCCGCGCGGCATCGACAGAACATAGTCGGTCAACAGTGGGCGCAGCGCCAAGTACGGCGTGCCGTTCACGGACGTGACGACGCTGCCCTCGTCGGCACCGAGGAGCTTGTCGTGGGTGATTCCGCCGCGGTGAGTATGGAACTCCTTGCCGGGCTCGAGAACCACCGTGTAGTGCCTGCCCTTGCCGTCGGTCAGCTGGACTCTGTCACCGGTGCGGAACGGTCCGCTCCTGGCGGGTCCGGCACTCTCGGTGGGCTCAGGAGTCGCATCGTGTGTGGGAGCTGGGTCGGATGCAGGAACGGGGTCGGATGCGAAAGCCTCCTCGGATGATTCGATTTCGCCCGAAGACACGCTCTCGTCCGAAGACACAGCCATTCCCACTTTCTAGTACTTGCACTCAACCATCCGCCCGCGCGTAAATCTGCATGGGAAGACGGCCGCCGATCCGAGAATTCGGAAGCGACTCGACCGCCCAGACTACGGCCTTCCCCGATTCTGTCGGGGCAGGGGCTTACCCTGCCCTATGTGAGTATTTTGGAATTGCCGGCGCAGCCACGTCCGCGTCGGAGTAGGCCCGCATTGTCGCCTTCCCGCGCGAACGACTTCAAACAGTGCCCTTTGCTCTACCGATTTCGAGCAGTGGATCGTCTTCCCGAGAAGTCCACCACAGCTCAGGTCAAGGGAACCGTCGTTCACGCTGCACTCGAAGCGCTGTACGCAATGCCCACCGAAACAAGAGATTCCGTCACTGCGGTCGAGTTGGTGTCCCCAGCGTGGGATCGTGTGCTCGAAGAATCACCGGAACTGGACGTACTGTTCGAAGGTAAGGAACGCGAGACACTTCTCGACCAAGCGCGGGCGCTGGTGGCCGGGTACTACGAGATGGAAGATCCAACCAGATTCGATCCGGAGTCTTGTGAACAACGAGTGGAGATCGAACTGGCCGACGGCACTCCTCTTCGCGGATTCATCGATCGAATCGATGTTGCACCCAATGGCATGGTCCGCGTCGTCGACTACAAGACCGGCAAGTCTCCTCGCGAGTTCACCGAGGCCAAGGCGCTCTTCCAGATGAAGTTCTACGCACTGGTGATCATGCGGATGCGCAGCGTCGTACCCTCCCAGCTCAAATTGATGTACCTCGGTGACAAGAAATCGCTTACCTACACACCCGACGAGGAAGAATTGATTCGGTTCGAACGGATGTTGTCGGCGATATGGAAGGCAATTCTCGAAGCAGGGCAGTCTGGCGACTTTCGACCGAAGCGAACCAAACTGTGCGGGTGGTGCGATCACCAGGCCTTGTGTCCTGAGTTCGGTGGTACTCCCCCGGTCTATCCTGGGTGGCCTGACGAACTTCAGGATCAGAACTTGCTCGTCTCGGAGATGAGCCTGTGACCTCGAGCGAGCACACCCCGAACTCCGCGACCCCCGCTGCCGAGAACGAGCCGGACGCATTCTTCGTGCCCCTAGGGCTCAATGCTCAGGGCAACGAGGTGTTCTCCACGACACGTCGTACGGTGAGCTTGTGGGCACCGACCATGCAGCACGGCGCACCCCCGTCGGCTTTGCTCGTTCGGGCTCTCGAGCGCGTCGCACCGCGCGAGGACGTACTCGTGAGCCGGGTCGTCGTCGAATTGCTCGGCCCCGTGCCCATCTCGGACATCGAGGTTCGTTCCTGGGTCGATCGACCGGGCGCGAACATCGAACTCGTCGTTGCCGAATTATGGGCTCGGTCTCCTGACCGAGTCGATCGGGACGGTGTTGTCCGCGAGGGTGTCGAACGCGCGGTTGCCCGAGGTACGGCGTGGCGGATGACCACAGTCGACACCTCGAGCGAGTCCCACCAAGCCGACTCGTCCTTGAAACCCCTGTCGGAGGGGATAAGTCACAACTGGGGAGGAATGTGGAAGTCCGGGTATCTCGACAACATCGAGATCTTCGCGCTCACCGAACTGGGCGGTAACGGACCAGGACAGGTATGGGCCAGGCCTACACCAGCTTTGGTATTGGGCGAAGAGATGACGCCCCTCGAAAGATTGTTCTCGATTGCCGATATCGCAAACGGTATCGGTGCCAAACTGGACCTGAACCGGTGGACCTTCCTCAATACCGATCTCACCGTCCACATCTTCCGCGTACCGGAGGGTGAGTGGGTTGGGATTTCGGCCGAAACGTCTACCGGCCCAGATGGGTTCGCAATGTCTTCCGGTGTGCTACACGACGAACGAGGGCCGATCGGACGTATCGCACAGACAGTGCTGGTCAGACCGCGCCCTTAGGGGCGAGAACCGACCCGGTCAGAAGGCGCGGCAGGACCTGATATCCGAAGCGAGAATAGCTTTGGCTCCCAGGTCCGCCAGCTCGTCCATGACGCTGTTGTGCACCTTGCGAGACACCATTGCCCGCACCGCAACCCAGTTGTCGTCGACCATCGGTGAGAGCGTCGGGGATTCGATGCCGGGGGTGATCTTGACGGCCTCGTCAAGAATGGACTTCGGGCAGTCGTAATCGAGCATGAGGTACTGCTGAGCGAACACGACGCCTTGCACGCGAGCGATCAACTGCTTGCGAACCTTGTCGGTGTCCTCGCTACCCGCCCGCGAAATCAGAACACCTTCCGAATCACACAGGGACTCACCGAACGCGACCAAATTATGTTGCCGCAAGGTACGACCGGAGCCCACGACATCAGCGATGGCATCGGCGACACCGAGCTGGATGGAGATCTCGACGGCGCCGTCGAGTCGGATGACCTCCGCAGTAAGGCCGCGACGAGCCAGGTCTGCTCGTACGAGGTTCGGGTACGAGGTTGCGATTCGGAGTCCGTCGAGGCTCTCCGCAGTCCATTCTTTTCCTGCTGGCGCAGCGTATCTGAAGCTGGATCGCCCGAAGCCGAGGGCCAAACGCTCATCGACCGGGGCACCTGAATCGAGTGCAAGGTCGCGGCCGGTGATGCCGAGGTCCAGCTCGCCGGAGCCGACGTAGATGGCGATATCTTTCGGGCGCAGAAAAAAGAACTCGACCTGATTGGCTGGATCGAGGACTGTGAGATCACGAGCGTCGGTCCGGCGCCGATAACCGGCCTCGGACAGAATTTCAGCGGCGGATTCGGAGAGCGAGCCTTTGTTGGGAACTGCTACACGCAACATGGAGTTTTCCTGTTCGGGGTGTCGGTCGGGAATCGTCGGGGCGGAGCTCACAGATGTCGGTAAACATCTTCGAGTTCGAGGCCCTTACCCACCATCAACACCTGAACCCAATACAGAAGCTGGGAGATCTCCTCGGCGAGCGCTTCGTCGCTCTCGTGTTCCGCGGCGATCCACACTTCGCCTGCTTCTTCGAGGATCTTCTTTCCTTGCGCATGCACGCCTGCATCCAACGCAGCGACGGTGCCGGAACCCTCAGGGCGTGTCGCGGCACGATCGGTGAGCTCGGCGAACAGGGATTCGAAGGTCTTCACGGGTTGTGATTCTTTCATGACGAAGTAGTGGAACGCGCATCGCACCACGCCGATGAGAGTTCGTCGGCGGTGAGCCCGACGAGCGAGCTGCGTACGACATAACCCGCACGAGGGGTTACTGCGAGTTCGGAGGGCACAAAAAGCACGGAACAACCTGCGCGATGAGCGGACAACGATCCGGTCGGTGAGTCTTCGACAGCGAGGCAGTCCTCCGGAGCGACACCGAGCAACGAGGCCCCGCGGAGATAGGGCGCAGGATGCGGTTTGCCGGCCTCGACTTCGTCGCCGCTCACAGTGGCGTCGAAGTAGTCACGGCCGACGGTGTCCAGCGCGTACTCGACCAGGCCCCGCTCGGTGTTGGTCACCAGAGCAGACCTGAGGCCGAGATCGCGGACTAGCTGAAGTGCGTCCTTGGCACCGGGGCGCCACGAGATTCCCTCGGCGAACAACACAGCGACACGGTCGGTGAGCCAGTTCCTTGCGGTGGCCAGCGACTGGTCGCTCACCTCGGTGCCGGTGTGGGCAAACACTGTGCGGAGGGCGTCCTGCATCGAATTTCCGAGAGTGCTCTCGCGAACCTCCGGCGTCAGTTCACGTCCGAGATCGAGGGACAGTTCCTCGACCGCGACGTCCCAGATCTTCTCGGAATCGAGCAACGTTCCGTCCATGTCCCACAGCACAGCCCGCAGACGGCGGTCAGAAGAGTCAGACATTGAAATACTTCGCCTCCGGGTGATGAAGAACGAATGCGTCCGTGGACTGCTCCGGATGCAGTTGCAGTTCCTCCGACAGATTGACGCCGATCCGTTCGGGTTCGAGAAGTGCAGCCAACTTGATTCGATCCTCGAGGTCGGGGCATGCACCGTAACCGAACGAGTAACGCGCACCACGGTATTCGAGTTTGAAGTATCCCTCGGCCTCGGTCGGGTCCTCGGCCGCAACACTCGCACCACTGGAAAGCTTCAGTTCTTCACGGACTCGGCGATGCCAGTACTCGGCGAGCGCCTCGGTCAGCTGCACACCGATGCCATGCACTTCGAGGTAGTCACGGTACGAGTCCGCAGCGAACAGCTCGTTTGCGAAATCCGCGATCGGCTGCCCCATCGTGACCAGATTCATCGGAAGGACGTCCACCTGACCAGTTTTCGTGGCGTCTTCCCGCGACCGAATGAAGTCGGCGATGCACAGGAATCGATCCCGATTCTGACGTGGGAAGGTGAACCGGAATCGTTCGGGCGCATCGACGCGCGGTTCGGTCAGTACGACGACGTCGTCACCTTCCGAGACCGCTGGGAAGTATCCATAGACGAGGGCCGCATGCGCGAGGATGCCGTCGGTGCTGAGACGATCCAGCCAATACCGCAGTCGCGGTTTGCCTTCCGACTCGACGAGGTCCTCGTACGTTGCTCCTTCGCCCTTGCGTGCGCCACGCAAACCCCACTGGCCGAGAAAGAGTGCGCGTTCGTCGAGGAGCTCGGAGTAGTCGGACAACGACACGCCCTTGACGATGCGAGTCCCCCAGAACGGCGGAGTCGGAGTCTCGATATCCGTCGCGACGTCCGAACGCTCCGGCACCACGATAGGAACCTCGTTCGCCTTGCGCTGCTCGGCGATTCGACGTGAACGTTCGTGGCGGGCCTTGCGCTCTTCGGTTTTCGCCTTGGCCGCCAACGCCTCCGGGCTGTCCGGCGCCGGTCCACCTCCACGCTTGGTAGTCATGATGGTGTCCATCAGGCTGAGACCCTCGAACGCGTCGCGGGCATAGTGGACATCGCCTTGGTAGACGTCCTGTAGATCGTTCTCGACATAGGAGCGCGTCAAGGCTGCGCCACCGAGCAGCACCGGAAACTTCTCGGCGACTCCCCTGTTGTTGAGTTCGATCAGGTTGTCCTTCATGACGACCGTGGATTTGACCAGCAGTCCCGACATGCCGATGACGTCGGCACGCTTGTCGATCGCCGCTTCAAGAATTGTCGCGATCGGCTGTTTGATCCCAAGGTTGACGACCTCGTACCCGTTGTTGCTGAGAATGATGTCGACGAGGTTCTTGCCGATGTCGTGCACGTCGCCCTTGACCGTGCCGAGGACGATTCGCCCCTTGCCGTCGTCGTCCGACGCTTCCATGTGGGGTTCGAGGTACGCGACAGCGGCCTTCATCACCTCAGCGGACGCCAACACGAACGGCAGCTGCATCTGACCGGAGCCGAACAACACTCCCACGGTCTTCATGCCTGACAGGAGCGTTTCGTTGATGATCTCCAGCGGTGGCTTTTCCTTCATTCCCGCATCCAGATCCGCTTCGAGTCCGTTGCGTTCGCCGTCGACGATGCGCCGCTCGAGCCGCTCGAACAGCGGCAATCGGCCAAGTTCTTCGGCACGAGACTCGCGCGCCGACGCCGCCGAAACCCCTTCGAAGAGCTGCATGAGCTTTTGCAGCGGGTCGTATCCCTCGGATCGACGGTCGTACACCAGATCGAGTGCAATCTCGCGATGCTCGTCGGGGATCTTGTTCATGGGCAAAATCTTCGACGCGTGCACGATGGCCGTGTCCAACCCGGCCTGGGTGCACTCGTGCAGGAAAACCGAGTTGAGGACCTGCCGTGCAGCAGGATTCAAACCGAAAGAGATGTTCGACAATCCGAGCGTGGTGTGCACCCGCGGATAGAGTTCCTTGAGCTGGCGGATGGCCTCGATCGTTTCGATTCCATCGCGTCGCACTTCTTCCTGCCCAGTGGAAATCGGGAAGGTGAGTGTGTCGACGATGATGTCTTCCTGACGAAGACCCCAGTTGCCGGTGATGTCCTCGATCAGGCGCGCGGCGACGCGGACCTTCCATTCGGCGGTGCGTGCCTGACCTTCTTCATCGATGGTCAGAGCGACGACAGCAGCACCGTGCTCCTTGACGAGCCGCATGATCTTCTGAAAACGCGAGTCCGGGCCTGCTCCGTCCTCGTAGTTGACCGAGTTGACTGCGCTGCGACCACCGAGATGCTCCAATCCGGCTTTCAGTACGGCAGGTTCGGTCGAGTCGAGCATGATCGGCAACGTGGATGCCGTCGCCAGCCGACTGGCGAGTGCAGCCATGTCAGCGGCCCCGTCCCGGCCCACGTAGTCGACGTTCAGGTCGAGCATGTGTGCACCGTCGCGAGTTTGATCCTTGGCGATGTCGAGGCACTTCTCGTAGTCCTCGGCGAGCATCGCGTCGCGAAATGCCCTGGAGCCGTTGGAGTTGGTGCGCTCACCGATCACCAGGATGCTGGAATCCTGCTCGAAGGACACGGCCGAGTAGAGCGAGGAAACACCCGGTTCCGGGGTGGGCGTGCGCTCGGCATGGCGGGTGCCATGAACGAGATCGGCGACCTGACGAATATGCTCGGGCGTCGTTCCGCAGCATCCGCCGACCAGTGACAGGCCGTATTCGGAGACGAAGCCGCTCAAGGCGATCGCCAACTCGGGCGCGGTCAGCGGATATTCGGCTCCTCTGGCTCCCAGAGTGGGCAGCCCGGCGTTCGGCATGACGGACACAGGCAACCGCGAGTGCTTCGACAGATGCCGAAGATGCTCACTCATCTCTGCAGGTCCAGTTGCGCAATTGAGCCCGATCATGTCGATACCGAGCGGTTCCAGCGCAGTGAGCGCGGCGCCGATCTCACTTCCGACGAGCATGGTGCCGGTGGTTTCGACGGTGACATGCGTGATGATCGGAATGCGCGCACCCAGCTTGTCCATCGCGTGCTGGCTACCGATGATCGCCGCTTTGACCTGTAGCAGGTCCTGGCAGGTTTCGATGAGAATTGCATCGGCACCGCCGTCGATCATGCCGAGCGCGGCCTCGGTATATGCGTCACGTAGGCGTGCGAACGGCGCGTGACCCAGCGTGGGAAGTTTGGTACCCGGGCCCATCGAGCCCAGAACGAATCGGTCCATCCCATCACGACCGGGGCCCATCTCGTCGGCCGTTTCACGCGCGAGGCGTGTCCCCTTCTCTGCCAGCTCGCGGATCCGGTCCTCGATGTCGTAGTCCGCCAGGTTCGGAAGATTGCAACCGAAGGTGTTGGTTTCGACGGCGTCTGCGCCCGCATCGAAGTAGGCGCGGTGGATCTCACGAAGCACATCGGGACGAGTGTCGTTGAGAATTTCGTTGCAGCCCTCGAGACCGATGAAGTCGTCGAGCGTCAATTCTGCGTCCTGCAACATAGTCCCCATCGCACCGTCACCGATGACAACGCGCGAACGAATCGCTTCCAGCAGACCGGTCTTATGTAGCGCAGGCATTGCTACAGCCTAGTGGTCACGCAGCGATACCCAAGACGGGCCGGGCTGGTCGTAGGCTGTCGTGGTGAGTCCCCGAAACAGCGACGGCAATATCCCAGCTGACAACGACGTTACAGAACGCGACAATTCAGACAACGCTGCAGAAGCGCTGCTCGAAGCCGTCTCCGATGCTGTGTCCAATGCCACATCGTTTTCCGTCCCCGAAAACGAAGATTCGGATGTCGAGCCGGACCTCCCCACGCTGCGCGACCCGATTCTAGTGGCCGCGTTCGAGGGCTGGAACGACGCGGGGGACGCAGCGAGTGGCGCCGTCGAGCATCTGGAATTGATCTGGGATGCCAGTCCGTTGGCCGAGCTGGACTCCGAGGACTACTACGACTACCAGGTGAACCGTCCGACGATTCGACAGGTAGAGGGCGTCACGAGAGAAATACAGTGGCCGTCGACGCGCTTGTCGGTGTGCTCGCCCCCCGGCAGCAGCAGGGACGTCGTGTTGCTGCGCGGTATCGAACCCAATATGCGCTGGCGAAGCTTTTGCGACGACCTGCTGGAGTTCATCGAGCAGCTCGGCGTGGACACCGTGGTCATCCTCGGCGCTCTGCTTGCAGACACCCCGCACACCCGACCGGTACCGGTGACGGGAAGCGCGTACAGCGTCGAAGCCGCCGAGCGTTTCAACCTCGAGCAGACTCGATACGAGGGGCCGACGGGCATCACCGGTGTCCTACAGGACGAATGCGTCAAGGCAGGCGTTCCGGCCGTCTCGTTCTGGGCAGCCGTGCCGCACTATGTGTCGCAGCCACCCAACCCCAAGGCAACCGTGGCGTTACTCCAGCGCGTCGAGGATGTACTGGATATCGAAGTTCCGCTCGGTGAGCTCCCTTCCCAGGCCGAGGACTGGGAAGAGGCCGTCAACGAAATGACAGCCGAGGACGAGGAAATCAGCGAATACGTTCGAACGCTCGAGGAGCGCGGAGATGCCGAGGTGGACATCAGCGATGCGATCTCGAAGATCGACGGCGACGCCATCGCAGCCGAGTTCGAGCGTTATCTCCGACGTCGGGGGCCCGGGAACTTCGGGCTGTAGCGGAAGTCGGTCAGGGTCGCAGTTGCAGGCCCGAGCGCAACCGCACAGCGACAGAACGATCATCGTGAGATCTTTCTGACCCCTACGTAACGTCAACGCAGCGGGAGTGCAACCCCGACGCGGCACCGTGGCGTCATGGCCAGCACACCGCGATTTCTCCAGGGCGTCTTCCCATTCACCGGGCACGGGCTCAGCAAGCCCGAGTCGATAGATCCGTCGACCAGGTTCGTCGTTCCATCCGGGGCTACCGCTCAACCGCTGTACTTCCGTGGCGGCAATTCGAGCGAAGAGCTGGTGGTCGTGACCTTGATGAGGGACGGGCAGCCCATGCGGATGTTCCCCATGGGCTCCAAGAGCGGGGTCAACATCGCGCTTCGTGTCGTCGAGGACGTCGATCCGGATTCCGTACTCGAGCTCGTCGTCGCGGCACCGGAAGGGACGACTGGTGAAGTCGTCGTCGATTTCGGTTTGGTGCTGATCTGATGAGCAACGACGCGATGCGTAGCGAAAAGACCGACCTGCGGAAACTGCTCGTGGTCGGGAACGGTATGGCGGGCGCACGAACAGTCGAGGAGATCCTCAAACGCGGTGGAAGCACACTGTTCGACATCACGATGATCGGCGACGAACCGTACGGCAACTACAACAGGATCATGCTGTCGCACGTGTTGTCCGGTGAAGCCGGCATCGACGACGAAGATCTGCTCCTCAATCCGATGAGCTGGTATCGCGAAAACGGTGTCACGCTGTATGCGGGCGACCGTGCCGTCTCGCTGGATAGGTTCGCCAAGTCCGTGGTGTGTGAAAGTGGTCGAACTGTTGCGTACGACGTACTGATCATCGCCACCGGTAGCAACACGTTCTTTCCGAACATGGACGGGCTTCGTGAGAGCGACGGTCGCCTCGCCCGCGGGGTGTTCGGATTCCGGACCATCGCCGACACGAACGGCATGTTGCAGATGGCGGAGGCTCAGGACGACGTCGCTGCGGTCGTGATCGGCGGCGGACTGCTCGGATTGGAAGCTGCGTACGGTCTTCGAACGCAAGGCTTGGACGTCGATGTCGTGCACTCACCCGGCCACTTGATGAACCAGCAGTTGGACGAACGCGGTGGACGGGTACTACGCAACAAGATCGAAGCACTCGGCGTCGGTGTGCACACCTCCAAACGCACAACTTCGGTCTTGCGTACCAGCGAGGGCGCAGTGGCCGGTGTGGGCTTCAACGACGGCACCTCACTCGCCGCCGACATGATCGTCGTGACCGCCGGAATCCGTCCCAATGTCGAATTCGCACGCGGGGGCGGACTGGTGATCGAACGCGGAATCGTGGTGGACGATCAACTGCGCTGCGAGGACGAGGGGTCGATCTTCGCAGTGGGTGAATGCTGCCAACATCGCGGTGAGGTGTACGGCCTCGTAGCCCCGCTGTGGGAACAGGCTGTCGTCCTCGCCGATCATCTGACCAACGCGAATCCTACTGCGGCATATCATGGTTCACGCCTGACGACTAAGCTCAAAGTGGCCGGTGTCGACGTTGCGGCAATGGGGGTCAAAGGGCCGGAGCGTGAGGACGACGAGTTCGTCCAGTTCTACGAACCACGCAGCGGAACGTACAAGAGCGTCGTCGTGCGCGACGGCAAACTCATCGGTGCCACGCTTCTCGGGGACATCAGCAAAGCAAACTTTCTGACGCAGGCGTTCGATGAGAAGGTTCCGCTCCCCGAGGAACGAATCAGCATGTTGTTCGACATGGGAACCCCGACGGCGGCAACCGGTGCAGCCGAACTGGCCGACGACGTCCAGGTATGCAACTGCAACGGCGTCACCAAAGGTCAGATCGTCGCCTGCGTTCACGCAGGTGCTACGACGATGAGCGACGTCACCGCCAAGACCCGCGCAGGTAAGGGGTGTGGGTCCTGCAAAGGCCTCGTCGCCGATATCTTGGCTTGCGCTGCCGGAGGCGCAGTCGCCCCCGACCCCGCCGCTGACTGGTACGTGCCGTCCATCCCGTTGGCCAAGCCGGCCTTGATCGAGATCATCCGCGAGCGCGACCTACGTTCGGTGTCGCAGGTGTTCAGCGAACTCGCTGCAGATGGCCGTGAAGATGCTAGCGCGAAGATGCCACTCGCATCGTTGCTGCGAACGATCTGGGGACCGGACTGGGTAGACGAACGGGGTGCGCTCTTCATCAACGATCGCGTCCACGCCAACATTCAGCGTGACGGCACCTTCTCGGTCGTACCGCAGATGAAGGGCGGGGTCACGACTCCGGATCAGCTTCGCAAGATCGCCGACGTCGCCGACAAATATCACGTTCCGCTGGTCAAGGTCACCGGCGGGCAGCGCATAGATCTGCTCGGAATCAAGAAGGAGGATCTACCCAAGGTCTGGGGTGACCTCGGCATGCCGTCCGGGTTCGCGTACGGCAAGAGTATGCGAACCGTGAAAACGTGCGTCGGTAGCGACTTCTGCCGCTTCGGCCTCGGCGATTCGACGGCGCTGGGCATCGCACTCGAAGAGCGCTTCCAGGGACTCGAGACCCCCGGCAAACTGAAGCTGGCCGTCGCCGGATGCCCACGAAACTGTTCCGAAGCACTGTGCAAGGACTTCGGTGTCGTGTCCGTCGGCGAGGACAAATGGGAGCTCTATGTCGGCGGTGCCGCAGGTGCCCACATCAGGAAGGGCGATCTGCTGGCCACTGTCGTCGGCGGCGGGGAAGTTCTGCGCATGGCAGGGTTATTCATCCAGCACTACCGCGAGACGGCGCAGTGGCTCGAGCGAACATATGCGTGGGTCCCGCGGGTCGGACTGGACGAGCTTCGACGAATTCTGGTCGAGGACGGTGACGGAATCGTCGCTGGACTCGAACAACGCATGCAAACATCGGTGGACGGATACCGGGATCCCTGGCTGGACCGGGCCGAACACAAGTCGCCTGCGCAGTTCACACCGTCCTTGCCGCTCCTTCCGCTCCCCCAGGTACCGGTCCGATGAGCGTGCCCGTAGGTCCTGTCGAAGACCTGACACCTGGTGAGGGCCGCACCTACGTCGTCGACGGCAGGCAGGTAGCGGTATTCCTCCTCCAGGATGGGAGTGTGCGCGCCATGGACGCGGTGTGCCCGCACAAAGGTGGGCCGTTGGCGGACGGTCAAATCGACGGCTCGGTCGTGATGTGCCCGATGCATCAATACGCGTTTTCTCTCGACGACGGCACCTGTCCGAGCGGAATCGCCTCTGTACGAACATATCCCGCAATAATCGTCGATGGAAAGGTCATGGTGGAGGTGTAGCGGCACTCGCTATCTTTCGCGACCAACCCCATACCGATCACCGTCAGCCGATCGAGGTGCCGTCCGGCATGATCGCCCCGGTGAGATCGGCACCGTCGAGGATGGCGGTGACGATCTTCGCGCCCGTCAGGTTGGCTTTCCCAAGGTATGCACTGATCAGGGTGGCACCCGAGAGGTCGGCGTCGACAAGGCTGACGCTTCCCGGATTGCCAAGTGCCCGAGCAGCATTCCAAGCCGCAACATCGAAGTGGAGCAAGTCGAGCCGATGCGCCCGCGTTGTCGATGTCATCGAACCTCCGAATAGGACGACGATGGCGGCGAATCACCACCATCCATCAGGACAGTCACCGTCACCGTCACGTTGACGCTGTCAACCTAGCAACGGCTTGTTGGCGCTGCAGGTGCAGCCGTATCGCGCAGGTTCCACTTGCCCCAGAAGAAGAAAGAACCCACACCTGGCGGGTCTTCTTCTTGGCAGCCACTGTCGGCTCCTTCTGGGTCTTATTGATCCGAGACGACCAGGATCACATGGCTTCTCCTGGCGCCCCCACTTCGTGGTGATTCGGGCCGAGTCAGTTCACGGGCGGCGGGATGATGCGTACCGATCTCGGCGGGCTGGCAACGGTGAAGCCGCACCGACGAGCGGCCGCCACCAGCGGCTCGGGGTTCGCGTCGGTCGTCCAGGTGGCCTCCCCCGCTTCCCCGAACAGTCCGACGGCGTTGGGGTTCGGCCCGGTGGTGAACCGGGTCTGGTAACGGATTCCGGCGAAGGTGGCCGAGAACGCCGCCGCCCATTCTTGCGGAACTCCGTATGAGGTCATGGACACAAGCTCCCTGGTCAGGCCGAAGTCTGCAGCTGTACCCGCACACGTGTCGGCAAGCTGATGCTCGTGCGGCACGGTTAGGGTGGACAGGCATCGGGTGGCGGCGAACGCGTCACTGACGACCCCGGTTCTCGCCAACGTCTCTCCGACGGTTTCCCGGATAGCGGTGAGTTCGTCGAATGCGAGGTAGCAGGTGCCACGTGGCGGTGTCAGGTCGAAGCGGCCACCGCCGGAGGAGGCAAACCACCATGGTCCGTTCCCGGTGCTGTGTCCACGGATCAATGGCTGCGCGGCGGTGAGCTCGCAGCCGGGGAACCCGAGCGGCGAGCGCAGCGGCGGGCCGAGAGCGACAGTGTCGCGGTGGCTCACGCAGCCCACCGTTGTGCGTCGGCGCTGGCAAGCGCCATGACGCTCTCGTGAGGGTGGCCGTCGGCGATCCACTCGGCTGCGCTGCGGCCATCGAGTTCGGGCTGCGGGCTGCGTAGCCACACTGCGCAGGTCCAAGGGTCGGCGGCAGCACGCAGCGTCGACCACAGGGTGATCAGGCGCGGGTGCACTGTTCCCGAGTCCGTGAACTGCCAGGTGGGATAGACCCATTGACCTCCGTCGAGTCGGCAGGCGATCACGGTGCCGGCGGCGACAGCCTTGTTGATCGCTTGGCGGCTTATGCCCCACCACTGGGTCAGGCCGTTGGTGTCGTAGAACGGGCCGACGAGCTGGTCGTAGATACCGCTGGTGGGCAGTGCCGCGGTCATGGAGCGGGCGATCGATTCGACGTCGTCGAAGACGTCGGTGGGAACGCCGGCAGCGCGGGCCTCTTCAAATATCTGGTGGACGCGGCGGGCGAGCAAGTCCATGAGCTTGCGTTCCTGCTCGACGAGGGTGTTCATACGAGGCCTCCTGACGGTCAACCGTGACAACCTCAGTGTCCTCATCACCGTCAACCATGTCAACGACAAGGCGGTGCGGGATGCCTCAACGGCAGCAAACTGCATTGCCCGGCAACCCTCGACGCGCGACGCACGCATTTCACTCACCCCCCGGCCAACGCCTACCCTGTTCCAGTGAGCGATTCAGACGACAACGCACGGCTCGGTGCCGCGGCAGCGTTCCTGCAGGAAGATCGCCTCAAACTCTTCGCATTCACGGTCGCGGAAAAGCACAACGAGTACCTCTGGGTGCTTCGTGCCTTCGACATCGCCCGTGCCAACTATGTCGTTCTTCTACATGCGGCCGAGATTGCCGACACGCTGGCCAGGAACGCCCCCGAAGACGCGCGGCTCACCCCCGCCGAGATTGCACCGCTCCTCGAGCAGCTTCATACCTGGGAGCTTCTCGAGCGCAGCTACGACGGCTCACGTGCGGCTACCTTGGCCGAATACCGCAACCGCCATTACGTCTACCAATTCAGCCAGGCCGGCTACAAGGCGTTTCGTGCCGTCGAGGACGTGCTCGGCGCCAGGCTCGACGACGCGTCCCTGTCCCGGCTCGTCCTTCCCGAGCTGCTCGCCGACATGCACGAGTTGGCCGAGGCGAACCGTCAGGCCGACGGCGACCGCATCTACCGCAAGCTCAGCAGACTCGACTCGACCCTCTCCGAAATGGCCACTCGGGCGGCGCATTTCTATCTGGTCCTCGGCGACCTCGTCCGCACCACCGAGATCACACCCGAATCGTTTCTGGTCCACAAAGATGCACTCCTGACGCATATGCGTGAGTTCAGCTCGGACCTGACGCGGTACGCCCCGAAGTTGGCGGAGGCCATCGCCGTCGTCGAATCGACATCCATCTCGACGCTCATCGAGCGCGCCGCAATCAGTGACGAGCGGGTCTTCCTGACCATCGACGAGCGTCGTGCCGACTGGCAGGCGCGGTGGTCGGGTCTATCTCATTGGTTCGTGGCTGCGGAGGCCGAACTCAGTGAGTCCGAGCGTCTACGTGAAGGCACGATGAGCGCTATTGCCGCGGTGTTGTCGCTGCTTCGACGGGTAACCGAGACGCGCAGAGGTGGTGTGAGCCGCGAGAGTCAACTCCGTCACCTCGCAGGTTGGTTCGCCAACACTGCGACCGAGGACAGTGCGCACGCTCTTTTTCATGCCGTGTTCGGTCTCGGCAGGCCCCGTCATCTGTCTATGGTCCACCCGGATGCGGACGTCATTCCCGCGTCTCGATCCTGGTGGGAAGCCTCTCCCGTCGAAATCTCTCGCACTTTGGCTGAAACCGGTCGCGCGCCGTCGCCCGGCCTGCCTGGCCGCGTTCAACGCAACGACGGCGGGATTCGTCGTCTCCGTGAACAGCAGCTCGCCGCGCAACGCACTCGCAGTGCCGCAGCTCGATCTTTGGCCTCGGTTGGTGTGTACGACCGGACGCTGAACGAGGAGGAGACCGAAGTGTTGCTGAGCTTGCTCAATGCGGCGCTCACTGCCCGGGTCCGGGTGAGTGGTCGTACGTCCGGTTCGACGGGTTCGGACAGTGGTGTGAAATTGACACTGACCGACTCCGAAGTATCGACCGTCGTCAGAACTACGCGTGGACGGTTGCATCTGGATCGGTTGCAACTCGAGGTTGCGGATGTGACGCGCCGGTGAGAGCACGCGAAATACCTTCTCTGGCACTCGATTCCTATCAGCGTGCGGCGCGCGTCGCGTTGGCGAATCATCTGGTGACGGCGACGTATCCGGACCGTATCGCTCTTCCGCTTCTCCGTAGATGGGCAACCGAGCTTCGCGAGGATCTTCTCGAGTTGTTCGGCTATCGCCTCGAGGTCACCGAAACGACAGCCCGTTTGTTTCCGGTTCTCGACGCGCTCGATTCGACCCAGCCTGCCCGAACCGCCTCGGACCGCGTCTTCGATCGACGCAGATACGCCTACCTGGCGTTGTCCTTGGCTGCGCTCGGCCGAGCAGGCAATCAGATCACGCTCTCCGAACTCGCCGACCACGTAGCCGCCGAGGCAGGCCAGGTGGACGGGGTGGAACTTGCGACCGACCGCGCTGCGGACCGAGACGCGTTCGTCGACGCCGTCGGCTGGCTGGCCGCGCGGGGTGCGATATCGCTCGCCGATGGTGATGCAGGCGGCTGGGCGAACAATCCCGCTTCGGGTGAGGCTCTCTACGACATCGAGCGATCAGTGGTCGTGGCGATGTTTCGTCCACCCAGAGCCGTGCAGCACCTCCGTTCGGTCACCGGTCTGCTCGTGGGATCCGACGACTCGACCGAAGACAGCGAAGAGGACGGGGAGTCCCGGCCGCCGATAGATCCCAAGGAGACTCTCAAAAATGTGCGCCGTGCGTTGGTCGAGCATCCTGTCGTCTATTTCGACGATTTCGATCAGGACGGCCGCACCGCACTCGCGTCGGTACGGACAGTCGCCGACGTCGAACTCCTGACCGGTCTGATCGCCGAGCGTCGCGCCGAGGGCGTCACGTTGATCGATACATCCGGGCGGATGTCGGACCTCCGGTTCCCCAGCACGGGAACGATCGCTCAAGTCGCACTGCTTCTGGCCGGTGAGATATCGGACCGGGTGATCGATCCCGATGCCCTCGAATTGCCACGCCATCCGATTCCGGATGACAGCGACCTGATCGACCTGGTCGACTCGGCGATACCTGGAGGTGGGGTTTTCGACGACCTCGCCGAGTTCGGTGGGCGAGGTCGAACCGTCGAAGACTCTATTACCGAGCTCTACCCTTTCGTGGAGAACAGTTGGGTGAGCGGCGCGGTCTCCGACCTGGTCGAGAGGTACGGACGCACGTTCGCGGCCCAATGGCAGGCCGACCCGATCGGTCTCGGTGAGCGAGCGGTCGGCATGCTCCATCGACTCCGGCTGGTGCACATCATGTCCGGCGGGATACTCGTTCTCCCCGTCATCGCGCGCTACCGCGATGTGGTGATCAGTGTGCGGGACCGGGTACCCCAGGATTCTCTCTTCGAGACCACAGAATTCGATGGCACAGAAACGAGTTCGCATTCTCACACCACGGAAACCGAGGCGCACTAGATGACCGCACATGCTCAGCGCTTTCGCCCGACCCGCGCCGGAATCATCAATCTGTGGGACTACCGCGATCAGGAATTTTCTTTTGCCGACGGTCGCCTCGTGTTACGTGGACCGAACGGCTCGGGAAAGACCAAAGCGCTCGAGGTTCTGTTTCCCTTCGTGCTCGATGGACGAATCGAACCGAGGCGGTTGAACCCGTTCGCCGGCGAAGAGCGCACGATGAAGTCCAACCTTCTCTATCGCGGCCAGGAGAGCGCGCACTCATACGTGTGGATGGAGTTCGGGCGGGGCTCACGCGAAGATCCCGAGTCCGTCACCGTCGGTATCGGAATGCGCGCCAGTCGACAGAACGACAAGGTCACTCGCTGGTACTTTGTCGCCGACGGCCGTGTCGGCGTGGACTTTTCGCTTCTGGGGTCCGATGATCGGCCGCTGACCAAGAAGCAGCTTGCCGATCAACTCGGCACCGACGCGCTTTCCGACCGGCCGGTCGACTACCGAGCAGCCATCGACGCTCGGATGTTCGGTCTCGGCGCGCAGCGTTACGACCAATTGATCAATCTGATCTTGACGTTGCGTCGTCCGCAACTGGCAAAGAACTTGGATCCGAAGGGCCTCTCCCAGGCACTGACCGACGGTCTGCGTCCGCTGGACGAGCAACTGGTTCTCGAAGCAGCGCGCTCGTTCAGTGACATGGAAGAGGTCGGTCGAGCGCTCGAAGGCTTGACTCGGGCAGATCAGGCCGCCACAACCTTCGTCGGCGTGTACGCGAAATACCTTCGAGTGCAGGCTCGCTCGGACGTGGAACAGATCAGTCGCAGACTCGAGTCCGTTACCCATGCAACCACGGCGCATTTCGCGGCCGCGGCACTGAAGGAACGCCGGTTGTCCGAGCGCTCCGCAGCCGAGAAGCGATTCGACGACGCCGAACGAGGTCTGGACCAAGCTCTCGCCGACCGCGAAACACTGCAGCGATCGAGTGCCTACGAGGGCAAACAGCAACTCGACGATCTCGCCGAATCGGCGGCGAAGCTGAAGATATCCGCCGCCCAGCAGTCCGAGCGTGCTAGTAAAGCGCAGGCGGATCTGGCGCAGCGTTCCACCGAGGCCATCGACGCCGAAAGCTCGGTACGCGACTCGGTCGCCGCACTGGCACGCGCCGAGGACGATCTCCAGATTGCGGCCGAGGATGCCGGCATCGCGTGGGCGTCGATGCCGGCCAGTGCGCGCACCGACCAGTTCAGCACGGCACTGCGGGGTCATGCCGAGGAACGTGACGGTGATGTGCGTGCCGTCCGCGACGCTCTCAGCACCGTCGAGAAGGCGATGACCGAACGCGCCCGTGCAGACAGAAGTGCTTCTCGGGCAAGCGAATTGCTCGAAGCTGCTCGCGCGTCCGTTACCGAAGCCGAAGCTGCCGTGGAGTTGGCTCGTGCGCAGTATGCGTCGGGACTGCGGTCCTGGTGGGCCGAGAACTCGACCCAGTACTCGGCTGCGGGAATCACCGTCGCCGCATTCGATTCCCTCGACGCTGCGGTACCTCACATCGGCGAGGACGACGCACCCAGCCTGGATGCCGTCCTTGCCGAGGCCTCGGCCGAGGGCCTCGAGAACGTGCGCGGACGGCGGACGCAGGCGGGTGCCGCCGCTGCGGCACTGACCGAAGAACTGGCATCGATGCGTGCCGAACATGACCTCGTCACTGCTCAACGCGACGATGCTCCCCCACCGTTCGCAGGTCGTACATCCTCGCGTGCCGGGCTTGTCGGAGCACCACTGTGGCAGCTCGTTCGATTCGCCGACGGCGTGGAACCTGCTGTAGCTGCTGGTGTCGAAAGCGCATTGCAGGCCGCGAACCTTCTCGACGGTTGGATCTCGCCGACCGTCACTCTTGGGTCCATGGAGTCGGACCAATTTCTGGTCGGCGTACCGGAAGCCGAGCGTCCGACGGGCCGCACGCTGGCTGACGTCCTCGAGGTCGAACCTGGAACAGACGTGCCAGAGGCCGTGGTGCGCGATGTACTGACCTCGATCGCACTGCTGGAGGACACGGGCGCATCGAAGAATGCGGTGACCTCGATCGGCATCGACGGGCGCTACTGGCAAGGCGTTCAGCGGGGACGTCATGTCAAGCCGGATGCGGAATACATCGGGGCTACTGCCCGTGCGCGTCGTCGGGCAACGCGGCTCGCCGAACTGGACACCTCGATCGAAACAGCCAGTATGTCCTTGGCGGCCACCCGCGAAGAGGAGCAGTCGGCTGCCGAACTTCTGCGCGGCCTCGCGGTTGCGGCGAAGAATTTGCCGAAGGTCTCCGGAATCGTCAAGGCGCAGAAGACTGTCACCGAGTCGGCGGGGGCCCTTCGTACCTCACAGGCAGGTTCCGCGGCCGCGGACAGCGAGCTCGACCAGGCTATCGCGGAGCTCTCGGCGAAGGAGAGACACCTGCGGAGTACTGCGGTCGCCCACCGCACTCCCCATAGCGCACGGGATATCGACTCACTCGCTGCAGCGATCCGGCACTTCGAGAATCAGGGTGGTCTCGTCCTTCGTCGCCGAGGCGAACACGTTCGCGAAGCCGAGCGGGCACGCGAAGCACAGAACCGATTGGAAGAATCCACCGGCCTCGCCGAAGAGTTGGCCGAGGAGTCCGCGATCGCACAGGAAAACCATCTCCAGCAGGTTCAGAGGTTGGACATCCTCACCGAGAAACTCGGATCCACCGCCGAACAGATCAATGCCGATCTGGAGAAGGCGCGCGAAAAGATCGAAGCATGCAAGGTCGAGCAACGCTCAGCACGCAAAGCCGACAAGGAAGCCGGAGAGGCGATCGGTAAGGCCGAAGGTGCATGCAACACAGCGCAGGAGGGTCTGCGAGCCGCGCTCACCGAGACTCTCGACGACACAGCACGCCTCGCCCCGTATGCCCGCAGAGATCTACTCGCCATCCTTGGTGTCCACGAGCTCTATTCCTGGCCATCGTCCGACTCCGCGTGGCTCACTGTCGAACAGATCCTCTACCGAATTCAAAGTGCCTCGTCACCTGATGAAGAGATTTCGGTGCTGCCACCGGTGGTGCACCAACTCCACACGGCGCTCGACGCGGCCACTGCGTCGGTCAAGGCCGGCGACTCCTACCGCAAAAGCACGCGGACTGCGTTGACCGGTGCTTTGCAGGAATTCGACTCACAGCTGGCGTCGTCCGGGCAGGACTACCGGTTGCAGTGGGACGCACCCGACGGATTGACCATCGTTCGTGTGCAGGACGAGCAAGGATTCACCTCGGTCGGCGAGTTCGCACACCGTATCGGTGACGCGCGGTCGAATCAGGAGACGTTGCTCACCGAACACGAGCGTCGGATTCTCGAGGATGCGCTGTTGACCGGCTTGGCGCAGCAGATCCACGAACGCACCGTCGATGCCCGCGAGCTCATCGCGCAAATGTCTTCCGAGATGAAGCAACGGAAGATGTCCTCTGGCAACACGATCGGTGTGCATTGGGTCCTCGCGGACAATCTCGACGAAGGCGCACGAGCGATCTCGAAGCTACTCGATCGTGACGCGTCCGGACTGCATTCGGACGACCTCGCCTCCATGCGAGCACATTTCGCGTCCGAAATCAGAGTCGCGCGCGCGGCACACCCGGAGCGTTCCTACCCCGAGATTCTGGCCTCCACGCTCGACTACCGCCGTTGGCGAGTCTTCTCGTTCACGCTCATTCGCGGCGACGGTACCGAGGATCGCCTGACGGTCGCGCGACACAGCGCGTTGTCCGGCGGTGAGCAATCGGTGTCTCTACATCTACCGTTGTTCGCGGCCGCGCACGTCATGCTGTCCTCGGCCGATCCGCACGCACCCCGACTGCTGGCACTCGACGAAGCCTTCGCCGGCGTCGATGACAACGGTCGTAGTGAACTGCTCGGGCTCAGCGTGCAGTTCGATCTGGATCTGTTCATGACGGGCTACGATCTGTGGATCACCTACTCCGATGTCCCAGGGTGTGCGCACTACGACCTTGCGCATTCGACAGCGGAAAACACTGTCAGCGCAGCGTTACTCGTCTGGGAGAACGGTGAACTGTTCGCCGAACACGATGGTTCCGATCTAGCCGCCGCTCTGGGTTCGCCGTTGACACGACGCGTGCCCACTCACGCCGAAGGCGGTCTTGAATTTGTCCGGTAACGAAGAACTCGGATGGCGAAACACACCGGAACTCGACGCGCTCTTGGCCACCGCGCGCAAGAAGTTGGAGTCGAACTACCTGAAGGTCGGTGGCAACATCACCGTGCACCTGGGTGAGCCGCCAGAGCTGTGGCGATTGTGCAGTGCAATCTCTCGATCCAGTACCGGCCTGCACAGCCGCGCCCAGACTACGAAACTTGATCTCGCCCGTTTCGACGAATGGCTCGCCCACCCACGAAACGGTGGGATCGGCTTGATCGCAACTCTCGACGCCGTCGCTCCGCTACAGGACAGAAAACAGATCGCATTCGATAAAGCCGAGGTCAAGGCCACTGCACTCGCCGACGCGCGGGCTCTACTTGCCGAAACAACCGACGACGACTGGGCCGAGCATTGGTTGTCCTCGTTGCTGAATCAGGATGGAACACTCGGAGGACGCGTGGCCGTCGACGCCCTACGGGTGGCTGCCCGGGTGTTGGCGTGTCTTCCCGTCGACGGCTTGTCGTTGACCGAACTCGCCGAATACGCGTGCGGGGACACCAAGGCACTGTCCTCCGGTGGTGCCCCACGTCTTGTTCTCGACGCACTCTCGCTCCGCGAAGGAATACCCCGTCCTGTCGACCCCGTCGGCATTCGGTTGCTATGGGAAACTGCCGGAGTCTCGGTCGACGCACTGTCGAGCAGGGTTCTGGTGTTCGGGTATCGAGTCGACGAAACGCACACCGTCGGACGTTGGCTGAACGACGCTGCAGACGCCGGGATTCCGTTCCCACTCACGCTCGACATGGCCTCACGCGGCCCGCTCACCAATGTCGCAGACCGAATCTACGTGTGCGAGAACGTAGCAGTCGTCGCGGCGGCCGCACGATCGTTGGGAAGTCGTTCCGCGACTCTCGTCTGCACCGATGGCCAGCCGTCGGCTGCGCTGCACAAACTACTCTCGGGCGTGCGGGCAGGCACGGAATTGTTCTGGCGCAACGACTTCGATTGGCCAGGCCTGCAGATGACCGCCCGCGCCCGCTCGCGTTACAACGCCGTCCCATGGCGGATGGATGCGCAGGCGTATGTTCGTGCGCTCGACGCACGAAATTCCGAACCGCTGAAAGGTCATCCTGGCCCGAGTGAGTGGGACCCTGATCTTGCGGCGGCGATGCACGAGTCGGGCCGCGCGGTAATGGAAGAGCGTCTCGTGCCCGACCTTCTTCTCGACCTAGCGTAGTCCTGTGTGGACGGTTGATCCCGGGTGTCGAGACACCCCGGGATCACTGCCAGTTCGAAAGATGTATCAGCGCAAGGGCACGCCGAGGAGTGCGTCGACGGCGTCGGCAAATGCACCGGGGGCGGTGGTGTCCGATCCCCCGCGCTCGACGGCGAAACTTGCCCACGCATCAAGTGCATCGAGAGCCCTCGGTGTGTCCAGATCGTCGGCCAAGTGCTGACGTAGGCGAACTACTGCGTCGTCTGCGCTGACGGCCGACTCCAGTGCAGCTGCCTTGCGCCACAGCGCCAACCTGGTATGTGCACGTTCGAGAACCTCGTCCGTCCACGGGCGATCCTGACGGTAGTGCCCGGACAGCAGACCCAACCGAACTGCAGCCGATTCGACATTGTCGGCGCGAAGCTTCGATACGAACACGAGGTTGCCGCGACTCTTCGACATCTTCTCGCCGTCGAGACCGATCATCCCGGTGTGCACATAATGCCGAGCGAATCGACCGCCACCGGATACAGCTTCGGCGTGCGCGGCCGAGAACTCGTGGTGCGGGAAGATGAGGTCCCTGCCGCCACCTTGCACATCGAAACCGGTCCCGATGCGATTGAGAGCAATTGCCGAGCACTCGATGTGCCAGCCCGGTCGGCCAGGCCCGAACGGAGACGGCCACGACGGCTCACCCTTGCGCTCTGCACGCCACAGGAGAGCATCGATCGAGTCCTTCTTACCTACTCGGTCCGGGTCGCCTCCACGCTCGGCGAAGAACTTATCCATCGTCGCCCGGTCGTAACCGGACTCGTAACCGAACTCAGCCGTAGCGTCCGCGCGGAAGTACACATCGGGATACTCGGCGTCGTCGACGACATACGCCGCACCCGAGGCGACCAGTTTCTCAACCATCTCGATGACCTCGTCGATGGATTCGACAGCACCGATGTAATCGCGCGGCGGCAAGACTCGGAGCGCCTCCATGTCCTCACGGAACAAGGCGATCTCACGATTGCCGAGGTCGATCCAGCTTTCGCCGTCGCGGTCGGCTCGTTCGAAAAGAGGGTCGTCGACATCGGTGACGTTCTGCACGTAGTGCACCTCGTGACCCGCGTCGCGCCACAGTCGGTTGACCAGATCGAAAGTCAGGTATGTCGCGGCATGACCGAGGTGCGTTGCGTCGTACGGGGTGATTCCGCACACGTACATCTTCGCCACTTTGCTGGGTGTGACCGGTCGCACTTGCCGATCTGCCGTGTCGTAGAGCCGGAGCGTAGGCCCCTGGCCGGGGATCGAGGGAACGGCTGGTTCGGACCAAGACTGCATGAAGACGAGCCTAACGGAGAGGCTTCAGAAGGCAGGCCACGGTATCGGCCTGCTCGATAGCGGCTCCGGCATCACCGGATGCGCCACGAGCGCACGGGCTCGGCCGAGCAGGGCATCGATCTCCTCATCAGTGATGTGCCCGCGAATTCGTGGTTCGACGACAGTGGCGAACGACTCGACGAAAGCGACGACGTCGGACATTGCAGCGTCGTCGATAGCGGTGCCGGCCCAACCCCACAGCACCGTCCGAAGCTTGTTCTGCGAGTGCAGACAAATGCCGTGATCGACGCCGTACACGTAACCGTCCATGCCTTCGAGGGCGTGGCCGCCCTTCCGGTCGGCGTTGTTGATGAGTACATCCAGCACTGCCATCCGCTGCAGGCGAGGATCGTCGGCATGAATGAGCGAGACTTCCTCGCCATCGCCGTCGTAAGCCTGCATGACCGGTATCCATCCGGTGGGAACGAGGTCCGGCCTGCAGATATCGACCAGGTCGAGAGTGCGGCCGTGTTCCCCGTCGCGGTCCGGCGTATCGATCCACCGCTGCACCATCCCCGGACCGAACGGACCGTCCCGAAGAATCGTTGTCGGAATTACATTCCAACCCAAAGAGTCCGAAACCTCGTACGACGCGATCTCTCGCCCGGCCAAGGTTCCATCGGGAAAGTCCCAAAGCGGCACTTCTCCGCGAACAGGTTTGTAGACGCACCGAACCGTGGACGTCTCACCGTCGTTCCCGGTGCCCGTTGCCTCGCAGACCAACGTCGCGTTGCTGGCCGACACCACTCGACCGATGATGGTCAACTCACCGGTTTCCATCACCTTGTGACCCGCGAACGGCGGCCGGTCTTCGGTCAAAGCTCTTCACCAAGTTCGCCGGCCGAACCGAAGGTGGCATCTCGTTTGTATCCATTCGATCGGATACAGGTGTGTCCGTCCTGGGTCAACGGCTCACCACACAAGGGGCACGGCGCACGGCCGGCAGCAATCACCCGCTCGGAACGAAGGGCGAACTCCCGTGCCGCGAGCGGCGTCAGAAAGACGCGGACTGCATCGGGACCTTCGTCGGTGTCATCGAGGACGACGGACTCGTCGACCTCTACCTCACTGATAGCCAGCAGTTCTACCACCACCGCATTCGCATCCGCGTCCCAGCCCAGACCCATGGTCCCGACCCGAAACTCGGTATCGATCGGAGTCATCAACGGACTCGTGTCGCCCAGTTCGGTTTCCTCGGGCGGAAACTCCGCGCCGAAGCGTCGTTGAACTTCGTCCAGCAGCAAACCTATCCGGTCTGCGAGGACCTGCACCTGCTGCTTTTCGAGTGCGACCGAGACGACGCGAGCGTCGTGGACTGCCTGCAGAAAGAACGAACGATCGCCTGGCTCACCCACGGTTCCCGCGACAAAACGATCAGGGGTGCGGAAAACATGTATTGCGCGTGGCATTGCACCTCCTGGAGCTTCATTCTCGGATCCGAAAACTCGGACCCGAACTTCATTATCCGCTATCGGCGGGCCTACGTTCCGGAACCGCCACCGGGCATCGCATCGGAGTCCATGCTCGACGCCGTCGGCACCGCAGGTACCAACGCGGTCAAGTCGAGACCGGTGTCGTTCGTCCGAAGCACGAACGGCCTGGTGGAGCTGTACCGGACGACACTGACGGAGGCAGGATCGGCAACGATACGTTGGAACGAATCCAAGTGGCAGCCCAATGCATCGGCGAGGATCGATTTGATGACGTCACCGTGTGAGCACGCCACCCAGAGGACATCGCGGCCGTACGCCTCCGCGAGGCGCGCGTCGTGTTCCCGAATTGCAAATACAGCCCGCGACTGCACCTGAGCTAGTCCCTCGCCACCGGGGAACACCGCCGCAGACGGGTGTTGCTGGACCACCTTCCACAGCGGCTCCTTCACCAGATCCTTGATCGATTTTCCCGTCCACGACCCGTAATCGACCTCGATCAGCCGTTCGTCGACCGTCGGAGTCAGACCGCGCCGGGAGGCAAGAGGTGCCACCGTTTGCTCACACCGTTGCAGTGGTGAGTGCACGATCTCCTCGACCGGAAGCCCACCCAATCTCTCCGCAATATGAGCGGCCTGTTCCAGTCCGCGGTCGTCGAGCGCGACACCGGCCGACCGCCCTGCCAGAGCGCCCGCAGTATTCGCCGTCGAGCGGCCGTGTCGCAGCAAGATCACCGTCATGGAACCCAGCCTAGGGCGTCTGACGAATCAGGTGGCCGACACCACGCCCGCAGACAGCAGCGCCATCACGCCGATGCCGAGCACGATGCGATAGCCGACGAACCAGTACAGCGAGTGATTCGCAACGAACTTCAGCAGCCATGCGATCGAGGCATAGCCCAGTGCGAATGCAACGACGGTCGCGACCAGCAATTGTGGGCCGGAGGCATTGAGACCTTCACCGGCCGGCTCGAATGCATCGGGCAGCGAGAACAGTCCGGACGCAGTCACAGCCGGTATGGCGAGCAGGAACGAGAACCGCACGGCTGCTTCGCGTTCGAGGCCCATGAACAGGCCGGCACTTGTGGTGGCGCCCGACCTGGACACACCGGGAATCAACGCCAGACATTGTGCGGCGCCCATCACGAGCCCGTCCCGTGTGGTGATTTTGTCGAGCGGTCGCTTCTTGGAACCGAGGAACTCGGCGACTGCGATGACGATGGCGAAGACGATGAGCATCGTTGCGATGAGCCACAAGTTGCGTGCCCCGGTTCGGATCTGGTCTTTGAACAGGATCCCCAACAGCCCGATCGGGATGGTGGCGATGATCACGTACCAACCGAGCCGATAGTCGAGATCGCGCGCAGCCTTGTCGAACATGCCGCGGAACCAGGCCTTGACGATTCTCACGATGTCGCGCCAAAAGAACACAAGCACTGCCGCTTCGGTTCCGAGCTGCGTGACAGCGGTGAACGAAGCTCCTGCATCGGACCCGAAAAAGACGCTCGAGACGATTCGTAGGTGTCCTGACGACGATATCGGTAGGAATTCGGTCAACCCCTGAACAGCGCCGAGGATGATTGCCTGAAGCCAACTCATGGACTCGCCGATCATGCTCGAACCTCCCCCAAGGTCGACGAGAGCAGAGGGGTCCGGCCAAGGAAAGATGCGCAATTCACGGCCCGACGGTACCTGGCGCGGCTCGCCGGGATCGACCGACACTCGCACCGCCGCCACCGGCGCACTACTCTGCTCACCTGGCGCCGTTTTCGTGATCGACTCAGAAAACCGACACCATCACAATCGACAAGGAATGTTGAAAAACTATGAAGCAGCGATCAGTCGGCTCCAGTGGCCTGCGCGTGTCGAGGATCGGGCTCGGCACGCTCGGATGGGGCAGTGGCACCGACGGTGACGACGCGGCTGCCCAACTCGCTGCCTTCGCCGACGCCGGGGGAACGCTCGTCGACACCTCACCCGTATATGGGGATGGACGAGCGCAACGAGTGCTCGCGGAGGTCCTGGACGACGTGGTCCCGCGCTCGAACCTCATCGTGAGCAGTGCAGCCGGTATCGAAACTGCGAGCGGGCACTACCGCATCGACTGTTCTCGACGAGCACTGCTCGGTCAACTCGATGCGACGCTGCGTGATTTGGGCACCGACTACCTCGATCTGTGGCAAGTGGCGGCATGGGATGCAAGCACGCCCGTGGACGAGATCGCATCCACCCTGGACTACGCCGTATCGAGCGGAAAAGTCCGGTATGTCGGCGCACGTGGCTATCTCGGCTGGCAACTCGCGACTGCGGCTGGAGCCGCGGGCGCAGGCCGCATCGTCGCGACGCAGGCCGAGTATTCGCTTCTTGCTCGCGGTATCGAGGACGAATTGCTGCCGGCCGCGCATCATCACGGTGTCGGCATCCTCGCTGCTGTCCCTTTGGCCGGCGGAGTACTGACCGGAAAATACCGGAACGGCACGCCGGCGGACTCACGAGGTGCCGACGATCTCCACGCAGGATCGCTTTCCGGTTACCTCACCGACGCTGCCGTCAACGTCGTCGATGCGGCCGTCATGGCCGCAAGTGGCCTGCAAACTTCGCCTCTCGCGGTGGCCTTGGCCTGGGCGCGCGATCGCCCGGGTGTGAGCTCGGCGATAGTCGGAGCCAGGGACCTCGCGCAATTGACCGGGGTACTCGTCGCGGAAGACCTCGAGTTGCCTGCAGCTATCACCTCGGCGTTGGACGACGTCAGTAGCTGACCGTGTGCCTACGCCGTCCCGTTGCTCGTCGGTAGTCCGAGAGTGTCGACTTCTGATCCATCAGGCAGGGTGGACTCGACACGTCGTTCCGCTACGCCACACCGTGGCACCCTTCCGTCGCACGATCACAGCATCCAGGAGCAGGCATTTTCATGAGAGACAGACGTTTGCGGTGGCGAACTCTCGCCGCGGTCGCGGCCAGCTCGACGATCTTGTTGGCGGCCGGTTGTTCGGGGGACGGCGCCGAGGAGCCCGATCCGGTGAGCGTCGAGCCTTTGGCCGGGGTCAGCTCTCCCGAAACTTCGACTCCCCCAGTAGGGAGCATCACGGCGTCTCCATCCGGGATCCACTTCACCTCTTTCGACACTGCCACGCGCAGCGTTCTCGCGCTCGACGACAGTTTTTCGAACCTGCTGGTGTTCGATACATCCGACGGCAACGCCGAACCGCGTGCAATATCGCTACCGGGCGAGGCGGCCGCGATAGTGGCCCCCGGCGACGGCACAGTCGTACTGCCGATGAACGGAAGTCTCGCACGCGTCGATATAGGCGACTCGAAGGTCACGTCGACGAAAGTCGACGCCAATCTCCTCAGTGCTGCTGTTCTCGAGGACGGCAGAACGGCGGTAGGAGATGATCGTGGTTCGGTTCACATTCTCGATCAAGACGGGACCGAATCGCAGACCATAGACGGGTTGACCTCGGTCGATGCCCTTGCCTCGACCATGTATGGACTTACCGCTCTGGATCGCGATCAGACATCCGTCACAGTTGTCGACGTCGACAACGGTTCCCTCGGCATTGCCCTCCGCGCCGGTGAAGGTGCAGCCGAGCTGGACACCGACCGGTTCGGGCGAATTCTGGTGACAGATGCGACCGGAGAAGAACTTCTCGTGTTCTCCTCGGACGACTTGTTGTTGCGTCAGCGCTTTCCTGTCGATGCGCAGCCATGGGCTGTCACCTACGACGACGAGACCGATGTCGTATGGATCAGCGTCCCCGCCCTCAATGAAGTTGTCGGATACACGCTCGATACGGGAATCCCTGTCGAGGTTTCCAGGTTCCCGACGGTAAGGCAGCCGGACTCCCTCGCGATCGACTCCGCGACGGGTGACTTGCTCGTGGGATCGGCCGCCGGTGCGGGATTACAGCGAATATCGGTTGGCGACGCCCGGTAGCGGCAACGAGAGTCGAGGCGATAACCCACCATGTCGAAGAACAGCTACGGGAGCGGGCGCTTCCCGCGTGAGTGGGACTTGACATCTGAGGAGTGGGAATACGTTCCACTCCGCCTGCCACCGGATGTCACCCGGGTGACGGCCTCGATGCGGCTTGCAATCCAGGTCGAATTCGGCGGTTGGGAACTTTCGCGCGTGCGCGTATACACCGATGGAAGTCGGCGAGTTCTGCTCAAGCGAAAGAAATCCGCCCAGCACATACCCGATCCTGGAATATGAGACTCGAGTACCAAGATGGAAAGAAGAACCGTGGGCCAGACCTTGTACAGCGCACTGCTTCGGCTGATGTTTTTACTGCAGCCGGAGCGGATCCACCATCTCGTGTTCGCGACCATGCGCACGCTGACGGCCTTTACGCCGACGAGAAAGCTACTCTCGCGAGTATTCGTCGTCGACGATCCACTACTTCGAAGCACAGTTTTCGGCGTGGACTTCCCCAGGCCACTCGGTCTCGCTGCAGGCTTCGACAAGAACGCGGACGGCGTGGATGCCTGGGGACCACTGGGCTTCGGGTTCGCCGAGGTGGGCACGGTCACCGCGCAACCGCAGCCCGGCAATCCGACTCCCCGGCTGTTCCGGCTGCCTGCGGACCGTGCTCTGATCAATCGAATGGGCTTCAACAACCACGGCGCCGGCAACGCGGCCAACGTGCTGAGGAACCGCCGAGGCGGTGTACCGATCGGCGCGAACATCGGGAAGACCAAGGTCACGCTCCCCGCCGACGCTGCTGCCGACTACACCGCAAGCGCAACGCTTCTCGGACCACTGTCCGACTTCTTGGTGGTGAACGTCAGCTCGCCTAACACCCCGGGCTTGCGTGATCTTCAGGCTGTCGCGTCGCTACGGCCCATCCTCGAGGCTGTGCAAAGTGTCGTCACGGTTCCCATCCTGGTGAAGATCGCACCCGATCTGTCCGATGAGGACATAGACGCCGTCGCCGACCTTGCAGTCGAGTTGGGACTCGACGGTATCGTCGCAACCAATACGACGATCGACAGGTCTGGCCTGCGCACTTCGGCCGAGGAAGTCGAGTCCATCGGGGCAGGCGGATTGTCGGGTCCACCGGTGGCCGACCGCTCACTGGTGGTTCTGCGCCGGCTGTACGCCCGAGTGGGGACACGTATTGCCATCATCTCGGTCGGTGGGATCGAGTCGGTGGATCAAGCGTGGGAACGCATCACCGCAGGCGCGTCACTGATCCAGGGTTACACCGGTTTCATCTATGGGGGCCCGTTCTGGATGCGTCGAATCAACAAGGGCATCGCCCTGCGATTGAGAGCGCACGGGTTCACGTCGTTGTCTGACGCGGTCGGATCGGACCACCGCCGCAACTGACGGCAACCTGACACAGCAAGCAAGGCCGTGTTGTGCGACGATCCGCACAGCACGGCCTTTCTCGTGCCGTGGGCCCTATCGAGCCTCGTACAACCCCGTCAAGACGGCTCGTCCGATCGCGTGTGAGAACAGGTTGAAACCGAGAAACGCCGGCGTTGCGGTCTCGTCCACTTCCAGTCGCTCGACGTCGACCGCATGGACCACGAAGAAGTAGCGGTGCGGTCCATGACCCGCTGGAGGTGCCGCACCGATGTATCGAAACAGACCCGCGTCGTTCTTCAACGTGACAGCAGCATTGGGCACGCCTGTACCGCCGTCGTCACCGGCACCCACGACGAGCGAAGTCGTGTCGACTGGGATGTTCGCTACCGCCCAATGCCAGAAACCCGAGGCCGTCGGTGCGTCCGGGTCGAAGACGGTGAGTGCGAAACTCTTGGTGCCCTCTGGGAACCCGGACCAGGACAGTTGCGGCGAATTGTCGTGGCCACCGGCACCCATGATTCCACTCAACTGCTGGCTACCGAGAGTTCCACCGTCCTCCACGTCCTCCGAGGTGAGTTCGAAGGAAGGCAGTGCGGGAAGTGCGTCGTAAGGGTTGTACGCCATCAAAAGATCCTTTCGATTCAGCTGTGCAGCAGAAAGTGTTCCAACACCTGTGTACCGAACTCCAGTGAACTGACCGGTACCCTCTCGTCCACGCCATGAAACAAGGCTGCGAAGTCGAGTTCGGGCGGCAATTTCAGTGGCGCGAAACCGAAGCATCGAATACCCAAGCGCGCGAAGGCCTTTGCATCCGTACCACCCGACAGCATGTACGGAACCGTGCGTCCGTTCTCGTCGTGTGCAAGTATCGCGTCGTTCATGGCGTCGACGAGATGCCCGTCGAATGTCGTCTCGTAGGAGTCGAGCTTGGTGACCCACTCGCGTTCGACGTTGGGCCCGATCAGTTCGTCCACTTCCCGCTCGAATGCCGCCTGACGCCCGGGGACCACCCTGCAATCGATCATCGCCTCGGCGGTCTGCGGAATGACGTTCGCCTTGTATCCGGCCTCGAGCATCGTCGGGTTGGCGGTATCTCGCAGCGTAGCGCCGACGATCCGCGCGATGCTGCCGAGTTTGAGCAAGGTGCCGTCGAGATCGGGGCTCGTCGGGTCGAAATCGAGTCCGGTCTCCTCGGCCACCGCTGCGAGAAACTCTGCCACCGAATCGGAGATCACCAACGGGAATGTGTGATTGCCGAGCTTGGCCACAGCTTCGGCCAGATAGGTCACCGCATTCTCCTCGTGCAAGAACGACCCGTGTCCGGCTCGCGCCTTCGCAGTCAGTTTCATCCAGCCGAGACCCTTCTCTGCCGTCTCGACCATGTATAACCGCTTCTCGGTGCCGTCCGGCCTGGCTACGGTCAAGGAGAACCCACCGACCTCGCCGACGGCTTCGGTGACACCCTCGAACAGGTCAGGACGATGCTCGACGAGCCACTGCGAGCCGTACTTCCCACCGTTCTCTTCGTCGGCAAGGAAGGCGAAGAGAACGTTCCGCGGCGGGACGGTGCCGTTGGATTTGAATTGCCGCGCCAACGCCAGCGCCATTCCGACCATGTCTTTCATATCGATCGCGCCGCGACCCCACACGTACCCGTCTTCGACAGCGCCGGAGAACGGATGCACGCTCCAATCCGCAGGCTCTGCCGGGACGACGTCGAGATGCCCGTGGATCAACAAAGTGCCGCGGCTCTGGTCCGCACCCGGCAACATCGCGAATACATTCCCACGGCCGGGGGCACCGGATTCGACGTACTCGGTCTCGTAACCGACCTCGTGAAGTTTCTGCGCCACCCACTCGGCGCACTCCTTCTCACCCTTGGTCGTTTCGAGTTCGCCGGTGTTGGAGGTGTCGAATCTGATCAAAGCGCTGACGAGGTCGACGACCTCGTCCAATGCGGTCGTCGGGGCAGGGTCGGGATGGGGATGATCGGCGGAAGACACCCCACGTTCCTACCACCCGGACCAGAGCTATGGGCGAACTGACGTGGGGATTTGGGCGATAGGCCACCCGTCGTATATCTTTGTCCAGCACGCAGCGAGCAGGCGTGCGAACAAGATGTGTACACCGTGTTGCTGGTAATTGCAGTGCACAACTGGTCCGAGTGGCGGAATGGCAGACGCGCTAGCTTGAGGTGCTAGTGTCCTATTAACGGACGTGGGGGTTCAAGTCCCCCCTCGGACACCAGGGAATTGCACAAGATCTTGTGTACGAGTTCCAGAAGTTCTGAGTTGAGACAGACGACATAAGCCCCGATTCCCCGGAATCGGGGCTTATGTCGTTTTCGCACGTAGCAAGGAGAGGAAGACGGATGGTCGACGGGAACGCTGTTGTCGATTCGGAGTTGCTCGGCTCGTCGACCGACTGCTCGGCGATCGAGCCGGCTGATCTCGCGATCTGTCTCCGTGTCCTCGCCCAGGCTGGGTCGCTGGACAAGGATCATCCTGATTCGATTGTCGTGCAGCGCGCTTCGGGGCAACTGTTCAAGGATCTGAAACGGGCACGCCGTGTCGCCGCACGTTCGGCCAAGTCGGATGCGGATCGGGCAGTTGTGGAGGCGACCGCCACCGGGTCGCCGGATCGTATCGACGACGAGACCGCGGGCGTATCGCTGACCTCGCGGACCGAAACCGAGTTCGCAGGCACATTGATTCGCCCTCGCCCGTGCTACATCTGTAAGCAGCGCTACACGCTGGTCGACTCGTTTTACCATCAGCTTTGCCCGGACTGCGCAGTGTTGAACCGGGGCAAACGTAATGCAACTACCGATCTGACCGGGCGCACCGCGCTTCTTACCGGTGGGCGAGCCAAGATCGGCATGTACATCGCGCTGAGACTGCTGCGGGACGGCGCGCATACGACGATCACGACGCGTTTCCCCAATGATGCCGTCCGCAGATTCGCGGCGATGCCGGACAGCGACAAGTGGCTTCATCGTCTCCGTATCGTCGGAATCGATCTGCGCGACCCGGCTCAAGTTGTCGCACTTGCAGATTCGGTCGCCGCTCATGGACCGCTCGACATCCTGATCAACAACGCAGCGCAAACGGTGAAGCGCTCGGTAGGTGCATACAGTGCGCTCGCAGACGGTGAGTCGACACCGCTTTCCCTGGACTTCATCCCAGCCGGGTCTCGGCCGGAAGTGACGAAGTTCGGCACGACGAGTGATGCGCATCCCGCGTCGCTGGCGAGTTCGCTGCCGGAGACCGCTATCACGGCGGGCGGTCGTCAATCCCTCACCGCCGAGGCCGTCGCATCTCTTGCGTTGGTTGCGGGATCGGCGAGCGCCGATCGAATCGAGCAAGGCATCGCTATCGACGCCGGTGGACTCGTGCCGGATCTGGCAGATACGAACAGTTGGATACACACCGTCGAGCAAGTCGATCCGGTGGAACTGCTCGAAGTTCAGCTTTGCAATTCGGTGGCACCGTTCATTCTGGTCTCCCGTCTGCGCGCAACCATGGAAGCCTCGACTGCCCGCCGTAAGTACATCGTGAACGTCTCGGCGATGGAGGGGCAGTTCAGTCGGGCGTACAAGGGTCCCGGACATCCGCACACCAACATGGCCAAGGCCGCGCTCAATATGCTCACCCGAACGAGCGCCAAAGAAATGCTCGATCACGGAATTCTGATGAGCGCCGTCGATACCGGGTGGATCACCGACGAACGACCCCACCCGACGAAGATGCGGTTGGCGGACGAAGGATTTCACGCCCCACTCGATCTTGTCGACGGTGCGGCACGTGTCTACGACCCCATCGTGCAAGGCGAGGCGGGTATCGATCTGTACGGCCAGTTCCTCAAGGACTACGGCCCCTCACCCTGGTGATGTCGCCCCCTGGGCAGTAGCCACCATGATCGGCCCTCGCACGTTTGTGCTGCGACACTCGAGGGAATACCGGTTTGCGAAGATCGGATCTCGGGCGTGGTGACGGATAGGCGGTTGGGGTATGGGCGACGATGTCGAACAGCGGAAGTTCACCAGGGAGGACCGTCATCGGTTCCGACAGAAGGTTCAGGACTGCCTCGATGCGCTCGCGACCATGCTCACGGAGCAGACATTCGAGGTCGGTCAACCGCAAATAGGGATGGAGATCGAACTCAATCTCGTCGACGACGCCATGGCACCTGCGATGGCCAACGCGACCGTCCTCGACGCTATTGCCGACCCGGATTATCAGACGGAACTCGGCCAGTTCAACATCGAGATCAATGTCGAACCACAGCCGTTGCGCGGCCGCAGCATCGAAGATCTCGAGCGCAATCTGCGGACTTCGCTCAATTCTGCTGACGCGCGTGCACGTTCCTCGGGTAGCAGACTCGCGATGATCGGAATGCTTCCGACGTTGACCGAGAAGCACTTCGAGCATCGCTGGTTGTCGGCGAACCCCAGGTACGACCTGCTCAACCAACAGATCTTCGCTGCCCGCGGCGAGGATATCGAACTCGATATCCTCGGCGTCCGACTACCCGGAGCAGATTCTGCCGAGAAGCTGTCGACGATCACGGACACGATCCTGCCCGAAGCGGCCTGCACCTCGGTGCAACTTCACCTGCAGGTTGCCCCGGAGGAATTCGCCTCGCATTGGAATGCAGCGCAGGCGCTCGCCGGCGTTCAGGTGGCGCTCGCGGCCAATTCACCGTTCCTTGCCGGCCGTGCACTGTGGCACGAGACGCGTATTCCGTTGTTCGAGCAGGCGACCGATACCAGGCCGAAGGAATTGGTGAATCAAGGAGTACGGCCGAGGGTCTGGTTCGGCGAACGATGGATCACTTCGATCTTCGACCTGTTCGAGGAGAACTCACGATACTTCCCAGCGCTGTTGCCGGTGTGCAGCGACGAGGATCCATTGGCAGCGTTGGCCGAGGGCGTGACACCGAGCCTGTCCGAGTTGCGCATGCACAACGGGACCGTTTACCGCTGGAATCGACCCATCTACGACCGCTCGTCCGGCGGTCACCACATCCGACTCGAGAACAGGGTGCTACCCGCCGGTCCGTCGATCGTGGACACTCTCGCCGATGCCGCGTTCTATTACGGGACCGTCCGTTCGCTCGCCGACGCCGACAGGCCACTGTGGTCGCAGATGTCGTTCGATGCGGCTGAGGAAAACTTGCATTCTGCAGCTCGAAGTGGGTTCGACTCTCGGCTCTATTGGCCGGAAGTAGGTTCGGTGAGCCCGCAGGAACTGGTCCTTCGACGGCTACTGCCGATGGCCGACGCCGGGCTCGCGTCCTACGGCGTGGATGTCGCTGTGCGCGATAAGTATCTCGGCATAATCGAGGGTCGTTGCTTGGCTCGACGTTCGGGCTCGGTCTGGCAGCGGGAGGCAGTAGTGGCGCGCGAGCGTGCCGGAGAGGACAGAGAGTCCGCGTTGGCCGGAATGCTCGGTGACTACATCACGTTGATGAACGAAGGCAAACCGGTCCACACCTGGTCTTTCTGACCCGCTGGGGGCATAGGATCGGTTCATGATGTTCCGGGCGCTGGCCGACATCACGGTAGCGGCGCACCTCGCCTTCGTCGTGTACGTCGTCGCGGGCGGTTTTCTCGCTTGGCGCTATCGACGCACGATCTGGCTGCACGGCGTCGCAGTGGCGTGGGGTTTCGTCTCGATAGTGATCGGTGTCGATTGCCCGCTCACCCAACTCGAAAGCTGGGCCCGAGTTCGTGCGGGTGAATCTGCACTGCCGTCTACCGGTTTCATCGACTACTACCTCACCGGGGTCATTTACCCCGAAAGCATGCTCGGCGTGGTTCGGTTTGCGGCAATCTGCGCCGTCGCCATCTCGTGGGCAGGGTTTGTGCTGCTCCGATCACGGTCGCGGCACCTCAGCTCGACCTGATCGAGGATGGTGGGCGTCGTCGACTCTTGCCGTGATCCACGTTACTGTCGGGTACATGACTTCGAGTGTTCCCGAACCTGCCGAGACTGCTGACAAAACCCGCGTGTACGACATAGTCGTCTACGGCGCAACAGGCTTCGTCGGACGTCTTACTGCCGACTATCTGGCCCGCCACGCGCCGGAGGGAACGGTGGTAGCCCTCGCCGGCCGGTCTGCTTCCCGTGTCGAGGCGGTTCGGCGCTCGCTGCCCGCCGCTGCGGCGCAGTGGCCCATCGTCGAGGCCGACGCAGCGGACGAAGAGGCGCTCCGCGCGCTCGCTGAATCCACTCGTGTCGTGCTCACTACCGTCGGTCCCTATGCCAAGTTCGGATTGCCGCTCGCTGCCGCATGCGCGGTCGCCGGCGCCGACTACGTCGATCTCACCGGCGAAGTGCTCTTCGCTCGCCAAAGTATCGACAAGAATCACGAGATCGCCCAGAAGTCCGGCGCCCGCATCGTCCATTCCTGTGGATTCGACTCGATACCCTCCGATATCGGTGTCCACGTTCTGCACGCAGCAGTTGCCGCCGATGGCGCCGGCGAACTGACCGACACCACCCTCGTCGTCTCCTCCATGCGCGGCGGCGTCAGCGGCGGCACCGTCGACTCGGTTCGGACACAACTCGCCGAGATGAAGAAAGACGGCAAACTTCGCCGACTTGCCGCTCGCCCCTATTCCCTGAGTCCGGACCGTAGCCTCGAGACCGACTTCGGTCGGCAACTCGATGCCCAGGTCGTCAACGGCACCCAGATCTCCCCCAGCGTTCGAGGATGGAAAGCACCGTTCTTCATGGCGTCGTACAACACCCGTGTCGTTCGGCGAAGCAACGCTCTTCGAGATTGGGCTTACGGCAAGCAGTTTCGTTACCGCGAGGTGATGAACGTCGGCACCTCGTTCGCGTCTCCCGTCATTGCCGGCGCAGTCTCCGTGGGGCTCGGCGCCGCGTTGGTGGGAATGACAGTTCTGCCCCGCAAGCTTCTCGACCGCATCCTGCCCGAGCCCGGCAAGGGGCCGAGCACCCAGGCGCAGGAGAACGGTCACTTCACGATGGACGTGTACACGACCACGACGTCCGGTGCTCGATACCGTTCACGAGTGAAGGCCGACGGCGATCCAGGCTACAAGGCCACCGCGGTGATGCTCAGCGAGTCAGCGCTCGCTCTTGTCCACAACCGAGACAGCCTGCCCGAGGCTGCTGGAGTGCTCACTCCGGCAACGGGAATCGGTGATGCACTGGTGACTCGCCTCCAGGATGCGGGTCTGGAAATCTGGGCTCGCAAGGAGTGAAGGCAGCCGACGGGTCCGATGCCCACACCGATCTCGCGCGGGAGTACGAGAAATCGGTGGGGGTGTCCGGCGACGGCAGCGAGTTCTCGACGGCGCCGTGGGGTAATCAGCTGTCGGCCGTCTTACCGGTACGCGGACTCGCATCCGGTGCTGTTGCAGCGTTCGCGTCGTCAGTGGATCGGTATCGGCGAAGCGTGGGACTCGAGACCACTGCATGGAAACTCAGCCCCGATCGAATTTCCGCGTCCTTCAGCGGTGACCGCATGTACCGAGAAAACGGTGAGCCGGTACGCGCCTTTGCCGAACTCTCCGGGTTCTTCGAATGCGCGGACGGTTGGGTACGCACGCACGCCAACTATCCGCATCATCGACGTGCGCTGTTGCGGGCAATCGGCCTCGACGAAGCAGCCACCGTGGACGCAGCCCGGACACGTATCGGATCGCTCGGCAGCGACATCATCGAGCGCAGATGCGCACGCGCCGGCGCAATCGCGGTCCGGGTCCGCACCGAGCAGGAGTGGGCCGAACACGAGGTCGGCGCAGCGGTTGCGTCCGAACCTCTCGTTCGTTCCATTCTTCGATCCGATGCAGCGCCGCGATCCGATCCCGTTGCGACACAACAGCATCCGCTGCGCGGAATTCGGGTACTCGACTCGACCCGGGTAATCGCAGGACCCGTCGCATCGCGCGCCTTAGCTCTTCTCGGCGCGAGTGTGCTGCGCATCGACCCGCCAGACCTGCCCGAGATCGGATGGCAACACATGGAAAACGGCCAGGGTAAACGTAGCGCCCTACTCGACATGAAGACTGCCGAAGGATTGAATACGGCTCGACAATTGTGCGCCGAGGCCGATGTCTTTCTCTCAGGCTACCGACCGGGCGCCATCGAGAATGTCGGCTTCCTACCCAGCTCGTTTCGGCCGGGGATCGTGTGTGGATCCGTGTCGGCGTGGGGGCACAGTGCTCGGCAGAACAGTGCATGGCTCCAGCGTGGTTTCGACAGCATCGTCCAGGCCGCGAGCGGGATAGCGGTGATCGAGGGATCCGAGGACGATCCTCGCGCCCTACCCGCGCAGGCACTCGATCATGCCAGTGGTTACCTTCTCGCCGCAGGCATCGTCGATGCACTCACCTCGACACGCACGTCGGGATCAGGCCGCGATGTATCGGTGTCACTGGCGCGAACCGCGTCATGGCTCACCTCCGCAAGAGGTCGGACCGAACACCCCGACGCTGCGTCCCTACCCGGACCGGACTTCACCACCACACATGGATCCACGACGACCGCATTGCCTGCGCTCGCGGACTACAGGGACTACCCGTTTCCAGCACACCCGCTCGGTTCGCACGCCCCGAGCTTCGACGACGACCGAGGACTTACTTCCGCATGACTGTTCCGCTGATCGTCGACGTAGACACCGGAATCGACGACTCCTTGGCTCTGCTCTACCTGTTGGCCAGCCCCGAAGCCGAAATTCTGTCGATCGCATCGACCGCGGGCAACGTCTCGGTGAACCAGGTGGCTGCAAACAACCTGGCGTGGCTCGACCTGTGCAAGGCAACCGACATCGAGGTGACGCTGGGTGCACAGGTGCCGCTGGTATCCCCGCTCATGACAACCGAAGAAACGCACGGCCCACGCGGAGTCGGGTACGCCGAGCTTCCGGTTTCCGATCGCTCACTGTCGAATCGTGATGCAGCAACTGCCTGGGTGGAACTTGTACGCGAACGGCCAGGCGAGATCGTCGGATTGGTCACCGGGCCGTTGACCAATCTCGCACAGGCTGTTCGAATCGATCCAGACCTTCCGCGCTTGTTGAAGCGACTCGTGTTGATGGGTGGGGCTTTTCAGCACCCCGGTAACACGACACCGACAAGCGAATGGAATATCGCAGTCGATCCGGAGGCAGCATCGGAAGTGTTCGCGGCATTCTCCGGCCTTCCAGAGGCACGTCTTCCCATCGTGTGTCCACTCGACATCACCGAAACCATCGAAATGCTCCCCCACCACATCGCGCGGTTGGCCGAGCGCGCGGGAAGCACATCGCGCGAGATCATTTCGGAGGCCGATGCATCCGACATCAGATCAACCGCGTCCAACGCGGTAGTACGTCACCTTTCCGATGCAGTTCGCTTCTACATGAAGTTTCATCGCGATCACGACCAAGGATTCCTGGCGCACATGCACGATCCATTCGCCGCTGCCGTAGCCCTGAATCCCGCGATCGCGACACTGCGAACAGCCACCGTCGATATCGAACTGAACGGAACCCTCACCCGCGGAACAACTGTCGCGGACTGGAGGGGAATGTGGGGCCGCCCGCTCAACGCAGCCATCGCATCGACGACAGACCCGGAAGCCTTCTTCGACGACCTGATCGAGCGCATCGGAGCGATGGCTGCACGCCTGTACCCCTGAGCTGCCGATTCTTCGGAACGGTCAGGGGTACAGGATGTTCACGGTCGAACTACGTCCACGCGGGCGGCGCGGCAGCATCGAAGGTGTCGAGCAACTCCTGCGCTGCCAATGCCGCGGTCAAAGACCCGTCGCGAACACGCTCTTCGACGCCGACGCGAATAGCCTTCACCGCAGGGTTCTGGGCGATTCGGCGCAGCATCTGATCGTTGACCATCGTCCACATCCAGTCGACCTGCTGGCGTCGACGCTTTTCGGCGAAATCACCGGCGTCGGTGAGCACCTGTTGATGCTTCAGCACGGTGTTCCAGAAATCGTCGAGCCCGGTCCCCTCGATCGCGCTGATAGTGAGAACCGGCGGCTTCCAGATCGCATCGTGCGGATAGATCATCCGGAGCGCGCCTGCCAACTCCCTCGCCGCGCTCTTGGCCTCCATGACGTGTTTGCCGTCGGCCTTGTTCACAGCCACCAGATCGGCCAGCTCGAGGACGCCTTTCTTGATGCCCTGCAACTGATCTCCGGTCCGGGCCAGAGTCAAGAACGCGAAGCAGTCCACCATGTTGGCAACCGACACCTCCGACTGCCCTACCCCGACGGTCTCGACGAGGATGACGTCGAACCCAGCGGCCTCGAGTAGCACGATGGTCTCGCGGGTCGCGCGCGTCACTCCCCCGAGAGTGCCAGAGGTCGGCGAGGGCCGAATGTAGGCGTCCTTCTCCACCGACAACCGAGCCATCCTGGTCTTGTCGCCCAGAATCGACCCACCGGTGCGGGTGGACGAGGGATCGACGGCCAAGACAGCGACCCGATGGCCCTGTTCGATCAACCGCATGCCGAGTGCGTCGATGAACGTCGACTTCCCTACCCCCGGAACTCCGGTGATGCCGACGCGATGTGCGCCACCGGCCTTCGGCAGCAGTTGTAGAAGCAGTTGCTGTGCCAGGTCGCGATGGTCCGCTCGCGTCGACTCGACCAACGTGATCGCCCGAGCAAGCCCGGAACGATCGTTGGCGAGGACCGACTTCGCGACCGCGTCGATATCGATATTCAGCGGCGTTCTGATCGAGCTACTCATCCGAATACGTCACGATCACGCGGTCGCCTCGTGCGGCTCCGGCCCGTTTCCGTGACCGAGCTGTTCGGAGATCTTCTGAACGAGTCCGATAGCAGCGTCGGCGATGACCGTCCCGGGCGGGAAGATCGCTGCAGCACCTGCGGCATACAACTCCTCGAAGTCACCGGGCGGGATGACGCCACCGACGACGATCATGATGTCGGGCCGATCGACTGCTGCGAGTGCTTCCCGAAGTGCAGGCACCAACGTCAAGTGGCCTGCTGCGAGCGAGGACACACCGACGACGTGTACGTCGTTGTCGGCCGCCTGCCGCGCAACCTCTTCAGGAGTCTGGAACAGCGGTCCGACGTCGACGTCGAATCCGATATCGGCGAACGCAGTCGCAATGACCTTCTGACCACGATCGTGGCCGTCCTGGCCCATCTTGCACACCAGAACGCGGGGACGTCGACCTTCGTCCTCGGAGAACTTCTCCACCAACTCTGTCGCCCTGATCAGATTCTCGGACTTTCCTGCTTCGTCGCGGTACACACCACTGATTGTCCGGATTTCGGCCTGATGCCGCCCGTAAACCTTCTCCAGTGCGTCGGAAATCTCTCCGACCGTAGCCATCTTGCGGGCAGCGTCGATCGCCAGATTCAGCAGGTTGTTTTCCATACCGGGCTCGTCGGACGCCGCTGCACGCGTCAGGTTCGCCAACGCGGCCTCCACCTCTTCGGTGTTTCTTTCCTCGCGGAGGCGCTTCAGTTTGTCGATCTGTTCTTTGCGGACCTTCGAATTCTCGACCTTGAGAACCTCGATGGTGTCGGGCTCGTCCGGCACGTACTTGTTGACGCCGACGAGCGGCTGGCGACCGGAGTCGATACGAGCCTGGGTTCGTGCAGCTGCTTCCTCGATCCGCAACTTCGGAATGCCTTCGCCGATGGCCTGCGCCATTCCGCCTGCGGCTTCGACCTCGGCGATGTGTGCCCGTGCGCGGTTCGCGAGCTGGTGAGTGAGCCATTCGACGTAGTGAGAGCCGCCCCACGGGTCGATCGGTCGTACCGTGTTCGACTCCTGCTGAATCAGCAACTGCGTGTTACGGGCGATTCGAGCGGAGAAGTCGGTAGGCAGCGCCAATGCTTCGTCGAGTGCGTTGGTGTGTAGCGACTGCGTGTGCCCCTGGGTTGCGGCCATCGCCTCCACACACGTGCGTGCGACGTTGTTGAACACGTCCTGGGCAGTCAGAGACCACCCTGAGGTCTGCGAATGTGTACGCAGCGACAACGATTTGGCGCTCTTCGGCTCGAATTTCGCCACCAACTCTGCCCACAGCAACCGGCCTGCACGCAGCTTGGCAACCTCCATGAAGAAGTTCATCCCGATGGCCCAGAAGAAGGAAAGTCGAGGCGCGAACGTATCGATGTCCATTCCCGCGGCCAGTCCTGCGCGGATGTACTCGACGCCGTCGGCAAGGGTGTACGCCAATTCGAGATCGGCTGTCGCACCGGCTTCTTGGATGTGATAGCCCGAGATCGAGATCGAGTTGTACTTCGGCATGTTCGCACTCGAATACGCGAAGATGTCCGAGATGATCCGCATCGACGGTTTCGGCGGATAGATATAGGTGTTGCGGACCATGAACTCTTTGAGGATGTCGTTCTGAATGGTCCCGGCAAGTTTCTCCGGCCCGACGCCCTGTTCCTCGGCCGCAGCGACGTACAGCGCGAGGATGGGTAGCACGGCACCGTTCATCGTCATCGATACCGAGACGCTGCCGAGATCGATACCGTCGAACAACTGCCGCATGTCGTAGATCGAATCGATCGCTACACCGGCCATACCCACATCGCCTTGCACGCGCGGATGATCCGAGTCGTAACCGCGGTGGGTCGCCAGATCGAACGCAACCGACAGACCCTTCTGACCGGCCGCGAGATTTCGCCTGTAGAACGCATTCGATTCCGCCGCAGTGGAGAATCCGGCGTACTGACGAATCGTCCACGGCTGGTTGACGTACATCGTCGGGTAGGGCCCACGAATGAACGGCGGCGTGCCCGGATAGCTGTCGAGCGGGTAGCCCTCGGCTTCGGCAGCATCGCGATCGGCCTTGGTGAACACAGGCTTGACGTCGATACCTTCGGGAGTGGACCACACAACCTGCTCAGCGGTGTAGTTGTTGGCCTTCGCACCCGCCGCAATATGCTCCGACGCTTCCTCGGCCGTGGGCGAGGACGAGGGCGGCGACTGCGGATCCTTCAGTGGAACATCGGCAAAACTACCGATGACATGAGTTACCCGTGGTTCGGCTTCGTTGGTGGTCATTTCTCAGGCCCCCAGATTGGTGAGGAGATCGGACAGAACTGCGATGGCGTCGACCTTGGCGGTCAAGAAATCGTCCGGCCGACCTTGGCCGGTGATATCGGTGAACAGCTTTTCGGGCCCGGCGAGAAGTACCCTTTCGACGCCGGCCGCGCGGAGCGCGCTTACTGCGGACGAGGCCTCATCGGTGTATCGCTTGTCGGTGCCGCACACGACCGCGATACGAGCGCTCGCTATGCGTACGGCTTCGGCGATGCTCGACTCGGTCAGCGGTCCTGGATTCTGCGACTCGATTCCACCCGAAGCCAATAAGTTCGCAGCGAAAGTCGTTCGTACATTGTGCTCGGCTACCGACCCGAGCGGCACGAGCAGCGCCAGTGGCCGCGCATCGTGCTCGGCGAGATATGCATCCGAGCGGTCACGTAGAGCTTCGAACGCAGCTCCGTACCGAGCAACCCGTGGCGCTGTGCCCGCCTGCTCCGGGCCTACCGGCGCAAGCGGCGCCTCGGCCAGGTTGGGGAACTCGTTGACACCGGTGAGCGGCGTCCGGCGGTGAGCGACATCGGAATCACGAGCGGCTTTGGTCTCCGCGATCGACGACGCAAGCGTCCCGGACTCGAGTGCAGCACGATAACCACCGTCGGCTTCGATCTTCTGGGTGAAAGCCCATGCCTTCTCGGCGATGTCATCGGTGAGTTGCTCGATGTACCAAGAGCCGGCACCCGGGTCGAGAACGCGCCCGAGATGAGACTCCTCGAGGAGCAACAGCTGCGTATTTCGTGCAATTCGCGCCGCGAAAGTCTTCGACACCCCGGCTGCTCCCCCCTCCAGCGCCACATCGAACGGAAGGACGGTGATCGCGTCGGCTCCGCCGATACCCGCGCCGAATGCCGCCAAGGTGGTGCGAAGCATGTTGACCCACGGATCGCGCTGCGACATCATCGCTTCGGATGTGACCGCATGCTGCGGAGCACCGCCGGCGTCGGGCGCACCGGATACCTGCGCGACGCGTGACCACAACACGCGTGCCGCGCGGAACTTCGCGATCGTCTGGAACTGGTCGTCGGTCGCTGCGAAGCGGAACTCCAGTTGCCCGAGCGCATCTCCGATGGAGAGACCACTCGACGTCAGAGCACGGAGGTATTCGAGGCCGGCAGCAACTGCTGCTCCGAGTTCCTGTGCATCGCCGGCTCCGGCGTTGTGGAACACGGTGCCGTCGACGGTGATCGCGCGAACGGTCTCTGCGCGGGCGGACGACTGTGTGGCCAGGTCTACGAGTGTCGTGAGTTCGGGTGCGGGAGCCCCTGAAAACTGCGAGGTGAGCGTGGCACCACCCAGCCGAATGTCCACCGCTTCCGTATTCTCGGCGGCGGTACGGTCGAGCAATTCGAACACTGCGTGTGCGGCTGCTTCGGTGGCGTTACCGGCGTCCACGACCAACGGTGCGAGATCGAGCAGGACGCCGTCGACTGCTTCGTCGATCGAAGCTGCCGGAAGGTCACTCTCACCGACGCGGAGCCAGAGTGCGCTGACACCGTTGTTCAAGCCGTCCAGTATCGACCGGTTGACCTTCGCTGCGTCCGACTCACCGACACCGAACCTGGCACTGACCTTCCACCCAGCGTTGACGTCTCGGGCCGCATCCCGGCCACGTACGAAAGGGAACACTCCAGGGAGTGCGTTCTCGGGGTGCTCGTCACGAGAACCGTAGAGAGGTGAGATCGTCACCCCGTCGTAGGTCGTCGTCTCGAGGAGACGCTCAGGATCCTCTGGCAGATCTGTGACGTCGACTCTGCGCGACTTCGCCAGAACTCCGGCAACCGCCTTCTGCCAGGCGGCATACGCAGTGCGTGAGGCGTCTTCTTGTGAAGCAATGGGCACGATGACTGCTCCCTCAACTCGATCGACGAGAGTCGGTCGACAATAGCGACTTTTGTGATGTGAAACCCGATCTCTCCGACAGTATCGTGAGGATCACCTCATGTTCGAATCGGAGGTGGTTTGGTCGCGGCGCGAAACGCTTCGACGCAGGTAGGCTCGTTGATCGTGACGAGGCGATTGCGAGATCCACGGATGATCGGCATCGTGGTTCTTCTCGCAACTCTGGCAATGGCAGCGGTATCGGCACCTCATCTGTCGGCAGAACAGCTTCGGCACTGGGCGCTGTCGATCGGACCCATCTTTCCGCTCGTGTTCTTTCTCGTCCACGCGATCGTGACCATTCCGCCTGTGCCGCGAACGCTGTTCACCCTCACTGCCGGAGTTCTGTTCGGTCCGGTCACCGGCATCGCTGTCGCGGTGGGTGCGTCGACCCTCAGCGCCGTTCTTGCATTGTTACTCGTTCGGATTATCGGTCGAGAGTGGTTCGCCGCGAGGATGACACATCCTGCCGTTCGCGCGATCGACGACAGTCTGCTTCGGCGCGGATGGCTGGCGGTGGGATCTCTCCGGTTGATCGCACCGGTTCCATTTTCGGTCGTCAACTACTGCTGTGGAGTTTCTTCGATTCGGCTCGTACCGTTCGCCGTGGCCACCGCGATAGGCATGGCGCCGGGAACGGTGGGCATCGTCGTCCTCGGCGACGCCATCGGCGGACACACGAATCCAGTACTGCTCGCGCTCTCCGGTGTGTGTATTGCTGCTGGAGTGATCGGCCTCTACGTCGACTGGCGTCTTTCGGCATCGACTCGGCTCTCGAAAGTGAATTCCGAGCCAACCAAGTAAACTCTCCAGGCTTGATTATCTGTATGCAAGCTCTAATCGTTGACTAAGTAGTATCAAGCTTCTAGGCTTGACGAATGTTTGTCATGACGGTGGATCAACGTCGAAGTCGACGCGATATCGACAGAGTCGAAGCGGTACTGGAACTGACTCGCCACGCTCCCCTCCTTCGAGGTTTCGAACGTACGGCAGGCGATGAAATCCAGGCAGTCGCGACAGATGCGCACACTGTCGTGGATCTCACGCTGACACTGCTCAGGCTAGAAACGTGGAGTGTCGGCATCGGTGTCGGACAGGTCGAAGAGCCGCTGCCCGACACGACACGGGCCGGTCGCGGCCCAGCTTTCGAGGCCGCACGAGACGCGGTCACTCGCGCCAAGAACGCACCCGCTGCAGTCGCCGTCGCGGCTGCGGATCCCGATCTCGATACGCCATGCCGAGATGCCGAAACCGCATTGACGCTGATTGCTCTACTCATCACCGACAGAACAGAGCAAGGGCATGCGGCGTCGGATCTGATGGCCCGCGGCCATACGCAGAAAAGCGCGGCGGAGACTCTGGGGATCACCAAGCAGGCCATGTCCCAGAGGTTGTCGGTAGCTCGGTGGAGTATCGAGGCAGGCGGACGCGCCCTCGCCGAGCGACTACTCACCGAACTCGACGTCACCACCCGACACCACTGAATTTTCCGGTCCGATCGACCGCACTCGGCAACGCTGCACCGACACATAGGGGGAATTCATGATCGCCGTGACGCTGATACTTCTGGCGCTGTCGGCAACAGCGTCCGTCTTCCCGGGGAGTGCCTCGGTTCCGCGTTGGGTGCCTGCGGCATTATCTGTCACATTGTTGATCTCGGCGGCAGCGGTCGGGACGACCACCGAGCCGGCCCGAGGATTCGCCCTGGCCTCCACCTACGTCGTCACCGTTCTGGCGGCCGTAGCGGGTGGGTCGCGGATAGTCGCCGAAGTTTTCCGATTAGCGCGACGCGACCGGACACCGACCCCGGACATGCCCGTAGAACCACTACACGGCGGGCGCACAATCGGAGTGCTCGAGCGCACCGCAGTCGCAGCATCCATCCTCGCCGGATGGCCCGAGGGCATCGCAATCGTTCTCGCGGTGAAAGGGCTTGCCCGATATCCCGAACTACGAGGATCGCAGGCGTCCGCGGCATCCGAGCAGTTCATCATCGGAACCTTTGCCAGTGTCATGTGGGCGGTCGCCGTCTGTGGCGTCGGACAGGCACTCGCCACCTGAACTGTGGGCAGATACACCTCATCCCTCGGCCGCCACAAGTGACGTGCCGAGGGATGGTTCGAGCCTGATGAGTCGGTGCGGGGCCTAGTTCGGCTCTGCTGGCGGAGCCGTCAGATCCGTCTCGGGCTGCGGTGCAGGAAGTTGTCCGACGTCCGTGCCCTTGATCAGACTGGGATCAGGCGCCAACGAGGTATCGACCGGTGTCCGGGCAACCGCCTCCGCCGCAGCAACCGCCTGGGCCACTGCGGGGTCCGTTTTCGTTTCGAACCACTCGGCAACCTCTTCGGAATCGTCTGCAGCCTTGGGCTCGTCGCCGCTACTCGAGCTGGGCTCGTAACGGAAAACACCGTCCTCGCCTGGTGTCCCGAGGGTCTTGGCAAAACCCTTCAATGCATCGCCGAAGTCGCTCGGGATCATCCAGACCTTGTTGGCGTCGCCCTGCGCCATCTGGGGAAGGGTCTGCATGTACTGGTAGGCAAGTAGTTCCGGAGTCGGCTTTCCTGCCTTGATGGCTGCAAATACCTTCTCGATTGCTTTTGCCTGACCTTGAGCCTGCAGATATTTCGCCGCTCTGTCGCCTTCCGCCCGCAGAATGCGAGATTGACGCTCGCCTTCAGCTGTGAGGATCGAGGCCTGTTTTCCGCCCTCGGCGGCAAGAATACGGCTCTGCTTGTCGCCCTCGGCGGTCTTGATCGCGGACTCGCGGTGGCCTTCTGCAGTAAGAATGGTCGCCCGCTTCTCGCGGTCCGCCTTCATCTGCTTCTCCATCGACTCCTGGATCGACGGAGGTGGATCGATGCTCTTCAGTTCCACGCGAGCGACCCGCAGTCCCCATCGACCTGTCGCCTCGTCGAGGACTACCCGCAGTTGGCCGTTGATCTGATCACGGGATGTCAGAGTTTCTTCCAGCGTCATGCCGCCGACGACGTTACGCAGCGTCGTGGTGGTCAATTGCTCGACGCCGACAATGTAATTGTTGATTTCGTATACCGCGGACTGGGGATTCGTGACCTGGAAATAGACAACGGTGTCGATCGAAACAGTCAGGTTGTCCTTGGTGATCACCGGTTGCGGCGGGAACGACACGACACGCTCTCGCAGGTCCACCTTGGCCCGAATCCGGTCGACGAACGGTACGAGGAAAGTCAGCTGCCCGGAAACGGTGCGAACATAACGACCGAGCCTCTCGATCACTGCTGCCTCGGCCTGCGGAATGATCGATACGGATTTGGCCACGAGTACGACGACGAGAAGAACGATGACGCCGAGAACGATCAGTGCTGCCATAAAACTACGGTCCCCTCCACACGACGGCAGTAGCGCCGTCTATTTCCATCACGGTCACAGTCACTCCCGGTGCGTAGACCTCGGATTCGTCGAGGGGACGCGCAGTCCACACCTCGCCGCCGAGTTTCACCTGACCCTCGTGTGCCGAAACCTGTTCGAGCACAATCGCACTCTTGCCCGACAACGCGGCAGCGTTGGTGGCAAGCGCGGGCGGAGCGGCGAAGCGTCGCAACAACATCGGCCGCACACCCAGCACCAGTACCAAGGACACGAGTCCGAATACAACCGCATCGGCCCACACTGGGAAGTCCGTGACGGCCGAAATGCCGGCGGTGGCTAGCGCACCACCGGCGATCATGAGCAGAAAGAAATCTCCCGTCAGCGCCTCAGCTGCCGCGAGAGCGATTCCTGCGATGAGCCAAATTATCGCCGCCACAACCTCCATCTAACCAGAAATCGGACATCGGGCGGCGGCTCTCACTCCGTTACGAAGTCGACCAGCTGTTCGACCGCTCCGATCAACGGCGCTTCGAGATCTCGGAACGTCGAGACCGACGAATACACATGTCGCCAACCCTGCTTCGGAGTTCCCCACCCGAGCTCGCGACAGATTCCCGTCTTCCAATCCTGACCGCGGGGAATCTTCGGCCAAGCGCTGATTCCGACAGCCTTCGGCCGGACGGCTTCCCACACGTCGATGTACGGGTGACCGGTGACAAGTACGTGCGGGCCGAGCGAGGCAGTCAATTTCGACTCCTTGGATCCCGTGACGAGGTGGTCGACCAGGACACCTACTCGCCGGCCAGGGCCTGGTTCGAATTCGGCCAGGCGCTCACCCAAATTGTCCAGCCCCTCCAGGTGCTCTACGACGACTCCCTCTACTCGGAGGTCGTGGCCCCACACACTTTCCACCAGGGCAGCGTCGTGCACGCCCTCGACCCAGATCCGGCTGGCACGAGCGGTACGAGCACGCAACCCCTCTACCTTGGTAGAGCCGGAAGCCGATCGCGTCGACGTGGCCTTCTTCGGAGATGCCGTCGCACGCACGAGGGTGACGCGCTTGCCGTCGATCAGAAATGCCGCCTCGCGCAATGCGAACAACCGCGTCGTGCGAGCCGAATCTTCGAGGCGTACGAAATCGCCGTCGTACGTGCGCACGAACCCGACTACCGCCCCGCAATAGCCGGTAGCGGAGTCCTCGACGACGAGTCCGCGCTCGGCCGGCACCTGCGGGACAGGTACCTTTCGCATGCGGCTGTGTCCTGAAAGTATGTCTTCGCCGTACATGTTCGTCACGGCCGACAACGGTAGCCACCCCCACGCCCGAGCGCGCGTCGCCACGCCGACCTATGCTTGGAAGTCGTGAGTTCTCCAAGTGCAAGCCTTGCCGTCTGGGCCAGCTCGTGGCTGGCCGGATTCAGCGCGCCCGACAACGTGATCGATTCGATGGCGGAGTGGGCACCGATGCATCTGGCAGTTGCCGGCGACCAAGAAACGGCGCTCGAGACCGGGCTGCCATGGCCGAGTCCTCGCGACGAGGGCGTGGCAGGCCTACTCACCCTCGTTCGCGCTCAGGTACCGAGTGACCGCACAAACCCCGCAATCGAACTCCTCCTCCCCCATCCTGGTGCCACGTCGAACGTGTCACCGAAGAGTCCGTTCGGGCGCCTGGCCATTCAGACCGGAGAGGCCGTTTTGGTCGGCGATCCCGAGACCCGAGGACTGGGACTCGTACCGACCGTAGAGGGGCCGGACGTCCTCCGATGGACGGTGTTCTCGATCGTCCTGCCGCCGCGTGCGATGCGCGACTTCACGCTCGGGGAAGCCGAATACGCCATGCGTGAAGCGGTTCGTGGCGCTGCCGAAGCCCTCGGCTCGCTTCAATCACTACCGACGCGAACCGAACTGGGAGACCCCCGAACACGTATCGCCGCCGAACTCGCCGATCTCGGCCGACACCGCTATCCGTCGGAAATGTCGGACCGGGCACTTCGAGTGCTCGAATCGGCAGATCGAGTGGCAGCCATTCTTTCGGTGGCACAACACTCTTCCCCGACCGAACCCGCCACGGCACTCGGAGCGGCAGCACGTGAGGATTTGATCAGACCGTTGTGGGCTGCGGTGAGGAAAGCTCGTGCGATAGCACTCTCGACGAGTATCGAGTCCAGGGCGCCCGGCCGCTAGCTGGGCCGTGTTGGGCGAACGGGCTGCTCGCAGCATCGAATTGCGCATCGGCTGCCGTTGAGTGTCGAGCCGTACTTCGGGACACTTCCGATTCCACGCGGCGTCGCGTCGCTGATGCGCTCTTCGACGAGTTCGAGGATCATCTGCGCGAACCGAGGGTCCGTTCCCGGTGTCGAGGCCCGCGCGAAAGCCATATTCAGCTCCCTAGCTTTCTCCTCGGCCTCGGTGTCGAGGTCCCAGACGACTTCGAGGTGATCGGAGACGAATCCCACCGGACAAACGACTACCGCTTCTACGCCCTTGTCCGACAGCGCATCCAAATGGTCGCAGATGTCCGGTTCCAGCCACGGCACCTGCGGCGGACCTGACCGCGACTGCCAGACGAGGTCGTAATCGTCCACACCGACGGCTGCCGCAGCAAGCCTGGACGCTTCCGCCACCTGCCTGCTGTAGAGGTGCCCGCCGTCGGCCGGAGGCCCGGCATTTGCGTCGGCAGCGCTCGGAATCGAATGAGCCGTGAACACCAATCTTGCCTTCGAGCGATTCTCGGGGGAGAGCGAATCCATCGCCGCCGCAATCGAATCGGCGAAAGCGGCGATCAGCAAGGGATGGTCGTAATACTGTCTGATCTTCACCAGGTCGGGTGCGTCGGAACCGACAGCTTCCCTGGCTCTGGCCACATCCTCGTGGTACTGGCGACAACCCGAGTAACCACCCCACGCCGACGTCGGAAACACCAGCGCGCGTTCGATACCGTCCGCCTGCATCTGCGCGAGAGTGTCCTCGACCATCGGATGCCAGTTCCTGTTACCGAAATAGATCGGCAGGTCGACACCGGCCGTGGCGAATTCAGATTCCAGAGCGGAGATAATGTCGCGATTGAGCGCATTGATCGGCGACACACCGCCGAAGTGCATGTAGTGCTCGACTACCTCGTCGAGTCGCTCGGGCGGGACCCCACGCCCGCGCGTCACATTTTCGAGAAACGGCCGAACATGGGAGGGCTCCTCCGGGCCGCCGAAGGAGAGAACCAGGATTGCATCGAAACCCGCAGACTCGGTCATGTCCCCATTGTGCGCGCTCGAAGACAACAGGTTCGCTCAGGTTGCCTCATGCAAGCGTCGATCCACCATCTGGTAGGCCCCCACTCGTCGATGCTTGCATGAGGCGAGACGGACTACATGTCGTCGGGCAACCAGGTGTTGTGGCTGGCGCCGCCGTCGACGTACACGATCGAGCCGGTCGTTCCCGGCAACCAATCCGATAGCAACGCCACGATCGACTTCGCGACCACTGTCGGGTTGTCGACGTCCCAGCCGATAGGAGCAGAGGCCGACCAGTAATCGTTGAGCTGATTCATCTTGTTGGCATCGCCGGTAGCCGTTCCGGCGATGGCCTTGGCAGCAAGGGTCTTGATCGGCCCAGCAGCAACCAGATTGGACCTGATCTTCTTCGCTGCGCCTACTTCACGAGCCACGTACCGGTTGACCGACTCGAGTGCAGCCTTCGCCACGCCCATCCAGTTGTAATACGGCATCGAGGTCCGCGGATCGAAGTCCATACCGACGATGGAACCGCCCTCGTTCATGACGGGCAAAACAGCCCGCGCCAGCGACGCGTAACTCCACGCCGATATTTCGAATGCTCGTGCCGCGTCGGGACCGGGCCCCTCGAGGAACGGCTTCGCATCCGGGCCCATGAGTGTGCGAGGCGCAAACGCGATCGAATGCAAGACGCCGTCGATGCCTTCGGGGGCCACTTCACGAATGCGATCGGCGAGGGCCGACAGATGCTCCTCGTTGGTGGCGTCGAGTTCGATCGCAGGGGGCACTTCTTTGGGCAGGCGCTTGGCGATGCGATCGATCAACCGAAGTCGATCGAACCCCGTGATGATGACCTTCGCGCCTTGCTCCTGTGCCATAGCTGCGGCGTGGAACGCGATCGAGGCATCGGTGATGATGCCGGTGATGAGAATGGTCTTTCCTTCGAGCAGTCCGCCCATGTTCTTCCTTACCGATCGAGTCGAAATGAGAAAAGAGGTGTACCAGTTACGAATACTCGGATACTCGAGAGGTCAGTGGCCCATACCGAGACCACCGTCGACGGGAATGACCGCGCCCGAGACGTACGCGGCGTCCTCGGAGGCAAGCCAACTGACGACGCCGGCAACCTCATCCGTCTTACCCTTGCGACCAAGCGGAATAGCGCTGACAGCCATCTCTTGGTACTTCTCGTCCAATGCCTGCGTCATTTCCGTGTCGATGAAGCCGGGAGCGACGACATTCGCCGTGATCGACCGAGACCCCAGCTCACGAGTGAGCGATCGAGCAAGCCCGATGACGCCGGCCTTCGACGCCGCATAGTTGGCCTGTCCAGGAGTTCCAGCTAGAGCGACAACAGATCCGATGAAGATGAAGCGGCCGTAGCGGGCACGAAGCATCGAGCGGCTGGCGCGCTTGGCGACTCGAAAGGCACCGGTGAGGTTGGCATCGATAACGCGAGAAAACTGGTCCTCGCTCATCCTCATGATCAGCGTGTCGTCAGTGATGCCGGCGTTCGACACCAGAACCTCGACCGGTCCGTGCTTGGCTTCGACCTCTTTGAAAGCAGCATCGATCGACTCGGAATCGGTGACGTCGCAGACGACCCCGAACAGGCCGTCCGGCACCCCGGAACCACGGTGCGTGACGGCTACTTTGTGCCCGTCCTCCGCAAGCCTCTGAGCGATGGACAGACCGATACCTCGGTTCCCTCCCGTGACAAGTACCGATCGAGCAATGAAGTCTGGTTTGGACATGCCTGCAACCTATCTGTTCGTCCCGGAATGACAAAGCGAAACTTACTGGTGAGTAATAACTGGGAATCAGGGCAATCGTTGCCGGAGAACCAAAGCCGTGCCCAAACCCAATGTTGTGAGCAGGACTCCGAGAATCAACCACGGACGGCTCGCATCTCCACGGGTGATCTCGAACCCGATTTGCTCTTCCAGCGTGTCGTACACCGCGCGCAATTCTTCGAGTGAGGAAGCAGTGAAGAAGCTTCCACCGGAAAGATCGGCAATCTCCCGCAAAGACGGGTCGTCGACTGGGACCGGTACTCGTTCGACTCCGGACTCGTCTTCGATGTCGACTGTCCCGTAGCTCGTCCCGAAAGAAATCGTCGAGATCGGTACGTTCTTGTCCTTCGCGGCGCGCGCAGCGGTGTATCCACCCCGCGGATCGTCAGGGCTCTCCGGAACGGTCTGTTTGCCGTCGGACAACAGAACAATTCGAGCAGGCGGGGCCGCATCACCTCCACCGAGCACCGCTCCCAGCGTGTCGATCGACTGCAGCGAGGTAAAAATAGCCTCGCCAGTGGCCGTACGTTCGCTTAATTGCAGTTTGTCGATGGCCGCCTTGGTCGCTTCTCGATTGGCGGTCGGAGATACGAGCACCGACGCCGTTCCAGCGAAAGCGACGAGCCCGAGGTTGATACCTGGAGTCAACCCTTCGGCGAACGACTTTCCTGCCTCCTGGGCAGCAGCCAACCGAGACGGTTCGACGTCCGTTGCCTCCATCGACAACGACACGTCGATCACGAGTATCACCGTCGCGCGGTTTCGCGGCACCTTTTGATCAGCAGTCGGACCCGCCAACGCGATTGTCAGCACGAGCAGACCGGCCAGGATCAGTGCAGTCGGCACGTGGCGCCAGTAACCCGGCCGCGTCGGCGCCACTTTCTCCAACAGTTCCATGTTCGAGAACCGCAAAGTGTGGTTGTGACGACGGCGCTGCGCCAACACGTAACCGACGACCAAACCGGCAACGACGAGCACGAACAGCAGCCACCACGGTGAGGTGAACTCGGACAGACTCACCGGCGACCTGCCCGAGCCGAATTGACTGCGCTGGAGCCGAGAGTGTGTCGGCGTGAAGAAACGAAGCGGACGACGTCCGCTATCCAGTCGCCGTCGGTTCGAAGTGTCAAGCGCGGAGCGCCACATCGACGAAGCGCACGCTCGACGTCCTCGCGATGAGACGCCGCGGCTTCAGCGAAATCGGCACGCAACTGCGGCGTCGTGCTGAATTCACGGGTGCGGCCTGTTTCGGGGTCGTGGAGGACTACATCCCCGACATCTGGCAATTCGAGGTCCCGAGGATCGAGTACTTCCACCGCCAACACGTCGTGCCGTGCGGAGATCGCTCGCAGCGATCGCTCCCAATCGATCGGCCCGAGGAAATCACTGATCACCACTGCCATCCCCCGCCTGCGTTGCGGCCGACGAAGCGCTTCGATGGCCGAACGAAGATCTCCTCGGACGCCGTCTGCGGCACTGGGCGTGGTCGCGATGGTCCGGAGCAACGTCTGTGAGTGGATTCGGCCACCCCTGGCCGGGATCCGAGTCGTTTGCGCTCCGGTAGCAACCACAGCACCGATGCGATTGCCTCCACCACTGGTCAAGTGGGTGATTGCGGCGGCCGCCGCGACAGCCAGATCTCGCTTCTCGCACCCCGTCGTACCGAAATCGAGACTGGCCGACAGATCGACGACCATCCAAGTTTCCAGTTCACGATCCGCAACAGACTGACGGACGTGCGGGTGAGTCGTCCGAGCGGTAACCGACCAGTCCATCTGTCGGACGTCGTCACCAGGCTGGTACTCCCGCGCGTCGCCGGGCTCGGAACCAGGTCCCGGAATCAATCCGAGGTGGTCGCCGTGCAACACGCCGTCGAGACGGCGGCGGACTGTCAATTCCAAAGTACGCAACGCCGCAGCGAGTGTGGGGTCACGTAGTTCACCGCTCCGGAACGACGGGGGCCGCGAGTCGGGTGGTCGACCCGCCCCGCGGGCAAGTGCCCCGCTCACTGCTGCTGGCTACCCACGGCTGGGGAATTCCCCGCGGATTTGTCCAGGGACGGGGCTGGACCCGGCTGTCCTTGTGGCACGCCGGCGTTGTATCCCTGCTGCGGCACTCCCTGCTGCGGTGCTCCCTGCTGCGGCATTCCCTGTTGCGGGGGATGCTGCGGCGCCGCGCCTTGGTTCGCCGGTTGCTGCGGGACGAAAGGAGCTTGGGGGGCCTGCTGCGCGCCGACCGCTTGAGGGGCCACCTGGGGAAGACCCACCGCCTGCAAGATACGAGTGATCACATCTTCCGGAGTCACCTCGTCGGCGAGTGCGTCGTAGGACAGGACGAGGCGGTGACGGAGAACGTCGGGGATCACTTCGAGCACGTCCTGCGGCACCACGTAGTCACGTCCTCGCACCAGAGCAAGGGCCCGCGATGCCGAGATGATCCCGAGAGTTGCTCGCGGAGACGCGCCGTATGCGATCCAACTTGCGACGTCGTCGAGACCGAGTTGTTCGGGCGTTCTCGTCGCAGCGATGACGCGGACGACGTAGTCGACGAGTGCATGATGAACGAACACCGAACTCGCGACGTTTTGGAGCCGAACCAGCTCCTCTGGATCGAGGATTTGCTTCGGAGTCGGGACCGCGGTGCCCATCCGGTAGACGATTTCGCGTTCTTCCTCGACAGAGGGGTAGTCGACGACGATTTTGAACAAGAACCGGTCACGCTGAGCTTCGGGAAGGGGATAGACACCTTCGTTCTCGATCGGGTTCTGCGTCGCCATGACCAGAAAGGGGTCGGGCATCGCGAAGGTATGACCACCGATGGACACTTGCCGCTCCGCCATGACTTCCAGCAATGCGGACTGTACTTTTGCGGGTGCGCGGTTGATCTCGTCGGCCAGCACGAAGTTGGCAACGACCGGACCTAGTTCGGTGTCGAATTCTTCGCGCCCCTGCCGATAGATGCGGGTACCGATCAGGTCTGTGGGCACAAGGTCGGGCGTGAATTGAACGCGAGAGAACGTTCCACCGACAACCTTGGCGAAAGTTTCCACGGCAAGGGTCTTCGCCACTCCGGGCACACCCTCGAGGAGTACGTGGCCGCGTGCAAGAAGTCCTACGAGGATCCTTTCGACCAGTCGATCCTGGCCGACGATCACACGCTTGACTTCGTACACGGCCTTTTCGAGGATCTGCACATCATGTGCGAGCCCTGCCGCATCGGTGCGGCCCGATCCATTCCCGCCCGAGGCGCCGCCCTTGGACATGCTGCCGTTCGAACCGCTGTCCTGCGAGACGCTGCCGTTCGCTTCGGCGCCGTCACGTGATGTCACCAAGAATTCACCGCTTTCAATCGAATCACTTCTCGGGCACGTTCGGTATCGACCATCGACTATTTCAGACGATGACTGCTTGCGCCGTGAGGCCGCCCCCCAAGGCTACCGATGTCTCCTTTGGGGCGAGCCTACCGAGTGGCCCCCGAAGAATGCCGTCAGGACACCATACGTACTGCATACGGCGTCATACCGTCGTATCGAACGGACGAAACCTTCACGATGTCACCGGATTGAGGGGCTTCGAGCATCTTCCCGTCGCCCAGATACAGCGCGACGTGCTGACTGGCGTTCGGTCCATAGAAGATCATGTCCCCGCGCTTCATGTTCGAGGATGGGACCTGTTTGCCTGCCGTGTATTGATAGCCCGTGTAGTGAGGCAGCGATATGCCGAGTCCCCCGAACGCGTAGATCATCAATCCGGAACAGTCGAAGCCGACCTTGTTGTAGTCGCCGTAGCTATCGGCCACTCCCCCGTCCCGGATTCCTTTCGTCGGTCCGTTTTCGTCGCCGCCACCCCAGGAATACGGGACGCCCAGCTGGGACATTCCGCGGTCGATGGCGAGCTCGACTGCTGCACTGCCGGTGAGGGACGAACTCGATTGGCCCGAGCTTCGCGGCTTCTTCGGTGTCGTGGGTGTCGTGGTGCCCGTGCTGCCTGCAGAGTCGCTGCCGGTGGAGTCGCTGACGACAGAGTCCTGATCTTCGTCGATATCGGTGTGGGATCGTTGACCTGCTGCTGCGGCAGCCGCAGCCGCACTCGCAGCCTGGTTCGCTGCAACCCTGGCAGCAGCTTGAACTGCCGCCTGCTTCGCTGCGGCCGCCGCGGCGGCAATGGCTGCATCCTCCGCTGCCTTCTGTGACTCCCAGGTCGAATAGGCGACGCGCTGATCGGCAAGTCCTGCCACGTTCGATCGTGCGGAATCGAGCTGACTCTGCGCTGAGTCACGCTCGCTCTCGATCGCAGCCTTCTGTTCTGCCTGGGCTTGGAGCGCGGCGCGGGCGGTCGCTATCGCTTCCTCGGCATCTGCTTTCTTGGACTCTGCTGTCGAGGCTGCGGCATCGGCTTGTTGTTTGGACTCGCGAGCCGCGGAGTCACGGTTGGCCTGTTCGGTTCTGGCCCGTTGGAGACCGTCGAGCACAGCGTTCTGGCTGTTCGACAGAACCTTCAGTACCTGCGCACGGTCGAGAACGTCGTCTGGTCCACTCGATCCGAGGAACGAGGACACCGAGGCGACGCCTGTGCCCTGGGTGTAGCTCGACACGGCGAAATCGTTGAACTTTTGCTGTGCCGCCTGGATTCGAACACCTGCATCGGTGAGAGCCTGCTGAGCAAAGACGACGAGTTGCGCAGCTACGTCGGCGGCGTCACGAGCATTTTGAAGATCGACGAGGGCCTTGTTGACGTCCTCGCGTTTGATCGCCACGTCAGCATCGAGTTGGGCGAGCTGTTGGTTCGCAGACGCGACTTGATTGATCAGTGCACCCACGGCACCGAGCTGTTGCTCTACCGCGGAGCCCGCGGCGGCAATGTCGAAGTCGGATGGATTGGGCGGCGGCGGCGGAACCGCGAGAGCGGTGCTGGACGCACCGCTGATCAATGCAACAACCATTCCGGCCCCAACGAAAATTCTCGCCGTTCTGGAGAACGTGCAGCGGTGAGTGCCGCGGAATGCTCGTCGCCTCAAAGTTGTCTCCCTCTGTTCCGGCGCTCGCGACGTTCTATCGAAGGTCGACGCCGGAAGAGTGGACCCAGTACCCACATCGGGTACCGGAAATCACGCTCACCGGGCAGGAAGGAGGCACGCAGCATCACCTCAGGTGCAGACCACGTCGGTCCCACCAGAAGCAGGCGTCACCCAAGGAAACTCGGATTGACCCCTGCCTTTTGCGACACTCCTTCCCCAGCAGTGCCAATGGGACCGTACGACACTTTGCACACTAAAGAAACTCCAGCCACAAAGAACACATATGTAATTCGACCAGCGCGAATGCGCTGAACTCGGTGTTTACGTGAAAGAAGTTTTTTCGACTTTTTCTACACGCGAAAAACGCCCCGACCAGAGGGGCGAGGCGTTCGTTCCAGCGGTCTCGAGAAAGCGTCGATCTTCAGCGGTCGAGGACGGACTCACCAGAAGTGTTGCTCGGTGGAGTCGACGGCGAAGGCCGCTCCGTCTCGTCGGACTCAGATGTCGAGATGATCCGCGCCTTGTGGCGCCGGATCTTCGCCACTGCAGTTGCTGCTGCTCCCGCCGTAACCAGCACCAAGATCAGACCCGTGATCAAACCCCACGGAGTCTGCGGGCCAACCAGTGTGTCGACGAAGTTGTCGGCTCCGACGATCGGATTGCCCGTGTAGGTGCGATCTTGCCCAGCTTCGAGCGTCACTCGACTGACGGTGTCACTGAAGGACCCCACCTGACCTGGACTCAAGACGAGGACTGTGCCGCCGTCCTGGGTCCCGACCGCTGTCGCGAGATCACGCAACTGAGAATCGTGAACGGGGTCCTTTTCCATGACCACGATCCCGAGATCGACGCCGTGCTCTTCCGCACGCTGGACTACGACCTGCAGGTCACTCCGAAGCGCCGAAGGCGCACTGACTCCGGACTCGGCGACGTCGGCCACGATCGAATCGATGTCCGTGCCGGGTGGCACTTCGGCGGCCAGCGGAACAAAAGCAAGAATCGGATCAGGCATCTCTCGTCCAGTCGCAATAGCGGAGTCGGTGGGTGGCGGTCGTTTCCGAACAGTACGAGCGGCCCGTTCGAACCCTACGTCACCGAACCCTAGCGGGACCGCATTGGACGCTGGCGGCATGGTCCGTATGAGGTTGCCCTGCATTGCGAAGGTGGTGCCACTGCGTGAGGATTGTCGGTGCAGGGCTCGCCGTCGCACCATCAGGCCTGCCCTCAGGGTTTCACAGGACAAGCGTACTGTTAGACTTACAACGAGACATTCGGCGCACCGCTCGGTCGCGTAGAAGGTCTCGCTTCAACCGTCGACACAGCCCCGTCGGCGGTGTGCCTCATAGACGAGTGGAGCTGAAGTGACCGCTAGTAATAACTCATTCGGTGCAAAGGGCACCCTCGAGGTCGGAAAGAACTCTTACGAGATCTTCCGTCTGTCGGCCTTGCCCGGTGCCGAAAAGTTGCCATACGCACTGAAAGTCCTCGCGGAGAACCTCCTTCGCACCGAGGACGGTGCCAACATCACCGCCGACCATATCCGTTCGATCGCTTCGTGGGATCCGTCCGCGGACCCGAGCGTCGAAATCCAGTTCACTCCGGCGCGAGTCATCATGCAGGACTTCACCGGCGTGCCGTGCATCGTCGACCTGGCCACCATGCGCGAAGCCGTGACCACACTGGGCGGTGACCCGAGCAAGGTCAACCCGCTCTCTCCTGCCGACATGGTGATCGACCACTCGGTGATTCTCGACGTGTTCGGCCGCGCCGATGCCCTCGAGCGCAACGTGGACCTCGAGTACGAGCGCAACGGCGAGCGCTACCAGTTCCTTCGTTGGGGACAGGGCGCCTTCGACGACTTCAAGGTCGTACCCCCCGGCATGGGTATCGTGCACCAGGTCAACATCGAGTACCTGGCACCGACCGTCATGACCCGCAACGGCCAGGCGTATCCCGATACGTGCGTCGGTACCGATTCACACACCACTATGGTCAACGGCCTGGGCGTGTTGGGTTGGGGCGTCGGCGGGATCGAAGCCGAAGCAGCAATGCTCGGCCAGCCGGTCTCGATGCTCATCCCCCGCGTCGTCGGCTTCAAGCTCTCCGGGGAGATTCAGCCCGGCGTGACCGCGACCGACGTCGTCCTCACCGCGACCGAAATGCTCCGTAAGCACGGCGTCGTCGGCAAGTTCGTGGAGTTCTACGGCAAGGGCGTCGCAGAGGTACCTCTGGCCAACCGAGCAACGCTGGGCAACATGAGCCCCGAGTTCGGTTCCACCGCGGCAATTTTCCCGATCGACGAAGAGACCATCAACTACCTGCGCCTGACCGGCCGCAGCGACGAGCAGCTGGCGCTCGTCGAGGCGTATGCCAAGGAACAGGGCATGTGGCACGACCCGGAGAACGAGCCCGTGTACTCCGAGTACATCGAGCTCGACCTCAACACCGTCGTTCCGTCCATTGCCGGGCCGAAGCGCCCGCAGGACCGAATTCTTTTGTCGGAGTCCAAGCCTGCGTTCCGCAGGGACATCCACAACTACGTCGATGAGAGCCACCCCGCACACGAAGGTGACAGCAAGCTCGACGAGGCACTCAACGAGTCGTTCCCCGCGAGCGACCCCGCTTCACTGTCGTTCACCGAGGACGACGCCGTCGCCGTCCAGTCCGCCGCGTACGGTTCCGACGGTCGCCCGAGCAAGCCGATCACCGTCAAGTCCGAAGAGGGCGCCGAGTTCGTCCTCGACCACGGCGCGGTCGTCGTTGCAGGCATCACCTCCTGCACCAACACCTCGAACCCGTCAGTCATGCTCGGCGCTGCACTGCTCGCGCGCAACGCCGTCGACAAGGGCTTGACCACCAAGCCGTGGGTCAAGACCAACATGGCGCCCGGCTCGCAGGTAGTCACCGACTACTACGAGAAGGCCGGTCTGTGGCCGTACCTAGAGAAGCTCGGCTACTACCTCGGTGGCTACGGATGCACCACCTGCATCGGCAACACCGGTCCTCTCGCCGAACCGATCTCGAAAGCGATCAACGACAACGACCTTTCGGTCACTGCAGTGCTCTCCGGTAACCGAAACTTCGAGGGTCGGATCTCCCCCGACGTCAAGATGAACTACCTGGCTTCGCCCCCGCTCGTCATCGCATACGGCCTCGCCGGCACGATGGACTTCGACTTCGAGACCGACTCGCTCGGAGACGACCACGACGGCAAGCCCGTCTACTTGAAGGACATCTGGCCGTCCGCACAGGAGATCGACGACACGATCAAGTCGTCCATCAGCCAGGACATGTTCCGCAAGTCGTACAAGACGATTTTCGACGGGGACAGCCGCTGGCAAAACCTTTCGACCCCCGAAGGCGACACGTTCGCGTGGGACGAGAAGTCCACTTATGTGCGCAAGCCCCCGTACTTCGACGGCATGACAATGGATCCGGAGCCGGTCAAGGACATCAAGGGCGCTCGTGTCCTTGCACTGCTGGGAGATTCGGTCACCACCGACCACATCAGCCCAGCTGGCCCGATCAAGGCCGGAACGCCTGCTGCCCAGTACCTGGACTCGCACGGAGTCGAGCGCAAGGACTACAACTCGCTCGGTTCGCGCCGCGGCAACCACGAGGTCATGATTCGTGGAACGTTCGCTAACATCCGACTGAAGAACCAGCTCCTCGATGACGTCTCGGGCGGTTACACCCGTGACTTCACCCTGGAAGATGGACCGCAGGCCTTCATCTACGATGCTTCGCAGAACTACCAGGCCGCCGGCATTCCGCTCGTGGTCCTCGGTGGCAAGGAGTACGGTAGCGGCTCTTCACGTGACTGGGCTGCGAAGGGAACCAGCCTGCTCGGCGTCAAGGCTGTCATCACTGAGTCCTTCGAGCGTATCCACCGCTCCAACCTCATCGGGATGGGCGTTGTTCCGCTTCAGTTCCCGGTTGGCGAGAGCGCTGCATCGCTGAAGCTCGACGGCACCGAGACATTCGATATCGTCGGCGTCGAGAAGCTGAACGAGGGTGTCACACCCAAGACAATGGCAGTCACTGCGACGAAGACCGACGGCACGAAGGTCGAATTCGACGCCGTGGTGCGCATCGACACCCCCGGTGAGGCGGACTACTACCGCAACGGCGGCATCTTGCAGTACGTCCTCCGCAATATGATCCGAGGCTAGGCACTTCTTTTCAAGCTCGGCCCTGGTGAGTGAACTCGACCAGTGAGACTCAGAACGCGCACGACCACTTCGAGCCCGGTTCAGGCTCGAACAGACAGTGGGCGTGCGCGTTCTGCGCTGAAGGCGGGACCACGTATCAGCCTATGAAGGAGGCAGTGTGCCGAAGGTCAGTGAGGACCATTTGGCAGCACGACGTAGCGAGATCCTCGACGGCGCACGACGTTGCTTCGGTGAATTCGGCTACGAGGGTGCGACGGTCCGCCGCCTCGAGGAGACGACTGGTCTGTCCAGAGGTGCGATCTTTCACCACTTCAAGGACAAGGACGGGTTGTTTCTCGCGCTCGCGCAGGAAGATGCTCGGCGAATGGCAGAAGTGGCTGCTCGTCAAGGCCTGGTTCAGGTCATGCGGGACATTCTCGAGCAACCCGATCGGTTCGAGTGGCTCGGTACTCGGCTGGAAATAGCGAGGCGCTTACGCACCGATCCGGAATTCAGGAAGAGCTGGGCGGAGAAATCCTCGGAACTCACCGATGCAACCCTTGCCCGTCTGGAACGTCAGAAAACGGCGGGCAAACTGCGTGAGGACGTTCCGAAGGATGTGATGCACGACTATCTCGATCTCGTGCTCGACGGTCTTGTCGCTCGCATCGCCTCCGGTCAGGGAGGACCTAATCTCTCGGCGGTACTGGACCTTGTCGAAGCATCGGTTCGCAGGCCCGACAGCGCTTAGCCCCATGTACAGCTATTCGGCGCGATGTCACTTCTGCCGATTAGGGCCGCCCCTCGAACGTAACGCGACACCCGATTCGGCCAGTATCTTGTGCACGAATCCGTAGGATCTGCCGAGATCGTGGGCCAGACTGCGAATACTGGCCCCTGCGGAGTACTGCTCCTGCAGTGACGCTCGGAGCCGATCGCGCGATTCGCCGGTAATACGTGCGCCTTTACCGATAGGCGGGACCTCGGATTCGGTGACGGATCCTCGGGCCGGTAGTGGTGGCATGGCGTTCCTCCAGTCAGCGACAGTTCACTCACCGAACACCCCCGCACAACCAGGGTAGAGGACATCACACTTCGACCACGAGAAAATCGCCGATCAGGCCAGCTGAATCAGTTCAAGGTAGTCCTGTGACCAGTGGTCCTCGTTGCCGTCGGGTAGCAGGATGACCCGCTCGGGTGACAGGGCTTCGGCCGCACCAGGGTCGTGAGTGACCAGCACGACGGCTCCCTTGTAACTACGGAGAGCATCGAGCACCTGTTCACGTGAAATCGGGTCGAGGTTGTTCGTCGGCTCGTCGAGAAGCAGAACGTTGGCTGCAGAGGACACAAGTCCGGCAAGTGCAAGTCTGGTCTTCTCACCGCCCGACAGCGTGCCCGCCGGCTGCTCCAGCTGCGGTCCGGTGAACATGAACGCCCCCAGTAGCGAGCGCAACTCCTGCTCCCCTGTGTCCGGTGCCGCATGGCGAATGTTCTCCCACACCGACGCGCGATCGTCGAGTGTGTCGTGTTCCTGTGCGAAGTATCCGACGCGGAGTCCGTGGCCGGCGAGGATCTCACCGGCGTCGGACTTTTCGGTACCCGCAAGAATCCGAAGCAAGGTCGTCTTACCCGCACCGTTGAGTCCGAGTACTACGACGCGGCTGCCGCGGTCGATGGCCAGATCGACTCCGGCGAAGATTTCCAGCGACCCGTACATCTTGGTGAGGTTCTTCGCCATGAGGGGGGTCTTGCCGCAGGGTGCAGGTTCAGGGAAGCGGATGTGCGCAACTTTGTCCGAGACTCGCTCGGCGTCGAGGTTGGCCATGAGCTTGTCAGCACGCTTTGCCATGTTCTGCGCGGCAACAGCTTTGGTTGCTTTCGCGCCCATCTTCGCGGCCTGCACGCGCAACGCGCCTGCCTTCTTCTCCGCATTGGCACGCTCACGCCGCCTGCGCTGCTCGTCGGTTGCCCGAGCATCGATGTACTTTTTCCAGTTCATGTTGTAGACATCGGCCTCGCCGCGCACCGCATCGAGGAACCACACGCGGTTGACTACGTCACTCAGAAGGTCGACGTCGTGGCTGATCACGATCAGCCCGCCATCGTGATTCTGCAGAAACCCACGGAGCCAGGTGATGGAGTCGGCGTCGAGGTGGTTGGTGGGTTCGTCGAGCAGTAGTGTCGTGTCGGACCGTCCGCCGCTCCCGTCGGAGGCCGCGAACAGAATGCGCGCAAGTTCCACGCGCCGACGTTGGCCGCCGGACAGCGTGCGCAGTGCTTGGGCGAGAATGCGATCGGCAAGTCCCAGGCTGTTGCAGATTCGCGCTGCTTCACTCTCTGCTTCGTAGCCGCCCAGCGATGCGAATCGCTCCTCGAGCTCGCCGTACTTGCGGACCGCCTTGTCCAGAAGCGCCTCGTCGGCGACCTCGGCCATCAACGCCTGCTGCTTCTCCATGCGATGCAACAAGGTGTCGAGTCCGCGCGCGGAGAGAACTCGATCCCGGGCAAGCACATCGAGGTCGCCCTCTTTCGGGTCCTGTGGCAAGTATCCGAGATCGCCCGTACGCACAACGGTGCCCGCGTAGGGTTCGCCCTCACCCGCAAGAATTCTCAGCGTCGTGGTCTTGCCCGCTCCGTTACGGCCGACCAACCCGATACGGTCTCCACCTTGTACGCGAAGTGCTGGTCCTTGCGTCGAGAGCAACGTGCGGACACCGGCACGAACTTCCAAGTCGGTGGCGGTAATCACGCGGGTGCTCCTAGCTATAGCGGGCGAAGTTCGGCGTCTGGCCGTTTTCACGAGCGGTCGAGTCGCAGGCGGTAGCGAACGATGACTCGTCGAAAGTGCGCTGGGCCTGGCCCTGAAACCACTCATGGCCCATGAACCTCCCATTTTAACCCCTCGGGGGCCGTGCTACCGACCGTCCGAGCAGTGACACCGGTAACGTCTTGATTCATGACCGCCGCCAAAACAGCCCAAGAGCAGGATCTGACAGGCCGAGTGGCTCTCGTCACCGGTGCCAGCCGAGGAATCGGCAAGGCAATCGCCACCGAGCTGCTGGCTCGAGGCGCACGTGTGACGATCACCGCTCGCAAACCGGAACCGCTGGCCGAGGCGGCCCGCCAACTCGGCGAAGCCACCGGAAACGGGACCGACAGGGTCCTGGCAATTGCAGGCAATGCCGGTGATGCGGACTCCCGTCGCGACTCGGTGGACAAGACGATCGAGGTATTCGGTTCGCTCGACATCCTGATCAACAACACCGGTATCAATCCTGTCTACGGTTCACTGATGGACGCCGATCTCGACGGTGTCAAGAAGACCTTCGACACCAATGTCGTCGCCACATTGGGGTACATCCAGGAGGCCTACCGAGCCTGGATGGGCGCGCACGGTGGTGCCGTAGTGAACGTCGCGAGCGTCGCGGGCCTGCGCTCCACAGGTGTGATCGCTGCGTACGGCGCTTCCAAAGCGGCCCTGATCCGCTTGACCGAAGAACTCGCGTGGCAGCTGGGACCATCGATACGAGTGAACGCAGTCGCACCGGGCGTGGTCAAGACGAAGTTTGCCGAGGCGCTGGTGGCTGGAGGCGAGGAGCAAGCTGCCGCGGCATATCCGATGAAGCGGCTCGGATCTCCCGAAGACGTCGCAAGTCTCGTGGGATTCCTCGTATCCGACGCATCGTCCTGGATCACCGGCGAAACCGTCCGAGTGGATGGCGGATTGCTGGCCACCGGCGGACTGTGAACGATTCAACGCCGTCCCAAGACGTCGCGGCCGACCTCGTCGTGGTCGGGCTCGGCCCGGCGGGTCGCGCCCTCTCACATCGAGCGTCCGCCGCTGGGGTCGACGTCGTAGCCATCGATCCTCACCCCAACAGGCGCTGGACCCCGACATATTCGGCCTGGTCGGACGAGCTCCCCCACTGGCTCCCCGCCGCAGCCGTCGCGTCGACCATCGCTCGGCCAGCGGCGTGGACGGTACGACGTCACACGATCGATCGGACGTATTGCGTACTCGACACCGCTGCGCTGCAACAGGTGCTCAGCGAAGGATCCGCTCGTGTGCTCCAGGGAACAGCCACATCGGTGACCAAGGACGCCGTTCGTCTCGCCGACGGGAGAACGGTCACCGGACGCACGATTGTCGACGCGCGCGGATCCGCCGGCGTGCTGGGTCTCGCCGAACAGACGGCATACGGCATCGTCGTCGATCGCTCGGCGGGCGTTGCGCTCCTGGAGGACACCAGTGCTTGGTTCATGGACTGGCGATACGACAATGGCACCTCACCTGAGGAGGTACCGAGCTTTCTGTATGCGGTCCCGCTCGACGACGATCGAATCCTGCTCGAAGAGACCTGTCTTGTGGGGAGTCCGCCACTGGGTCTCGATGTCCTACGAGATCGCCTCGCGAAACGATTACACAACCGCGGCGCCCGCCCGACCGGGACCGAGCCGATCGAACGCGTCCGGTTCCCGGTACAACCGCCAGGGCACCTGCGAGGTGAACGCGGGGCTGTGCGGTTCGGCGCACGATCCAGTCTCATGCACCCGGCCACCGGCTACAGCGTCGCAGCATCACTGGCCGCAGCCGACACCGTAGTCGCGACACTTCGCACCGGAAATTCTGTTCGCCCCCTTTCGGTTTGGGCGGTCCAACGTCTACGCAACCTCGGGCTACGGACCGCGCTCGAACTCGAACCCGAGCTGATCCCCCACTTCTTCGCCAGCTTCTTCGAGCTTCCGGTCGCCCAGCAGACTGCCTACCTGTCCAACCGAGCGGATCCACTCGCAACGATGAACGCAATGATGCGAATGTTCCCGACGCTCCCACCTCGAGCTCGCATGGCGATAGCGCGAACGGTAGTCAATCCGCGGCGGGGAAACGGCCACCACTCGTCGTCTCGATAACGAACCCCTCGACACGACACCCGTGCCTCGTGAATCATGAACCTCATGCGTTCCATATGGAAGGGATCTATCGCCTTCGGGCTCGTCAACGTGCCGGTGAAGGTGTACTCCGCGACGGAGACACACGACATCCGGTTCCATCAGGTACACGCGAAAGACGGCGGTCGGATCAAATACGATCGTGTCTGCTCCGAATGCGGCAAATCGGTGCAGTTCGCCGACATCGACAAGGCGTACGACTCACCCGACGGTGAACGCGTCATCCTGACCGACGAAGATTTCGACAAGCTCCCTGCCGCCGAAAAACACGAGATCCCGGTCCTGGAATTCGTCCCTACCGAACAAATCGATCCCATCCTGTACGACAAGAGCTATTTCCTCGAACCCGACTCTTCGTCGCCGAAGGCATATGTGCTGTTGCGACAGACACTCCTGGATACGGAACGTACCGCGCTGGTGCATTTCACCTTGCGGCAGAAGACGCGACTGGCCGCCTTGCGGGTTCGCGAGAATACTCTTGTGATCCAGACACTGCTGTGGCCGGACGAGGTGCGGGCCGCGGAATTTCCCTCGCTGAACGATGCACCCGAAGCAAGGCCTCAGGAAGTCAAGATGGCTACCTCACTGGTGGAGAGTATGTCGGCAGATTTCGATCCCACGGAGTACACGGACGACTACCAGATCGAACTACGTAAGCTGATCGACGACACGATCGAGAACGGTGGAGAGAAGGTCGTCCGTCCCGAGGGCGAGACAACCAGCGACGGCGAAGACGCCGAGGTCGTCGACCTGGTGGCTGCCCTCCAACGCAGCGTCGAAGCCGCGGGCAAGAGCGCCAAGACCGCACACTCGTCTTCCAAGACCAAGACGGCCGCGAACAAGAGTGCGTCGGAGGAGAAAACTCCGCAGAAGAAGGCGGCCGCAAAGAAAGCACCCGCCAAAAAGACTGCGCCGTCAAAGCGATCCGCTGCCGAAAAGTCGACGCCGGCTAGAAAAGGCGCATAACCGAACCTGCATCGACCAAAACCATGCAGGTTCGTTCAAGCTAGGACGCCTTCGAGCAAAAGTCGGTTCACCAGAACGTCCATGACATACCGAACGTACTGGTGAACCTATGCGTAATTAGCCCTCACGAGGCGAGATCACACGGTAAAGCCGAGGGCCCTGAGCTGCTCACGTCCGTCGTCGGTGATCTTGTCCGGTCCCCAAGGCGGCATCCACACCCAATTGATCTTCAGGTCGGCGCACAGACCACTTCGCACAAGCGCGCCACGCGCCTGATCTTCGATGACGTCTGTCAGCGGGCACGCAGCCGAAGTCAGCGTCATATCGACCGTGACGATGTCGTCGGCGTCGATATTGATGTCGTACACCAGGCCGAGGTCGACGACGTTGATCCCGAGCTCGGGGTCGACCACATCGCGCATTGCCTCTTCGAGGTCTTCGAGAACCTTGATCTCATCCGGGGTGAGCGATGCAGGCACCGCCGTAGACGACGAGTCGGCCGGAGCCGAGCCTGCCGAGTCGGTCTCGGGCGCAGCAGTGGCACCGTTCTGCGAATCGGTTGTCTGTGTCTGGGTCATACCTGTCCTCCGGATCGTGCGGGTGCTGCGGGAGTCTCTTCTACTATTCGAACAACCGCATCCTTGAAAGCCATCCATCCGAGCAGCGCACACTTGACGCGGGCGGGATACTTGGACACTCCGACGAACGCGATTCCATCGCCGATGACATCCTCGTCGCCATCTACGGTACCTCTGCTGCCGACCATTTCACTGAAGGCATCCACGACTCTCATCGCTTGCTCGACAGGTAGTCCGATGACCTGATCCGTGAGGACCGAAGTCGCAGCCTGACTGATCGAACAACCCTGCCCGTCGTAGGACACGTCGGTGACGGTTCCACCATCGTCGATGTTCACCCGCAACGTCACCTCGTCACCGCAAGTCGGGTTGACGTGGTGGACCTCGGCTCCGAACGGCTCGCGAAGACCGCGCCCGTGCGGGTGTTTGTAGTGGTCGAGAATGACCTCTTGGTACATCTGCTCCATGCGCATGTCAGGCAGCACCCCTGGTCCCGAAGAACTTCTGGGCGTGCTCGATCGCCGAACCCAGCGCATCTACTTCATCGAACGTGTTGTACAGAGCAAACGACGCTCTCGCAGTGGCTGCGACACCGAAACGGCGGTGCAAAGGCCACGCGCAGTGGTGTCCGACGCGGATAGCAACACCGTCATCATCGAGAATCTGACCGAGATCGTGTGCGTGGACGCCGTCGACGACGAACGACACCGCTGACCCTCGATCGATGTTCTCGGTCGGTCCGATCACTCGAACACCCTCGATATTCGCAAGCATGTCGAGTGTCGCTCCGACGAGGGTGTGCTCGTGCGCCGCAATTGCGTCCATACCGATCGACTCGAGATAAGCGACCGCTGCGCCGAGTCCGACCACCTGAGAAGCCATCGGTACGCCCGCTTCGAACCGCTGAGGCGGCGGCGCGTAAGTGGTCTTCTCCATTGTCACTGTCTCGATCATCGAACCGCCTGTCACGAATGGCGGCATCGCGTCGAGGAGTTCTGCTTTGCCGTACAAAACGCCGACGCCCGACGGCGCCAGCATCTTGTGTCCCGAGAACGCCGCGTAGTCGACATCGAGTGCATGAAAGTCCACGCTCATATGCGGCACGGACTGGCATGCGTCGAGCACGACGAGCGCCCCGACCTCACGAGCCCGTCGAACGAGCTCGGCAACAGGTGACACCGCGCCCGTCACGTTCGACTGATGAGTGAACGCGACAACCTTGACCGCATCGGTGAGCTTCAGAGAATCGAGATCGATCCGTCCCTCGTCGGTCACGCCGAACCATCGCAGCGTGGCACCGGTTCGTCTGGCTAATTCCTGCCACGGCACTAGGTTGGCGTGATGCTCGAGTTCCGTGATCACGATCTCGTCGCCAGGTCCGACGTGGCGATCGAATCGATCGTCTCCGAGAACATAGGTGACGAGATTGAGCGCCTCGGTGGCGTTCTTGGTGAACACGAGTTCACCGGCGTCCGCACCGACGAACGACGCGATGGCGGCGCGGGCGCCCTCGTACGCGTCGGTCGCTTCTTCGGCGAGCTGATGTGCGCCACGATGAACCGCGGCGTTGCACGTCAGCAGAAACTCACGTTCTGCGTCGAGAACCTGGACCGGGCGCTGAGATGTAGCACCCGAGTCCAAGTACACCAACGGCTTACCGTCGCGAACCGTACGCGAAAGAATCGGAAAATCGGCACGGATCGAGCTGACATCCAATGTGCTGTTCGACAGAGCTGCTGGTGCAGCCATACTTACGCTCCTGTGGTCGCAGGCTGAGTGAAATCGGTGTAGCCATCGGCCTCGAGCTCGTCTGCCAACTCTGCTCCACCGGACTTCACGATCTCGCCATCGACGAACACGTGAACGAAGTCGGGCTTGATGTAGCGGAGAATCCGCGTGTAGTGCGTGATCAACAGAACGCCGCCGTTCTCGCGTTCCTTGTACTTGTTGACACCCTCCGAAACGACTCGGAGCGCATCGACGTCGAGACCGGAGTCGGTCTCGTCGAGGATGGCGATCTTGGGCTTCAGCATTCCGAGCTGCAGGATCTCGTGGCGCTTCTTCTCACCACCGGAGAAGCCTTCGTTGACGTTCCGCTCGAGGAAAGCCGCATCGATTTCGAGTTCGGACAGGGCCGTCTTGGCTTCCTTGACCCAGTGCCGAAGCTTCGGAGCCTCACCGCGGACAGCCGTCGCTGCAGTGCGGAGGAAGTTCGACATCGACACTCCGGGAACCTCGACCGGGTACTGCATCGCGAGGAACAAACCTGCGCGAGCCCGCTCGTCGACAGTCATCGCGAGCACATCTTCGCCGTCGAGCGTGATGGTGCCCGAGGTCACTGCGTACTTCGGGTGACCGGCGATGGCGTAGGACAACGTCGATTTACCGGATCCGTTGGGGCCCATGATCGCGTGTGTTTCACCGGACTTCACGGTCAGGTTCACACCCTTGAGGATGTTGATGGGCTCAGCGGTTGTGTCGGAGTTTGCGACGCTGACGTGCAGGTCGCGGATTTCGAGCGTGGACATGAAATTTTCCTTACGAATGTCGATAAGTACGGGAGCCGGAATTTACGAGCCGACGAGGGCCAGTTCGGCCTCGATCGCGGCATCGAGTCGCTCACGAACCGCGGGGACCGGAATCTTGTCGATGACTTCGTGGAAGAAGCCGCGCACGACGAGTCGTCGAGCCACTTCCTCGGAGATTCCTCTGGACCGGAGGTAGAAAAGCTGTTCGTCGTCGAACCTGCCGGTCGCACTGGCGTGGCCTGCACCGACGATCTCGCCGGTTTCGATCTCGAGATTCGGTACCGAATCGGCGCGTGCGCCGTCTGTCAGAACCAGGTTGCGGTTCAATTCGAAGGTTTCGGTTCCCTCTGCTTCAGCCCGGATCAGAACGTCGCCGATCCATACGGTGTGGGCATCGTGCTTACCGACACCGACCTCGCCCTGCAGGGCACCCTTGTACATGACATTCGACTTGCAATGCGGCGCCGAATGATCGACGAGCAAACGCTGCTCCAGATGCTGACCCGCATCGGCGAAGTAGACGCCGAGGAGGTTTGCATCGCCGCCGGGAGCGTCGTAATGCACGGTCGGGCTGATGCGAACCAGATCGCCACCGAGACTGACGTTGAAGTGCCTCAGTGTCGCGTCGCGGCCGAGCCGAGCGTGGTGAGCTCCGACGTGCACTGCGTCGGACTCCCATTCCTGGATCAGTACGACCGAGAGGTTGGCTCCGTCGCCGATGACGAACTCGATATTCTCTGCGTAGGTGCCCGATCCGACCTGGTCGATCACCACCGTCGCCTTGGCGAACTTATCCAGGCGAATCTGCAGGTGTCCGTATGAGACGGCGTCGATGCCAGGCCCGGTGACTGTGATCTGCACAGGCTCGACGACCTCGTTCTCGGACGCCACCGAGACGATCGTAGCCTCGGTAAATGCCGAATACGCTTGCGCAGCAATGCGATCCGCGGGAACGCCGGCGACACCGATACGTACATCGTCACGGCCGACCGTCTCCACTGTCACACCCTCGGGTGCCTGGACGAGAACGTCGGACCCGGCGGTGGCCACCGCCGAACCGTCGTGCAGCCCCTTGAGTCGACGAATCGGCGTAAATCTCCACAGCTCGTCACGGCTGGAGGGGACCTCGAAGGCGTTGACATCGTACGAGGTGAATTGAGCACCCTTGTTCGCAACGATGGCCGACTTGTCCTCGGCCGCTGGATTCTCCGACGCTACGGCGCCCTGAACTCCTGTGAGCGACTCTTCTGTATTCGAATTGGTCACTTAACCGACCGACCCTTCCATCTGAAGCTCGATGAGCCGGTTCAGCTCGAGTGCATATTCCATCGGAAGCTCACGCGCGATCGGTTCGACGAATCCGCGCACCACCATCGCCATCGCTTCGTCCTCGGTGAGGCCACGGCTCATCAGGTAGAACAGTTGGTCGTCACTGACCTTCGAGACTGTCGCCTCGTGGCCCATTGACACGTCGTCTTCGCGGATGTCGACATAGGGATATGTATCCGAGCGCGAGATATTGTCGACGAGAAGTGCATCGCACTTGACGGTCGAGCGGGACCCATAGGCTCCCTTGTTGATCTTGACCAATCCTCGGTACGAAGTCCGTCCTCCACCGCGAGCTACGGACTTGCTCACGATGTTCGATGACGTGTGCGGCGCGAGGTGCAGCATCTTCGAGCCCGTGTCCTGGTGCTGGTCGGGGCCGGCGAACGCCACGGACAGGACCTCACCCTTGGCGTACTCACCCGTCATCCATACAGCGGGGTACTTCATGGTGACCTTTGAGCCGATGTTGCCGTCGACCCACTCCATCGTGGCGCCTGCTTCTGCCTTCGCACGCTTGGTCACCAGGTTGTAGACATTGTTGGACCAGTTCTGGATAGTCGTGTAACGGCAACGACCACCCTTCTTGACGATGATCTCCACAACGGCCGAGTGCAACGAGTCCGACTTGTAGATGGGTGCGGTGCAGCCCTCGACGTAGTGCACGTAGGCACCCTCGTCGACGATGATCAGAGTGCGCTCGAACTGCCCCATGTTCTCGGTGTTGATCCGGAAGTAGGCCTGCAGCGGGATGTCGACATGGACGCCTGGCGGGATGTAGATGAAGGATCCACCCGACCAGACCGCGGCGTTCAGCGCGGAGAACTTGTTGTCCCCTGCAGGGATGACCGTGCCGAAGTACTCGCGAAAGAGTTCGGGCTGTTCCTTGAGCGCAGTATCGGTGTCGAGAAAGAGCACCCCTTGCGCTTCCAGGTCCTCGCGGATCGAGTGGTAGACGACCTCGGACTCGTACTGCGCGGCAACGCCGGATACGAGACGCTGCTTCTCGGCCTCAGGGATACCTAGCTTGTCGTAGGTGTTCTTGATGTCCTCGGGAAGATCTTCCCAGGTCGCAGCCTGCTTCTCGCTGGAGCGAACGAAGTACTTGATGTTGTCGAAGTGGATACCTTCGAGGTCCGCGCCCCAGTTGGGCATGGGCTTGCGGTCGAACGTCTTCAGTGCCTTCAGACGCGACTCCAGCATCCATTCGGGCTCGCTCTTCTTCGCCGAGATGTCACGCACCACCAACTCGGAGAGTCCACGCTTGGCGCTGGCTCCGGCGACGTCGGAGTCCGACCAACCGAAACCGTAAGTACCCAGCGACGCAATCGTCTCGTCCTGAGTAAGAGGAGCAGCGGGGGTCAGCGGCGCAACGGGTGTCACCTGGTCTGGTGTGACGGTCATGCGAGCTCCTTCCGGGGGCTTGTGCGATCTCCGGTACTGGGCTGAGCACCGGAAGTTATGGATGAGGCGGGGTGGGGCATGGAATTCGACTTTTTCGAAATCTCGGGGCGGTTTCGACCGGTGAAAGGAACATGCGTAGTGCAGGCGCAATCGCCGTTCGCGATGGTCGCCAGTCGTTGCACGTGAGTTCCGAGTAAATCGGAGAAGGCTTGCCGTTCGGCGTCGCACAGCTCAGGAAACTCGGAGGCCACATGCGAGACGGGGCAGTGGTGTTGACAGATCTGCACGCCGTTGCCTACCTGACGGGTCGTCGCGGCAAATCCTGCAGCTGTGAACGCGTCGGCGATCCGATCCGCTGCTTCTTCCACGTCCACAGGTCGACTTCCCACCGCCGGCTCGACGTCGGCCACGATGGCTTCGACGCGCTGGCGTGCGAAGGCCTCGATCGCACGGTCCCCGCCGATCTTGCGTAACTGACGCATTGCTGCGCCTGCAAGATCGTCGTAGGTGTGTCCAAGCCTGCTGCGACCGACTGCAGTCAACTGGAAATGCTTGGCCGGTCTTCCACGGCCTCGTTGGGTGACGACGGTAGAGGAGGTTATTCGCGCCTCACCGCTGTCGATGAGTGCTTCGAGATGTCGTCTGACCCCGGCAGCACTGAGGCCCAGACGGGTACCGATATCGGAGGCGCTGATCGGGCCCTCTTCGAGAAGTAGGGTGACAACAGCTCCCCGCGTCTGGCCTTCGTGACCGACAACAGCTGAACCCGTCACCGTGGAGGTGGTGCCGCGACGTGCGCGTTCTCCCCCATGCGTGGTACTCGCTGATGATTTCACAACACCAGTGTGACGGAATTAGCCGGTATGGTCCACCAAGGGTGCCCTACTTCACCAGAGTCGGGACCAGGAAATATTGGCGCGGTCTTCATCTGCTGCCGAATCTCCCCCGGATGCACTGCGATCGACGGGCTGTGCAGAGTCACAGATACGCTGCCATTCGTGTCGACGACCCCAGCCGAGAAGCAAACCGCCGAAAAATCCGGCGTGCAACTTCGCATCGTCGCCCCACTTCGCAAGCTGGTCGGCCTCGATACCGATCGACCCACACCGACCGTCGCTGCCTTACACGGCGACGAGGCCGAGGCGCCGGGCCTGAACAAGACCGAGACGGCACAGCTCCGCGGAGTCCGGCGCTTCGGCGCAGTGGGTTCGATTCTGATGGCGATCGGTGCGCTCGGGGCAGGCGCCCAACCTGTTTTGCAGAACCCGGTCGTCGGTGTTCGCATTCTGAGTCTTCCCTCCCGCATGGCCAGCTCCGCGCTGACCATCACCATGACGGGCACCGTCATGGTTGTCCTCGCCTGGCTCCTCCTCGGGCGATTCGCGGTCGGGCGTCTACGTGATGGAACTGTTCCGAGAAGGCTGAGCAGATCACAGTTGGACCGAACGCTGCTGCTGTGGATCTTGCCACTGTGCGTGGCACCACCGATGTTCAGCAAAGACGTCTACTCCTACTTGGCACAGAGCGAGATCACCGCACGGGGTCTCGACCCGTACGAGATCGGGCCTGCTGGGGCCCTCGGCGTCGACAACGTCCTCACCCGGACCGTGCCGAACATTTGGCGTGAAACCCCCGCGCCTTACGGTCCGCTGTTCTTGTGGATGGGTCGCGGCATCACGTGGTTGACCGGTGAGAACATCGTTGCCGGGATCTTCCTGCACCGTCTTCTGGCCCTCGCAGGTGTCGCGATGATCGTGTGGGCACTCCCCCGGTTGGCGCGTCGATGTGGCGTCGCGGCGGTCAGTGCATTGTGGCTCGGTGCGGCCAACCCACTCCTCCTCTTCCACCTGGTGGCGGGCATACACAACGAAGCGCTGATGATCGGTCTCATGCTTGCCGGGCTGGAGATCGCACTAAGTGCCGTCGAGTCCAGTTCTCCGATTCGCGCGCCGTCTTTGCTTCTCCTGCTCTCCGGTTCTGCATTGATTGCGCTTTCGTCTACCGTGAAAATTCCGTCCTTGCTCGCGCTCGGTTTCGTCGGGATGGCATTGGCCCGAAGATGGGGCGGGACCGTCCGAGCCGTACTGAGTGCAGCGGCAATCCTTGGGCTTGTCACCGTCGTGGTGCATGTCGGAGTCAGCCTGGGTAGCGGCCTGGGCTTCGGCTGGATCAACACCCTCGACACTGCCAGTGTCGTGAGGAGTTGGATGTCCATTCCCACGATCCTGGGAATCGGAACCGGATTCGTCGGTGTATTGCTCGGGCTCGGCGACCACACGACCGCGGTGCTCGGCCTCACTCGACCGATCGCAGCGGCTGTCGCCGCCTTCGTTGCTCTTCGCATGCTCGTAGCCGTACTGAAGGGGCGGTTGCATCCGGTGGGCGCACTCGGTGTCGCACTCGGCGCTCTCGTTCTGCTGTTCCCGGTCGTCCAGCCGTGGTATTTGCTGTGGGCAGTGATACCCCTGGCCGCCTGGGCGACCCGCCCGGCTTTCCGCGTTCCGGCAATCGTGTTTTCTTCCATCGTCAGTGTCATCTTGATGCCCAACGGGAGCGAGTATTTGCCGTTTCAAATCGTTCAGGCCGCCGTCATGATGATTCTGACTGTCGGTCTCATGTTCTTCATCACCCGCAATCGACTGCCCTGGCGGTCGAACCTCGGGCCGTCGGCAAACACCACCGCCGCCGGGGCATACGCTGGATCCTCGTGATCGTTAGCGCGTCGAGTTCGACGCATCCTGCCGTGCAGCTCACCGGTGTACGAAAGACGTACGGCGGTATCGCAGCCGTCGACGGACTCGACATCACCGTCGAGAGGGGTCAAGTTCTAGCCCTCCTCGGCCCGAACGGAGCGGGAAAGACCACGACGGTGGAGATGTGTGAGGGATTCGTCACCCCTGAATCCGGGTCCGTTCGGGTTCTCGGCCTCGACCCCATCGCGCAATCGGTACAGCTGCGACCACGTATTGGGGTCATGCTGCAGGGCGGCGGTGCGTATCCAGGCTCGAAAGCGGGCGAGATGCTCCGCCTGGTTGCCTCGTATTCCGCAAACCCGTTGGACCCTGACTGGCTTCTGGACTGCCTGGGACTCGACCGCGCCGTGAAGACACCGTATCGACGCCTGTCCGGGGGGCAACAGCAACGGCTGGCACTCGCTTGCGCCATCGTGGGCCGCCCCGAACTCGTGTTTCTCGACGAGCCGACCGCAGGACTCGATGCCCAGGCTCGACTCCTCGTGTGGGAGTTGATCGACGCGCTGCGTCGGGACGGAGTGAGCGTTCTGCTCACAACCCACCTGATGGACGAAGCAGAGCAGCTCGCCGACGAACTGGTGATCATCGACCACGGCAAGATTGTCGCTTCCGGTACCGCTTCCGAGCTGACCAAACAGGGCGCGGAGGGGAGGCTGCGATTCAGTGCGCCGGCTGGACTCGATCTGACCTCGCTCGCCGAAGCACTACCGAGGGGGTACAGCCCTCATGAGGAAGGACCGGGCTCCTATGTCGTCGTGGGAGTCATCGAGCCCGGAATCCTCGTCATCGTCACCTCCTGGTGTGCTCGACAGGATGTATTGGCGACCGAACTTCAGGTAGACCAGCGCCGTCTGGAAGACGTCTTTCTGGAGCTGACAGGAAAAGAGTTGAGAAGATGACGATCAACGGTCACGACCGTCGTCCGGACAACCGATTCGATGTCGGATTGTTCACTCCGAATCCGACCCCCAACACAGCCGTTGCGATGCTCACAGCGCAGTCGGTCCTCGAACTCAAACTGTTGCTTCGCAACGGCGAGCAGTTGCTCCTGACGATGTTCATCCCGATCACCCTTTTGATCGGGCTCACGCTGCTGCCCCTCGGCGCGATGGGCGACCATCCGGTGGACCAGGTCGTCCCGGCCGTGATGATGGTGGCGATCATGTCCACTGCCTTCACCGGTCAAGCGATTGCAGTCGGCTTCGACCGCCGGTACGGCGCACTCAAACGCCTCGGAGCAACGGCACTACCCCGGTGGGGAGTCATCGGCGGCAAGAGCATCGCAGTAATGATGGTGGTAATCCTGCAAACCGTCGTGCTCGGCACGATCGCGGTGGCGCTGGGTTGGCGTCCCGACATTGTCGGGCTGGCGCTCGGAGCAGTGGTGATCGCATTGGGTACGGTGACATTCGCCACCATGGGACTGTTGCTCGGAGGCACACTCCGAGCCGAGATAGTCCTGGCATTGGCAAACATCTTGTGGTTCATCATGCTCGGAATCGGTAGCCTCGTCGTTCTCTCCGAAGACATGCCGACGGTGTTGCACACCATCGCCCGATTGGTTCCGTCGGGCGCGCTGGCCGAGGCGTTAGGACAAGCCGTCGATGGATCATGGGATTGGTTCGGCGTTGCGGTGCTCGCCGCCTGGGCTGCAGCCTGCGCTTGGCTCTCGGTCCGCACTTTCAAGTTCACGTGAGGGGTATCCCCGGCTCTCGCCGAGCACACAGCATGGGGTCAACGACGCTCTGTAGTTGACAGCCGTTTACCATCACAGAGTGCTGTATCGAGCGTTTCTCCGCGTCGTGGACCTGCTGCCGGTGCCTACCCTACGAGTGCAGAAGATCGTGGCATTCATCGTGATTCTGACTCAGGGCGGAATCGCCGTCACCGGGGCCATCGTGCGGGTGACGGCGTCGGGACTCGGTTGCCCGACGTGGCCGCAGTGCTTCCCAGGCAGTTTCACGCCGGTCGGCGTTTCGGAAGTTCCGGTTCTGCACCAGGCAGTCGAGTTCGGCAACCGGTTGTTGACCTTCGCCGTCGTACTTGTTGCAGCCCTGATAGTTCTCGCGGTCACACGTGCCCGGCGGCGTCGGGACGTACTTCTATTCGCCTGGCTCATGCCACTCGGAACCGTCGTACAGGCAGTGGTCGGCGGCTTCACCGTGCTGACCGGCCTGCTGTGGTGGACGGTTGCCGTACACCTCGTGCTGTCCATGATCATGGTCTGGCTCGCAACGCTGTTGTACTTCAAAGTGGCCGATCCCGATCCTGCGGGACCTTCTGTACCCACCGTTCCCGAACCGCTGCGATTGCTGACCTGTTTGTCTGCAATCGTGTTGGGAGGTGTCCTGATAGCCGGGACAATGGTGACCGGCGCGGGCCCACACGCAGGCGACAAAAGCATCGATGAACCTGTGCCGCGCCTCGGAATCGAGATCGTGACGCTAGTGCATCTGCACGCTCAACTGCTCGTGGGCTACTTGGCCCTTCTGGTCGGGCTGGGTTTTGCACTTTATGCGGTGAAGGCTCCGCTGACGATCAAATTCCGGTTGAAGGTACTGGTCGGCATCGTCCTGGCGCAGGCATTGGTGGGAGTCGTCCAGTACTTCACCGACGTGCCGGCCGTCCTGGTTGCAATCCATGTGGCAGGTGCAGGTGCGTGCACGGCCGCAACTGCCGCAGTCTGGGCGGCCTGTCGCACCCGCAGCTCCCTCGATGACGCGTCCGGCGACAAGCTACCTGGCGCCCGGACTGCAGCCGAAGCCGCTACCAACGAATAAAAGAGGAGAGATAGTCGGACTCCCCCTCAGACGACCGACTACCTCTCCTGCTTTCTTTGACGCACCCGATCGGTGAACGGTTCCGTCTTCTCCGAACTATTTTTCCATCGACGCGTTTCTGGCCTTGGGAAAGCGTGTCTGACGTGCGACCCATCCGGCCATCTTCCGGTAATGACCCGGTGCGGGGTTGACCGAACTGACGAGTTCGCGATCCCACTCCGACTCGGTCAAGTTGCCGGCGGCTTCGACCAAAGCACGTGCGACTGCCGGGCTTTCCACTACCTGATCACCCAATATCCCATCAGCGCCGACCATCGTCACACGTGTTCCGGCCCGTCCGACCGGCTGAATGACGACTTTGCCCGAACCGCCGTGTTCGCCGACGAAGGATCGGACGGCCGACAACGCACCAGCAGGCACATCGATTGTCGGGCCGGACTTGTTTCCGGAGGTCGAATCCTCGACGGATGGGTTCTTTGCATCGGTTGCCATGGTTCGACAATACCGCTGGGTAACAGGCATAGAACAGACAGGTCGGCACCGGATGCCACCCCGCGGCTGCAGGCAATCGAATCCCGCGCAGCCGATCGCACGAACCTGTCGCGGCAGCTGTTCGTCACCAGGACGCAAGGGGGGGTCGAACTCAGGACAACAGTTGAGTGAGCGTGTCCCAGCCGACCACGGAGTCCACGGCCAAGCCGCAGAAAACCAATGCCAGATACTCGTTCGAGAGGATGAAGAGCTTCATCGGCTTGACCGGAGTGCCCGCGCGGACACCTGAGTAGAGGCGATGGGCCACGGTGAGGAACCAAACGCCGGCCGCCACGGCGATCACGGCATAGATGACACCGGATCCGGGTGTGAGTGCCAACGTTGCAGCGACAGTTGCCCAGGCGTACAGAACGATGTGCTTCGTCACCTTCCGTTCGGATGCCACCGCCGGCAACATCGGAACGTTCGCAGCCTGGTAGTCCTCCTTATAACGGAGCATCAAAGCCCACGTGTGCGGAGGTGTCCACAGGAAGATGACGAGGAACATCACCACGGCCTGCCAGCCGATCGTGCCGGTGACCGCCGACCAGCCGATCATGACGGGCATGCAACCAGCGGCGCCGCCCCACACGACATTCTGCGACGTCCGGCGTTTGAGGACCAGGGTGTAGACGAAGATGTAGAAACAAATCGTGACGACGGCAAGGATGCCGCTGAGCAGGTTGGTGGTTGCCCACAACCAGAAGAACGAAATGACGCCGAGACTGACCCCGAACACGAAGGCGTGCGACACCGGCATCGCTCCACGAGCAAGAGGCCTCTTGGCAGTGCGAGCCATGATCTTGTCGATGTCGGCATCAGCGACCATGTTCAGACTGTTCGCACTGGCTGCCGCAAGCATTCCGCCGAACAGCGTGGTGAGAATCAGCATGGGCTGAACATGACCACGGTCGGCAAGCAACATCGCCGGAATCGTCGTCACCAGCAGCAGTTCGATCACTCGAGGCTTGGTCAGGGCGACATAGGCCATGAACAATGCCAAAGCCCGACGGGGGGCCGAAGTGGGACGACTCGGATCGGCTTCGCTTCCAGCGTCGGTACCGAGGTCGTTGTCCTCTGGATTGCTGGGACCGCTTGCGAATCCGTGGCCGCCGGACTGCTGCCCAATTCGCACTACGTCTCCTTGCACAGGCTCGAACACACATGAACATGGGTACGCGCGGTGGTCGCGGTCTGCGATTACCTACGTACTACTACAGGCGATGGTAGACGCCGAGCATCCCGGCTCCAATTCGCAGGCCCCCAAAGTGAGAAACATATCCCCTGCCGCCAACCGAGTACGGCCCGGGCAGCGAGTGCAGCGGAGCCCGACGGGGGGAAGGCACGACAATGAGCTGCCTCGGAACTAGGCTGGTGGTCGGCTGCATGTCGATCAAACGAAGATCGAACGCACGTCGGCCTCAATAATACGAATGTCAGGAGATCTCTGCTCGTGTCGACCACAGACGATATTGACGTCCTCACCACGGCGCACCACCCCAGCGACTGGACGGACCTGGACACCAGGGCGGTCGATACCGTCAGAGTCCTCGCTGCAGACGCGGTTCAAAAGGTCGGAAACGGTCACCCCGGGACGGCGATGAGTCTCGCGCCACTCGCGTACACGCTGTTCCAGCGGACCATGCGCCACGATCCGACCGACACCCACTGGATCGGTCGAGACCGCTTCGTGTTGTCTTGCGGGCATTCGAGCCTGACGCTGTACTTGCAGCTCTATTTCGGCGGATTCGGCCTCGAACTGATCGACATCGAGTCCCTACGCACGTTCGGGTCGAAGACCCCGGGCCACCCCGAGTTCCGGCACACCGACGGTGTCGAGATCACCACTGGGCCACTCGGTCAGGGACTGGCGTCGGCTGTCGGCATGTCCATGGCGTCACGACGTGAGCGGGGATTGTTCGATCCCGAGCCTGCCCTAGGCGCAAGTCCGTTCGACCACTTCATCTACGTCATCGCTTCCGATGGCGACATCGAAGAGGGAATCACGTCCGAGGCGTCCTCGCTTGCCGGCACCCAGCAGCTCGGCAACCTCATTCTCTTCTACGACGACAACAAGATTTCGATCGAGCACTCGACCGATATCGCATTGTCGGAAGACACCGCAGCACGCTACGAGGCGTACGGCTGGCACGTCCAGGTCGTCGAGGGCGGCGAGAACGTCACGGCCATCGAGGCAGCCATCGAGGCAGCCAAGGCGGTGACCGACAAGCCGTCGATCATCGTTCTGCGCACCATCATCGGCTTCCCCGCGCCGACGATGATGAACACCGGCGCCGTTCACGGTGCGGCGCTCGGCGAAGAAGAGATCGTGAAGGTCAAGAAGGCTCTCGGTTTCGACCCTGAGAAGACGTTCGAGGTGACCGACGAGGTCATCGCGCATACACGCACCCTCCAGGAACGCGGCCGCAAGGCGCACGAAGAGTGGAACATCGAATTCGACGCCTGGGCAGCGCGTGAGCCCGAGCGCAAGAAGTTGCTCGACCGTCTCACTCGAGGGACCCTCCCCGAAGGATGGACCGATGTCCTCCCGACCTGGGAGCCCGGCAGCAAGGCCATCGCCACCCGAGCAGCCTCCGGCGAGGTTCTCAACGCGGTAGGACCCGTTCTCCCGGAACTGTGGGGCGGATCGGCGGACCTCGCGGGCAGCAACAACACCACTATCAAGGGCGCCAAGTCGTTCGGCCCCACCTCGATCTCCACCGACGACTGGGATGCAGAGCCATACGGCAGGACCCTGCACTTCGGCATCCGCGAGCACGCAATGGGCGCCATTCTGAGCGGCATTGTCATGCACGGACCGACGCGCGCCTACGGCGGCACGTTCATGCAGTTCAGTGACTACATGCGCCCCGCTGTTCGGTTGGCGTCGCTGATGGACATCGATCCCATCTACGTGTGGACACACGACTCCATCGGTCTCGGCGAGGACGGCCCGACCCACCAACCGGTCGAGCACCTCGCTGCATTGCGCGCAATTCCGAATCTCTCGGTGGTCCGCCCAGGCGATGCCAACGAGACAGCCTTCGCATGGCAGGCCGTGCTGGCCAAGTCGAGCAGCAGTGGCCCGGTCGGGCTGGCGCTGACGCGTCAGGGCATCCCGGTCCTGGCAGGAACCAGCTATGAGGGTGTGTCCAAGGGCGGTTACATTCTGTCGGACTCCCCGACCGCACCCGACGTCATTCTCATCGGTACCGGCTCGGAACTCCAGTACGCGGTAGAGGCGCAGAAGCTGCTCGCAGAGCAGTCGATAGCCGCTCGCGTCGTATCGATGCCGTGTGTTGAGTGGTTCGAAAGCCAGGACCAGAACTACCGCGACCAGGTGATTCCACCCACGGTCAAAGCCCGCGTCTCGGTCGAGGCCGGAATCGCAATGCCGTGGTACAAGATCGTCGGAGGGTTCGGCGAGATCGTTTCGCTCGAGCACTACGGCGAGTCGGCGGACGCCAAAACACTGTTCCGCGAGTACGGATTCACAGCCGAGGCCGTCACCGCCGCCGCGCAGCGTTCGATCACCAATGTGAAGGGATGACAGACATGACCCAGAACAAGAATCTCGCCGCTCTCTCAGCCGCTGGAGTATCGGTATGGCTCGACGACCTGTCGCGTGACCGTATCTCCTCGGGCAACCTGCAGGAACTGATCGACAGCAAGAGTGTCGTCGGCGTGACGACCAATCCGTCGATCTTCCAGGCAGCGCTCAGCAAAGGCAACGCCTACGACGCTCAGGTGACCGAGCTGGCAGAGCGTGGTGCCGATGTCGACGCCACCATCCGCACAGTCACCACAGACGACGTACGAAACGCGTGCGACATCTTCACACCGGTCTTCGAGGCGACCGGTGGAGTCGACGGACGCGTTTCCATCGAGGTCGATCCACGCCTGGCACACGACACCGAGAAGACGATCGCTCAAGCGGTCGAGCTGTGGAAGATCGTCGACCGGCCGAACGTCCTGATCAAGATCCCCGCTACCGAGGCAGGCATCCCCGCCATCGCCAAGGTCATCGGTGAGGGGATCAGCGTCAACGTGACGCTGATCTTCTCCGTCGAACGCTACGAACTGGTCATCGGCGCATACCTCGAAGGCCTCGAAGCTGCTCGCGCCGCAGGGCACGACCTGTCGAAGATCCACTCGGTCGCGTCGTTCTTCGTCTCTCGCGTCGACACCGAGATCGATGCACGCCTGGACAAGATCGGCACCCCAGCCGCGAAGGACCTCCAGGGCAAGGCCGCGCTGGCGAACGCGCGACTCGCGTACGTGGCCTATCAGCAGGCGTTCGAGGTGGGCTCACGGTTCCACGATCTCGTTGGGTCCGGCGCTCGCCCGCAGCGTCCACTGTGGGCGTCGACCGGGGTCAAGAATCCGGCATACCCGGACACCTTGTACGTCACCGATCTGGTCTCCCCCAACACCGTGAACACGATGCCGGAAAAGACCATGGATGCGGTCGCCGATCATGGTGAGGTCACCGGTGACACTATTTCCGGTAAGGGCCCCGAATCCCAGGAAGTGTTCGACAAGCTTTCCGCTATCGGGATCGATATCTCGGACGTGTTCCTCACCCTTGAGAACGAAGGCGTCGAAAAGTTCGAGGCATCGTGGAACGAACTGCTCGAAGCCACCGGTGAGCAGCTTCGCCAAGCGGGCCAGAAGAGCTGATACGTGGCCACCGCAGACACTGACCCGAAGAGCAATGCGGAGTGGCACAACCCACTTCGTGACCCTCGCGACAAACGCCTTCCGCGTATCGCCGGCCCGTGCAGCCTGGTGATATTCGGCGTCACAGGCGATCTCGCTCGAAAGAAGCTCATGCCTGCGGTGTACGACCTGGCGAACCGGGGGCTACTCCCTCCCGGTTTCGCCTTGGTCGGATTCGCTCGTCGCGAGTGGGGCAACGAAGATTTCGCGAAGATCGTGCACGATGCAGTCCGCGATCACGCACGAACGCCCTTCAGCGAAGAAGTGTGGAACACACTCGCCGAAGGATTCCGGTTCGTACAGGGGTCCTTCGACGACGACGCCGCGTTCGACGAATTGGCCCGCACGCTGGGCGAATTGGACGCAACACGTGGAACCGCCGGTAACCACGCCTTCTACCTTTCGGTACCTCCCAGCGCATTTCCGGTAGTGCTCGAACAACTCTCGCGATCCGGGCTGGCGCAGAGCACCGACGACAATTGGCGTCGCGTCGTCATCGAGAAGCCTTTCGGCCACGACCTGGCGAGCGCCAAGGAACTGAACGCCGTCGTGAACCGAGTGTTTCCCGAGGACACCGTTTTCCGCATCGACCACTATCTCGGCAAGGAAACCGTTCAGAACATTTTGGCGCTCCGGTTCGCGAACCAGTTGTTCGATCCGATCTGGAACGCGCACTATGTCGATCACGTCCAGATCACCATGGCCGAAGATATCGGTCTAGGTGGGCGGGCCGGCTACTACGACGGCATCGGTGCAGCGCGTGACGTGATTCAGAATCACCTGCTGCAACTGTTGGCCATCACTGCCATGGAGGAGCCGGTCAGTTTCAGTCCCACCGAATTGCAGTCGGAGAAGATCAAAGTTCTCTCGGCAACGAAGTTGGCGGAACCACTGGCCCAGACTTCCGCGCGCGGTCAATACAGCGCGGGATGGCAGGGCAGTCAAAAGGTGAAGGGGCTGAAGGAAGAAGAAGGTTTCGACACCGACTCCAACACCGAGACCTACGCCGCCATCACGCTCGAGGTCGACACACGTCGATGGGGTGGAGTCCCGTTCTACCTCAGGACAGGTAAGGCACTCGGTCGCCGGGTCACCGAAATTGCGATGGTGTTCAAACGTGCGCCGCATCTTCCTTTCGACGAAACGATGACAGAAGAACTCGGCCAGAATGCACTCGTTATCAGAGTTCAACCCGACGAGGGTGTGACGATGCGTTTCGGGTCCAAGGTGCCTGGCTCGAGCATGCAGGTTCGAGACGTCAGCATGGACTTCAGCTATGGCCAGGCGTTTACGGAGTCTTCACCGGAGGCCTACGAGCGGCTCATCCTCGATGTGCTGCTCGGTGAGCCGTCACTGTTCCCGGTCAACGCCGAGGTCGAGCTTTCGTGGCAGATTCTGGATCCGATTCTCGACTTCTGGGCTGCGGGTGGAACGGCAGAGCCGTACGAGGCGGGTACGTGGGGTCCGACATCGGGCGACGAAATGATGCACCGCACCGGACGCGAATGGAGAAGGCCGTGATTGTCGATATCCCCGCCACGACGACAAGGGCGGTGGGCAAGAAGCTGATCGAGCTTCGTGAATCCGGTGGCGCTGTCACCATCGGACGGGTGCTCACGCTCATCGTCGCCAGCCGTGACGGCGAGCAAGCCGAGACTGCGATCGAGGCTGCCAACGAAGCGAGCCGAGAGCATCCATGCCGCGTTATCGTCCTCATTCGAGGAGACCGCTCTGCCGAATCCGGGCTGGATGCCCAGATCCGGGTGGGCGGCGATGCGGGAGCATCCGAGGTAGTGGTGCTCAGACTGCACGGTGAACTTGCCGAGCACGAGCACAGTGTGGTCATTCCTTTTCTGCTGCCGGACACCCCGATCGTAGTCTGGTGGCCGAACGAAGCACCCAAGGTCCCCGCGCAAGATCCGTTGGGCAAGTTGGCAATTCGGAGAATTACCGATGCAACGAAGTCTCCGGATCCGACGTCGACGATCAAGTCACGGCTCGACAGTTACTCCCACGGCGACTCGGATCTGTCGTGGAGTCGAGTCACCTACTGGCGTGGGTTGCTCGCCACCGCGCTGGATCAGGCTCCACACGAGAAGGTCGTGGACGTCACTGTTTCCGGCCTCGCGGAAGAGCCTGCGCTCGACATCCTCGCCGGGTGGCTCGCGGTGAAGCTCGAGGTACCGGTGCACCGTAGGACCGGTGAACTGAAAGTCGAACTGAAGCGCGAAAACAGCGCGATCAGCATCGTTCGACCCCAGACCGGAAAGACGGCAACGCTGTCGAGGACAGGTCAACCCGACGCCGAGGTCGCACTCGCGCGGCGTGAGACTCGTGAGTGCCTTGCCGAAGAATTACGCCGACTCGATACCGATGAAATCTATGAACTCGCATTGAAAGGGCTGTCTAAGGTGAGCTATGAGTGAGACGTCGGTTCTGCACTTCCTGGACGCGCAAGCACTGGTCGACGCTGCGCGATCCCGGTTCGTCGAAGTGGTTGTCGCCGCCCAGGCCGATCGTGGTTCTGCCTCGGTCGTACTCACGGGGGGCGGCACCGGAATCGCGTTGCTCGAAGCCCTGCGAGAGGACTCCGGCGCAATCGACTGGTCACAAGTGGACGTCTACTTCGGTGACGAACGCTTCCTTCCGTCGGGCGATCCAGAACGGAACGAAGTACAAGCCAGGGACGCTCTGCTCGACCACGTCCCGATTCACCCGGACCGTGTGTTCCCGATGGCCGCGTCCGACGGACCGCACGGGAGCGATGCGCGACTCGCCGCCGTGACCTATGCGCAGATTCTGGGGTCGCATTCGGAGGGTAACCACACTCCGGCGTTCGACATCCATCTGCTCGGTATGGGCGGTGAGGGCCACGTCAATTCGCTCTTCCCGCATACCGATGCAGTGCGCGAGAAGACTCACTACGTCGTTGCAGTCGAGGACTCCCCTAAGCCACCAGCGGTTCGAATCACGTTGACACTACCGGCAATTCAACGCGCCAAGCATGTGTGGTTGCTGGTGTCCGGTGTCGCGAAGGCCGAAGCGGTATCCGCTGCCGTAGGTGGCGCCGACCCAGTCGACATTCCGTCTGCCGGCGCGCTGGGTTCTACCTCGACCGTATGGTTCCTCGACGCGGATGCAGCGTCGGGACTTGCCACCGACTGAGGACACAGTAGACGGCGCCGATTCTTGTCGAATCAGACAGGCTCGGCGCCGTGTGTGTCCGATTCGAGAGCTTGCTCGGCGTCGACCGGGGTCTGCCTGACCGGCAGCTGGACTCGACGCGCCCCGTGCCCGACCGTGCGGTAAGCCCTTCCGTCGCGCCATGATTCGATGCTTTCTCTGCATTGCGACATGTCTGCCTCCTTGGTCCGCGGTCCCGTCCCCTACCTCTTATGACGCGCCGACAACGGGACCGGTTCCACCGACGTCCCAATTCGTTCGATCGTGCCGAGCCGCTCGTTGCCCGGGACCGATCGAGCCCGGGCGAACGCAAACTCAGCCGCTGTTGCGAAGTGCGGTCGCGAGACCGTTCATCGTCAACAGAATTCCGCGTTTGACGCGTTCATCCGTATCGCCTGCGCGGAACCGGCGCAACATTTCCACCTGCATCTGGTTCAACGGTTCGAGATACGGGAACCTGTTGTGAACCGACCGCTCCAATGCCGGGTTGTCCTCGAGCAGTCGAGTGTGACCGGTGATCCGCAGATACATACGCACCGTCTTCGCGTGCTCGACCTCGATCATTCCGAAGATCCGTCCGCGTAGCTCCCGATCCGGGACGAGCTCTGCGTAACGCGCGGCAATACCCAAGTCCGACTTGGCCATTACCTGGGCAAGATTGGACAACACGGTCTGGAAGAACGGCCATGTCCGATACAGATCGGTGAGAGCGGCAAATTTGTTCTCGTCCCCGCCGACCCACTCTTCTATCGCAGTTCCTGTTCCGTACCAGCCCGGAAGCATGACTCGACACTGACTCCACGACATGACCCACGGGATCGCGCGTAGGTCGCTCACCGAGTTGGTCGGCTTACGGGAGGCGGGACGGCTTCCGATGTTCAACTCACCGACCTCTGCTACTGGCGTCGCCATCCGGAAGTACTCCACAAATCCAGGCTCTTCATGGACCAGTCGGCCGTATGCCGCACGCGCTCGCTCGGCTAGATCGTCGAGGACCGCGTAGGCAGGCTCCGCATCGTCGCCTAGGCCTTCGACATCCAACAACGTCGACTCGAGTGTTCCAGCGACGAGCGACTCCAGATTCCGACGAGCCCTGGAAGGCTCGGCATACTTAGCGGCGATGATCTCGCCCTGCTCGGTCAATCGAAGTGAACCCTGCACGACCCCGGGCGGCTGCGCCAGTATCGCATCGTAGCTCGGGCCACCACCGCGGCCGATAGTGCCTCCTCGACCGTGGAAGAGCCGCAACCTGATCCCGGTCTTGCGCGAAGCTTCGAGCAGGTCGAGTTCAGCTCGATACAGCGCCCAGTTGGCCGCCAGATATCCGCCGTCTTTGTTGGAGTCCGAGTACCCCAGCATGACTTCTTGGTTCATGCCGCGACCAGCGATCAGCGCTCGATACACCGGCACTTCGAGAGTGGCGATCAGCGTTGCCGCGCCCTGTTGCAGATCCTCGATAGTCTCGAACAGCGGTACGACGCCCACGGACGACGTCGGTGCCGACCCGTCGACTCCGGGGTCGAAAATCCCCGCTTCCTTGAGCAACAAGGCTGCCTCGAGCATGTCGCTGACGGACTCGCACATGCTGATGATGTAGTTCTGGATCGTCTCGGGACCCAGATGATCGATGGCTTCCTTGGCAGCTCGAACGATGCCCAGTTCCTTCGTCGCGAGCTCGCTGAGCTCGGCGGTCGGACCGATCAATGGGCGCCGGGTCGTCAGCTCACGAGAGAGTACTGTCACCCGGTCCGCCTCGTCGAGTGACAGGTAGTCCTGATGGACGCCTGCCCACGCGAGAAGCTCGGCGACCACAACTTCGTGTGTCTCGGAATTCTGTCGCATGTCCAACGCTTGCAGGTGAAAGCCGAATGTCTCGACAGACTGCCGCAACTTTCGAAGTCGATCATCGGCAATCAGTGCGTCACCGTCTGCACGCAAGGCTCGATCGACCGTGTCCAAATCGTCGAGAACCTCCTGTGGCCCATAGTACGGCGCCGACCCGCGGTCGAGCGCCGAGACCGGTACCGAGTCGAGTACCGCAGCGGCCGTGGCCGACAGTCGTGCTCGAATACCGGCTATCGCAACACGATACGGCTCATCGGACCGACGATCATCCGGCTCGTCCGAGGCGGAAGCGAGGGTGAGCAGGTCCTCGCTGACGGCCACCAGCCTGGCAGACATCGACAGTTCTTTCTCGAGCGAGACCAATTCGTCCAAGTAGTATGCAAAGGCGACGTACCCGGCTTGGTGTGTGGCGGAATGCACCACCTCAGCGGTCACGTTCGGATTTCCGTCGCGATCTCCACCGATCCAGGAACCTGGACGCAGAATGGGTCGTGCAAGCAGACTGCTGTCCGGCCACCGGAGCCGCAGTGCGGTCCTCACATCGGCGTTCAGCTCCGGAATGACATCGAACAACGAAGATTCGAAATAGCGAAGACCGACCTCGATCTCATCTTGAATACGCAAGCGCGACAAACGAATCAGGGCTGTTTCCCACAAAGTCAGTACTTGACGCCGGATCTGGGTGTCGATGGACGTCAATTCCTGCGCGGAACTAGAGGCCTTGGCCGTCGAGACGACCTGGCGCCGTCGCATCAGGTCGGTGATTTTCGCCTGGACGTCGAATACGGTGCGCCGACGGGTCTCGGTGGGATGCGCCGTGATCACCGGCGAGACCAGCGCGTCCGCCAGCGCTGCAGTCACCTGCGATGTGGTGAGGCCCGCTGCATCGAGCGCGAGCCACGTTGCATCGAGACTACTGGCCTGCGGCGGATCGTTTCTGTCGACGTGGATGGCACGACGTCGCTCGCGGTGTAGGTCCTCCGCAAGATTCGCAAGGAGGGAGAAGTGGCTGAACGCTCGAATCAATGGAATCGCTTGGGCCACATCGGCATCGGCATAAAAGCCGGCAGAATCTTCGCGCTCCACCTCGGATCGGCGAACAGCGAAAGATTCTAATCGCGCGCGTTCGACGAGATCGAACACGTCAGGACCTTCGTGTTCACGAATGATGTCGCCGAGGATTCCACCGAGATAGCGGATGTCCTCGCGGAGGGGCTCGGTCAACTCACGGCCCTGAGTGGTGGGTACGACGAATGCAGGTGACCCGACCGACTCGTAAGAGGATTCGCTCATCCCCCCAGTATCGCCGAGTCGAGCCGCGTGCGCAGCCCAAGACCGGATCGATACTGCGGTCAGCCGAATATCAGGAGTACTTGATTTCCAGACCGATTCCGAGGATTGCGATAAGCCACACCACTCCGGTGAAAATCGTCAAACGATCGAGGTTCTTCTCGACCACAGTCGAGCTGGACAAGCTCGACTGGACGCCACCACCGAACAGACTGGACAGACCGCCGCCCTTGCCGCGATGCAGCAGGATCAACAAAATCAGCGCCAGACTGGTGATAACCAGCAGGATATCCAGAAACAGATCCATGTCCACCTCAAAATCGATTGGATGCCTTTGGCAGCTTACCTGCCCTACGAACAGGTTCGGACACCGTGCCCGAGGAGCACGGTGTCCGAACCGTTCGAATCTGTCACGATCGCGTCAACTGCCCGACGACCCTTCGTACTCTCGTGCCTGAAAACCGAGAATCGAAACGAAAAACTCCGGATCAGGGAAGAGGCCCACCGGCGGCGATAGCCGACAGTGTGGCAAATTCGTCCGCCTTGAGGGATGCGCCTCCGACGAGCGCCCCGTCGACATCGACCTGTCCGACGATCTCGCCGACGTTCTTGGCGTTGACCGAACCTCCGTAGAGAACTCGAACCACTGCGGCAACTTCGTCGGAAGCCAGGGTCTTCAGTTCCTCACGGATCGCGCCGCACACTTCTTGAGCATCGGACGCGCTGGCCACTCGACCTGTACCGATGGCCCAGACCGGCTCGTAGGCGATGACAACCTTCGAGATGTCCTCGGCCGACAATCCACTCAGCGAGCCGCGCAGCTGCTTGATGTTGTACGACACGTGCTCACCGGCCTCCCTGATGTTCAAGCCCTCACCGATGCAAACGATCGGGGTGAGCCCGTTCTTCAGAGCCGCCTTGGTCTTGGCCGACACCGTCGCGTCGTCCTCGCTGTGTAGCGTGCGACGCTCGGAATGGCCGACGACCACGAATGTGACACCCAGCTTCGCCAGCATCGAGCCGCTGATTTCGCCTGTAAACGCACCCGAATCGTGCGCCGACACGTCCTGCGCTCCGAAGGTGAGCAGAAGCTTGTCACCCTCGATGAGGGTTTGCACGCTGCGGATGTCGGTGAACGGCGGGATAACCGTCACGTCGACCTTGTCGAAGTACTTTGCCGGGAGCGAGAACGCGATCTTCTGCACCAGCGAAATCGCTTCGAGGTGGTTCAGATTCATTTTCCAGTTGCCTGCAATGAGCGGCTTGCGTGACACGAGTCAGACCTCCAAGGCTGCGAGTCCGGGAAGGTGCTTGCCCTCGAGGTACTCGAGGGACGCGCCACCCCCGGTCGAGATGTGCGAGAAGCCGTCGTCCGGCAACCCGAGGGCACGTACGGCTGCAGCGGAATCACCACCACCGACGACACTGAACGCACCGTGGGCCGTAGCCGATCCGATCGCTTCGGCCAAGCCCTTGGTCCCGGCCGCAAACTTCTCGAACTCGAACACGCCCATCGGTCCGTTCCAGAACACTGTCTTGGCCGCGCGTAGGACCGCTCCGAAGCGCTCCACCGACTCAGGTCCGATATCGAGCCCCATCCAGCCGTCCGGAATCTCGTAGGACTGAACAATCTTCGATTCGGCAGAAGCAGAGAACGAATCGGCGACGACGACATCCTTGGGGAGATGAATGACATCTCCGAAACGCTCTAGCAGATCCTTGCAGGTGTCGATCATGTCCTCCTGCAGAAGCGAGGTACCCACCGAAACACCCTGAGCAGCGAGGAATGTGAAGCACATGCCGCCGCCGATCACGAGGGTGTCGACCTTCGGTGCAAGGGCCTCGATCACCGCGAGCTTGTCCGTCACCTTCGAACCACCCAGGACCACTGCGTACGGTCGTTTCGGGGTCTCGGTGAGTGTCTTCAAGACCTCTACCTCGGTGGCCACGAGATTCCCCGCGTACGACGGCAGGAGTGCGGCAACGTCGAAAACCGACGCTTGCTTACGATGAACCACCCCGAACCCGTCGGATACGAAAGCGCCCTCGCCATCGGTCAATGCAACGAGTTCCGCAGCCAAGCTCGCGCGCTCGGCGTCGTCCTTGCTGGTCTCCCGCGGGTCGAAGCGGATGTTCTCCAGCAGGAGTACATCGCCGTCCGTCAGACCCTCGGCGCGTGCCTGTGCGTCCTGACCGACGACGTCGCCTGCGAGCTGAACATGGCGCCCGAGCAGCTCACCCAGCTTCGCCGCGACCGGAGCCAGCGAGTACTTTGCCTCCGGTTTGCCGTCGGGACGGCCGAGGTGCGCTGTGATGATCAGCTTCGCATCGGCGTCGAGCAGCGCTTTCAGTGTGGGCAGCGACGCAACGATCCGACCGGGATCGGTGATGACACCGTTCTCGATCGGAACGTTGAAGTCGGCGCGCACGAGCACTGCGCGGCCGGACACGCCGGCCGATAGCAGATCCTGCAGTGTCTTCACGGCCATAGTGATCAGAGAGACTTTCCGACGAGTCCGATGAGGTCCACGAGGCGGTTGGAGTAGCCCCACTCGTTGTCGTACCAGGAGACGATCTTGACCTGGTCGTCGATGACCTTCGTCAGCGGTGCGTCGAAGACGCTCGAGTGCGGGTCGGTGACGATGTCCGAGGAGACGATCGGGTCGGTGTTGTACTTCAGGATGCCCTTGAGCGGTCCCTCTGCTGCGATCCGCATTGCCTCGTTGATCTCCTCGACACTCGCCTTCTTCGCGAGGTGGGCGGTCAGGTCGGTGACGGAGCCGGTTGGGATCGGAACCCGAAGTGCGTAGCCGTCGAGCTTGCCGAGCAGCTGCGGGAGAACCAGGCCGATGGCCTTCGCTGCGCCGGTGCCGGTCGGAACGACGTTCAGAGCGGCCGCGCGTGCGCGACGAAGGTCCGAATGCGGACCGTCCTGCAGGTTCTGGTCCTGGGTGTACGCATGGATGGTCGTCATGAGGCCCTTGACGATGCCGAAGTTGTCGTCGAGAACCTTCGCGATGGGGCCGAGGCAGTTGGTGGTGCACGACGCGTTGGAGATGATGTTCTGGCTGCCGTCGTACTTGTCGTCGTTGACGCCCATGACGATCGTGATGTCCTCGCCCTTGGCGGGAGCGGAGATGATGACCTTCTTCGCGCCTGCGTCGAGGTGTCCCTTTGCCTTGGCAGCGTCGGTGAAGATACCGGTGGACTCCACGACCACGTCGACACCCAGATCGCCCCATGGGAGCGCCGAAGGTCCCTCGCGCAGCGAAAGAACCTTGATCTTCTGGTTTCCGACAACGATCGTGTCGTCACCCTCCAGGCTCACCTCGTGGGGCAGGCGCCCGAGGATGGAGTCGTACTTCAGGAGGTGAGCGAGGCTCGCGTTGTCCGTAAGGTCATTGACGGCGACGATCTCGATATCGGTTGTGCCCAAAGCCTTCTGCGCATCTACCGCCCTGAAGAAGTTACGTCCGATACGGCCGAAACCGTTAACGCCTACCCGGATCGTCACTATTCGCTCCTAAGTTGTTGAATCGATGTCGTTGCACCGATGTTGTCGAACGATGTTGTCGAACGATGTTGTCGAACGATGTCTTCGAACCGGTGCTGTTGAACCGGTTCTTCGTGGTCTGCGCATGCGAACTTCCGCGCGCGCAGATTCCACCCTAGTGTGCGGGCACCGGTCGCGCGCGCGACACCCAGGACCGGACCGTTCAGGCCTCGTCGAGTAATTCCGCCGTGACGGCCGACTCGGTGTCCGGAATGCCGGTGTCCTTGGCTTTACGATCCGCCATCGACAACAGTCGACGGATTCTTCCGGCGACGGCGTCCTTCGTCATCGGTGGATCAGCGAGCTGACCGAGTTCTTCCAGCGACGCCTGGCGATGCTGTACGCGGAGAGCACCGGCGTCTGCCAGATGGTCCGGTACCTCGTCCCCGAGAATGTTCAAGGCTCGCTCCACCCGCGCCGCAGCCGCGACGGCAGCTCGAGCCGATCTCCGGAGGTTGGCGTCGTCGAAGTTCGCGAGGCGGTTTGCGGTGGCACGCACTTCCCTGCGCATCCGACGCTCTTCCCACACCAACCGGGTGTCCTGAGCGCCCATCCGGGTCAAGAGTGCGCCGATCGCTTCACCGTCACGAACGACGACTCGGTCGGTACCGCGAACTTCGCGTGCCTTTGCTGCGACACCGAGGCGCCTTGCAGCGCCGACCAAGGCCAACGCCGCTTCGGGTCCTGGGCAGCTGATCTCGAGCGCCGACGAGCGACCTGGCTCGGTGAGTGATCCATGGGCGAGGAATGCACCCCGCCAGGCAGCTTCTGCATCGCCGATCGTTCCGCCGACGACCTGCGCCGGGAGACCTCGGACAGGACGGCCACGCATGTCGAGCAGTCCAGTTTGTCTGGCCAACGCCTCTCCGTCCTTGGCGACTCGGACGACGTAGCGCGAGGTCTTACGTAGCCCGCCGGCACTCAGGACGTGGACGTCGGACGAATAGCCGTAGAGTTCGAAAATTTCGCGTCGCAGACGCCGAGCGATCGATCCGAGATCGACCTCCGCTTCCACGACGACTCTTCCTGCAACGATGTGAAGCCCACCGGCGAATCGCAGCAGAGCCGATACTTCGGCTCGCCTGCAGCTCACCTGGGTAATCGCGAGCCTGCTCAGCTCGTCCTTCACCTCCGCTGTCATGGCCACGAAGTGTTCCCCTCTCTGCGTGCGGAACCCATCGGTGCCTCGTCCCGCGACGAGACGATGTTACCGAGGGCAGCAGCCAACTTGCCGAAATGATGCGCGTGAGTTCCTGATTCGGCGACGTCCACGTAGACGACGTCGGCCCCGAGCCGTGCAGCAGCTCGGGCCACATGGTCGCGTTCCGCGCCGTCCGGGACGAAGGCGGAATCCACCACGACGTAGTCCACGGAGAAATCAGGTGCGTGTTGGGAGAGTACGTGCAGATGACGCTCCGCAGAGAATCCTGTGGTCTCGCCGAGCTCCGGTGCAAGGTTCAGTACCAGAACCTTCTGCGCGGCTGTCGTCTCGAGCGCCGTGAGTAGATCCGGAACCAAGACATGCGGAATGACGCTCGAGAACCACGAACCCGGCCCGAGTACGACAAGGTCGGCCGCCTCGATTGCCGCTACCGCCTCGGGCGTCGCCGGCGGACCGGGTGGCGTCAGTCGCACCCTTCTCACTTTGCCGGGAGTGGTGGCGACAGCGACCTGACCACGAATGACTCTGCTCACACGAGGATCGTCCTCGAGGCCAGACACGTCGGCTTCTATGTCGAGAGGTACCAGTGCCATCGGCACCACTTGTCCCTCGATGCCGAGCAGAGATCCGATCTCTTCCAGTGCCGATACCGGATCACCGAGAACTTCGGTGAGCCCGGCGAGGATCAGGTTTCCAACCGAGTGTCCCGCCAGCGCGCCGGAACCACCGAACCGGTGCTGGAGGACTTCCGCCCATCGCTGCGTTCGCGGATCCTCGGCAGCCAGAGCAGTGAGCGCCATGCGTAGATCACCCGGCGGCAGTACACCCAGTTCGGCGCGGAGTCGACCGGAAGATCCGCCGTCATCTGCCACGGTGACCACCGCGGTCACATCCGACGCCAGTCTGCGTGCGGCACTGAGCGTCGCGTACAGGCCATGTCCCCCACCGAGAGCCACGATCTTCAGCGAAGATCCGACAGCGCCGCCGTCTTTCGCAGTCATTCGCGGCCTGCATCGCGATGCTGAACCCGCACCGACAGATCATCGTGCCGGCCAAGAAGTATCGCCAAAGCCTCCGACATCGCCACGCTCCGATGTTTGCCGCCCGTGCAACCCACCGCCACCGTCATGTACTGCTTACCCTCTCGCCGATAGCCGTTCACCGTCAGCTGCAACAGGTGATGGAACGTCTGCAGATAGTCCTGCGCGCCGTCCTGACTCAGGACGTACTCGCTCACTGCGGGGTTACGACCGGTGTGCTCTCGCAATTCTGGAATCCAATGTGGATTGGGAAGGAACCGTACGTCGCAGACCACATCAGCGTCCATGGGGAGTCCGTACTTGAACCCGAACGACTGAACGGTCACACCGATCAGATCTGCGTCGACACCGCTGAAGGCCGTCTCGATCTTCCGCCGTAGTTGATGCACGGACAGTGAAGTGGTGTCGATGGTGACGTCGGCGGCAGCTTTCACCTGCGCCAACCGAATCCGCTCCGCCGCGATGCCCTCGGTGAGCGTGCCGTCCTGACCGTCGTTCTGCAGCGGATGACTGCGACGATTCGATTCGAATCGTTGAATCAGGGCGGCATCGGTGGCGTCGAGGAACAGCACACGATTGCGGACGCCCTTGGAATCGAGTTCTCGTACCACCCAGTCGAGGTCTCCCGTGAACAATCGACTTCGAACATCCATCACCAACGCAAGACGATCGATCCGCGGTTCCGACTCGAGACCGAGATCGACCATCTGTGATATCAGCTCGGGTGGAAGATTGTCGGCGACGTACCAACCGAGATCTTCGAGAACTTTTGCAGCCGTCCGAAGCCCTGCGCCGGACAACCCGGTGACGAGCGCCACTTCGATGCCGTCACCTAGACCGACCTGCCCGTCCGGCTGGTCGGTGGCATGCTGGATATCGGGTTCGTTCACGTCATGCCTGCCCTGTCGAAGTTGCTTCCTGCCGACCTCGTTCGCCCCCATCGAACGTGCCGCCACCGGGGACATCATCCCCCACCTCGACGCCGGGCGCGCCGGAAGCCGCTTCGCCGCTGAGTGCAGTGAGCACAGCTTTGGCGGTCATCTCACCGATACCGGGCACCTCGACGATGTCGGCAACGGTCGCTTCTTTGAGTTTCGCGACCGAACCGAAGTGCCCGACGAGTGCATTTCGCCGACTCTCCCCCAGCCCTTTGACCGAGTCGAGAGCCGATGCGGTCATGCGTCTGGATCGTTTGCTGCGGTGGAACGTGATCGCAAAACGGTGCGCCTCGTCTCGTACACGTTGCAGCAGATACAAAGATTCGCTGGTACGCGGCAGGATGACAGGGTCTGCCTCGCCCGGCACCCACACTTCTTCGAGTCGTTTCGCCAAGCCGACGACAGCCACATCGGTGATGCCCAGCTCATCGAGAACCTCGGCCGCTGCTGCTACCTGAGGAGCGCCGCCGTCCACCACGAAAAGATTGGGAGGGTACGCAAACCTCCGTGGCCGTCCGGTCTGCGGGTCCAGCGCCGCTTCCGGCGCGAGATCTCCACCGGAACCGGCTCCGCTCGCATCGGAACTGTGACGCAGGAACCTACGACGCGTCACCTCCGCAATACTTGCCACGTCGTCGGAGTGCCCGTCTCCGGCCGCTTCCTTGATGGAATAGTGCCGGTAGTCGCTCTTGCGTGGAAGCCCGTCCTCGAACACCACCAACGACGCGACTACATCGGTCCCTTGCACGTGGGAGATATCGATGCATTCGATACGAAGCGGCGCCGAATCCAGATCCAGCGCTTCCTGAATGCCTTGCAACGCTGCAGATCTCGAGGTGAAATCTCCCGCTCGCTTGAGCTTATGTTGCGCAAGTGCTTCCTTTGCGTTGCGCTCCACCGTCTCGGCGAGGGCCTTTTTATCCCCACGTTGCGGCACTCGCAGCGTCACATTGGATCCGCGAAGCGAGCTGAGCCACAGCTGCACTTCGGCTGCGTTGGCAGGCAACACGGGTACGAGAACCTCACGCGGAACCGCGTTGGCACTGCCGTCGTCGTTCTGTCTGTCCCGATTGCCCGGCACCTGTGACGACAGCGCAGCCTGCTCACCGTAGAACTGGGTGAGAAATTGCTCGACCAATGCCGGGAGATCGGATTGATCGGCCGCCTGCTGCTCGATCACCTCACCTGCCTTCTCGACGACCCAGCCGCGCTGGCCTCGCACACGTCCGCCTCTAACATGAAATACCTGCACCGCGGCCTCGAGCGCATCGGTGGCGAAGGCGACGAGATCGGCATCGGTGCCGTCACCGAGCACTACCGCCTGCTTCTCGAGCGCGCGACGCAGTGCGCCGACGTCGTCGCGCAATCGGGCAGCGGTTTCGAAGTCCAGATCATCCGACGCCGTCTGCATCTGCTTCTCGATCTGGCGAACCAGTCTGTCGGTCTTACCGGACAGAAAGTCGCAGAAGTCCTCGACAATCGTGCGATGCTCGTCGGCCGAGACACGACCCACGCACGGCGCCGAGCACTTGTCGATGTACCCGAGCAGGCAAGGTCGACCGATCTGCTTGTGCCTCTTGAACACTCCGGCCGAACAGGTACGTGCTGGAAAGACCCGTAACAGCAGATCGAGGGTTTCCCGGATAGCCCAGGCATGTGCGTACGGACCGAAATAACGCACACCCTTGCGTCGTGGGCCCCGGTAGACGAACAGTCGTGGATACTCTTCGTTCATCGTGACCGCGAGCATCGGATAGCTCTTGTCGTCCCGATAGCGAACATTGAACCGAGGATCGAACTCTTTGATCCAGTTGTATTCGAGCTGGAGTGCCTCGACCTCGGTCGTCACGACGGTCCACTCGACCGAGGCCGCGGTGGTCACCATCTGTCTGGTACGGGGGTGAAGAGAGGCGACGTCGGCGAAATACGAGTTCAGGCGGCTGCGAAGGCTTTTTGCTTTTCCGACATAGATGACCCGTCCATGCGGATCACGAAATTTGTACACACCGGGCTCGACCGGAATAGTTCCGGTTGCAGGGCGGTACGTAGCTGGATCGGACACGTATCCCAGGCTAGTCGCAGCTACCGACGAACCAGGCCCAGCGCTGCTCGCTCACTCTTCTCGTAACCTGTCGGCGCCCGTATACTTCGCTTCGAGCGAACGGAATGCCCGCACAGCGTCGACGGCGTGGCCGCGATCATTGGACTGAATTGCCATCACCGGGATGAACTCGTCGTCGGGGATGTCCACTCGAGCCCACATGGCGCCGTCGGGAAACGACAGCCCGCGCACCAAGTCCCATTCGATCAGGCGCTCGGACAGAATGTTGCGAACGGCAACGCCTTCTCTACCGACACGCACCCGCGGTCGAGTAAGCAACAACGCTATCCCGGCGAGCAGGACACCGATTCCGGCGAGGGCAAGCTGATCCGCAGTGCGGAAGTAAACCCCGGTCGGGGACACGCGCAGAAGGATCGCCACGGTGGTGTGCGACACCAGCAGCACGACCGCCGCCGCTATCGCGAACCGAGCGGACTTGATCGAACGAACCTCCAGTTCCCAACGAGCTTCGTCGGTCATCGGAACGCCTCGTCGGTCCACGGCTGACGTAGGTGCTTGAGTGTCAGCGCGGTGTCGACAGCAGCTGCCACCGCTTGCGCACCCTTGTCCTCTTTCGATTCCGGAAGACCGGCCCGATCGAGTGCCTGTGCTTCGTCGTCAGTCGTGAGCACTCCGTTGGTGACGGGCGTGCTTTCGTCGAGCGAAACCCGAGTCAGACCGGCCGTGACTGCATCGCAGACGTATTCGAAGTGCGGAGTACCGCCACGGATGACCACCCCGAGTGCAACCACTGCGTCATGCGATTTGGCCAGAGCCTGGGCAACTACCGGAAGTTCGATCGCACCGGCGACACGCACCACGGTGACGTCGGTGATGCCGACTTCCTCGGCCTTCCGCTTGGCACCTGCCAGCAGCGCCTCGGAAATCGTCTTGTGCCACTGGCCTGCGACGATAGCCAGCTTCAGGTCACCTGCACCGGAGAGCTGCAGTTCGGGTTCGCCCTCACCGCTCATCGGTTGGTCCCTGCTTCATACTCGTCCAAACCGACGAGGTCGTGACCCATTCGGTCTCGTTTGGTGCGAAGGTATGTCAGATTCTCGGCATTCGCGCGGAGCGGCATGGGCACCCGCTCTGTCACGTGGAGTCCGTATCCGTCCAACCCCACTCGCTTCGCCGGATTGTTGGTGAGCAGCCGCATGGACGAGATTCCGAGGTCCACAAGAATTTGGGCACCGATCCCGTAATCCCTGGAATCGGCGGGGAGCCCAAGCTGCAGGTTTGCATCGACGGTGTCCGAACCCGCGTCTTGAAGCTGGTAGGCCTGCAGCTTGTGCAGCAAACCGATCCCGCGGCCCTCATGACCGCGCATGTAGAGCACGACGCCCCTGCCCTCTTCCGCAATCATGTCCATCGCCGCATCCAGCTGGGGTCCGCAATCGCACCGGAGCGATCCGAACACGTCGCCGGTGAGGCACTCCGAGTGGACGCGAACGAGAACGTCGCTTCCATCGCCATCCGGGCCTGCGATGTCGCCACGGACGAGCGCGACGTGTTCGACCTCGTCGTACACGCTCTGATAGCCGACAGCACGGAACGTCCCGTGCTTGGTCGGGATGCGTGCATCGGCGACGCGGACCACATGCTTCTCGTGCTTACGACGCCACGCGATGAGGTCGGCGATAGAGATCAGAGCCAGGTTGTGTTCGTCTGCAAAGACCCGCAGTTCGTCGGTTTGGGCCATCGCGCCCTCGTCCTTCTGGCTGACGATTTCGCAGATGACGCCCGCCGGCCGCAAATCGGCCATGCGTGCGAGGTCGACGGCGGCTTCGGTGTGTCCGGGTCGACGAAGAACGCCGCCTTCCTTCGCACGAAGCGGTACTACATGACCCGGTCGTGTGAAATCGTTCGCACCGGTGTCCGGGTCCGCCAACAACCGCATGGTCGCTGCACGATCAGACGCGGAAATGCCAGTGCCGATGCCCTCGCGCGCATCGACGGTCACAGTGTATGCGGTACCGTGTTTGTCCTGGTTGGTGGCGAACATGGGCGGCAGCCCGAGTCGATCACAGTCGTCACCGGCGAGCGGCACACACAGATATCCGGATGTATACCGCACCATGAACGCGACGAGTTCGGGCGTTGCCTTTTCGGCGGCGAAGATGAGATCGCCTTCGTTCTCGCGATCCTCGTCATCGACTACCACCACTGCTTTGCCCGCGGCGATGTCAGCGACCGCGCGCTCGATACTGTCGAACCTTGTCACGTCCTGCGCTCCATACTCGTAATACCCCATCATGCATCCGAGGGTGCGGGTGCACCTTCGAGCGTACTTTCTAGGCGCCTACGGTCTGCAGGCGCTCCACATACTTGGCGATGACATCCACCTCGAGGTTTACGGGCGCGCCGACCTCGGCACTTCCCAACGTCGTCAAGTCGAGAGTGGTCGGGATCAGCGAGATCTCGAACCAGTGCTCGCCGCCCTCTTCCTTACCGAGCGCCGACACGGTCAACGACACACCGTCGACTGTGATCGAGCCCTTTTCCACGACGTACCGAGCGACCGACGTCGGCATCGATACGCGCACGACGGTCCAGTTCTCCGAGGGCGAGCGATGAACGACGGTTCCGGTCCCGTCGACGTGCCCCTGCACCAGGTGCCCACCGAGGCGACTACCCATCGCCATGGCGCGTTCCAAATTGACCCGGCTGCCTACCTCGAGCCGCTGCAAAGACGATCTGTCGAGTGTCTCCTGCATGACATCAGCGGTGAATGCGCCTTCTGCCAGCACGTCCACGACGGTCAGGCACACCCCGTTCACTGCAATGGAGTCGCCATGACCTGCGTCGGAGGTCACGATCGGCCCCTTGACCGTGAAGCGGGCCGCGTCGACAAGGTCTTCCCTGCCGATGATCTCGCCGAGTTCCTCGACGATTCCGGTGAACACTTGGTACTCACTCCTGTCCGGTCGATCTCTTGTCGTCTCCGCTACTTCAGCGGATGGTGGGTGCGCGTGCAGTTCAGGCGCGTCAGGTCGGAACGGCGCTGAGAAGTATGTCGGCTCCGATCGGCTGGACACTCTCGATAGAAAACCTCAAGGCGTCGGTGATTGTTCCGACACCTGCATTCTCCACCGCCGCCGCGCCGGAACCCAGCACGACCGGAGCGATATAGGCCACGATTCTGTCGACCAGCCCCGCGGCCAGAAACGCACCGGCCAGTGTCGGTCCACCTTCGATCAGAACATCGGTGTGCTCGGCCAGCGCATGCATCACATCGGCCGGCTCGCGACTGCGCACGAACAATGTCGGAGCGTCGGAACTCCGGACCTGCGAAGCCGGGGATATCTCCCGAAGTCCCACGACTACTCGAGTGGGCTGATGTGGAGAGTCGCTGTCGTCGGGCAACCGAGCGGTCAGTCTCGGATCGTCGGCAATTACCGTGCCGGTCCCGACGACGATGGCGTCGAGTTTGGACCGTTGCTCGTGAACGTGTGCACGCGCTGCCGGTCCCGTGATCCACTGACTGGAGCCGTCGGCCGCAGCGCTTCGGCCGTCCAGACTTGCGGCGTACTTCAGGGTCACATGAGGACGGCCGGTCCGCTGCTTGTGCAACCATGCACGCAGTGGCCCCTTCAGGACGCTGTCGGCACCCGTCCCCGACTCGACCAGTACGCCTGCTTCGATCAGCGTGCGGGCGCCACCCTGTGCCAAAGGAGTGGGATCGGCCACGGCGAACACCACCTTGGCGATCCCAGCTTCGACGAGTGCCTGCGAGCACGGACCAGTTCTGCCCGTGTGATTGCACGGTTCCAACGTGACCACCGCAGTGCCTCCGCGCGCCTTCTCGCCTGCCTCCCGCAACGCCATTACCTCGGCATGTGGACCACCTGGCGGGTGGGTCGACCCCACGCCTACGACCACCCCGTCGACATCGAGAATGACCGCACCCACCGGCGGATTCGGGCTCGTTCTCCCTCTGGCTGCGTCGGCCTCGTCGACGGCCAACTGCATCGCCTCGTCAATGGCGGTGGAACCGCCACCAGCCATCCGGGCGACGCTCATCCGTGCAACAGATGCTTCGAGGCCCGGGCTGCTTGCGCACGTAGTCCACGGACCGCTCCTGCCGGATCCGAAGTGCCATAGACTGCCGAACCCGCCACGAAACAATCGATTCCTGCCTCCGCGGCCTGCTCGATCGTGTCGACGTTGATGCCTCCGTCGATTTCGACGATCAGCTTCAGCTCACCCGAATCGACGAGCGATCGGACGATCACGGCCTTGCTCAGCACCTCGGGCATGAACGATTGCCCGCCGAATCCTGGCTCCACGCTCATGACGAGAAGCGTGTCGAAAGCGCGCAGGATCTCGAGGTACGGCTCGATGGGTGTGCCAGGTTTGACGGCCAACCCGGCCTTCCCACCCGCTGCGCGAATACTTTTGGCCACCGCAATCGGATCATCGGTCGCCTCGGCATGGAACGTGACGTTGTAGGCCCCTGCCTCGGCGTACGGCGGTGCCCAGCGAGCTGGATCCTCGATCATCAGATGGCAGTCCAACGGAATGTCGGTTGCCTTCAGCAACGACTGAACTACCGGTAGCCCCAACGTCAGATTGGGTACGAAATGGGCGTCCATGACATCGACGTGCAACCAGTCGGAGCCCTCGACTGCATCGGCTTCTTCACCCAAACGAGCGAAATCGGCGGAAAGGATGGACGGTGCGATCATCGGAGCTGCCACACCACTGATCCTAGTCGGTACCGTCGTACTGCTTTCTCACAGTCGGGGTTGCCTTGTCTCGCCACGCCGCGACGATCATCTCCCGCAGTTCGTCGCGGTCGACCAGGTCGAGATCGACGATGATGTAGCCGTACCCGTCGTAGTGCGGGGTCGTATAGAACGCGGGACTCCCGCCGGAGAGAAGCGCTTGTTTCTCGTCCAGGCGGCACACCAGAAGCAGCCCACCTTCTGCCTCGGCACGCAGCCTGGCGAACAGCTTTCCGGCAACCTTCAATGCAGGCGTCCCATACGACGTCGACAACGCCACTTTCGGCAGCGTCTGCGCGAATTCGACGACGCTCCTCCACGTGGAACTGTCTGCGCCGACGCCTTCCGTATCGATGCTCATGATTCGAAAGTCTCCTCCGCTCATCGCAGTGGCGCTTGGACGAATGAGTACCGACCCGGTCCTTCGAGTCAGAGAGGTTTACGGAGCGCAGCCATGAACATCGCGTCGGTACCGTGCCGGTGTGGCCATAGCTGCACCGAGGGTCCGTCGCCGATCAGCGGAACTTCCGGCAGCAACTCCCTCGTGTCCAGTTGTTCGACGCCATAGCGTCGGACAGCGTCGGCGACGACAGCGGTCGTTTCCGACAGATGCGGCGAACACGTGGAGTAGACGACGACGCCGCCCGGCCGCACGAGCGAGATGGCCGAAGCGAGAAGTTCCTTCTGCAGAGTGACCAGTGCCGCGACATCCTTGGGTGAGCGACGCCACCGCGCTTCCGGACGTCGACGCAGCGCGCCGAGTCCGGTGCAGGGGGCGTCGACGAGAACACGATCGAATCCGGGGTCGAGGCCGGAGTCTCGGCCGTCGACGACGTGGACGGTGACAGGCAATGATGCGGTGGTCTTTCGGACCAGCTCGGCGCGGTGAGGCGTCGGTTCCACTGCGTCGATCTGTGCACCGTCGATTTCGGCGAGCGCACCGAGGAGCGCGGCCTTGCCTCCCGGCCCAGCACACAGGTCGAGCCATCGACCGCCGTCCGGACCTTCGAGCGGCGCCAGCGTCAGCGCCCTGGCAACAAGTTGACTGCCCTCGTCCTGGACTCCTGCGAGACCCTCGCGAACTGCGTCGAGCTTGCCCGGATCCCCGCCGTCGAGGTGCACTGCATACGGCGAATACGGACCTTCTTCGCCACCGGTGACGAGAGCCAGTTCCTCCGCCGAGATCTCACCCGGACGCGCCACGAGATGCACGGACGGACGGGCATCGTCTGCTGCCAGAACGTCCGCGAGTTCACCGGCGTCGGCTCCGAGCGCATCGGCGAACGCTTGGGCGATCCACTTGGGGTGTGCATATTCGAAGGCCAGGTGTCCGACAGGGTCCTGTTCTGCGGATGGACCGAGCTCCTCCACCCATTGCTCCTCGGTCTTCTCCGAGACTCGTCGCAGCACGGCGTTGACGAAGCCGGCCTTGCCGCTGCCGAACTCCGCTCGGGCAAAATCGACGGACGTAGCTACCGCAGCGTGCGGTGCAACTCTGGTGCGGAGTAGTTGATACGCCCCGAGCCGCAGAATATCGAGCAATCCGCCGTCGATATCGGCGATGGACCGGCCCGAGCCACTCTCGATGACGGCGTCGAGCAGCCCACGAGCACGGGACGCTCCGTATGCGAGTTCGGTTGCCAGGGCTGCGTCTCGAGTATCGAGTTTGCGCTCGCGTAGCAGGCCGGGCAGGACCAAGTTGGCGTAGGCGTCGCGCACCCGAACAGCTTTGAGAACGTCGCGAGCCGCCAGACGGGCCGCATCGACCGCACCGGCAGCGGCGGGGCCGTTACCCCGCGGCGGCCGGTTGGTGCCCGTGCCGCGCGATGTCCCCTGCGGACGTCGAGACGCACCTTTGGTGCCGGACGACTCCGTAGATGCCGGCCGACGCTTTCCTGGGCGGCCACCTTGCTCGTGTCGGCCGCCTCCCGCATTGCTGCGACTGGGCTTGTCTTCCGAACTCATTGTGCCACTGCCGTTTCCGTAAGTCGGGCTCCGCGAGCCCAGTCGAGTGCCTTCATCGGCTTCTTGCCCTGCGGCACTATGTCACCGAGGACGACTGCTGTGCTTGCCGTACCTACGTACACACCGTCCTTTCGCACAACGATGTGTCCAGGTTCCATGCTCTCGGTCGATACGGTCACCGGGAGGACCTTCATGCGAATATCGCCTACCTTCGTCCACGCGCCGGGATTGGGTGTGACTGCACGGATCTGGCGGTCGACTGCTGCTGCCGAACGCATCCAGTCGATGCGTGCAGCGTCGACGGTCACCTTCTTGGCGTATGAGACTCCGTCCGCGCTTTGTGTAACTGCGGACGCCTCCCCTGCATCGATGGCATCCAGGGTGGCTTCCAACAGCTCGGCGCCACTGATTGCGAGCCTGGACAGCAGCTCGCCTGCGGTGTCCGACGGCCGAACGACTTCGGTTACGACGCCGAGTATCGGCCCCGTGTCCATCCCTTCCTCGAGCAGAAAGGTCGACGCACCTGTGACGTCGTCACCGGCGGCGATAGCTGCCTGCACGGGGGCGGCGCCGCGCCACGCAGGCAGCAGTGAGAAGTGAAGGTTGATCCAACCGAACCGGGGAATGTTCAACACCGGCCGAGGCAGTAAGGCGCCGTAGGCCACGACGGGGCAAACGTCGGGCTCCAATACCGCCAATGCTTCGAGAAACTCGGGATCTGAGGGCCTTGCAGGCGTCAGCACTGGGATGCCGTGTGAGTCGGCCAGAACACCGATCGGCGAGCGAACCTGTTTGCGTCCACGGCCCGCCGCTGCATCGGGTCGGGTGACTATCGCTATCACCTCATGCTTGTCCGAAGCTATTAGACGTTCCAGCGACGGAACCGCCGGTTCAGGCGTCCCTGCAAACACAACACGCACCAGTGGGCTCCCACGAATAGGCAATACGACTCTTACGACGAACTCCCTATTCTAGGGACCATCTGCTCACGTCCTGACAAACCGCCGCTCCTGCGGGGTCCTGGCACGTGTCGGTCTTGCATCGCTATCGCGCGGTACTGCACGTACTCGGCATCAATCGGCCCGAGCAGAGATGTCGCCGGCGATCACCCGCTAACCTGGTCGGGCACGCGAGCGTCGACCCGACCATCTCGATGTCGCGCTGGTCTCGCGCGCACTGGCTGCGCGTCGAACCGACGGGTCCGTCGAACCACCACGCGGGGCAACTCGAGCCCGGTCGGACCTGGCAGGTTCGAACCAGCCGACAAGATCGACACACGAGTACCACCCAGCCGATACGCACCACCGCCTCGTCCGATAAATTTGCGCGTACGAGAGGAGGGAGTTTGTCCATCGCAAGCCCCTCGGCCGCAGCAGAGTCCGAATACTCGGTGGGTCGACGGACTGCAGCATGCCTCGGTGTCGTTGCCGTCGTAGTCGGCATCGTCTCGACCGGGATACTGCCGAAACAGCTCTCCGTCGTTCTGGACGACCTCGCGCAGCTTATCTGTGGCGTCGCTGCCGCGTCGATCTGTTGGTACACGGCCAGGCATCGCACCGGATCCGAGCGAAGGTGGCGGGTTCTGATGGCTGTAGGTATGGCCTGCTGGTCGGCAGGCATGCTGACCTGGGCTCTGTACCGTTCGGTTCTCCACACCGCGTTGCCGTCCCCTTCGTATGCAGACATCGGCTTCTTTCTGCTTCCGATCTTCTCCGTCTCGGCATTGCTCGCCGTCGTCGGAAAGTCGCCGCGCCGCACCGAGGTCGGCTCCACTCACGCTTGGATCACCTCGGTTCTCGACGGCATGGTGATCGTCGGCTCACTGTTCGTACTGTCGTGGTCCACCGCGCTGGGACATGTCGTGCGATCCGAGGAGACGAGTTCTTTGCGGTTCCTCGTCGCATTGATGTACCCGATCACCGACCTGGTACTTGTCATTATGGTCGGCCTACTCGCCGTCATCGCTGACGTCCCCCGCCGTTATCGCGCACAACTTTCTCTACTCGGCGCCGGACTCGTGTGCGTGGCCACCTCGGACAGTCTGTACGCCTATCTCGTCGCCATCGGCGCCGAGGAGATGCCGTTGGTTGCCGACGCAGGCTTCATCGCGGGACCCGTTCTGGTTGCTCTCGCCGCGTCCGTACCTACCGGTCGACCCGCTGACAATGTCGGTCGGACCGAAGGTTCGACCGGGGCACCGAGTACTCGGTCCACCTCGCCCCGGCTGTCGCCTGTTTGCCCCCCGCCTTTTTCCCCCCGGCCTTTTTCCCCCCGGCCTTCGCTCGTTTCGGTGGCCGGTGATCGCACCCAACTGTTGATCCCCTACGCATTGATAGCGCTGATCGGCACGTTCCTCTGCGTGCAATGGGCAGTTCACGGTTCCGTCGATACCGTGGTGCTCGCACTGTTCTTCGCCGTGGTGGTGCTTTCGCTGGCCCGTCAGGTAATGACATTGCTGCAAAACGACACACTCCTCCGAAGGCTGTCCGAGGCGCAGGCAGAGCTCAGCTACCGAGCACACCACGACGGATTGACCGGCCTGCTCAACCGATCCGCATTCGATGATCACCTGAGCACAGCGATCGACCTCCACAACACGACCGGACGACCGGGTGTGTTGCTGTTGATCGACCTGGACAACTTCAAGGCAATCAACGATCGGCTCGGCCACGGCGCCGGAGACCGCTTGCTCGAGATCCTCTCGAAACGGTTGGCGGACACTGTCGATGGCGGCGAACATGGGGGCGTCGTCGCCCGATTCGGTGGCGACGAATTCACCGTACTGATCCCCGCGGGCATCGACGCCGGTCGCAGGGCCGCAAAAGAGATAGTCGACGCACTTCGTGAGCCTCGAGAAATCGAGGGCCACCTGGTATCGATCGGCGCAAGCGTGGGAGTGGTCGAATTGAACGTTTTCGACGGCGACGTGACGGCAGATGCCCTAGTTCGTAGTGCGGACCGGGCCATGTACGAGGCAAAGAAGAGCGGTAAGGCTGGAGTGTTCACCTACGATTGCGACGGCGCACTGCGGATGGTGTACAACCTGGACGATAAGGCTGCGGCATTCGACTGGTGGCCAAACCACCGCAACCGGGAAATCCAGCGGATTCCGATCGGTTCAGGTAATCAAGGAAGCCTGGGGATCAGTCCGAATATCGTTGCGGGCGAACCCGACCCGGCTCGGTTGATCGGACCACCGACCAAAACATAGGCCCCCGTGGTGGGCAACGAACCCAGGTTGGTGAGATTTTCCAAACTGATTCTGCGTCGGTCGTAAAGTTCGACCGACACCGGATAGGTCTCGTCGTTGCCGAGATCGGGACCGAACGTGTCGGTTCCCAACGCTCCTCGATCAGCAAGTCTGCCCGTAGCGATGAGCCATTGTGCCGCGTTCACAGAGAAACCTGGCTGATGGCTCACGCCCTCTGCATCGGCGTTGGCGTACGTATCCGAACCCCACCGCTCATCCCACCCCGTCCATAACAAGACTGCTGCGCCCGACGGGATACGGCCGTTGACAGTCTCCCATTCCTGCAGGTCCGCGACCGTGACCGCATAATCTGCATTCGCGGCTGACTTCTCACGAACATCTATTTTCACTGCAGGCAGGAACAGATCTTCCGGCGCGAGTTGGTCGGCGGTGAGCCCGCCCTCCTGGAAGTGAGCCGGCGCTCCCCAATGTGAGCCCGTGTGCTCGCCTTCCCTGACATTCTGGATGTAGAAACCATCTTCGGCTACGGTGGCGGCAGTCTCCAGAACGAACTCTGGATCACCCGGGAATATTGGTGTCGTGGCCGGGTCGTTGACGTGGGAAAGCGACACGATCTTCAGCAAGCGATCCAAGGGGATCCCGATCCCAGGAAGATCTGCCGAACCCGTTCCCGGCGCCGCCTGCGCAAGTGTGGGCCCCGCCAAACGCGCGCCCGCAACCACTGCTAAACCTGTTGCCACGCGTCGAATAAGCTGTCGTCTTTTCATCGAATGAACCTTCGCTTATCCCAGGGCCCGAACTGCACCCTTGCTCAGTGTCGTAAGAACTTGACCCAATGCCGTCGGAAACAGACTCTATGCGCTCGAAGTCGCACTCCCCCACCGACTACTCAACCGATTCTGATGGGATCGATCTGGACTCGAATCGAAGACGTACTTTTCCTCGCACTCCTGGCAGCCTGCGCATCTGCGAGTGAACGGGCAAGAGCCCCACCGGCGTTACGAGGCACCCGAAGCAAAAGTCGTTGGACATCGCCCGGCAGGACCTCTTCTCCCCCGCCTGCTGGAGCACGCTGACCATCAGGGAGATCTACCGGCCCGAGTATCTCCACCTCGTCCGAGAGCCCAGCCGCTTCGACGAGCGCGGTAATAGATGCCGTCGTCCCATCGATTGCCGCAACATGGACCGCCGGCGGGAATCGCACCTCTATTCGCTCCTCCAGCTGACTTCGCGCGTGCCCGACCGGATCCCAACGCACGAGTGCCTGCACCGTCGGAATCTCCGATTCGGCCACCACGACCACTCGGCCGTTCTCGGTACCGGGCCGTACCAAGGCTGCGGCCGTCATCCATCGGCGAAGTGTCTCCTCTGCTGCACGCAAATCGGCGCGGCCGAGCAATGCCCACCCGTCGAGCAGCAGGGCAGCACCGAACCCACCGGGCGCCGTCGGTTCGGCTCCCACAGTGGATATGACCAGTCTCGGTCCGGAAGCAACGGAGTCGAGCACCGATGCTCCCCCGGAGGTGTGGACCGGAACTCCAGGAAAGGCGCGGCCCAGCTCTTCTGCTGTTCGATGTGCACCGATGACAACTGCCCGCAGGGTTCGAGACCCGCAGACGGTGCAGCGATGGTTGGTATCGGCGACGCCGCACCAACTGCAGGTAGGACTGCCTGCGCCATCCGCTCCCGGAGCAGACGGCAATGACAACGGTCCGTTGCAGCGACGGCATCTCGCAGGATTTCGACACTTGCCGCAGGCCAGCGACGGAACGTATCCACCGCGTGGAACCTGAACCAGCACAGCAAGATTCGCGGCCAATGCTGTTCGTGCCGCATCGAATGCGATGGCAGGCAAGCGCGCTGCACGTGCCCCCGGATCTCGGGCCAACGCATGATCACTGTCCGCCAGCGCGACAACGTGTGGTTGCCGCGCCCGGACCACTTCCCGGGGCGCGAGAAGATCGTGTGCCCAACCGGAATCCACGAGCGCCTCGGCTTCGGCAGTTCTGGCATGCCCAGCCAAAACGACCGCACATCCGCATTCGTGCGCCCGCAACAACGCCACTTCACGCGCATGTGGATAAGGCGATCGAGGTTCGGCATAACCGTCGTCACCGTCATCCCACATGAGCAGCAAACCCAAGTTTCGTGCGGGGGCGAACACCGCGCTCCTGGTACCGACGACGATCGAAACATCACGTCGTAGTGCCGCCAACCAGCGCCGGTAGCGTTTGGCAGGTCCGAGGCCTGCGGACAATGCGATCACCGCGTCCGAGCCGGCGACCGCCTCGCAGGCGGACGCAACACGATCCAAGTCGCGTTGATCCGGCACCACCACGACGACGCTTCGCCCATTCGCCACTGTGACGCAGGCGAGTTCGGCGATGCGGTGAGCCCAATCCTCACCCGGAAGTGCTTGCCAGACCGCACGCGGACTCCTCGACGCCCTCAGTGCATCGAGAAAGGCCTCGCCGTGAATGTACGACGACCACGCACTCGAATCGATCGTGGGAGCAACAACGACCGGCATGTCGCCAGAAGGCTCCCCTTCGACCTTGGCGTGGCGCGGCGGAACAGCAAGACGCAGGACATCGGCTCTCGTCCCGGCATATCTCGCGGCGACGGCAGTGACCAGCGCGCTGATCTCGGGCGTCAGGACCCTCTCGGAAGAGACGACGCGGTCGAGCCAGCCGAGCTTTCCTGTGTGGTCGCTGGATTCGACACGCTCGACGACGTATCCGTCGACAAGCCTGCCGGCGAACCGTATTCGAACCCGCACCCCTGGTTGAGCACTATCGGCGAATTCGGCCGGTACGAGATAGTCGAATTCCCGGTCGAGGTGAGCGAGCGGCAGCAGCGGCAACACCCGCGCAATGGGATGCACCTCGGCTGCTGTTCTCGCTGCGCCGCTCACCTCACTCCGTTCGTGAACTTCTTTCCCGCGAGGTACCCGAAACCGATATCAGAGACCGGCGGCAGCGCGCAGCTTGTCGGCACGATCGGTGGACTCCCACGGAAGCGAAATGTCCGTTCGGCCGAAGTGTCCGTAAGCGGCGGTCGGAGCATAGATCGGACGAAGCAGATCGAGGTCACGAATGATCGCACCGGGGCGTAGATCGAACACCTCGGCGATCGCAGCCTGAATCCGCACTGGATCGGTCTTTTCGGTTCCGAAGGTCTCGACGAACAGACCGACCGGCGCTGATTTACCGATCGCGTATGCAACTTGAACCTCGATGCGATCGGCCAGGCCCGCCGCCACCGCATTCTTTGCAACCCACCGCATCGCGTAGGCGGCGCTACGGTCGACTTTGGACGGGTCCTTACCGGAGAAAGCACCGCCACCATGACGGGCCATGCCGCCGTAGGTGTCGACGATGATCTTGCGTCCGGTCAGTCCGGCATCGCCCATCGGTCCACCGAGGACGAACTTGCCGGTGGGATTGACGAGCAATCTGATGTTGGAAGTGTCGAGCGTGGGGATGTCCAGATCTGCGAGCACCGCGCCGAGGACCTTGTCGCGAATATCCGGCGTCAACAGATTGTCCAGGTCGATATCGGCCGCGTGCTGGGTGGAGACGACGACCGTATCCAGTCGCACTGCCTGATCACCGTCGTATTCGATGGTGACCTGGGTCTTGCCGTCCGGACGCAGATACGGCAGGGTGCCGTTCTTGCGCACCTCGGTCAATCGACGTGCGAGACGGTGCGCTAATGCGATCGGCAGCGGCATCAGTTCAGGGGTATCGGTATTGGCGTACCCGAACATCAGCCCCTGGTCGCCTGCACCCTGACGGTCGATCTCGTCCTCGGAGAGTCCTTCGACACGCGATTCGTGTGAATTATCCACTCCCTGGGCGATTTCCGGAGACTGAGCACCGATCGCAACGTTCACGCCACACGAATTGCCGTCGAACCCTTTGGCAGAAGAGTCGTAGCCGATCTCGAGGACCTTCTCGCGGACGATTTTTGGGATGTCGGCATAGGCGGTGGTGTTCACTTCACCGGCGACATGGACCTGACCGGTCGTGACCAACGTCTCCACGGCCACGCGTGCACGAGGATCCTCGGTGAGGAGTGCATCGAGGATCGAGTCGCTGATCGCATCACAAATTTTGTCTGGGTGACCCTCTGTCACAGACTCACTGGTGAAGAGCCGACTGCCGGACTTGCTCACGGATTTCCTCTCGACGCGTACTTGCGGCCGGCCAGGAGCGTTACTCCCTGTCGGCCATCACTTTCATTCGATTCGAGCACCTAACTGGTGAAGCACTCTGAACTACATTTCGTTCTGAACTACAACTATGAGTTCGACGCCCCGAGCCAGTTTCCGACACGAAGCGCCCGTCACTTTAGTCGGGCGGACGGGTGCTGTGCACCCTTCGGATCACCGGTGATCCGAAGGCTGGATCGCGAGCATGCCGACAACTGCGTCGACGACGCGGCTCGCAAGAAGAGCTTTCGAACCCTCTCCGAGCGCTGATTCCGAACCATCGGATCCCAACAGCCACCCGTCGTTGTCGTCGACCTCGAACGCTTTTCCCTCACCTACCGCGTTGACGACGAGCAGATCGCAGCCCTTGCGTTCGAGCTTCGCGCGCGCATAGGTGAGTACGTCTCCCTGCTCGTCACCGGTCTCGGCCGCAAAACCTACTATCACGGTGGCTTGGGCAATGTCCCCGTTACGACGCGACTCGACCAATCCTGCCAAGATGTCGTCGTTTCGAACCAGCGGGATCGAATCCGGCTCGTCGGCACCCTTCTTGATCTTGCTCGCGGCGATGGTTGCCGGACGGAAGTCGGCGACAGCTGCCGCCATCACGATCACGTCGGAATCGGGGGCGAACTTGCGCACCGCCTCCTGCATCTGCCGCGCCGTCTTCACATGCACCACGTCCACAGCTGCGGGATCTGGAAGTTCGGTGGTGAAACCAGCGATGAGGGTGACGTCGGCGCCGCGTTGAGCAGCCACCCGAGCCAACGCGTATCCCTGCTTGCCGGAACTACGGTTGCCCAAGAATCGGACCGGGTCCAACGGTTCGCGGGTTCCGCCGGCGGTCACGACGACTCGCCGACCGGACAGATCTTGCGGGAGTGCATCCGATCGCTCGGCCAGCAGCATCGCAAGCGCAAATATCTCGGAGGGTTCCGGAAGGCGACCCGCTCCGGTATCGCTGCCCGTCAGACGACCGGACGCAGGTTCGACGACGGTGACACCGCGACCACGCACGGTGACGACGTTGGCAACCGTCGCCGGGTGCTCCCACATCTCGGTGTGCATTGCCGGAGCGAGGACGACCGGGCATCGCGCGGTGAGAAGTGTGGCGGTCAGGAGATCGTCCGCACGTCCGCCTGCGATCCGGGCCAGCAGGTCTGCCGTGGCGGGCGCGACGACCACGAGGTCGGCTTCCTGCCCCAGCCGAACGTGTGGAACCTCGGGCACGTCGGAGAAGACTCCGGTGTGGACCGGGTTACCGGACAGCGCTTCGAACGTTGCCCGCCCCACGAACTCGAGCGCCGACTCCGTGGGGATCACCCGAACATGATGTCCACCCTCGGTGAAGCTGCGAATGAGGGAACAGCTCTTGTAGGCGGCGATCCCGCCACCTACTCCGATGACTACGCGCAACGGCTGCTTCCTTACCAGCGGTTCTTATTCGCCTTCGGAATGCTCGAGGAGATCGGCATGAATCTCTCGGAGTGCGATCGAGAGCGGCTTCTCCTGCAGACCCGGCTCGACCAAGGGGCCGACGTACTCGAGGATGCCGTCGCCGAGCTGGTTGTAGTAATCGTTGATCTGACGGGCCCGCTTGGCCGCATAGATCACGAGGGCGTACTTCGACGACGTACGCGCCAGAAGTTCGTCGATGGGGGGATTCGTGATGCCGAGCGGCGTGTCGTAGGCCGGAAGAACGCTGGATCCGTCGAAATCGGACACGGCCGCTGAAGTGCTGCTCACTATTGATCTCCTGAAAGTGCATCGGTACTGCTGCGAAAAATGCTGGTGCTGTCTGCTGGTCGGAGCCACACTGCTGGTAATACAAGACTGCTGAAGCTGGCGAAAATCGGCTCTACATCGCCCGGAGTACGCCGGAATCAACCGACCGAAGACCTACCGACCAACAAGGATACCAACTCATCGCACGAATGGTCGACATCGGCATTGACAATGATCGTGTCGAACTCGTTCTGTGCCGCCAATTCGATCCGTGCAGTCTGAAGTCGCCGCTCGGTAGCATCCGATTCCTCGGTAGCCCTGGACGTGAGGCGCTGCACCAGATCTTCCCAGGTAGGTGGTGCCATGAATACCAACAGAGCTTCGGGCTTGGACACTCGGACGGCACGTGCACCCGCGAGATCGAGTTCGAGCAGCACCGGATGTCCTCGCTCCAAGGCTTGCTCTACCGGGGCCGCCGGCGTGCCGGAGCGGTGCAGACCACCGTGCACACTCGCCCACTCGAGCAATTCGTCTGCCTCGACCATGCGATCGAACTCGTCGGCAGTCACGAAGTGATAGTCCTCGCCGTCGACCTCACCGGGGCGTGGCGCCCGGGTGGTCACGGAAACGCTGAACCACAGCTCGGGCAGGGTCCGTCGTACAACTCGAACGACGCTGGACTTACCGACGCCGGAGGGACCGGACAACACGATGAGCCGACCTCTCCCACTCGGTGACGCGTCACTGTCGGTCACGGTCGATACCTCCGCCACTAGTCGAACCTCTCAGGCTTCGAAATCGAATTTCGTCAACAACGCCTTGCGCTGTCGGTCACCGAGCCCACGTAGACGACGAGTCGGTGCAATCTCCAACTCGGTCATCAGTTCCTGGGCCTTGACTTTGCCGACCTTGGGAAGTGCTTCCAAAAGTGCCGACACCTTCATCTTGCCGAGAATCTCGTCGGTTTCGGCATCCTTCAACACTTGCTGTAGGTCGGTGCCGCCACGCTTGAGACGCTCTTTGAGCTCGGCTCTCGTTTTACGGGCGAAGGCCGCCTTCTCCAAAGCGGCTGCTCGCTGCTCTGCGGTCAACTGGGGAAGGGCCACGTTTCCTCCGTCACATCGAAAGGTGAACAGTGCACGGGTATTGCTTGCACTTTCGCTGCGGTATACCAGCGGTAACCTGCAACGACAGCGACGGTACCCACGCTCGACGGAGTTCGCGAACCCACCCCCACCGCCGAGCGCTTTCGGCCGGTGAGCTAGGCCAATGCAGTCTCGATCTCGTCGCGCAGCGTTCGAGCGGCGTCTTGGAGGGCGCCGACCGTTGGCCCGGCGGCGAGCACTCCACGGGACGAACTGGGCAGCAGCAGGTCCTGGCAGTCCCCGAAGATGTGCCGCAAGTCGCCGACCTCGGCGCCCTGGGCACCGAGACCCGGTGCAAGAATCGGTCCACCGAAACCTGCCAGGTCCAGACCGTGATCTCGGGTGGCACCGACCACCAGGCCTACCGTGCCGAGACCGTCACGACCGACAGTTCGTGCTCCGTCGACGATCGCTTGTGCAACCGATCGATCGTTGCTTTCGGCCAACTGCACCGAAGAACCTTCGGGATTCGACGTCCGAGCGAGAACAAAGACGCCTCGCCCGTGAGCCGAAGCCACGTCGAACGTCTCGGCCAAGGAGTCGAATCCCAGATACGGCGACACCGTTACCGCATCCGAGGACAACGGGCTCTCCTCCCCCAGCCACGTCTGCGCATACGCGCGCATGGTGGTGCCGATATCTCCACGCTTCGCGTCGGCGATCACCATCGTGCCGGCATCCCGCAACACCGTGATCGTGCGTTCCAACACAGCAAAGCCTGCGCTGCCGTAGGCCTCGAAGAAAGCGACTTGAGGCTTCACCACGGCGATCTCGCCGACGAAGGCCTCGACGCATATCTCCGCGAATGCCTCCAGCCCGTCGGCCGTCCTGGGCAGACCCCACGCGTCGAGCAGTGCCGGATGCGGGTCGATGCCGACACAGAGGCGCCCCTGCGAGGCGGTCGCGGTGCGGAGCCGATCCAACCATCCGCCGACGGTCATGCCTGACCGCGTCCAGCCATCGCGGCATGCAGATCCTGAAGCGAGCGAACTCCGATGCCGCCTGCGATGGAGGCTTCGATACCTTGCACGGCCGCCGAAGCACCCTGAACCGTCGTGATGCACGGGATGTTCTGTGCCACGGCCGCGCTCCGAATTTCGTACCCGTCGACGCGCGGACCCGAATTGCCGTAGGGCGTGTTGATCACCATCGCGATGTCTCCGGCGAGTATGCGTGCGACGATCGTCGTTTTTCCTTCCGGGACTTCCTCGCCGGACTGCTTGTACACCTGCTCGCAGGTGATCCCGTTCCGCCGCAGGACCTCTGCGGTTCCCTCGGTGGCGAGAATTGTGAAGCCCAGATCGGCAAGGCGTTTGACGGGAAAGATCAGGGAACGCTTGTCCTTGTTGGCGACCGATACGAACACAGCGCCGGAGAGTGGAAGCGATCCGTACGCCGCTGTCTGACTCTTGGCGAACGCAGTGCCGAAATCGGCGTCGATTCCCATCACCTCGCCGGTCGACTTCATCTCCGGACTCAGCAGAGTGTCGACGCCGGTGCCGTCGGCGCGACGGAATCGGTTGAACGGCAACACCGCTTCCTTGACGGCGATAGGTGCATCGAGCGGTGTGGTCCCGCCGTCACCGACCGCAGGAAGCATGCCGCTGACGCGTAGATCGGCAATCGACTCGCCCATCATGACCCGAGCACATGCTTTCGCGAGCTGGACTGCCGTCGCCTTCGAGACGAACGGCACCGTGCGACTGGCACGCGGATTCGCTTCCAGGACATACAGAATGTCGTCTTTGAGGGCGTACTGAACGTTGAGAAGGCCCTTGACGCCGATCCCCTTCGCGAGGAGTTCGGTCGAGCGACGAACGTTCTCGATATCGGCTCGGCCGAGCGTGATCGGTGGAAGCGCACAGGCCGAGTCGCCCGAGTGGATACCAGCTTCTTCTATATGTTCCATTACTCCACCGAGGTATACCTCGGTGCCGTCGCACAGCGCATCGACATCAATTTCGACGGCATCTTCGAGGAAGCGGTCGACGAGCACGGGCCTGTCGTGCGAGATCTCGGTTGCTCGGTCGATGTACCCGGCCAATGACGGCTCGTCGTACACGATTTCCATCCCGCGCCCACCGAGAACGTACGAGGGACGTACGAGCACGGGATATCCGATGCGAGCAGCAATGTCGCGCGCGCCGTCGAAGGTCGTTGCAGTACCGAATTTAGGTGCGGGCAAACCGGCTTCGTTCAGGACCCGGCCGAATTCACCGCGGTCCTCCGCGAGGTCGATTGCTTCCGGGCTGGTGCCGACGATCGGAACGCCCGCTGCCTTCAGCCGCTTCGCCAGGCCGAGTGGAGTCTGGCCACCGAGCTGAACGATGACGCCCGCTACCGTTCCCGACTGTGACTCGGCTCGGTAGACCTCGAGTACGTCCTCGAACGTGAGGGGTTCGAAGTACAGGCGGTCGGCCGTGTCGTAGTCGGTGGAGACGGTTTCGGGGTTGCAGTTGATCATGACCGTCTCGTACCCGGCTTCGGACAGTGTCTGCGCCGCATGGACACACGAGTAGTCGAATTCGATTCCCTGGCCGATGCGGTTGGGTCCCGATCCGAGGATGAGGACCTTGTCGCGTTCGCGTTGCTCGGTGACCTCGGACTCGGCTTCGGGATCGAGTTCGTAGGTGCCGTAGTGATAGGGCGTCTTCGCTTCGAATTCAGCGGCGCAGGTATCGACCGTCTTGTAGACCGGGTGGACTCCGAGTTCGCCTCGTAGAGCCCGGACACCGTCTTCGTCCCCGAGTTCGGGTCGGAGCGCGGCGATCTGACGATCGGAGAGTCCGTGGTACTTCGCCTGACGCAGAAGGGCTTCGTCGAACTCTGCCGCACCGCGGATGTCGTTGCCGAGCTCGTGGATCAGCTGGAATTGATCGAGGAACCACGGATCGATCTTGGTGGACTCGAACAATTGCTCGACCGTTGCGCCGAGAGCGAATGCCTTCTCGATGCCATACATGCGACCGTCCTGTGGAACGGCCAGATCAGCGAGCAGTCCCTCCAGATCCTCCGCCGGATCGCCTTCGGCGTCGCTCGGCCAGGTCACTTCGGGGCCGGTCCAGTAACCCGCGCGCTTGGTTTCGAGCGAGCGCATGACCTTGCCGAACGCCTCGGTGAAGTTGCGTCCGATCGACATCGCCTCACCGACGGACTTCATCGTGGTGGTGAGGGTGCCGTCCGCGCCCGGGAACTTCTCGAATGCGAACCTCGGCGCCTTGACCACGACGTAGTCGAGAGTGGGCTCGAAGCACGCAGGCGTTTCCCTGGTGATGTCGTTGACGATCTCGTCGAGCGTGTACCCGATGGCGAGCTTGGCGGCCATCTTGGCGATCGGATATCCCGTCGCCTTCGATGCCAGCGCCGAAGACCGGGACACCCGCGGATTCATTTCGATGACCACGAGCCGGCCATCGGCAGGGTCCATCGCAAACTGAATGTTGCAGCCACCGGTATCGACGCCCACCTCGCGCAGAATGTCGATGGAGAGGTCGCGCATGGCCTGGTATTCGCGGTCGGTGAGTGTCATCGCCGGGGCAACGGTCACCGAGTCACCGGTGTGCACACCGACCGGATCGACGTTCTCGATGGAGCAGACGATCACGACGTTGTCGCGACTGTCGCGCATGAGTTCGAGTTCGTACTCTTTCCAGCCGAGGATCGACTCCTCGATGAGGACGTTCGCGGTCGGCGAGGCGGAAAGACCTCCACCGGCGATACGCGTCAGATCGGTGTCGTTGTATGCCATTCCGGAACCGAGCCCGCCCATGGTGAACGACGGGCGCACCACGACGGGAAAACCGAGTTCTTCGACGGCCGCTCGCGCCTCGTCCATCGTGTAGCAGACAGCCGACTTCGCGGACTCGCCGCCGACTTTGGCGACGATGTCCTTGAACTTCTGTCGATCTTCGCCGCGCTGGATGGCGTCGAAATCGGCGCCGATCAGCTCGACACCGTACTTGGTCAGAATTCCCTGCTCGTGCAACGCGACGGCCGCGTTGAGGGCGGTCTGACCGCCGAGAGTCGCGAGAACAGCTTCGATCGGGTGACCTTGTTCGGCCTCGCGGGCGAAGATCTTTTCGATGAACTCGGCGGTGATCGGCTCGACGTAGGTCGCGTCGGCGAATTCCGGGTCGGTCATGATCGTCGCCGGGTTGGAGTTGACCAGGCTGACTCGCAGGCCCTCTTCGCGCAGTACGCGACAAGCCTGCGTTCCCGAATAGTCGAACTCGCAGGCCTGACCGATCACGATCGGGCCCGATCCGATGACCAGTACATGGCTCAGGTCTGTGCGGCGTGGCATTACTTCTTCTCCTGAAGGACGCTGGTGAAACGATCGAAGAGGTATGCGGCGTCGTGTGGACCTGCCGCGGCCTCGGGGTGGTACTGGACGGAGAACGCCCGCCCGCTCAACAGTTCGACGCCTTCGACGGTGCCGTCGTTGGCGCACGTGTGACTGACGCGCGCTCGACCGAAGTCGGTGTCGAATTCTTCGCCGGCCTCGCCTTCGAGCGCGAAACCGTGGTTCTGCGCAGTGATGGCGATCCGGCCGGTGGTGTGTTCGACCACCGGGATGTTCATTCCGCGATGGCCGAACTTCATCTTGTAGGTAGAGCGCCCGAGGGCACGACCGAAGATCTGGTTGCCGAAGCAGATGCCGAAGAGTGGCAGATCCTGCTCGAGAACGCTACGGGTGAGGGCAACACTGGAGTCCGCGGTCGCTGGGTCCCCGGGTCCGTTCGAGAGAAAGACGCCGTCGGGATTCAATTCCAGAATCTGCTCGATGCTCGTCGTCGAGGGCACCACGTGCACTCGGACACCGCGCTCGGCAAACATCCGAGGAGTGTTCGTCTTGATACCGAGATCCACTGCGACGACGCTGAATCGGCTCTCGCCAGCAGGCTCGATCGTGTAGCTCGAAGTCGTGGTCACTTCGCCGGCGAGGTCGGCTCCCAGCATCGATGGCTGACCGAGTACCTGCTCGAGCATCTCGTCTGTGCTTCCGAGTGCATCTCCGGAGAACACGCCTGCACGCATGGATCCGCGGGTGCGGAGGTGACGTACCAGCGCGCGGGTGTCGATTCCGGCGATGCCGACGACGTTCTGTTTCTCGAGCTCGTCCTGCAGCGTTCCGGTCGAACGCCAGCTCGACGGACGGCGCGCTGGATCGCGTACGACATACCCTGCCACCCAAATCTTGTTGGGGTCACTTGCGCTGGAGGCTTCACCGTCCTCTTGGTTCCAGCCCGTGTTGCCGATTTGGGGAGCGGTGGCCACCACGATCTGGCGGTGGTAACTGGGATCGGTGAGAGTTTCCTGATAGCCGGTCATTCCGGTGCAGAACACTGCTTCGCCGAAAGTTCGACCTTCGGCCCCGAAAGTTGTGCCGCGAAACGTCCGGCCGTCCTCCAGAACAAGAACTGCGCTGCTCACGCGGGTGTCTCCTTCGAATCATCTGTACCGGCACTCGAGCCGGAATCAGTAGTTGTATCTGTGTCGACCCACGCCGGGTAGACAAATTTGTCGTCGGCGCGAAATCCGGTATCAATCTCGGTGCCCGTGGGCAATTCCCAACGGATCACCAGAAGCCCGTCCTTGCTCATGACCTTGCCTGCGAGCCCACGCTCGGTTCGAATCGCGCGAATGGACTCCTCAGGAATCCAGATGGTGGATTCGCCGGTTCGGACCAACAAGATGCCGTGCTGGTGCCGGGAGAGCTCGGCAGTGGCCCGATGGCCGATGTCTCCGACCGCGATTCGGTCCTGCCAGCTCGGCGCTATGGTGCTGCCGACATACAGGCCAGTCGACGGCTCGAGCACAGTGCTACCGATATCCGACGGCACCTCCGGGAAAGTGCCGATTCGATCTGCCTGTCGTTTCTGCCGCCCGCGCCAGCCCCAGAAGATCAATGCGATCATCAGGACCCAGAACACGACGAACGCGACGACGATGAGAACTCTGTCCATGTGCCTTACGCTCCTGTCGGCGTTCGGATCACACCGTCGCGTGCGGTGATGCGCCCGCGTAGCAGCGTGGTGGTCACTTTTGCCGAGAACGTCATCGATTCGAACGGTGTGTTGTCAGCGGCACTCGCCAAATTCTTTCCCGTGACGGTCCAGCTTGCTTTCGGATCCACGACGGTGAGATTCGCGATCTCACCGACCTCGATAGGCCTGCCCTGATCCGGCAGTCCCACGATCTCCGCCGGCCGCTCGCTCATGACGCGGGCAACTCCTCGCCAGTCGAGTAGTCCCGGCTCGACCATCGTCCGCACGACAATCGACAGTGCGGTCTCCAACCCGAGCATCCCAGGCTTCGCCTGCGCGAACTCGCAGCACTTGTCCTGTTCGGCGTGAGGCGCGTGGTCGGTCGCGACGCAGTCGATCGTGCCGTCGGCCAGACCGCGCCGGAGCGCCTCGACGTCCGATGTCTCACGCAAAGGCGGGTTCACCCTGTTGATCGCGTCGTACGTTTCGAGCCGTGAGTCGTCGAGAAGCAAGTGATGCGGTGTCACCTCGGCGGTGATGGAAATGCCCTGACCGCGGGCCCACGCGAGTAGGGCGACGGTTCCCGCAGTCGATGCGTGGCAAATGTGCACTCTCGCACCGGCGTCTCGCGCGAGAAGAGCGTCGCGGGCGACGATCGACTCTTCCGCTGCTCGCGGCCAACCTGCCAGTCCCAATCGCGCGGCCGTCGGGCCTTCGTGAGCGATGGACCCGACCGTCAGCCGAGGCTCCTCGGCATGTTGTGCAATCAGGACTCCGAGCGAACTCGAATACTCGAGGGCGCGCCGCATGATCAACGGATCGTCGACGCAATGCCCGTCGTCGGAGAACATGCGTACCTTGCCTACGCCCGCGGCCATGATCGCCATCTCGGCGAGTTGCTTTCCTTCGAGTCCGACGGTGACAGCACCTACCGGATGCACGTCCACGAGGCCGACCTCTTGACCGCGTCGCCACACATAATCGGTAACCACTACCGAGTCGGCGACCGGGGACGTGTTCGCCATCGCGAACACTGCGGTGTAGCCGCCGAGGGCGGCAGCAGCCGAACCGGATTCGATGGTCTCGGTGTCTTCGCGGCCGGGTTCGCGCAGGTGCGTATGCAGGTCGACGAAACCGGGCAGCACAATCTGTCCGCGCGCATCGACGACTTCGGCGTCACCGACATCGAGATCTGTCCCGATCGCCACGATCTGACCGTCGTCGATCAGTATGTCTGTTTCCGGGCTCTCGCCGTAGACGAGTACACCGGTGAGTACAACGCTCATTCCGCTCCTCCGTCCGAACCGACGAGCAACCGAAACAGCACAGCCATGCGCACGTGAACTCCATTCGTAACCTGTTGCAGCACAGCAGTTCTCGGAGAATCAGCCACCGAAGACGCGATCTCCATGCCACGAAGCATCGGACCGGGATGCAATACGATCGCGTGCTCTGGCAGCAAATCCATACGCTTCTGCGACAACCCGTACGTGATCGAGTATTCGCGAGCCGAGGGAAAGAACCCCCCGTTCATTCGTTCTGCCTGCACTCGAAGCATCAGCACGGCATCGAGCCCAGGCAGCTCGGCATCGATATTGTGCGATACCCGAACCGGCCAGCTCGACGCTCCGACCGGCATGAGCGTCGGAGGTGCGATCAGCACCACTTCGGCTCCGAGCATCGACAGCAGGAGCGCGTTGGACCTTGCGACTCGACTGTGCAGGATGTCACCGACGATGGCGACTCGTTTGCCTGCGATGGTCCCGAGACGCTGCCTCAGTGTCAACGCGTCGAGAAGCGCCTGGGTGGGATGCTCATGCGTGCCGTCTCCCGCGTTGATCACCGCCGGGCCAGCGCCTTCACCCTGCCCTGCCGTCCACGACGCGATCTGGTGTGCGGCGCCCGATGCCGGGTGTCGCACTATCAACGCGTCGGCTCCTGCGGCACGCAGCGTCATCGCCGTATCGCGAAGTGATTCACCTTTGGAAACCGATGAGCTGCTTGCACTGACGTTGATGACATCGGCGCTCATCCACTTTCCGGCGACCTCGAACGAGACGCGGGTCCTGGTCGAGTTCTCGAAGAACACCGTCATGATGGTGCGGCCGCGAAGGGTTGGAAGCTTTTTGACCTCACGGCCGAGCAACGCCTGCTCGAAACGATCGGCCTCGTCCAACAGCTGTGTTGCAGACTCGACGGTCAGGTCGGCCACGGACAGAAGATGCTTCATCAGGCCGAGCTCCCGTCGGACAAAGTGACGCCATCTCGACCATCGCGTTCGGTGAACAGAACTTTCACGTCCTCCGATCGCGCCGTCGGGACGTTCTTGCCTACGTAGTCGGCGCGCAGCGGCAACTCGCGGTGCCCACGGTCGATCAGGACTGCGAGTTGGACGGCACGCGGACGTCCGAGGTCGCGAAGAGCATCCAACGCTGACCGGACCGTGCGACCGGAGAACAGGACGTCGTCGACGAGGACCACCAGGGCATCGTCGATGCCCCCGGCGGGAACGGACGTGCGTTCGAGTGGCCGGTGCGGCTTGTTTCGGAGATCGTCGCGATACAGGGTGATGTCGAGCGAACCCAGCGGCGGACGGACACCCGAGAACGCCTCGATACGATCGGCGAGCCGATCCGCAAGGATGGTGCCGCGGGTCGGGATGCCGAGCAACACGACCCGCGGGGCATCGGCGGAATCGACTGCTGTCTTTTCGATGATCTGATGAGCAATTCGCGCAATGGTCCTGCCGACGTCGGCAGCGGACAACAATTCTCGCGTGGACTCCGACGGTTCGGGCGGAGGTAACGGGCTTTCGGGCGCAGGCAAACTACGACCTCCTTCTCCGCCTCTCTGGACGGATCGTTAAAGGATGTCTGACAATTGGACAGCCTAGCAATGCACCACCCCCTCGAGCACTGCCGGGGCAGCCTGGCGTGACGGACATTACTCGTCGGAAGCGGGCTTTCGGTTTTCGACCGATGCGGTGTCTTCGCCAGTGTCGTCCGGCTGAGAACTGGGAGTTGCAACGCGCGAAGACACCGCCGCTGCCGCCGCGCGAACCTGCGGCGCGACGAGGACGATTTGGCCGAGTACGCCGTTGACGAACGACGGTGAATCATCGGTGGACAGCTGCTTGGCGAGTTCGACTGCTTCGTCCACCGCAACGACGGGGGGAACGTCGATAGCGTGGAACAACTCCCATACCGCAACGCGAAGAATTGCACGATCCACCGCGGGCAGCCTCTTGAGTGTCCAGTCGTTGAGATGATCGGAGATCACTCCGTCGAGCCGATCCAGGTTCTCGGCCACACCGACCACCAACGTCTCGGTGTACTCGCTCACGGGGGCGATCGAATCGTCCGCGCGAGCAAGCTCTATGCGTTCTTTGGCGAGGTTCACCGGATCGGTGTCTCGTGCCTCCGCCTCGAACAGGAAATCTACAGCGCGCTTGCGGGCCTTGTGGCGCGCACCGAGCTTCTTCACGGGCTCGGTGCGCGCTGCTGCCTTCTTGGACGACACGTTAGGAATTCACACGCCCAAGGTAGTTTCCGTCGCGCGAATCGACCTTCAGCTTGTCACCGGTGTTGATGAACAGCGGCACCGAGATCTCGGCGCCGGTCTCCAAAGTGGCAGGCTTCGTGCCTCCGGTCGAGCGGTCGCCCTGCAGGCCCGGGTCGGTGTGCTTGACCTCGAGTTCGACCGTCACCGGTAGCTCCACATAGAGCGGTGAGCCCTCGTGCATCGCGATCTGAACCCGAAGGTTCTCTAGCAGGAATCGAGCGCCGTCGCCGACCGTTGCCTCCGGGATGGCGAGCTGGTCGAAGGTGTCCGCGTCCATGAAGACATAGTCGGTGCCGTCGTGGTACAGGTACGTCATGTCACGACGATCGACCGTAGCCGTCTCGACCTTGACTCCGGCATTGAACGTCTTGTCGACGACTTTGCCGGACAGGACGTTCTTGAGTTTGGTGCGCACGAACGCGGGGCCCTTACCCGGCTTCACATGCTGGAATTCGGTGATCGTCCACAACTGGTTATCGATGCTGAGGACGAGACCATTCTTGAAATCGCTGGTGGAAGCCACTGGCTTTTATGTCTCCTCGTGTTCGCGTGTTCTTATCTCGCAGTGACCGTGATGTCACACGAGAGTGAGTTGCTTGCTGGTGATGGTGAGAAGCTCAGGACCGCCGGGGCGGACGATGAGTGTGTCTTCGATCCGAACGCCTCCGCGCCCTGAGAAGTACACACCCGGTTCTACAGTCACAGCAGCACCGCACTGCAGTGTACCGGTGCTCGTGCGTGCGATTCCCGGCGCTTCGTGGATCTCCAATCCGACTCCATGGCCGAGTCCGTGCAGAAACAGTTCGCCATACCCGGCTTCCTCGATGACGGACCGCGCCGCAGCGTCCACCGATGCAGTGCTCACACCAGGGACGAGCGCATTCCTGCCTGCTGCCTGAGCACGCAGAACCAGCTCGTACACATCTCGCTGCCAATCCTCTGGGTTTCCGATCACCACCGTTCGGGTCATATCCGAGTGATATCCGCCGACCAGTGCGCCGAAATCGAACTTTACGAAGTCGCCCGATTCCAGGATTGCCGCAGTAGGTCGGTGATGCGGCACTGCGGAATGCGGGCCCGCCGCCACGATCGTCTCGAAGGAAATCCCGTCCGCGCCGTGTTCGACCATCAGCGACTCCAGTTCACGTGCCACGGCAAGCTCGGTACGCCCAGGCCTGATCGAACCTCGCTCGACGAGCACGGCAAAAGCGTCGTCTGCCGCGCGGCAGGCCTCGCGTAGCAAGCCGACTTCGTACTCGTCCTTCACCATTCGAAGTTCCTCGACGAGACCGGGACTGCACACCAGATCGAGCGAGGCATGTGCCTCACTCCATCCGCGATGCTGATCGACGGTCACGACATGGCTCTCGAATCCGATTGAGCCGCCGGCCGGCGCATATTCGCTCGCCAGCAAATGTGATGCAGAAGACCGGTCGATCACGGCACGAAGATCGGGGACTTGCTCGGCGACTTGACTGAGATATCGGCCGTCCGTACAGATCACGGTTCTGCTTTCATTCGGTGACGAATCACCGGTTCCGACGATCAACGCTGCGTTCGATCCGGTGAACCCGGTGAGATACCGAATGTTCAGCAGGTCTGTGACCAGCAGAGAGTCGAGTTCGTTCGCGATCAGGGAGTGTCGGAGAGCCGAGCGGCGGGCAGCAAAATCTGCGGACATTCCTACAACGTACCGCCGTCGCGAGTTCGATCCCTGGGCGACGCAAAGGCGCCGTTTGTGTGGGGCCCGCCACAGTGCGGACCCAAAACGGATACGCTGTCCCCCATGACAGGGTGGGTGGTACGCGGAATCGGAATGGGACTGATCAACGTCGGAGTGCGAATTCTGCTGGGTTTGGCAGTTGCACAGTGGCCGTTGCACGGTTCGCAGCTTCGATGGTTGGGCTTGGCTGTGGTCTTGCTCGCAGTCATCGTATGGGCCGGCATCGACGGTATTCGTGACCGTCGCGCAAACCCGGACCCGGATTACGGCGCCGACCTGACGATGCTGTGGCTAAAGGCGGCAGTCCTCGGCGGTCTGCTCGCCGGACTGCTCGCATGGCTGCTCGGGCTGATAGTGGACTTCAGTCTCGGCCAGAACTCATTGTTCTTCGAAATGACCTCCGGTGCAGCGTTCACCATTCTTCTGATCTTCATCCCGGCGACCATCTCGGTGTTCCTGGGCCGCCTGCTCGTCGGACGCGAGGCGAAGAAGAAGCTCGCCGCATCCGATGCAGTCCACGAACAGGAACGCCACGATCGCCATCTGGTCGGCGCCGGGACTACCGCCTCGAACCAGGGTTCGGCGGCAGACCAAAGTTCGGTAGCGGACCAGAATCGATGGGCCGACGACAATGCGGACACCGAGGTATTCCGGGCTGTGCAGCCCGACGCCGAGGACCCGAAGGGTACTTCACACGGCGAGCATCGTTCCGAACACTGACTCTCGAACGCAAGAAATCCCCCCTGCAACTTCGGCCTCGGGCCCAAGAAGCAGGGGGGATTTTCCATTCGGATCGTGCCTCGATCAGAGCAGAATTCCCGAGCTACCCGGTCCCGGGGACTCCTTGGCGACTACCGAATATGCAGCGACGAGGAGAGCCGGATCAGGCCCTTCGAGCCTCCCCGGTTTCGCCAGTCCGTCGAGCACGACGAATCTGAGCATCCCGGCGCGATTCTTCTTGTCGGTTTGCATCCCCTTGAGAAGATCACCGAATGCGTCACCGTCGTATCCGACGGGGAGACCGACCGACTGGAGAATACTGCGGTGGCGGTCAGCAGTCGCGTCGTCGAGCCGGCCCGCAAGACGTCCCAACTCGGCCGCGAACACCAGACCGACCGACACAGCTGCACCATGACGCCAGCGGTACCGCTCGCGTCGCTCGATGGCATGGGCGAGGGTGTGGCCGTAGTTGAGTATCTCCCGAAGATCGGACTCACGTAGATCAGCGGCAACAACTCGGGCCTTGACTTCGACGGACCGGCGAATGAGCTCGGGTAGCACCGATCCAGTCGGGTCCATCGCTGCTTCGGGATCGGCTTCGATCAAGTCGAGAATGACCGGGTCCTCGATGAAACCGGTCTTGATGACCTCTGCGAGGCCGGAGACGATCTCGTACTTCGGGACTGTCTCCAACGTCGCGAGATCGATCAACACTGCCGAAGGCTCGTGGAACGAACCCACGAGGTTCTTTCCCGCCTCGGTGTTGATGCCGGTCTTGCCACCGACTGCCGCGTCGACCATCGCCAACAGCGTCGTCGGCACGTGGACCACCTTGACGCCACGCATCCACGTCGCGGCAACAAAGCCTGCGAGGTCGGTAGCTGCTCCCCCACCGATACTCACCACGGCATCGCTTCGGGTCAGTCCGATTCTGCCGAGAACCTCCCAGCAGAAACCGGCGACCGCGAGTTCCTTGCCGTCCTCGGCGTCCGGTATCTCGATGCGGTGTGCATCGATTCCCTTCGCCGCCAGCACCTCTCGGACAGCCTCGGCCGTCTCGGCAAGCGGCGGCTGATGGAAGATCGCAACAGTCTTCGTACCGACGAGTTGATCGACCAGGTCGGTCAGCAATCCTCTGCCGATAATCACCGGATACGGCGCTGCAGTCTTGACCATTACGCGTACGGGGTCGGTCATCCGTTCACCTTCATCCACTCGACGACTCGTTGTGCACTGTTGATGGCGTAGTGCCTTCCTGGGCATGATGTTGCTTCAGCTTCGCCACGACCTGTCCGACCACTCGGGCCGGACTTCGCCCGTCCGTGCGAACGCGAATGGTCGCGACCGCTCGATAGAGGGGACGCCGTGTGCGCATCAAAGCCTGATATGTGGCGCGTGCATCCGGACCGGCCAACAGCGGGCGGGATGTGTTGGCCCCGGTACGACGCAACCCCTCCGCGACACTGATTTCGAGGTAGACCACTGTCTGCGACGCCAGGGATGCGCGTGTGCGATCGGAGAGAATCGATCCGCCTCCGAGCGAGACGATGCCCGCGTGGGTGGCAAGCGCGTCGGCAACAACCTGCTCCTCGATCACCCGAAACGCTCGCTCACCGTCCTGCGCGAAGATCTCTGGAATCGTACGACCGGTGCGGCGCTCGATCGCTGCGTCCGTGTCGAGCAGCTCCAACTCGAGCGCCTGCGACACGCGCCTACCGATGGTGGACTTCCCTGCGCCAGGAGGTCCCACCAGCACCGCGTAGGGAGTCATCGTGGTGGTCGGGCGGCGTTGCCCTTCAGGTAATGCGCGACGTTGTTCGTCGTCTCCGCCAACGAATCGCCACCGAACTTCTCGAGCACCGCCTGCGCCACAACGAGAGCCACCATCGTCTCGGCTACGACGCCCGCAGCGGGTACCGCACATACATCGGAGCGTTGATGGATCGCGACGGCTTCTTCGCCGGTCGACATATCAACCGTTGCGAGCGCGCGAGGAACAGTCGAGATCGGCTTCATCGCTGCCCGGACGCGAAGAGGCTCACCGTTGGTCATGCCACCTTCGATACCACCTGCGCGATTGGTCGATCGCAGGATCCCGTCGGGGCCCGGGGTGATCTCGTCGTGCGCGGCACTGCCTCGACGACGGGCCGTTTCGAAGCCGTCACCTACCTCGACGCCCTTGATCGCCTGAATTCCCATGAGCGCTGCAGCAAGTCGTGCATCGAGCTTACGATCTCCACTGACGAACGAGCCGAGGCCGACAGGAAGCCCATGTACGACGACCTCGACAACGCCGCCGAGGGTGTCGCCGTCTCGCTTCGCAGCCTCGATCTCGGTGATCATCGACTCACCCGAAGCGGCATCGAAGGCCCGCACCGGGCTCGCATCGATCGCGTCGAGATCGTCACCGGACGGTGGTGGACCGACATAGGGGTCCGACGCACCGATGGAAATGACGTGGGACACGACATCGACACCGAGTGCCTGTTTCAAGAAGCTGCGCGCAACAGTGCCGATCGCCACCCGCGCGGCAGTCTCACGGGCACTCGCCCGCTCTAGAACCGGCCTGGCGTCGTCGAATCCGTATTTCAACATTCCCGAATAATCGGCATGCCCAGGACGGGGCCTGGTCAACGGAGCGTTCCGCGCCAACGCGTCGAGAACCGACGGGTCCACCGGGTTCGCGGACATGACCTGTTCCCATTTGGGCCATTCGGTGTTGCCGACTTCGATGGCGATCGGGCCGCCGATGGTCCGACCATGACGGACACCACCGGTAATCGTCACCTTGTCGGCCTCGAACTTCATCCGGGCGCCGCGTCCGTAGCCCAGTCGGCGGCGAGCCAACTGATCGGCAATGTCGTCCGAGGTCACCTCGACACCCGCGACCATTCCTTCGAGGATGGACACGAGGGCAGGGCCGTGAGATTCTCCGGCAGTTATCCAGCGCAGCACGGCGTCATCTTTTCATGTCGGTGCAGCCGCGAGTGCCAGCAGGGTCGACAGGCACATGGATGGGCCATGGGGAACGGTGCAGTCTCTGCGGCCGAACACCGCCATCGTCACCCCTACCAGCCCGGTCAGCAGCGGCGGAAGTATCGCAACCAACGCCCACGTGTCGAGACCCGCCATCGCCGCGACACCACCGAGTGGCCACGCCATCTTCACGTCACCAGCACCGAATGCCATGGGCAGACACACATGAACGAGGAGATAGCTGCCGAACAGACCCGCCGCACCGACGAACATGGGCGCGATGTCGCCGGAGAATGCTCCGAACATCAGGACAACGAACGCTCCTGCACCTGTCAACGGATTCGGCAATCGCCTGCACCCGATGTCGATGCACGCCAACACCGAACACCACCAACCCAACAGTCCGAGCGCGATCCCGCAACCGAGCAGCGATCCCGCCGACCACACCACGCCCAGCACCAACGGAAGTCCGAAGGCCTTCCAGGACGGTGCCAGCCCTCTCACAGTTCGCTCGGTGACGAGTCCTACTCCCCATCCGATCGAGCCGAACGCGAGTGCCCATCCCAAAGATGATGTGGTCATGCGGCAAGTGTGGAACTACTCCCGACCCACGCCGCGTCGGATTCCCAGGTGGACAACTGCCCTGTGTATCGGCGACCCACCTGTGGATGAACCCGTCAGTAGGCTTCGATCACTGCCATCATCGCCGCGCGCGGCGCGGATAGACCTGTGAATTGCTCGACCTGCCCGAAAGCTTGATTGAGCAACATCGACAGGCCCGAGACGATGATGCCACCAGCCGATTCCACCGCGGTCGCCAACGGCGTCGGCCATGGATCGTAAATTGCGTCGAGAACGATCGGCGCATGTGCAAGGGCCGCCGACACCGGTGCAGCGCCCTCTGCGGGCACGGTACTGACCACGACGGCCGCCGCGGCGGCCACGTCGGCCAGCGATCCGTCGGACATACCGAGGAACGTGGTCCTCAAGCCTGCCGCTTCGCCGCAGGCGAGGGTCTCGCGGGCTCGATCTGCTGATCGTGCAACAACTGTCGCCGATCGTGCCCCCATTTCGGCAAGCGCAACGAGCGCCGGCCTCGATGTTCCGCCGGCTCCGAAGACCATGACGGCCCGACCGGCAAGATCGACGACACCGGCCTCGCGCAGCGCCCCCATCACCCCATCGACATCTGTGCAGTCGGCTCGCCATCCGGTCTTGGTACGCAGCAGGGTGTTCGCCGAGCCTGCAAGAACCGCACGATCGGTTCTCGTGTCGGCGAACTCCAACGCCGCGACCTTGTTCGGCATCGTCACCGACAGGCCGACCCAGTCCGGACCAAGACAACCCACGAGTCCTGGCAGTTGATCGGCAGAACACTCGATGCGTTCGTAGGTCCAATCGCTCAGACCCAAGGCACGGTAGGCAGCGAGATGTAACTGGGGCGATTTCGAATGGATGACCGGATTACCCAGAACGGCGGCACGCACGGTTTCTACCGTCCGCTGTCGAGGAATCCGTCCTCGACCTTTCCGATATTCGCGAGGTGCTCGTCGTAGTCGCGCGTGAACAACGTCTCACCTACTTGGTTGATAGTCACGAAGTACAACCAATCGCCGTCTGCGGGAGCCTCGACCGCTTCGACGGCCCCGATGCTCGGCGCCGCGATCGGGGTCGCCGGGAGTCCCTCCATGGCGTAGGTGTTCCACGGCGTCACCGTCGCTCGGTCCTCGTCGGTGGTCGCGACCTCTGTTGTGTCGAGGGAGTAGTTCACCGTCGAGTCGAACTCGAGCTTCTGCGGTGCCGCCAACCGATTGATGATGACGCGCGCTACCTTGCTGAAATCCGGCGGAAGCGATTCACGCTCGACGAGAGACGCTGCCACCAATGTCTGATATGGGCCGAGACCCGAGCTGGCGCCTGCGGTCAGGATCCCCGTATTCTCGTAGGTCGCCGCGCTTTCCTCCACGAGCTGTCGGAGAATGTCACCCGGTGCTGCGGTCGGATCGAAGTCCCACGTGCCGGCAGCAATGAGGCCTTCCAGTTGGCGGTCTCGATCGGGCACCACACTCACCTCGGAGCGCGCCCATTCCGGAACACCCAACGCCGTCGGCTCGGCGAGACTACCTGCGGTGTTGAAGTCGGCGTAGGGAATACATGTCGGCGTGCCTGCACCTGTCGTGTCGATGCAGCTTGCTTCCGACAAGAGCGTGTAGATGCCCTTTTTGACAGCATCGGTATTGACGTCGCGTGAGTCGTGCAGTTGACGGCCCTCGGAAATCACGACGTTGCCGACCCGAGCGGATGGATCGACGAGTGCCGTCACTGCATCCTCGGCAGGTATGTGGCTCTCGAGCAGGTAGTAGCCGGGCTGCACCGACGACATTGCCGGATTGACGACGGCGGCTTCCATGAAAGCACCCGAACTCGCCACGACGCCCTTCTCGGTCGCCTCGACACCGATCTGATCTGCAGTGTCACCCGGCTGCACTCGTAACACCACCGATGGCCCCGAACTACCTGCCGTGAAGTCCTCGGGGGCCACCGGGCCACCGGAAATCCGGTCGTACACGAGGAAACCTCCCACTGCGATCACGATCACGAGGATCATCCCCAGCGCCAGCCCGACTTTGCGGCCGCGTCGCTTGCGCTTTCGGGCCGACCGGTCGTGCCGAACCTCTGCTCGTGAACGTCCCACTTCCTGCGGACCGCCACGAGTTACAGCGTGATGAAATTCGCTGCCTTCGTCGACCTGATACCCGATCGGATCGGTCAGCGCTTCGTCGTCGTACTCGTACTTCCCCCGGTCCGTGGACCTTTGGTTGTTCACTCGACCTCCGGCGTTGGATCGGTCTCTGCCGATTTCAGTCGCGCGGACCGCTCATCCAGCCACCCCTGCAGGATTGCGACCGCAGCAGCTTGATCGATGACCGAGCGCTGTGATTTCCCCCGCACACCACTGTCTCGAAGTGCACGCGTCGCAGTTACCGTAGTCAATCGCTCGTCCGACATCCGAATCGGCACGCCGGGCAGTCGCCTCGACAATATTCGCGCAAAACCCTCAGCTGCCTTGACCGCGGATCCACTCTCGCCTCGCAGAGTGCGTGGGAGTCCGATGATCACCTCGACCGCCTCGTACTCAGTGACGATTTCGACGACACGCGCGACGTCGGATGCGTCGGAACCTTTGGGCTTGGACCGCACGACAGTCTCCACCGGGGTCGCAAGTATGCACCGTGGATCGCTGACGGCGACACCGATACGGACACTTCCGACGTCGATTCCGATGCGACGACCGAGGCCAGGGTCGTCCGCGCCTGGACGGTCCGGTAGCCCGGGAGGTCGACGAGAAGAATCCGGCACGATCAGGCGCCGACGAGTTCTGCGATCCGGGCACGCACGGCGGCCAATCCATCGGCTATGCCGCTTGGATTCGATCCGGATCCCTGTGCGGATTCCGCTTTACCACCGCCGCGACCACCGATGGCCGGGCCGAAGCTGGCCACCAGTTCGCCTGCTTTCACACCGGCTTCCTGTGCTCCGGCGTTTGCGGTCACCACGAAGGGAACCTTCCCATCGACGTCGCCGATAAGGACCACGACCGCAGGCTCGGACCCGAGACGGCCGCGGACGTCGGCCGCGAGTCCGCGGAGATCGTTGCCGCCCACACCATCGGGGGCGCGCGCTATGACTGCTCGAATGGCCCCCAGCCGTTCGGCACCTGCAGCGAGGCCACCTGCCGAAGCGAGCACGGAGGCTGCCTTTACTGCCTCTAGTTCCTTCTCCGCCACTCGCAGCTTTTCCACCAGTGTTTCGATCCGGCCCGGCACTTCCTCGGTCGGAACCTTGAGCGAGGACGCGATCCCGGCAAGCAGGGCACGTTCTTTCGCCAGGTAGCGGTATGAATCCAGGCCGACGAATGCTTCGACTCGGCGAACACCGGAACCCACCGAGGACTCGCCGAGCAAGGTGACCGGCCCGATCTGCGAGGTGTGTTGTACGTGCGTTCCTCCGCACAGTTCCATGCTGAACGGTCCACCGATGTCGACGACGCGAACCTCGTCCCCGTAGTTTTCGCCGAACAGCGCCATCGCACCCATGGCCTTGGCGCTGTCGAGATCGGTAATCAAGGTGTTGACAGCGAGGTCGGCACCGATCGCGTCGTTCGTGACAGCTTCGATGTCGTGTCGCTGCGCCTCGGACAGTGCGCCCTGCCAGGAGAAGTCGAATCTGAGGTACCCGGGCTTGTTCAGCGATCCAGCCTGCGTCGCATTGGGGCCGAGCACCTGCCGCAGTGCCGCGTGCACCATGTGGGTTCCAGAGTGACCCTGCGTTGCACCCTTACGCCACGACTGATCCACATCGACCCGCACGATGTCGCCTTCGGTGATCTGACCCGATCGAACCGTGACCTTGTGCGTCCAGACCTTCTTCGCGATCTTTTGGACGTCTTCCACGTCTGCGCTGAAACCCGGGCCACTGATCGTTCCGATATCGGCGATCTGTCCACCCGATTCCGCGTACAACGGGCTGCGATCGAGAATGACCTCGACGGACTCCCCCGCTATCGCCGTTGGGACGCGAACTCCACCCGAGATCAGGGCAAGCACATTCGCCTCCGAGGACAACTCCTCGAAGCCGGTGAACTCCGTTGCCCCGAGGTCGACGAACTCCTTGTAGACGGACAGGTCGGCGTGGGCATGCTTACGTGAACGTGCGTCTTCCTTCGCGCGCTGACGCTGTTCGGCCATCAGCGACCGGAACCCGTCCTCGTCTACGTTCAGACCCGCCTCCGACGCCATTTCGAGCGTCAGATCGATCGGGAATCCGTAGGTGTCGTGCAACGCGAACGCCTCGGCGCCACCGATTGTCTTTTTCCCTGACGACTTCACCGACTCCGCAGCTGTGTCGAACAGCTTGGAACCGGAAGTGAGGGTCTTGAGGAACGCCGACTCCTCGCCGACCGATACGTTGAGGATGCGATCGAATCCGGTGACGAGCTCCGGGTACGACTGAGCCATGGTGTCGCGGACGACGGTGATGAGCTGGCCCATGGTCCGGTCCGGCGCACCGAGCAGACGAGCCGAGCGCACGATCCTGCGCAACAGACGACGCAGCACGTATCCGCGCCCGTCGTTGCCCGGGTTGACGCCGTCGGAGATGAGCAGCGCGGCGGTGCGCGCGTGATCTGCGATGACACGGAACCGGATGTCGTCCTCGTGGTACTTGCCGTACGCCCGGCCGCTCAGTTCCTCGGCTTTGGCTATGACCGGACGAACGAGGTCGGTCTCATAGACGTTGTCGACCCCCTGAAGCAGGAAAGCCACGCGCTCGACGCCCATGCCGGTATCGATGTTCTGCTTCGGCAGCGGCCCCAGGATCTCGAAATCATCCTTGCTGATTCCCTGACCGCGCTCGTTCTGCATGAAGACGAGATTCCAGATCTCGATATAACGATCCTCGTCGACTTCCGGCCCACCATCGACACCGTATTCGGGCCCGCGGTCGTAGTAGATCTCCGAGCATGGCCCACACGGACCGGGAATTCCCATCGACCAGTAATTGTCGGCCATCCCTCGGCGCTGAATCCGCTCGTCGGGAATCCCAGCAAGTTCTTTCCACAGCGAAATGGCCTCGTCGTCATCCAGATACACCGTCACCCAGATCCGCTCCGGATCGAATCCGTATCCGCCGTCGGCCACACTGCCAGTCAGAAGCGTCCAGGCATAGTGGATCGCTTCACGTTTGAAGTAGTCCCCGAACGAGAAGTTTCCAGCCATCTGAAAGAACGTGTTGTGCCGCGTGGTGATGCCGACGTTCTCGATATCGAGTGTGCGGACACACTTCTGAACACTCGTCGCCGTGGCGAACGGAGGTGTCTGCTGGCCCAGGAAGTAAGGAACGAACTGCACCATTCCTGCATTGACGAATAACAGGTTGGGATCGTCGAGCACCAACGAGGCACTGGCCACCTCGATGTGGCCTGCCTTTACGAAGTGGTCGAGGAAACGCCTGCGAATGTCGTGGGTTTGCACCGGTACAGGTTAACGCGCCGCCGGTGTACCCCGTGTCATCACCACCACTTGCACGTCAAAGGCTTGTACGTCAACGGCCACGCACGATCCGGCGTAGCTTGCCCACACGAGTCGCGATCTCACGCTCAACACCGTGATCAGTGGGTACGTAGTAGTCCACACCCACCAATTCGTCCGGTGGGTATTGCTGCCGGAGAACACCGCCTGAATCGCTGTGCGGATACTTGTAACCCACCGCACTGCCGAGCGCTTGCGCCCCTTTGTAGTGTCCGTCCCTCAGATGGGCGGGCACCGGACCTGACTTGCCTGCTGCCACGTCGGCCATCGCCGCACCCAGCGCAGCGATGACGGCGCCGGACTTTGGCGCTGTCGCTAGATGAATTGTGGCCTGCGCCAACGCTAATCGCGCCTCCGGCATACCGATGAGCTGCACCGCGGTCGCAGCAGCCATCGCCGTCTGCAATGCGGTGGGATCCGCCATTCCGACGTCCTCGCTCGCATGTACTACAAGTCTGCGTGCGATGAATCTCGGATCCTCTCCTGCTGTGATCATCCGCGCCAAGTAGTGCAATGCGGCATCGACATCGGATCCCCTGATCGATTTGATGAACGCACTGATGACGTCGTAATGCTGGTCGCCGTCACGGTCGTACCGCACCGCCGCCTTGTCGACACTAGCTTCGACGGTGGCGAGGTCGAGTGTCGGTCCGGTAGCTGCCCCAGCGGCCGCCTCGAGCGCGGTCAATGCTCGACGTGCATCTCCTGCTGCCAAACGAACCAGATGAGCCATGGCATCGGCGTCGATCGAGACGGCTCCGTCCAGTCCCCGCGGATCGTCGGCGGCGCGAGTGAGCAACAGTTCGATGTCTGCAGAACTCAACGGGTGCAGTTGGAGCACGAGGGAGCGGGACAGCAACGGTGAGACTACGGAGAACGACGGATTCTCCGTAGTCGCGGCCACCAGAAGAACGATTCGGTTTTCCACCGCAGCCAGCAAGGCATCCTGCTGCGTCTTGGAAAACCGGTGAACCTCGTCGATGAACAGGACGGTCTGCTCACCCGCAGTCAACCGGCGGCGAGCCAGATCGATGACTACCCGAACCTCTTTGACGCCGGCAGACAACGCCGACAACGCCTCGAACCTGCGACCTGTCGCTCCGGAGATGAGCGAAGCCAACGTGGTCTTGCCGGTGCCGGGTGGACCGTACAACATGACCGAAGATGCCCCTGAACCTTCGACCAGACGTCGCAACGGGGCGCCCGGTGCGAGGAGGTGCCCCTGTCCGACTACCTCGTCCAGATTTTTGGGGCGCATCCGCACAGCCAAAGGAGCGTCCGGTCGGGCGTAGGACCGGCTCGGACGCGGCACTTCGCCTGCGTCGATGGTCGCCGGATCCAGCTCACCGGGGTCAGGTTCATCGGCGTCCAAGGTCTCGAACAGACCGCTTTCTTCACCCTCGTCGAATCCAGCTCCGAAACCGATACTCACCAGTCGAACGCTACCGAACTTCGGGCGAGGTTCAGCGGTCCCACTTCGACCTCAGAGACGCCAGAACTCTCTCGGCGAAATCGGCCACATCGTGGTCACCGGTACGTTGCGCCTGTTCGAAGAGGATCCGCCAACGCGATACGAGTGCCTCGGACCGTGGAACGGAGAGGTGATGCCTTCGCGCGGCGGCGATCCGGGTGTGGTCGTCGGGCAAAAACCAGTAAGTCGACATCCAGACCCAGATGAGCTGAGCATCGAGAATTTTCGACGCGAGGACCCGGTCGTCGGCCAGCTGCGGCCAGATTCCGACCACCTCGGCTCGCCATGCGTCGACCATGGCTTGTGCACGCTCGGTCGAGAGGTCGAAATGGCACAGGCACCCTGGCGAGGACGCCAACGCGTAGGTGATGTCGAGGGTCGCGTCTCGAAAGCCGCCCCATTCGTAATCGAGGAAGCGCACGCCCTCCCCATTGACGATTATGTTGTCCGGGCACAGGTCGGACGGGCTGAAGGCACGAAGCGCGCCGTGCGCGAACAACCGCCCGCTACGCTCCACCCGGTCCAGGACCCGCTGCGGGGTGTCCGTCATGCCGAGTTCTTTGACGAGCATCTTCGGCACGGCAACAAGCGCATCCGGTATCTGCTCCGAAATACCATCGGACGAGTGCGTCAGCCCTACACGTCTGAGCAGCGCCGCGAAGTCGTCCTCTCGGCCGGCGGTGGCGGCATGCATACGTCCGAGTGCTTGCGCCATGGCCATCAACGAGTTGGTGACCGATGCCGAGTCGGAATGTTTGAGAAGCGCAGTGATCGAACTGGCGTCGCCAAGATCACTGAGAACAAGCAGCCTTGCCCCCAGGTCGTAGGCGAGTAGGGCCGGCCCTGGCCGACTGTCGGTCGCGAGTGCCGTAGTGAATTGATACGACGCCGCCTCACGGAGAAAGGCCGAGCTACCGCCGACCGTCTCCGCTTCGCTGTGGAGTTCGGTGTCGGTTGCGGTGTCTCGGACCTGCTTGATCACCAGGGTTCGTGGCAACTGAAAAAGATTCCCCGAAACTCGAACGCGAAGAACAATTGCCTGGCCACTGCCTCCGAGGTCGACGGGATCGACCAGGGTGACGTGTGCACCGGTACGTCGGGTGAGCAACTGCTGCGCAGCTGCTACCACCTCTGAGACAGGATCTGCCAATGTTGCGGTCATCGCATACCAAGGTACCCGGTCTGTATGACAAACTATGGCGGCTCCGATGCGTCGAATCGGCTTGTTTCGGACTGACCTGGGGAATCGCCGATACCAATTTCATCACGACGAGCATCGAACCGGACAGAACGCAAACAAGGGTATCGCCACTGGTGGAACTTCCCGCGGTAGTAGCTCCGTCTTCGTAAAGTGCGATTCGATTCGACACGTGCACAGCACGTCGCCACCTCAGGCTTGACACATCCGAGCCGGTGGGGTTCGCTCACCCTGAAATTGCGTCAGTACGCGACGGCGCGTTCAGGATGGACAACGATAAGAAGGGGATATTTCGTGACCAACCCGCCCAATGATCCGCAGTACGGCGGCGTAGACCCGAATCAGCCGCAGTATCCGCAGAATCCGGGCAACAACTGTCCACCGCCCGGCAACTACCCACCGCCCGGCAACTACCCACCATCGGGTAACTACCCGCCACCCGGCAGTTACCCACCGCCGCCCGCCTCTGGTAATGCTGGGTACGGCCTCGGATCTCAGTTGCCAGGAGGCGGCCGGCCAGGAGGCTTGGGAGCGCGGTTCGCTGCTCGCTTCATCGACGGCATCATCGTGGCCGTAGTGGCGCTCGTCGTCTATGCAATCTCGCCGGACGGGTTCGTCGGGCAGTTCATTCTCGGCCTCGTCACCGCGGTTCTGGGTTTCGCCTACTTCACGCTTCTCGAGTCGAGCCGTGGGCAAACGCTGGGCAAACAACTGCTGGGTCTTCGCACCCTCGGCGCTGCAGGCGGCAACCCCACGCAAGCCGAAGCTGCGAAGCGAAATGCGTTTCTGCTGCTGAACATCGTCCCGGTTCTCGGCGGCTTGCTCGTTTTCGTCGCGTACATCGTCATTGCTGTGACGATCAACTCGAGCCCCATCAAGCAGGGCAAGCACGACGAACTCGCCGGCGGCACTCAGGTGATCACGGTCAACTGAGCCTGGCCCGAGTACAGGGGGTGCAACAAGGCGGATCCATCGGAAGAGTCCCGATGGATCCGCTTTCAGCTTTCACCGACCGACGGATACGGATGCTCAGCCGACTCGGACGGCGCACAATGACCTGAAATCCCTGAAAAGGAGAAATACCGTGAGCGAGAACCCACCGAACGGCCCGCAGTACGGCAGCACTCCAGACCCCGACCGACCAGACCTGGGGAAGTCTTCGCAACCAGGAGAGGGCGGCTACCCGCCACCGGGCAACACCCCACCCGGCAATTACCCACCTCAGGGTGGATACCCACCCCCCGGAAACTACCCCCCGCCCGGTGGATACCCACCCCCTGGTGGATACCCGCCACCGTCCGGCAACTACCCACCTCCAGCGGGCAACTACCCACCCGGGCACTGCGCCCCACCCCCCGG
>NZ_JASITC010000007.1:0-219374 GCF_030063405.1 Rhodococcus sp. H29-C3 | reverse complement strand
ACACTATCGAACCGCGGTAAGAGTTCGCGCATTTTCGAAGCATGCGATCGCTGCCCGACATGCCCAGTTTCGTCCCACCTCGGACCGACGAATAAGTCCAGCCGCTATAGCGGACTTACCCAGTGATATGTTGGATGTTGTCCCCCGTCGAGAACTTTTCCACTTCGTGTACCAGTCGATACAACTCGCGCACTCTGCGTGACACATGCAGACCCGTCAGCCGACGGTCGGCGGACCATCGGTGTGTGGCCGCTGCGCGATGGTTATACCAGGCACCGGGTCAGTCGGCGCAACGAATCGATTCGCTGCGCCTGTTTCACTGCGGCCGTTCGGGGTCCGTCGGGTTCTTCATTCTGGGCCGCAGATTGTAGCCGCCGTACCACTGGTGCACTGCTTGCTTGCTCATGCCGAGAACGTCGCCGATCTTCGACCACGGCACCGGCGGGCTTGCACTGCGCAGTCGCTCGATGATGGCGTAGCGGTCGGCGATCATCGTCGAAGCCAGGAACGCGTTGATCTCGAGCGCATCGAAATCAGAGACGGCCTCAATGCGACGCCGCTCGGCGTCGGTGATCCACTTTTCAGCATCCTTACGCCCCAGATTGCGTACACCTTCAGCGAGCTCGACCGCTGCGAGGGCGGCGTTGTATTCGTCGTACATCGCGGACAGTTCGGCCGCGGTGAGTTTCTTCATGGAATTCATATCGTCAACATATCTTGACGACTTACATTCGCCAAAACATCTTGACGTCGGCAAGCAAAAAGGATCTCTCACTGGAGCGGCACGGCCGCTTCCTACGGGACGAGATAGCCGGTCCTGGGAAAACCTGGTGCCCCGAGCATCGGAACCCGCGTGCAGGCACCGAATTACCAACCTACGCCACTGGTGTGGCGGGCAATCGAAGTCACCCACTGGCCGTCCACACGTAACCGAGGGTGGGGTCAGGGATGATCGAGTTTGGTGACCAGACCTCGGTCCCCGTCCACACGAACCCGGTCGCCGGTCTCGAGCACCTGCGTTGCCACCAAGGTATTGACGACGCACGGTAGCCCGTACTCCCTCGCCACCACAGCGCCGTGAGAAACGGAGCTGCCGATATCGGTGACCAGCGCGGCGATGACGGTGAAGTACGGCGTCCATCCCACGTCGGTGACCGGGGCGACAAGAATTTCACCACGCTGCACTTCACGCGCATCGACTATCGACTTCGCAACACGCACAAAGCCTTCGACCGTACCCCGACTGGCGGGCCGTCCGACGATCTCGTCGTCGGTGAAGCTGCGCTCCGTCCGAGCAATGAGAGGCGACGGCCTCCCCACAGACACATCGTCGAACTCGAGGAACCCCTGGAACGCGAGTGCTTCACGACGCTGGAGACCGCGCAGCACGAGATCGGCAACGTCGTGCGGACCGACGATGTGGTTCAATTCTGTGCGGTCGAAGAAGAACACCAGATCAGGGTCGGGTAGCCGTCCAGTACAGGCCAGCAACTCCCCAAGGTGGCGGTAGCCCAGCTTGAGCGCATGGGCCATCAGAGCCATCTTCGATTTCGTCTCCTCGCGTCCCCGCGCGCCGCCCTGCGCCAGGCGGGCGAGAAGTCTGACGGTCGACGATGTGGGCGTCCGAACCCGAGAGAACATCGGTCCGCGAACAGCCTGATCGAGAGATGAGCGCAGCATGACCTGCATCATCGATCCCAGCCCTTCCGGGTCCTCGGCCCAAGATGGGTCTCGCATGCACAGCTCACGGTATCCGCGGTGACCGTAGCGAATCAAGAACTGTCGCAAAGCTATACCGCCGGCGCTGTCTGTAGTCCGCAATCCGTCGACCGCATTGCCCGGCTCCGCGGCCAAGAATCTCGTGGTGGCCTCGTCGTCGGTGGCGACGGTGTTCACTACCGAGTCGAGATGCTCGAGCATGAGCGCGCTCTCGACATCGGAGGCGCCGGCCAGAAGGCGGGTTGCTTCGGCTCTCCCCTCGTCCTCACTGCCTCCCTTCCTGACCGCCTGCTTCATCAGAACGCTTTCGAGGATGTTGGCTGCAACCGCTGCGCGTGACGACGACCTCACATGAGTCAGCGTGACGTCACAGTACTGCTCGACGCCGAATTCCAACTGCCGCATCACGTCCCGTGGTTCGTCACTGGTCGGTACCCGGAATCCGGCGATCTGGTCGCCCAGGCGTCTGATCGCGGGACCGGCGGATAGTGCATACGCGGTGAGCCGGACCGTATTGCCAAGTTTGCGAAAGAAAGGTTTCGTCGGCTTGGGCTTCAATTCGTCGACCACCCGACCGCAGATCGATGTGGAGAACTGCTCCAGCGAATTTCCGAGTAGGCCCGAGCTCAGCGCCGTGCCTTCGGTCAGGTTCAGGAACATGTGTCCATAAAAGTATCCGACCTGAAGCCACGGTTTCTCGTAACTCGGTTGTGCACGCGCGACCACTTGCAGCCTTTGCATCGCGTGGTCGATGGCGTAGCCGGATACCGATGCGGTCAGCGGGCAGAAGGCACCCGGCATCATCTCCCCTATGTTGCAGCGCGTGTACACGTGATCGGCGCCCGCAAGTGGCGAGTCCATCTCGTCGAGTTCACCGGGCAGGCTGGTGATCGGCCTGCCCTGCAGCCACCACAGAGCGCCGGACCGGTCGATCGCCCACTCGAGATCCATAGGCCTCCCCCAGTGTTGCTCAGCGCGTAAAGCATCGGCACGAATGTCGGCGATCTCCCGGGGCGACAGAACCGGCACCTCGCCAACCTCGTGGACGACGGGGATTCCGCGGGAATCCAGGAGTATGTGGTCAGGAGACGCCGTACCGTCGACGAGCGCGTCACCGAGTCCGGCGATGGCGTCGATAACCATGACGTCGCGTCGGCCGGTGGTCGGATCCGCAGTGAACACGACACCGGCGGCGCGCGCGTCGACCATCTGCTGAACCACCAGATGCATGATGGCCGCTGACTCCCCGCTGTAGGACGAGGCTCGTTCGGAATTCACCGAGGCGGTGCACGTGCACACTGCCTCGGTGAAGTCATCGACGGAGTCGACACCGAGCACAGTGTCGTATTGCCCGGCGAAGGACTGCTTGTCACCGTCCTCCCCGACGGCCGACGACCGGACTGCCACGGGGGTCGTGCCGTCGGCAGTCATCTGCAAGAACCGCTGTGCCGCAACAACAACGGAGCCGTCCGAGGAGGCATCGGCGATGACGAATCCCACTGGCACCGATAGGCCGAGACGACGCAGTTCAGCGAGCCCAGCGGCCTTACCGCCGTAGCGGTCGTCGCTGACGTCATCGAACTCGACAGTTCTCAGCGTCATGGTTTTCCTCCCAACGAGTCTACGATCTCGGCGAGCGCGTCAACCTCGATGGGGCCCGGTTGATACAGGCAGATTCGGTCCGACACGCCGTCGACACGGTCGCGGATGTGCGCGGCAATTTCGGCTGGGGTGCCGCAGGCGGCGATGGTGTGCAGTATTTGATCATCGATCAATGTAGCCATCTCCTGCCACCGGCCCTGCTTGGACATAGTGTTGAGTTCCGGCTGAAGATCGCCCCAGCCGTGGGCGTCGAGCACCGGCCGGTAGGCCGGGGTGGAACCGTAAAACGCCAACAGCATTCGAGTCGAGGCATGGTCGTCGTCTCTTCCGGTGTCGACCGACACGATGATCTCGGGCACCACCTCGAAGTCATCCTCGCTGCGGCCGGCAGCAGCGAGCCCTTCACGTACAGCCGGCATCGTCCTCTCGTGAAGGAACCGCTTCGACCCGAAAGGCATCACCAACAGACCGTCGGCCACTTCTGCGGTGGCTTTCGTCAACCGAGGCCCGAGTGCGCCGAGGTAGATCGGCGGCGGACCGAACGGGTTCGGACCCGGTACGAAGGTCGGCGTCATCAAGGTGTGTCGGTAGTATTCACCGCGGAAGTCCAGGCGTTCACCGTCATTCCACGTTGCGAAGATCGCTCGCAGCGCCCCCACCATTTCCTTGATCCGCGCGACCGGCCGATCGAACTCGGCCCCATAGCGCTTCTCGATCTGCGCGCGCACCTGCGTGCCGAGCCCTAGGATGAAACGCCCCTCACTGAGTAGTTGCAGATCGTTGGCTTGGTGGGCGAGCTGAATCGGGTTGCGGGGAAACGCGATCGCGACGTTCGACATCACGTCGAGACCCTTCACCGACGAAGCCAGCACCAGAGGGGTGAACACGTCGAAAGGTCCTTCGAAGGTGAACACACCGCATGCACCGGCTTCCTGCAACACTTGTGCGCGCTCGACCGCGTCAGTGGGCCCGAACAGCGCTGTCATGATTTTCATTGACGTCGCCTAGTTCGCTACGTCTGTCCAGTCGGAAAAACCTGACGGGTGGTGCGGGCCGATCACCCCGTGCTCGAACAAACCCGCGCCCTCACGGGTAGTCCCATCTGCTTCCGTGCACACGGCATGGCCGACATGGTCGATGAGACTGAACGGCGCGCGGGCGATCACCTCTGGGTCCGACAGGTCGAAGCTGACGCGTTCGGCGAACGGCCCGTCCTTCCAGCTGCCGTGTGACCACGAGGAGTCCCCACCGTAGCCCGACCCGAAAGCGATGGGCGCAAACAGCTTCGATTCGACGTCCAGTCGGATTTGGTCTCCGGCGCGATTCATGAACTCGACTTGGACGCCCTTCGGAATCCTCGTCCCGGACAGATAATCGACGGTGGCGCGCACTCCGTCGAAATGTTCGACGCGGCCGTCTCGCCAGCGTCGCGTGCAGTCGTACAGGTTGCGATGGCCATCGGGGTCCTCTTGCAGGATCAGGAACAGTTGGTAGTCGTCGAAGGCCAGCGGAAGGTAGAGCCACCACAGTCCGCGGAAAGTGGCGTCCGGACGACCGGACGGCTCGGTCTCACCGACAGGCCGGATCCCCCAGGATCGGTCGCGACTGGCCACACTGCTGTCATGATCGACTTCCAACCGTTCGCCGTCGACATCGATCCAGCCTTGCCAGGAGCCGACCTGCGCGAAGCGGCACGCCTGCAACGTCACTCGCCGCTCGGTGAGCATCTCGTGCGGCTTTTCCAGGGCAGCAGGGAAGAGCCCGCGCCACGTGAGATCTGCGGAAATGCCCTCAGTCGGCGCCAGTGTCAGGTGCATCTCCTGCAACGGCTCGATGACGTCGAGACGGTAGCCGTTGACGTTCTGGTGAAGGCGGTCATCGTCGATGCTGTCGCTGAGATGTACTGCGGTCTGAGTCTCGCCGCGCCGCACGACGAAGTAGGCGTCCTTGACGCCCAGTCGCGGGTAGTAGCCGATTCCGGTCAGAGCCATGAAGCGGCCACTTCGGTCGAGCACGTTGAAGTACGAGCGATCGTAGAAGTTTCGATCGGATGTGGCCGGCCAGGTCATCGGCGCAGGGGTTTGGTGAATTGGATATTCGTCGAGCGGGCTCAGTTTCACAAGTCTCCCTCAAATACGATACGCACTGTATTGGAACTATGCTGAAGTCATGACAGCAGGAAACCGCATGGAAGGCAATAGCGCAGCGCAGATCGCACCGGGTCGTCCGCGCGACGGCAGGATCGATGCCGCGATCATTGCGGCGACCCGCGAATTGATACTCGAGACGGGCTATTCCGCGTTGTCACTGTCGGCGATCGCCGCCCAAGCCGGGACCACCACTGCTGCCATCTACCGGCGGTGGTCGGGCAAGGCACAGCTTGTCCACGAGGCAGTGCTACCCGCCGAATCCATCCCCCCGCCGAACGGTTCCGGCGATATTCGTCAGGATATTCGGGCGTTGGTCGAAACGATCCGCACGATGTTCGACGCTCCTGAGGTGCGTATGGCGTTGCCGGGTCTGATTGCTGACACTGTCGCCAACCCTGAAGTGCACAGCACGATGATCACCCGGTTGGCCGGCAATCTGACAGCTTTCGAATCTCGCTTCCGTCAGGAGCGCCGAGGCGATGACGAGCTACCGATGCTCGCCGAGGTTGTGGCGGGCACTGCGATCTTCCGCATCCTCATTCGCCGCGACTCCGCTCTAGACGAGACTTGGGTGGACGAGATGACCGAGATGATCACCGAGCGCTGGCCCTCCGGCGAGACGTCCTAGCCGCTGGTGTCGGCAGGTCGTCGCTCGATGGTCAGCGGTTGGCCATCGAGCGACTGCACAGGCTGCGTCGGACGCGCCCTATCGAGTCGAGAATCCTTATATCGTGGACGGCGCAAACGCCTCCAGCCCGCGCCGCACGATTTTGCCTGTGGCGTTGCGCGGCAACTCGACCTGAGTGAGAACCCAGCGAGTTGGGACCTTGTAGCGCGCAATGCGATCGGACATGAACGCCTTCAGGTCTGCTTCCGTCGTGTCGGTCGCTGTCACAACTACGGCAACCACCTCTTGACCAAAGTCTTCGTGCGGCGCGCCCAACACTGCGCATTCCTGCACAGCGGGGTGCTCCGCGAGTGCGGCTTCGACCTCAGCTGGATAGATGTTCTCGCCGCCTCGGATGATGAGGTCGGATCTTCGACTGCGCAGTCGGAGATGCCCGTCGAGCATCACTCCGATGTCCCCCGTGTGCAGCCATCCGTCAGCATCGATAGCAGCATCTGTCGCCACGGCGTTGTTCCAGTACCCCAGCATTACCAATGGGCCTCTCAAGCAGATTTCGCCTTCGACACCGTCCGTCACCTGGATTCCGCTGATCTCCTGGATCTGCACCTGCATGGTCATAACCGGGGTGCCTACAGAGTCCTCGTAGAGCGCTATGTCGGCGGCGGTCGCGATCGTCGCCGCTGAACTGGATTCGGTGAGCCCGTAGGTGGTACCCAGCGATTTCGCTGCGTCAGGAAGAACTTTGCGAAGCGCAGTTTTCAGTGACGGAGAGGACGGTGCCGACCCCAGGGAAATAGTGGTGAGAGAGGACAGGTCGTAGCCCGAAAGATCACTGTGCTGGACCAGGCGGTTGGCCATGGTCGGAACCATTCCCCACTGGGTCACATGCTCCGTTTCGACCAGTTGGAGTGCCTTGTTTATGTCGAACCTTCCAAGGTAGATCACCACCGCATCCCCGAAGACCAATCGGGGCACCACTAGATTGTGCAGTGACATCATGTGGAACAGCGGCGCGGCGAGAAGTACGCGGCGTTGTTCCGGACGCGAAATTCCCATCTCGGTCGCTGCCGCGTCATTGACGGCGAAGTAGTCGGCCGCAGCAATCACGTTGCGGTGCGAATGTGTAGCTCCCTTCGCCCTACCTGTGGTGCCACTCGTGAAAATGATGATGGCGGGGTCGTCCTCTTCGACCACAGCAGGCGGCAGCTCGGCACCCGAGAATTCGAGGCTGAGTCGAGGAATGTCCTCCTCGATCGTCAGCACGGGAATTTTCGGATCATCGAGCATTGCTCGACGTTTTTCATCGGCTACGACGAGCATGGGTGTGCAGAGTTCGATGGCATCCGCGGTTTCGCGCGCCGACCACATCGAGTTCATCCCGACGGCTATCGCGCCAAGTGCGGTTACAGCCCAGAACGAGAGAACCCATTCCGCGCTGTTGGCCGCCAAGAGCGCCACTCTGTCGCCCTTGCCGACCCCGTACTTCTCCTGCAGTGCCCGACTCAGCGAAGCCACCCGGTCATGGTGCGCGGAAAACGTCAACCGACCGTTACCGCATATCAGGTACTCGCGATCACCGTAGGCCGCCGACGCAGTGAGAGCCTCGCTCAGCGATCGCGCCCGGTTTTTGAACACCTGCATTCGATGCCCGCGAACGTCCTCGTAGACAAGCTCGAATTGCCGCCCCGGGGCGGTGACCGCCGCAAGTGCCTGCGTTCGTCGCTCTTGGATGGTCAACTCTGTAGTCATCATTCGTCCTCTTTTGAGATGTTCACGCTCGATCCAACGACCGATTGTCTGATAACGCCCGGTCCATCGACTGGATCCGTATTCCGCCAAACAAAATTCACTCGCACCTCGTGTATGTATATCAACAGCCATCACCGGCGACCGACCGTCACACGCGGCACGGGCGAAATTCACCTCGTGCTAGTTCGGCCACTTCGCTCAGGGCAGATAGCCGATGTGCCGAATTGGTTCGACCGGTGCGGGCTCACGACCTCGGGCCATTCGCAGACCTCCCAGCAATGCGTTGCGCAACTGGCGCGGATCGATAACCTCGTCGTAGGTGACCGTGCCGGCCAAACGCCAGGGGCCCGAGTTTTCGTTCTCGATCAGTGCCGCTCGTGTCTGCTCATCTTCCTTGGCAGTATCGCCGCCGATACCGGCCGGAATCCCACCGAGCATGGCACCGGGAAAAGCCAGCGAAACAGTTTGCCCGCCGAACGCGTTCTGCCCCATCACCGAACTGCCGAAACCGAAGGCCTTACGCACAGTCACATGCAGCTTTGGAACCTGCGCACGATGCTGAGCGGCGAACATCCGGGCCGAGGCCCGGAGGATTCCGGCGCGCTCCGACACGCTTCCGGCCAGTACGCCCGGATTATCCGCCAGCTGCACCAGTGGTAGGTGGAATGCGCTGGTCATCGAAATGAATCGAGCCGCTTTCTCTGCGGCCGCCCTGTCGATCGCACCGGCAAGTACCAGTGGCTGGTTGGCGACGATCGTTACCACCTGTCCGCCGATGCGGGCAAGGGCTGTGATGATCGAACCACCATGCTCGGGCTGGATCTCCAACAGTGATCCAGCGTCTACAAGCCGCTCCAGCACTTCCCGCATGTCGTAGCTTTTCCGCGGATTCGGCGGGATGATGTCCAACAAGTCATCGAGATCGCGCTCGTCGAGATCGTGCCCGGATACCGCTGTCGTCGCGGGCGGTCGATTCCAAGCGCTGCTCGGGAAATACGACAAATAGCGTCGTACCAGCGCGAGTGCCTCTTCCACGTCCGCAACAACGTTGTGGACGACTCCACTCTCCACCGCGTGTACTGCGGGCCCACCTAGATCGCTCTTGGTGACCTGCTCGCCTGTCGACGCCCGGACCAGTGGAGGACCCGCGGTGAACAGCGCGGCATCCGCGTCGACCATCACCACGAAGTCAGACAGGGGCGCGGTCAGCGCCCCATGCCCGGCGGACGGGCCGGTAACCACCGCCACAGTGGGAACCAATCCAGCCAATTCGCTCATCGCCTGTAGATCATTGGGTGCCGGTCGGTGCGGGAAGAGTCCGTTGACGGCTCGGTGCCCCGCACCCTCGAGCATCATGACCAAAGGAAGACGCTCCTGCTTTGCGAGCACTGCGATTCGAGCGCGCTTCGTGGCGGCGGCGGTGCCAATGGAACCACCGCTGACCGAGAAGTCTTCGGACCCGACCAAAAGAGGCCGGCCATCGATCAAGCCAGAGCCTGCGACGAAAGCGTCCGCGGGAGTGGATCCGTCGCCGGCGAGGGTGCCGATTTCGATGAAGCTACCCGAATCGAGCAGTTCCTCGATTCGGGTGCGGGCGTCGACTCGACCGGCGGCGCGGTGGCGGGCGAGTTTCTCGGGACCGCCCATGGACCGTGCAGCTTCATGGCGTCCGGCCAGCGATTGCAGGAGCGGGGCCCAATCCTGGCGGTTCTGAGACATTACGCCCAACTCCCGTCGACCACTTCACACATGGTTCCATCCTCTCAGCGAAACCCCTATTTCCCGCTATCGGGGTTCACCATTCGGGTGAGTGTCGTCCACGAACGGACCATCGAGATAGGCTCCACAGATGGTCAGCGACCCGGCAACGAAATATTAGGCCACTTCGGATCTCGCCCGATGAAGCCGGCCAGTCGCGTCACCGGGTCTGCGTCGGCAGCCACGGCGACAGCTGGACCGTATTGGCCGGAGGACCGCAGTAGGTCTTCTATTCCGGCCATACCGTCGAGCAACTGTGCGGCGAATGCAGGGTCTAGGTTCGGCGATCGACCGATGGCGGTTGCCAGGTCCCAGGTATGCATGAAGATATCCGAGGTGTAGAACTGGTCGATCGCGTCGGCGAGTCGGTGGGTGCCTACCATCGGGTGGCTGAATTCGCTCTCGTCGGTGGCTTCGGCGAGCAGGGCCTGCACACCCTCGACGTGCGCCTGCCAAGCGGCTGCAGGATCGGACTGTGTATCCGGTCCAGGTGGTAATTCCTGCCCGCCTGCACTGAGGAAGTCAGTGAACCAGTTGACCAGGTGCGCAACGATGTCGCGGACGACCCAGCCCTCGACCGGAGTGGGCAAATCCCAATCATGCACCAGTGCAACGTTTTCAGTGAAGGCGGCAGCTATCGCTCGGTGTCGATCGGCGGGGGGCAGATCAGCGAGGGGCGTCATCGAGTTCATCGCGCGCCAACGACCGCATCGAGCTTGCCGAAACAATCCCCCGATGACCGGACGGGACTCTCGAACCCCACCGTCGTGAGTGAGGCACGATCAGGCCTGTCCTCGAAGGTGTACGGCAGCAGTGTGTTCATGATGAGGTGCCCTTTCGTTGGTTCGACAAGTGTGCATCCCCGGCCTACTGGTCGCCAAGCATGAGGTCATGGCAAGCGAGGAAAACCCCATCCCGCACCCGTTCCCGGCACCTGGTCACGGGCGTAGCTACAGGTGCCGGGAACGGCCGATCAACTCGAGTGGCGGGCGAAGAACCGGGCCCCACCGGTGACCTCGGATTGTGGTACTCCAGCATGCCCGCCCATGTTCGCGTGCAACGCCTTTTCCTCGGAGCCGAAGGCGTCGAACAGATTCAAACTAGCCTGCCGGTCGTTCGTTTCATCGTCCCACTGCAGGAGAACCTGTAGCGGAATGGTGACCTGACGGGCCTCGTCGAGCGTGGCGGCGGGCACGAAACTACCCGCGAACAACACGGCGGCAGTGATACGCGGCTCGACCACCGCCAACCGGATACCGATGGCTATCGGTCCTCCCGAGAACCCGACCGGTCCGCGAACTTCAGGTAGCGCAAGAAGAGCATCCAAAGCGTCCTGCCACTCCGGGACTGCCTTGTCCACCAGCGGAAGTACAAGCCGATCGACTATCTCGTCGACCGGCTCACCGGTCGCCAGCGCCCGCCGCAGATCACTGCGGGCCTGCTCCGCGGCGGCGGAACGGGTCCGCTCACCGCCGCCAGGAAGCTCGATGGTGGCCGCGGCAAAGCCGTGCTCCAGAACCGAAGCCCGGGCCCGCCCTGCCAACCGGGAATGCATCGCGTGCAATCCCCCAGGGTGGCCGAGCAAAACCAGCGGCACCGGCCCGGGCGCGGACTCGGGCGCCCAGAGAATGCCGGGGATCCCGTCGAGGGTGAAAGAGCGCTCGACAACGCCGCCGTCAAGCCGTGTAAAAGTGAATTTCATGGTCGAACCTTTCGGGAGTGCTCGCGAACGGCGCTCCCGGACTATCTTTTCGTCCGACCGCAATAAGAGGAAAGAGCACCCATGTCGATACAGCGTTCACAGGTACCACCTCCTTGTTCTCGTGCACGGTCTCCGGCAACGTAGCAGGGCTGATCCGAATCCAGCAACGGGTTTTCTGGCAACTCCATAGCTTGGCTCGACCACAAGCAGATTGCCTTTGCGATGAAGGCGATGAGTTTCGATCGCGGTGGCAGTCTGAACGACATGACTCGAACTACCGCACATGTGTCGATCTCCCTTGACGGCTTCGTCGCCGGCCCTGATCAGGACAAGGACAACCCCTTGGGTGTCGGAGGCCTCCAACTGCACACATGGCATATCGGTGAGGCCACGAACGAGGCCGATGCCGCGCTCACCGCTGAACTACTGCGTCCTCGCGGAGCATTCATCATGGGTCGCAACATGTTTGGTCCCATCCGCGGTGAGTGGGATGAGGACTGGAGCGGGTGGTGGGGTGACAATCCTCCGTACCACGCACCGGTGTTCGTACTCACCCACTATCGACACGATCCAATCGAGATGGCGGGTGGCACCACTTTTCACTTTGTGACCGATGGTTTCGATTCCGCGTACGCCCAGGCCAAGGCCGTGGCCGGCAAAAACGACATCTCCATCGCCGGCGGCGCGTCGACCGTTCGTCAAGCCCTCGCCGCCGGCGTGATCGACGAACTCGTCCTCGACATCACACCAGTCTTGCTCGGAAGCGGTGAATCACCGTTCGATGGCCTGACAAACTCGAGCCTCGAACCGATCGAAGCCATTCACTCTCCGTTCACGACGCACGTGCGGTATCGCGTAAAGCACTGACCGGGACGTCGACGACGGCTCCGAAGTCGGCCGACGCCCGGATGATCAGATGGCGACGTCACCGACCCCGGTGAACCCGTATTGCTTGTGGGGTCCGATGACCGCTATCTCGAAGAGTCCTGCGCCAGTGCGGGTGACGCCGTCCTCGATGATGGTGAATCGAGCGAGATTGTCGACTGGGCAGAGCATTTTCTTCCAGGGTTCGATCTCGGAGACCTTCTCGCGACACCTCTGGACCACCATCTCGCCCTGCCACATTCCGTGACGCCAATCCTGCTCGAGGCCATACCCGGTGCCGACCCCCAGGTAGTGCGGAAGCACTGGTTCGCATGTGACGGTGAGGACGTGATCCGGCTGGCCGGGCGAACCCGGTCTGCGGAAGTACAGTGTCCCGGTCTCGACTTCGCGGGTACCTGGAACGAAGTTCAACTCGTGATCCGGTCGGCCCAGCCATTCCCGCTCCCGGGTTCGATCGGCGAACACCCGCGTCGAGTCCTCGACGATTCGCCGACCGTGCCGGTCCTCCTGAATGACCGTGACGATAGAGAAATCTTCGAACTGCATGATCGAATAGATCCAAAAGAAGTTCTGCTCGGCAGCAATGGCTGGATCGGCCTTGCGTCCAGGTGGTTCCGCTTCGCCCACTGGCCGTACGCCCCAGGAACGATCACGGTTGCCGCGCCACGTGTCCGGCGTGACGGACATGGCCTCGCCGTCGAGCGTCAGTGTCCCCGCCCACGTCCCGGTTTGGACGAACCGCTGGGTGTCGAAGGTGACCCGCTCGAGTTGCCGATGGAAGTGCCTCGCCTCGAGGTTCGCCGGCACGTCGGACTCGAATTCGAGATCGAAACTGAGATCGGGGGCCTCCGGACTCGGTTCGAGAACGACTCGCAGACGGTGCAATCCCTCGATGATCTCGATGCGCAACGGCCCGACGGACAGATCCATGCGGTCCTCCCCCAGTGCTCGGGAAGCTCGAAAGACGAGGTGATCATCTCCGCGTCGCAGCACCGCGAACCCGTCGCACACACCGAGATTGGGATACTGACCAAGTCCGATGATGAGGAACAGTGGATCGGCCCCGTCGACCCCGGCGTGACAATTGAAGTAGTACCGGTCGTAAAAATTGCGGTCCGGAGTGCCGACATGTCGGATCGGCTCGGCGATCTGGTGGACTGGGTAGTCGTCGAGCGGAGATAGAGTCATAGCGCGGCTCCTGCCGTGACGACGGCCCAGTAGGTGCCGTCGAGCATGGCTTCGAGACTCGCTCGGTGCATGATCATGTCATCTGGGTTCTCCGGTAGCTGAGCTTGACCGAAAGCGACGGCACGGCTCTGTACTCGAAACATGATGACGGCGTGACGAACAGCCGCGTACAGCGTGTAGAAGTCGAGATCGGCCGGTCGGTGCCCGGTCAGCTCCCGATACGTGTCGGCGACGTCCTCGCGACGGAGAAGGTCCGGTAGCCCGGGGAGCCCGGCCATCGTGGCGAGATCCTCGAAGAACCTGTGCAAGTAGATCATCCAGCCGAGGTCCAACTCGCGCGGACCGAGCGTGGCCATCTCCCAATCGAGTACCGCTGCAGGCCGGAAGTCCTGGTACATGACGTTGCCTATGCGGGAGTCGCCCCAACACAGCACCGCCGGTCGGTCGTCGGTGGGCAGGTTCGCCTCGATCCAGTCGAGTCCGCGTTCGATCAGCGGAGACAGTGGTCCGTCAGCGGTGGCCCACTCGTAGTAGCGCCGTTGACCCGCCACATGCGCACGCAACGCCGCCTCTCCGGAGGGCTCTTCGTCGCTGTCGGTACATCTCAAACTCGGGCAGACGCGGTGGGGCTCGGCGATGGCATGCAGGTCGACGAGAACCTGGATAGAGGAAAGCTGGAGTCGGGAACGTTCTTCCACCGTCCCCTCGGACAGCCAGGATCCGAAGTTGTACGGCATCACGTCGGGAGGGACGTCGCCCTTGATCCGCTCCATGACGAAGAATTCGCCACCGAGTACCTCAGGCGAGGACTCCGACCAGTAGACACGGGGAATCGGCACCGACGTGTGTTCCGCAACCGCCCGCATGACATGGAACTGCTGGTCCAAGTTGTAGGTCGGGAAGATCGGCACCCCGATGGCGGCGGGCGCAATCCTCGCTACCAGCTGGTGCTCCGAGCGGCAACCGTCCTCGGTCCACACAGCGTCGAACAGCACCGTCTCGTTGGACATCCCTGTCCCGGCGGGAACTTCGGTCGAGGTCACCTCCGGCTGGGACTCGGCGTCGAGAACTGTGGCCAGCCAGCGCTCGAGTCGCGCCCGCAAGACAGCGGGATCGCTGCGCGACTCAACTGGTCTGGCGAGTTCGGCAAAGTCGGGATCTGCTCCCGTGGTTTCAGAAGTCATAACCACTCCTAGTGGCTTGGGAGACAGTGATGACACGCGCTAGTCGTTACACTTCGTATCGACTGAAGTCGTGACAGAATGTAACGGACGTCACACCGAAACCGCAAGGGGCCCGTAGAAGAATGCCGAAGGAACCCGAGGCCCAGCATCGGCTCGGCCCGCAGCGGAACCCGACGATCGACGCAGCCGTGCTGGATGCCACCCGCCAATTGCTGACTGAGAAGGGCTATGCCGGCACCACGATCGACGCGATCGCCGCCCTCGCGGGCGTCGGACGCCCCGCCATCTATCGTCGTTGGCCTTCGAAGGCCCACATCGTCAACGAGGCCGTCAACCCGGTTCTGGACACCGATCTGGGGGCCGACATCGACTCGACACTCGGCGTCACCGGCACGATGGCCGACCAAGTCCATGCACTGGTGCAGGGCGCGGTCGCACTGTTCGCCTCCCCTGCCACCCGGGCAGCAGTCCCAGGGCTGATGAGCGAGGTGCGTACCGACGGAGCGTTACGTGAAGTACTGGTCGTACGCCAGCTCGCGGGAGTGCGAGCGGAGCTGGAGCGCCGAATGGCGGTGGGCCGCGAACAGGGCGAAATTCGTGCAGGTGTCGACGTGGACACTCTCCTCGACATACTCGCGGGTGCCGCGATCTTCGCGATGTCGGTCCGCGATATAGACGATCCGGGGCCGGTCGCCGACGCGTTGGCCGACATCGTCCTGCACGGCATTCTCCCCCACGAGCAGTCGGAGGACGATACGCGGAATACCGAATAGGCCGGGTCCGATTGCGACCCCGTGCCAGATAGGAATCGCGGCCGCGGATCGACTGTCGCTTCAGCGCACCACAGCGGCCGGAGCCGTCCCGGTACAGCCAGGGCTGCGAGCGTCTCCCCCATCTGCGTTATTTGTTCGACGCCGACAGTGGCTTCCCATCGCCGGTAAACGGCGAGAGCGGACTACTCTGCAGCTCTGGTGGCACGTATTCCTTTGGCTGTCAGCATGATGAACGTCGATCGCTTGTCCCGAGGATTCTCGACGCGCTCGAGATTCGCAGGTGGCGGCGGGGAGCAGCTCTCACGCGCAACGAAGTCTGTAGCGTGGTCGACGTGAATTATTCTCGCGCAACCAAATCCGGCATACTCGCGGCCTGCGCCGCGTCGCTCGCTGTGGTGCTCGCAGCATGCGGCTCCGATTCGACTACCTCATCGGTCAGCGAATCTGCACCTGCATCCACCGCATGCCCGTCCCAAGCGCCCGAGGCCGGCACCACACCCGAATGGACACTTCCCGGATCCACCGGCAGCGTGGCAGTCGCCGGATCAACCGATACGACGGCGCCCCTCGTCGAGGTCACGACACCGTTCGCTGTGACCGAAACCCAGGTACACACCCTGCAGACCGGTGACGGACCGGTCGTGGCCGATGACGCGACGGTCTCGGTCTGCTACATGGGAGTCAACGGCCGCGATGGTTCGGTCTTCGACAGCAGCTACGAACGTGGCGCACCGGTCGAGTTCCCGCTTGCACGAGTCGTACCTGGCTTTCAGAAGGCGATCGCGGGGCAGACTGTCGGGTCGAAGGTTGCCGTCGCGATGACATCCGCCGACGGGTACCCCAGTGGTCAGCCGTCAGCTGGCATCGAGCAAGGCGACACCTTGGTTTTCGCGATCGAAATCATCGACGTCTCGGGCTGATACGCCGTCTCGGCAGATACACCGTCTCGGCAGATACACCGTCTCGTCTGATACATGGGGGCCGGTAGCAAGGCCATTCTCGACCTTCACCGAGCCGCTTACAGCGTGCAGCAGCTTCCCTTCCCTTTTCAACGTATAGCGCACCCGGGGGCTTGTGGCAAGACCCCGGGTGCGGCGCAGAATTACCGGCTGAAGCCGAAAGCTGCAGAAAGGGAGGGAAACTCATGTATCTACCTGTGCCGGATTTACCACCTACTTCGATCCCATCGCGAATCGAGCCGTGGGAGGCGGCAGCGTGAGCCCTGTGACCGAAAGTGCCTTCGATCTCTCGGATCGACTCATCGCCAAAGCCCACCACGCGTTGATCGCCGACTGGCGCTCCCCTTCAGCCGAGCCGTACTTCGGCGCAACACAGGCCAACCCGATGGGGCTGGCGCGTCGGCGTCGGTATCGCTGGACTCGTGGCCGTGTGAGCGACTATTGGGACGAGGTTTTCACTGCTGACGAACTCGAAAGCGAGAATGGGGTGCGCCGGCACGCAGCACTCGACGATCACTCGGCATTCATAGCGAGTCTCGGCAGCGACAGGTCGCACCGGATGCGCGATGTGCTGGGGACGATCCAAGCCGATCAGGATGCGATCATTCGAGCAGGATCGCGCGGTGCGCTCGTCGTCGACGGGGGTCCAGGCACGGGGAAGACGGTCGTCGCTCTACACCGTGCCGCGTACCTTTTGTACGCCGACGCCCTGGTCGGTCGCCATCGAGGTGGTGTGCTGTTCATCGGGCCGCACGAGCCCTACCTGACCTACGTCGCCGACGTCCTACCGAGCCTCGGTGAGGAGGGCGTCCACATCTGCACCTTGCGGGACTTCCTGCCGGAAGGTGGGTCCGCCGCACTCGAGGTAGACGCTTCGATCGCCCGCCTCAAAGCGTCGCGACATCTCGTGACGGCCATCGAGTCGGCCGTCGGATTCTACGAGCAGCCACCGACCACCGGAATGACCGTCGAGACCGACTGGGCCGATCTTTGGATCGGTCCCCAGGACTGGGTCGAAGCGTTCGGTGCACCCGAACCTGGCATTCCGCACAACGAGGCCCGAGAACAAGTCTGGGAGTTGCTTCTCACGATCCTGACCGACAAATACGACGGTGAAGCTTCGGTCACGACTATCCGAAGGTCGTTGCACGAGAACGAAGAGTTGCGTGCTGCTCTGGAGAAGGCGTGGATCTTGGTCGAAGCCGCCGACCTCGTCGCAGATCTGTGGTCGGTACCCGCTTACCTTCGGACATGTGCACCCTCGCTCAGCGAGGACTACATCACAACACTGCAGCGTCCGAACCCCAAGGGTTGGACAGTCTCGGACCTTCCTCTCCTCGATGCCGCGCGTAGGCGCCTCGGCGACCCCAACCTGTCCCTCCGGCGCCGCCGCCGAACTGCAGCCGCAGCGGCCGAACGTAAGCGGATGGACCAGATTTTGGACGAGCTACTTCGATTGGACGACGACGAAGGAATGATCGCCCAGCTTCGCCAAGAGGGCATGCGAGATGCCCTCGTCGACGACGTGGTCCTTGACGATGACGAATTCCTCGACAGCGGTCACGCCGCGTTAGCAGGTCCGTTCGCGCGCATAGTGGTCGACAAAGCTCGAGAACTGACCGATCCGGAGTGGCAGATGTTGTTGTCGCGCTGCCCATCCCGGAGCTTCACCATCGTCGGAGATCGCGCCCAAGCTCGCCGAGGGTTCACGGAGTCGTGGCAGGAGCGGCTGCGACGAGTCGAGTTCGAACACGTCGAGGTGGCGTCGCTGACCATCAACTAGCGAACACCCGAGGAAATCATGACGGAAGCCGAACCGATCATTCGAACCGTTCTGCCGGACGCCAACGTGCCGACCTCCATTCGTCGGAGCGGCATCCCCGTCGTGCACGGACACACGTCAGAGTTGACTTCGATTATCGAGTCATGGTTGGCCCAGCACACCGAAGGGATCGTCTGCATCATCAGCGTCGATGCCACCGGCAGTATCGAACTCCGGGCGAATTGACGCGTTCGCGTGCTGACTCCAGAAATGTCCAAGGGCCTCGAATCTGATCTCGTGATTCTGATCGACCCCGACGCATTCGGTACAGACACAGAGGGAGCGGTAGACCGCTATGTCGCGATGACGCGTGCGACGCAAAAGTTGGTCGTGCTCGTGAGCTAGCCGTCGTGTTCGCTCTTACGTCGTCGAGCCCGCAAGCGACCGAACTTGATGCCGAAGGCCCCCAGAATCACCAACCACCCGAGTGCGAGGACACAAAGCCCCACCGTGGTCGCGGACATGGTCTTGTGGTCATCTGCATATACATATCCGACACCCGCCCATATCGCAGCTACCACAACGAACAACCCCATCGCAGCCACCACAGCCCGGACCGTTCGGTTCGTGCGCATTACCTTGATCACCGGAAGAGTATGCCCGCGATTCGCGCGGCGAAACGAATTTTCCGAGTCGCCTGGGCCACACGAACGTTCACGATGACCGAGCACGCTACGTAGACTGCGATGATGGCACTCGATCATGGCGATCCCGGCGACGCTCCTTCCGTCCCTCCCCCATTTGGCGCCTTCGAGCCTGCCCGACGGATGTCGGCAGCCGAAGAGGCTCGAACCGTCGCAGCATCGACCAACACAGGCACCCTCGCAAGTTTGACTGTCGAGGGCGACCCGTGGGCGTCTTACATCACCTATGGCCTAATGGGAGGCTCACCGGTTCTGTGTGTTTCGAACATGGCCGAGCACGGACGGAACCTCGATCACGACCCTAGGGCGAGTTTGTCGGTGGTCTCCCCGGCATCGGTCACCGATCCGCTCGCGACGTCGAGGATCACCTTGGCAGGCGTGGTGGAACGACCATCTGGAGATGAGATGGCCGCTGCGCGGCAGGCGCATCTATCGGCTGTCCCCGCCGCCAAGTACTACATCGACTACAGCGACTTCTCGGTGTGGATTCTGCGTGTGAATCGAGTCCGCTGGGTAGGCGGATACGGCCGGATGGATTCTGCACTCGGTGACGACTACTCATATGCGACAGCAGACCCGGTGGCAACGCAGGCCGCCGGTGCGCTCACACACTTGAACGAGGATCACGGCGAATCGTTACTGGCAATGGCGCGCGCTATCGGCGGCTACCCGGATGCCACGGAAAGTACGGTCATGTCGGCCGACCGGTACGGACTCGACCTCGCCGTGCTCACTCCGCGTGGGAAGGCGACCACTCGCGTTGCATATGCCGAACCGATTACAGCCCTTGCCGACCTACGCGCAGCAACAGTGGAACTGGCACAGCGCGCTCGCGCCCGGTGATCCGATGACGTGCTTCTGAAGCGATACAGAAGCAAGGGTGTCGGGTTTCGCAGTCGACCACTGATCACTTGCCCTGGTCAGTGGCACTAATCGTGATGCCAGCACCCGATTCGGCCTCCGACATGGGAACCTTGCCGAGACACCCCAAACCCGGACCGTTACCGTTGTGGTACATCTCAAATCTCTAGGAGCAGGTTAATGAGCATCCAACCGGTCGAATCGAAGCGTCATCACGTCGTTGTCATCGGTTCCGGATTCGGTGGCTTGTTCGGCGTCAAGGCACTCAAGAAGGCCGACGTCGACGTCACTCTGGTCGCTAAGACCACCCACCACCTATTCCAGCCTCTTCTCTACCAGGTGGCCACCGGCATCCTGTCCGTGGGCGAGATTGCGCCCACGACGAGGGTCATCCTGCGTAAGCAGAAGAATGCTGAAGTACTCCTCGGTGACGTTCTAGCCATCGATCTGACGGCCAAGACCGTCACCTCCAAGCTTCTCGAACGGGTCACCGTCACCCACTTCGACAGCCTCATCGTCGCGGCCGGAGCGCAGCAGTCGTACTTCGGCAACGACCACTTCGCCGAGTTCGCGCCTGGCATGAAGACGATCGACGACGCTCTCGAGCTTCGTGGTCGTATTCTCGGCGCGTTCGAGCAGGCCGAATTGTCGGACGATCAGGAAGAGAAGGACCGTCTGATGACCTTCGTGGTTGTCGGTGCCGGACCGACCGGAGTCGAACTCGCCGGTCAGATAGCAGAATTGGCAGACCGCACCCTCGACGGTGCATTCCGGAACATCGACCCCCGTGATGCGCGTGTCATTCTGCTCGATGCCGCCCCGGCCGTGCTGCCGCCCATGGGCGAAAAGCTCGGCCAGAAAGCCGCAGCACGTCTCGAGAAGCTGGGCGTCGAGATTCAGCTCAACGCCATGGTTACCGACGTGGACAACGACGGCCTGACCGTCAAGGAAAAGGACGGTACGACCCGTCGCATCGACGCACAGTGCAAGGTCTGGTCCGCCGGAGTGCAGGGCAGCCCGCTCGGGAAGCAACTCACTGATCAGTCCGGGTCCGAGACCGATCGTGCGGGGAGGGTCATCGTCGAACCCGACCTGACAGTCAAAGGCCACCCCAATGTTTTCGTGGTCGGCGACCTGATGTCCGTCGAAGATGTTCCCGGTATGGCACAGGGCGCAATCCAGGGGGCCAACTACGCCGCCAAGCAGATCAAGGCGTCACTGACCGGTGCTGATCCTGCAGAGCGTAAGCCGTTCAAATACTTCGACAAGGGGTCCATGGCCACGGTGTCGCGTTTCAACGCCGTCGCCAAGGTCGGAAAGTTCGAGTTCGGCGGCTTCATCGCTTGGGTCATGTGGCTTGCGTTGCACCTGTACTACCTGGTCGGTTACCGCAGCCGCATCACCACGGTCATTTCTTGGTTCGTCACCTTCCTCGGGAAGGGACGTGCGCAGATGGCGTCTACCGAGCAGCAGGTGTTTGCACGATTGGCCATCGAACAATTGAACTCGATGGAATCGAAACGCTCATCGAAGAGGGTTGAAAAGCAAGAGGAGAAAGCCGCAGGCTGACCGCTTTACCGAAGCTGATCACTCGGCGTCATTCGTGCACATCTCGTGCATGGGTGGCGCCGAGTTGGTGCAACATGCCGTGCACGACGTCGTCGTCGAGTCTGTAGGTCATCTTCTTGCCTTCGCGCTGAACGACAACCCATCCCTCGTTGCGAAGAAGGCGTAGTGCGTGCGAGACGGAGGTCGGCGTCATCTCCAGCGCCGACGCCAGGTCAGTGACACAAATACCTGGCGCCCTGTGCATGCACAGCAGAATGCGGAGCCGGGTCGGATCGCCCAACAGGTCGAAGCGTTGGACCCACACCCCGATGTCGTCGACTGCATCGATTGCGGCACGCGCCTGGGTGACGTGTTCGGGATCGAAGGCTCCGGCCCCCGGCGACGACATACCGCTGCCGGCCGTTTCACTCATGATCGCAACGGTAGTGCGTCGAGTCCGAGGAGTGTCATCGACGCGAGAACGCAGCGCAGACACGAGCGTTCGCCCCGCGCCGACAGTCCACCTGCAAGCTCATGTCGCGGCGTTTCCCAGAATTGCCGTGTCGACGATATTGGCGAGTCGAACTTTGCCTTGCGCAACAAGCTTTCCGGCTTCGTCGGATATGTCCACCTGCCAGATCTGCTGAGTGCGGCCCCGATGGACCGGCGTGGCAACGCCGGTGAGTTGTCCCGAACGCGTTGCGCGGAGGAAGTCCGTGTTGTTGTTGACGCCAACGACGTGTCCGCGGTCGCCGAGCCACACGCTTCCGCCGATGCTGGCAAGCGACTCGACCACGGCACAGAGAACCCCACCGTGCATGATCCCGGCTGGTTGGTGCAGCTTGGGTGTCACATCCCAGGAAGCACGGACTCGATCACCGGAGACCTCGAGATACTCGAGTCCCAGGGTGCCGTCGAAACCCTGGGCGACCATCTCGGTGATGTCGGTTGGATCGACATTCGTGTCATAGGTAGTTGTTTCCTTCGGTTCGGTCTGGCTCATCAGGCCCTCCTAGGGTGTCGTGGCCGCGCGTGGCGAGCGGCGTGTGATCTCACCAGGACTACACGAGACCCAGCCGAGAAAAATCGGCGGGCCCCACGTCCGAATGGATGTGGGGCCCGCCGCGGCAAGGACCGGGAGTCACTGCAGCCCTCAGGACTCCGGCGCGGTCCGTTAGTTCAACGTAAGCCTAGGCTATCCTTATTCGATCGGCAAGGGGTAATCACGAGGAGCGCAAGCGAAGTCGCCCGATCGATGCCGGACGAGAACGAACCGGAACACCGGCAGCAACGAAAGCGTCGAGAAGATCCTGACCGCGACGAGCACTCGATACTCCGAGCGATCCAGACAACATGGGCACGTGTGTCGATGCACCGAGCACTGCATCGCCCACCAACGACCAGAAGACCCGCAAGTTGAGGGGCGCACGATCAGCGATCGCCCGGGCAACTACATCGAGGGAAGTGATGCATCGGTGAGCCGTCCAGATCAGCAGTGCTTCCTCGCAGGGGAGAGTGACCGTCCCCGAAGCTCCATCGAGGCTGTCGCCGGGCAAGACTCTCAATACGGGTGAGGTAAGCCCTGCCCAGTCGATTCCGCCGTCGCTGTCCATGTGAATCCACAGATTGTCGATACCCGGATCCCACGCCCGCCCTTGAAGAACCAAAAGCGCGACGACGCGGCCCACGATTGCATGAATCAACGCGGTTGCCACCTGAACAGCTGCCACCTCGGGAGTCTTCACGTCATCGAGGGAGCGAGTGATCATCTGCTCTACTCGACCTCTTTCGAGGCCTGCTGCCAACTGCCACCAGCGACGCTTGGCCTCGTTTGCCATCGATGCAACCGCATACATGCGGGGATAGTCCGAGTTCAACGCACGAAGACCGACGCTGGCCGCGCCCAGTGGACCGACGTCGTCGCTGCACGTAAGCGAACGATGCACATCGGCCCAGGCATCGGACGTCTTTGTTGCAACTGACACCAGAACACTCCCTTGTTCGAAAGATACAACCCTTAGTGATTTGCATTGTAGGTTAGCCTAACCAATACCTCTGGTCGCCAGCGCGTCTTCATCATTTTTCGCCTGTACGGATTGGCTAGCCTTCCCGGACGCACGGATCGAGGAAGGGTTCCGTAACCTAAGCAGCGGTACTTCAAACAAAGTGAGGAGTCACAACAACTGTGACGACGGCCCCATCGCTCGGATCGAAAACTCCCCGTCAACCATCGGACGTCGAATTTTCGAGAGAGGAGATCCCACGCGGCCCTGCCCCGTGGTTTCTTCGCGTCGTGGCAGCGATCGTCGACCTTGCGATCGTGTTGCTACCTGTGGGCATCGGGTGGTCGATCGTCGATTCTCTCCGCGACGGTAATGGTGGTGGTGAGGCGGACAGGTTCGTCTTCGGAGCCATCTCGGTGATCGTTGCAATCGGGCTGCTGCTGTGGAATCAGGGTTTTCGCACCGGGCGCGACGGTCAGAGCACTGGCAGGCGATGGACCGGACTCGTAGTCCGCGACTCCTCGACCGGAAGACCGATCGGTGTCCGTCGGGGACTCTGCAGGCAGTTCGCTCTCGGCCGCTCGAGCACTGAGGTGGTACGCGACAAGACCGCATACGCCGAAAAGTTCGCACCCGTCACGCGCGACACCTCGGTGCAGGCCATCCGTAGACGTAGGCTGATCGGACTTCTCGTTCTGACCGTCGCGCTGGCAGCGGCGATTCTCGCGAGCATCGCCATCGGAGCGAGGCCGCTGACATTCGAGGAGATCGGCAATGCACTGGTGCATTCGACTGGCACCGATACCGACATCATCGTTCGTACTCTGCGCCTCCCGCGCACCCTCCTAGCGCTTGTCGTCGGAATCGCGCTCGGGATCGCCGGAGCCTTGATTCAAGGCCACACCAGGAACCCCCTGGCCGACGCCGGGTTGCTGGGTCTGAATGCCGGCGCAGCCTTCTTCGTCGTGCTCGCCATCTACCTGTTCGGATTCAACTCCCCCAGCCAGTATCTCTGGTTCGCCTTTGCCGGTTCGGCGCTAGCGAGCGTCGTGGTATTCGGGTTGTCCTCGATCGGGAATGGGAAGGCGAATCCGCTCAATCTTGCGCTCGCGGGTGCCGCGGTCGCGTTCTTCCTGGCAGCCATGACCAATGCAGTGGTGCTGATAGACCAAACAACCTTGGACGGTTACCGGTTCTGGTCGGTGGGCTCGGTTGCCGGCCGAGGGCTGGACGTCCTCTGGCAGGTTCTCCCGTTTCTCGTGCTCGGCGTGGTCATCGCTCTCGCCAGTACTCCGGGCCTCAACGTCATGAGCCTCGGCGAGGACGTCGCACGCTCGTTGGGTGTCAACATCGCACTCAGCAGAACTGTCGGCATCATCGCCATTACGCTGCTTACGGGTGCAGCGACGGCTGCGTGCGGACCGATCGCGTTCATCGGACTGGTAGTGCCACACGTTGCCCGCGTCGTCACCGGACCGGACTATCGATGGCTGGTCCCTTACGCAGGTTTGATGGGCGGCGTGATGCTTCTGATTGCAGATGTCATCGGACGCGTTGTCGTGCGCCCCGGCGAACTACAAGTGGGTATCGTCGTCGCACTGTTCGGCGCCCCGTTCTTCATTGCGCTGGTCCGTCGACGAAAGTTGGCGAGCCTGTGACCATAGTGAAATCGAATACCACGTCCGCGGAGGCAACGAGGCTGACAGTTCCGTCCAGGCCTGGATTCCGGATCGGTCGCTTATCGCTGGTACGGCGTCCCTTCATGGTCCTCGTCAATCTTGTTCTGTTGGCGGCATTGTTGTTGGTGGTGTGCTTCAACATCGGACGGGGAGACTTCCCCCTGTCGATAGGGCACGTCATCGACGTGCTGCTCGGTGGCGGCACCCGAATCGAACGATTCATCGTGATGGACTTACGATTGCCGCGCTCTCTTACCGGGGTGCTCGTCGGGATGGCACTCGGTATGTCCGGTGCTGTGACGCAATCCATTTCGCGAAACTCACTGGCAAGTCCAGATATTCTCGGTATCACCGCCGGCGCCAGCGCGGCAGCCGTCGCGCTCATCGTCCTCGGTGGCGGTAGCACCTTCGCCGGCATACTCGCGACCCTCGGGTTGCCGCTCGCTGCGCTCATCGGTGGAATCGCCACCGCGGTGGTCATTTACGCACTCGCATGGAAGCGCGGCGTCCAGGGATTTCGGTTGATACTCGTCGGCATCGCTATCAATGCCATGCTGACAGCGTCGATCGGATGGCTTCTCATCAGTGCCGACATAAACGACGTGTCCCGAGCTCAGCTGTGGCTCAACGGCTCGCTGAACGGTGCAGACTGGAGTTCGGTGTGGCCGGTCCTGGGCGCGGTACTCGTTGTCGGCGGCCTGACCGTCATGTCGACTTTCACCCTCGGCGCTCTCCGCCTCGGCGACGACAACGCCCGATCCCTCGGCGTGCGACTGCAATTGCGTCAGGCAACAATGCTTCTCGCTGCGGTAGCGCTCGCGGCCATCGCGACGGCCGCTGCCGGCCCCATCGGATTCGTGGCGTTGGCAGCCCCCCAGATCGCACTGCGGCTACTGAGAACACCCGGTCCGCCGATCATTGCGTCGGCGATCCTGGGTGGGTTACTCGTCGTCGGCAGCGATCTCATAGCGCGAACGATCCTGCCGGTAGAGCTTCCCGTCGGCATCGTGACCTCCGCACTCGGCGGACCGTTCCTTCTGTACCTTCTAGTCCGAAGTAATCGAAAGGCCTCCGCATGACCGCCACCGATCTGCCACGTCTCGTCGCGGAGGATCTCACCCTCGGATATGGAGACCGCATCGTCGTCGAGAATCTCGGCCTGGAGGTTCGGACCGGTGTGATCACCACGGTGATCGGTCCCAACGGGTGCGGCAAATCAACTTTGTTGCGCGCACTCGGCCGGTTGCTGAAACCGAAGTCGGGCAGGGTGGTCCTCGACGGAAAAGCGATCTCGTCGATGCGCACGAAGGACGTCGCGCGGGTCCTCGGGATGCTGCCTCAGGCACCGGTCGCGCCGGAAGGCTTGACTGTCGCCGACCTCGTCTCACGGGGTCGCCACCCCAATCAGTCCTGGATTCGACAGTGGAGCTCGGACGACGAGTCGGAGGTCGCGAACGCCCTCGAGCTGACCGGAGTCGGTGATCTGGCCGATCGTCCTGTCGACGAACTGTCCGGTGGTCAGCGCCAGCGGGCTTGGATTTCCATGGCACTTGCACAGGGCACGGACATTCTGCTGCTCGACGAACCAACCACTTACCTCGACCTCGCTCACTCGCTGGAGGTTCTCGACTTGATCGACCGACTCCACGAGGACCTGGGCCGCACCGTGATCATGGTGCTTCACGACCTCAACTTGGCCATTCGCTACAGCGACCAGATCATCGTCATGTCACAGGGCAAGATAGTCGAAGCGGGTCGCCCCCAGGACGTAATCTCCGAAAAGCTTCTACTCGACGTGTTCGGCCTCGAAGCGAGGGTGATCGAAGATCCGGTTTCCGATCGCCCCCTCATCGTTCCTATCGGTACTCGACACGTCTACGGCGCCGTAGGCGGCCCACACAGGGAAGCGGTCGTAACGACCTCGTTCTCCTCGGAGAGCTAACGCTCGATCATCGTTCGGACCAGTCGATAGCCCTGCCCCAGCGAGACTTCGGGGAGGTACGCCCGACCGACCGCATTTCCTATGCTCGGCAATGCCGCTGGATCGGCAAAGGTCATATGCATGGACTCGTACCTCGGCTGGAATTTCGATTTGAAGGCGAGCAGAGACCTGAATCCGTACACCGGTTCCAAGGTCCTGCCCAGCACGTCGAGCAAGCGGTCGAGCAGAGTCGAGAAGGTCGACGCATCGGCCGACGTTTCCGCGCCGCGGCCGTCGTCGATCTTGGCCAGGGGTGCACCGGACAGGCTCAAAAATCTCACACCCTCTTGCTCGAGGAGCAGAGCGGCCGATGCAATGAGGAATTCCATCGCAGGTCGAAAACCTTCAGCGCGGCGACGCATGAAATCGAGAGTCCAGCCGACGATCTCGCCGTTCTCGTATACCGGCATCCATGAGGTGATTCCGTGAACGGTCCGATGCTCGTCCACAGCGATCAGGCACCGGACGTGTGGATCGTCGACTTCTTCCAGGCCTCCGAGTGTGAAGCCCATTTCGGGCATCCCTTTATCGGCGACCCATTCCTCCGAGATCGCTGTGATCTGGTCGGTGATGGCAAGTGGAGCTTCGGGGAAGCTGATCCACTCCGCGACCACACCCGCCTTCTTTGCACGATTCAAGGCCGTCCGGACGTCTTGAAATCGTTTACCGGTGAATGCAAGATTCTCGAGGTCGAGAATTGTCTCCTCGCCGACCTGAATGCCACCCCACCCGATGCTGTCGGTGATCTCCCGCACCTGAGGTGTCACGGAGTAGAAGCACGGAATCCATCCGTTCTTCGAAGCAAACTCGGCGAAGTCGACGACGTTGTCGTGCAGTCTTTCTCGTGGCCCTACTGGATCGCCGGTGGTCAGGGCTACGCCGGAAATGACCCGATACGCAACATAGCTCCGCGCATCGGGTGAGAACCAGTACTTGTTGCCACGCCAGGTCGTCATCCACGACAGCGCGCTGCCACTGCTGGTTGTCAGCAATTCCTTGGCCCGTTCGGTGGCGTCGGTATCGACACCGTACGCAGGGGTGAGAAAGGTATTGAGGACGAGTACGCACAGTGCAGCCCAGAACACGACCCCGGTCCATTCGAAGAGCAACGTGGTCGGAATGCTCTCGGGCAAGAACCGTGGCTCGAGCCACTGGAGATACACCGGTGGCACCAACCTCTGCGGGAAGTCCGCGAGCAATCCGAGGATCGAAGGTTCGTTGTCGAATCCCCCGCGCGCCGCGAGGCCGCCCAGAACGTACAGAACAGCCAGACCCACTGCCGATCCGACGACGGCGAAGCCCCATGTGCGGTGCGTCCCCTTCGGCGCTGAGACGTCGAAGAACTTGCGCGTCAACAGTAGAAGAACGAGAACCGCAAGGGGCAGCAGGAACGGAACAATCGTGCGGTACGCCGTCGGCGACTCCAGACCGTAGAAGACCGACTCGTCGTCACCCGATTCCACGAATCTGATCGCAAAGTTGGCCACGGACAGGATCAACAGTACGATCTGGGCGAAAACTGTTGCGGTCCAAGCGAATTTCCGACCTCTCCGCAGCCCGTCTGCCAGAAACAGCAAGAAGATCGATGGCATCAGCGAGAGTATCGTCGGTCCCACTCCACCCAACCGCAACTCCAGAAGGCCGGTACGACATTCCGGATCCGTAGGTGAATCGGCACAGATTTCGCGCACCTCGGCGGCGGTGTACGGAACCCCACGCACGACGTCGCGTAACACCGCGAACGGGCCGACGGCGTCAGGACTCAATGCAGCTATGACCGGACCGAGCGCACTTGCAGCCACGATGAGCGCAACGAGCACACGACCTTCGCGCTGCGTGCCGGCGAGCCTCGGACCCCGCGCAGACCTCCCCACGATCACGGGACCGAGCAGCAATCCGACCACAGCGGACGCGAGGCGAATGACATCCTGCAAATGCCCACTGAACAGCGCCAGCGTGACCAACAACGCGAACAATCCCACGCGGATACGACGTCGCCACAAGGTGTCCATGCGAGCGCTTGCCACCATGACGACACCCACGATCCACGTCGTAGGCCCGATAGCGGTTCCGACATGCAGCCGAAAACCCCAGTCCGCGTCGAACATCTTGGCCAAGGCTGCGACTCCGAGGCCTAGCAATGCACCCAATACCTGAGTGAGTAATGCAGCTATTGCAAACTTGACCGAACCTATCCTCCGTTCGATCGGAGCGGCGGCCACCAGGATCGCAACGATCGCCACCACGTACCCAAGGACACCGGGCGCGACAAGCCCGGAAGTCAACGCTGTCCATACCCGGAACTCCTCGAACGGCATGATCCCGACGGCGAAGTCACGATGAATCATGTTGCGCCCGAGGCTCGCCCCGAGAATGCCGAATATCAAGACAGCGGTCAGCAATCCGAAGCTGACGGGCGCTCCCTTGGCACCGAATACGATCAGCGCCCGCAGTCGCACGAGTTGTCTTATCGCTTTGTGCCACGCGGTCACTGCTCGGAGTCGTCGCCGATCGAACCAAGACGGGGTCGCAGGAGTCGTGTCCGGTGCCGTCGCATCTTTGGATGGGACCTGTTGGTTTCCTTCGGAAATCTTGCTCACGAGATCAGTCCCACTCTCTGCATCAGCCACGGCAATTGCTCTTTGAGACCTTCGGACCAGACGGCGAAACTGTGACCACCCGGCACCTCGGAGTAACGGACATCCATTCCTGCTGCCTGAGCGGCTTCGTACACCGTCTTCTGTCCTGGTTTGTAGTCGTTGTCGTCCGCTCCGACGACGAATGCGCCAACAGAATCGGGAAACTGCCTCGTCTTCAGCAAATCCATCGGATTCACTGCTAGGAATGCGGCCTCGTTCCCCCCGAACACTTCGTTCACTGTTCGGTTTCGATCGCCGAGCGTCGGCTCGAGCTGGCCCGACAGATCGAGAAATGTCGGATAGACATCAGGAAAATTTGTTGCCATCTGAAGCGAGCACGTACCGCCGTACGACAATCCACCGATCGTCCAAGTGCGCGGGTTCGAATCGACTTGGAGTCCGGATGTGAACCAATCTGGTACGTCCTTGGCCAGGTACGTCGCAACGTTGCCGAGGGCCGAGTCCACGCAGAGCGGATTGGCAAGGGCCGACCCAGTGGCGTCCGCCACCACGACCACCGGTGCAAGACCGTCGTGATCGCGCGCAAATGCGTCCATCGTTTCGATCAGCTTGCCCCCGTTCAGCCAATCTTCGGGTTCCCCCGGTTGGCCGGCCAGGAGCACCAGAACCGGCAGCAGTGGGCGCGGATCGACAAAATAGGCCGGCGGCAGGTACACCTGTGCATCTCGCGCACTGAATCCCGAGGCAGTTGCCGGAATCGCCACCGAGGTCAGTTTGCCGGCAGTTGGCATGTCGGCCGGAGGACGCCAGGACGTGTCGAGTGGATCGCCGGTGACCACGCCGACTTCTGGACCGGGAAGATCCGCGAGGGAGATCCGATCGGCCGAATCGACCCCGAACACTGTGCCAACAGTGGGATACGCCGAGAACACCAGGTTTACTTGCGTGGACGCCGCAAGAACGACCAATAGCGCAGCGAGAATCGATGTCGCTCTACCCAACAATCCCGACGCCACCATGGTTCTGGGCACCACGAGCAGCAGTGCGGCAGTTCCGATCGCGATCCATAAGTAGATCTCGACCTCGATCGGATCCGGAAACGGCCGCCACACCTTTTCCACGACGTAATAGAGAGAAAACCCGAAGACCGATGCCACGACGAGTGCGATCGGTACTGCTCGCAGGAGATACCACCTGCGCCTCGACGCCAGTAGCCACAAGGCACCGAGGAGGCCGAGGATCGATACCAAGATCGGCGTGGTGCCGCTGATCAGCGAAAGAGACAAGATCGAGTGCACTCCGCCCCCTCCAGCACGTCGAAGACCGGACTCCGATGAAGTTCTGACACCACTGCAGAATAGGCATGTCGGGGTACGAAATTGGGACTGTCGATGAATTCGCCACGCAACAAGTTCGACCACGCTGCAATTCAGATCATAGATTTACTACATGGAGTAGTACGCATTTGTGTCGCACTACCCGTAGACTCGTCAGAATGGCAGGTCTAGGCGAACTCGAACGTGCAGTAATGGATCATCTGTGGGCTTCCACGGAGCCACAGACTGTTCGACAGGTGCACGAAGCGCTCGCCGCACATCGTGAACTGGCGTACACAACGGTGATGACCGTGCTCCAGCGGCTTGCCAAAAAGCAGCTGGTAGTTCAGCAGCGCGATGATCGCGCACACCGCTATGCCCCACTTCACAGCCGCGACGAGTTGGTTGCGAGCCTTATGGTGGACGCTCTAGCGCAAGCACCCAAGTCCGGTGGACGAGCAGCAGCATTGGTTCACTTCGTAGGCCAAGTGGGGGCAGACGAAGCAGCGGCCCTCCGAGAAGCGCTAGCGGCTCTGGAACTGGCACAATCGGATGTACATTCGACGTCACATGTCGGAGCGCCGCAATCCGATTGACCCCTGCCATCGGTTAGTGAGGACCATTGAACTCCACCACTGCGCTGGTTTTCGCGGTACTCGCACTACTTCTTGCAGGTCCCGTTCCTGCTGTGTTCTCTCGTGCAACATGGCCCTACCGCGCGCCGCGTGCAGCTCTTGTCCTATGGCAAGCGATTGCTATCGCTGCGGTGCTCTCGGCGTTCAGCTCGGGTCTGGCCATAGGTGGCCTGTTATTGGTCCCCGGTCCGGACGGCCGTCCAACCACAGCTCCGACTGACGAAATCGAAGCACTTGGCCTGCCACTGTGGATTCTGTACGTGGTGGTGCTGGCAATCACCCTGAGCATCGGTGCGAAACTGATGTTCTCCTTCGTCCAAGTATTCGTGCGAACACGGCGTCGGCGGGCACGCCATCGCATTCTGGTCGACCTGCTCGACCGCAGCAGCGACTCCGATCGGCCGTTCCCAGGCGTGCGAGACGCGGATGTACGTGTCCTCGATGCCGTAGAACCGATCGCTTATTGCCTACCAGGTCTTCGTCAACGGGTGGTGCTCAGCGAGGGCGTGTTGACCAATCTCAACAGGTTCGAGATCAAGGCAATCCTCAGTCACGAACGCTCACACCTACGTTCTCGTCACGATCTCGTCCTCGAGGCGTTCACGGCAGTCAACGAGGCTTTTCCACGCATCGTCCGAAGTCGATCCGCTCTCGGTAGCGTGCAGTTGCTCGTCGAACTGCTGGCCGACGACTCTGCCGTCAAGGTCACCGGGCCGACACCGCTGGCTCGGGCACTCGTGACGTGTGCCGGATCGACCGCTCCGCGTGGTGCACTTGCGGCAGGCGGCCCGAGCACCCTGATCAGAGTGCGACGTCTCGGTGGTCCTCGTACCGATATCCGCATCAGCATTTCGGCGTACCTTGCCGCCGCGATCATTTTGGTTCTGCCGACTATTTTCGTCGCGATGCCGTGGCTCGACGAGCTCGGTCGGCTACTCGGCTCGAGTTAGCCGTGTCGTTCGCTCTCGGGAGTAGGACAGCTCACATATTTCGAGTCGATGAATCGAAGACCGGTCGCGTACAGTAGTCCTAGGTCGCCATCGCGGCCTAGTAATTCGATAAGGCACAAACAGCCCCACTCTGCGCGAAGATCAACTGCGCAAGGATGGCCAGGTGACAGTGCCCTGGCTCGTCTCTATGTGATCTAGCTGTTTTATGTGCCCTTCTCCTGCGGGTCTTTCTCAGCTGTGGCTTCGTGGCGTGCCCGTAATCCGGAGAGGTTCAACTGCGTGACTCACGCTGTTTCGACTAGTACACCAACAACACCCACCGCAGAAGAAGTACCGACCACGGTCGTCACCTTCGCCGAGCTCGGACTCCCCGAGGCGGTAGTGGCCGCTTTGGCCCGCAACTCCATCACCGTGCCTTCGCCGATTCAGGCCAAAGCACTCCCCGATGCGATTGCCGGGAAGAATGTCCTCGGACGTGCACAGACCGGCTCGGGCAAGACCCTGGCCTTCGGTCTACCAATTCTTGCTCGCCTCGCACAGCACACAGACAGGCCAGCCGCCAAGCGTCCTCGTGCGCTGGTGCTGGTTCCGACCCGTGAGCTTGCTTTCCAGGTCGTGGACTCCCTGCTCCCCTACGCCAATGCGCAGGGTCTTCGGTTGCTTGCTGCGGTTGGCGGCACGCCGTTCAACAAGCAGGTCGAGCAGCTTCGCCGAGGAGTCGATGTTCTCGTCGCGACACCAGGGCGTCTTGCCGATCACCTACGCCAGAGCACCTGTATTCTCGACTCGATCGAGATCACTGCCCTCGACGAAGCCGACCAGATGGCCGACATGGGATTCCTTCCCGAGGTGCGTGCCGTTCTGGCGGACACTCCGGCCGATGGACAGCGAATGCTGTTCTCCGCCACCCTCGATCGTGAAGTCCAGTCACTCGTTCGCCAGTTCCTTCCTGATCACGTCGAGCACTCGACGCAGGACGGCAAGGCCAGCGTCAACACGATGGATCACTACATGCTGATGGTCGATCGCGGCCAAAAGGATGTAGTTCTCTCCGAGATCGGTGCGCGCGAGGGCAGGACGATCATGTTCGCTCGGACCAAACTTGGATGCGACGGCATCACCGACCGCCTCCGCGCTCTTGGCATCGCCGCAGAGTCTCTCCACGGCGGCAAGGCCCAGAACCAGCGCACCCGCGTCCTCGAGCGATTCAAGGCCGGGCGCACGCCTGTTCTGGTCGCAACGGACGTCGCGGCCCGTGGAATTCACGTCGACGGAATCGATCTGGTCGTTCACGTCGATCCGCCCGCAGATCACAAGGACTACCTTCACCGCGCGGGCCGTACCGCCCGTGCAGGCGAAAAGGGCACAGTCGTTGCGATCGTCCTGCCGAACCAGCGTCGACAGGTTCAGCGTCTGACCGGAATGGCTGGAGTCAAGGCAACTTCGGTCAACGTCGCACCAGGCTCGGCCGAGCTCAACAGCATTACCGGAGCGAAGAAGCCCACGGGCGACCCATTGCGCGCCGAAAGCAGTGCGCCGAGGGACCGGCGCGACAGCCGCCCTCGCTCGGGTGGCTACCAGGGCGATCGGTCGAGTTCGGGCGGCTACCAGGGCGACCGACCCCGCACCGGCGGATACCAGGGCGACCGACCCCGCACCGGCGGCTACCAGGGCGACCGACCCCGCACCGGCGGATACCAGGGCGACCGACCCCGCACCGGCGGATACCAGGGCGACCGACCGAGTTCGGGCGGCTACCAAGGTGACCGACCCCGCACCGGCGGCTACCAGGGCGACCGACCGAGTTCGGGCGGCTACCAGGGCGACCGCCCCCGCACGCAGTCGACATTCGTCTGCGAAGAGTCGAAGACAAGCGGATTTCGTAGCCGCACCGATCGCCGCTCGTACGACGGCTTCGATGGGCCTGCGCGCGATCACTGATAGTTGATCGGTTCAGTTCAGTCGACGGTTCAGTTCATTCGATAATGGAGGGCACTGCTTCGCAAGAAGCAGTGCCCTCCATTTTTGGTTGCTGCACCCGTCTGAGCTCTGTCGGGCACCAAATTTCGCTGACTCGATCGACGCGATGCGCGTGCCTGGCTTTCGTTTGTGCGCTCGGCAAGGAAAGCTGTACTCATGACCTCAGCAGTGGACTCGTCAGAACTCGCCCAGATCGGTGTCACCGGCCTTGCAGTGATGGGCTCGAACATCGCCAGGAACTTCGCGCATCACGGACACACGGTTGCGCTTCACAATCGCAGCATTTCCAAAACGGATGCACTCATCGAAGCGCACGGTAGCGAAGGCAAGTTCATTCGCACTGAGACGATCGAAGAATTCGTCGCCGCACTGCAGAAGCCTCGCCGAGTCTTGATCATGGTCAAAGCCGGTGAGCCGACCGACGCTGTGATCGAAGAACTTGCCGGTGCCATGGAACAGGGCGACATCATCATCGACGGCGGAAACGCACTATATACAGACACGATCAGACGCGAAGCTTCACTGAAGGAGCGTGGACTGCTGTTCGTCGGCGCGGGAATCTCCGGTGGCGAAGAAGGCGCACTCAACGGTCCGTCGATCATGCCCGGTGGTCCAGTCGAGTCCTACAAGGCACTCGGCCCGCTCCTCGAATCCATTGCGGCACAGGTCGATGGAACACCGTGTTGCACGCACATCGGCCCGGACGGTTCCGGGCACTTCGTCAAGATGGTGCACAACGGCATCGAGTACGCCGACATGCAGTTGATCGGCGAGGCGTACAACCTTTTCCGTGACGCGCTGGACTACTCACCCGCCCAGGTTGCGGACGTATTCACCGAGTGGAACAAGGGTGACCTCGAAAGCTACCTCGTCGAGATCACAGCAGAGGTCCTTCGACAGGTCGACGCGAAAACAGGCCAGCCGTTGGTCGACGTCATCGTCGACGCAGCCGAGCAGAAGGGCACCGGCCGGTGGACGGTCAAGGCCGCTCTCGACCTCGGTGTGCCGGTGACCGGGATCGCCGAAGCCGTGTTTGCACGCGCACTCTCCGGCTCGCGCGCGCAGCGCGAGGCGGCTGTCGGGTTGGCGTCGGGCGTACTCGCAGACAAGCCGACTGATGCCGAGCAGTTCACGCACGACATCAGTCGGGCGTTGTACGCGTCCAAGATCGTTGCGTACGCGCAGGGTTTCGATCAGATCGCGGCTGGCAGCACCGAGTACGACTGGAACCTCCACCCGGGTGATCTCGCCACGATCTGGCGCGGAGGCTGCATCATCCGTGCGCGCTTCCTCAACCGAATCAAAGATGCGTACGAAGACAATTCCTCGCTTCCGAGCTTGATTCTCGCGCCGTACTTCCGTGACGCGATCGAAGACGCAATCGACAGCTGGCGTCGAGTCGTCATCACCGCGGCGTCACTCGGCATTCCGGTGCCCGCGTTCGCCTCTTCTCTGGCGTATTACGACGCACTTCGCGCCGAGCGGCTCCCCGCCGCATTGACGCAGGGCCAGCGAGATTTCTTCGGCGCGCACACCTACGAGCGCATCGATTCCGAGGGCAAGTTCCACACGCTCTGGAGCGGTGACCGAAGCGAAGTTCAAGCCTGAATCAAACCGAACACGGCCGTAGGGTGCGATGGCAACCACTTGTCGATGGTTGCCATCGCACCGTCGCCCAACATGATCCGAATGTCGGATTCAGTCGTACAGACCCCAGCCCAACGGTGTTCCGAGGATGGGTTGCACGATCGTCGACGACACGTCGCCTTCCCATGGCAAGTCCCCCTGGGAGTCACGCCACACGGCCTGGACCGCGCGGATCCGATCTGATCGGTACACCTCCGAGGCCATGAGGAGCCACTCGTCGCAGTACGTCACGTCGACGAAGTGGAATTCGAAACCAGCTGCCGTGCACTCCATGCCGGACTCGAACGCCCGACCTCCGAGTATCACCCGCCTCGCCAGCGTGTTCAACGCGGCGGCAGATTCCCCGGGTGATCGCCCCGTCACGATCAACTCGGGGTGTCCGAGGGCCGTCAAACCGACTGTGTAGCAGAAAGCCGGTTCGATCACCCCAGCATTGTCCGGATCGAAGTTCGAATTCACCTCCGAATTTACATACTGCAAAGCCCAGCCGTGGCGGTCCACCAGGCCGTGCACGTTTCGCACGTAGTCCGCCATCGACTGCCCGTCACACATCGCACACATAGCTCCCCCAAGCTTGTCGAGATCCAGCAGCGAACAAGCCGGCCGGATCTACTGCATCGAACGTATGTTCGTATCGAGAATGATTGCCTATGGCACCGACAGAAACTCCCCGGGCGGTACTGTTCTGCTATGCCCCGTTCCGAAACGTCGTTCGCCGATTTGGGGCTCCGACCTGTCCTGGTCCACGCTCTGCGTCGGATCGGTATCGATGTTCCTTTCGACATTCAGACGGCAGCGATCCCCGACGCCCTTGCCGGACAAGACATTCTCGGTCGCGCTCCGACCGGATCAGGGAAGACCCTTGCCTTCGGATTGCCGATGCTCCAGCGACTGTCGGGTGCGAGCAGCCGACCGAAGTGTCCCCGCGGGTTGGTACTGGTCCCGACACGCGAGCTGGCCTTGCAAATCGAACGGGCGCTGGAGGAACCGGCACTCGCGTTGGGCGTCCGAGTAATGGGAATCGTCGGCGGGGTGCCGATCAAGCGCCAATCCGAACGCCTCATGCGCGGTGTCGACGTCGTTGTGGCTACCCCAGGACGTCTCGAAGATCTCATCCAGCACGCTGCTGTCTCGCTCGCAGACATCGACATCACCGTGGTGGACGAAGCTGACCGGATGGCCGATCTCGGCTTTCTGCCCCAGGTGCGAAAGCTTGTGGACCGCACCCCGAGAGGTGGACAGCGCATGCTGTTCTCAGCGACCCTCGATGGAGATGTCGACGACCTGGTGCAGCGGTACTTCGACTCCCCCGCTATTCACTCCGCCGAGCCACCCCCACTCGCCCAGGCGACAATGCGGCACCTCTTCTTCCGAGTGGCCGACACCGACAAGAATTCGATTGCACTGCGAATCGCGGCGCGAACAGGGCGAACTATGATCTTTCTGCGCACCAAGCATGCAGTGGATCGATTCACCGCGTCCCTGCGCGAAGTGGGCGTGCCTGCACTGGCCTTGCACGGTGACAAATCTCAGGCCAATCGAACGAGAACTCTCGCTGCATTCGCGGATGGTTCCGTTCCTGTCCTGGTCGCCACCGACGTCGCGGCCCGCGGCCTGCACGTCGACGGAATCACCTTGGTCGTGCACGTGGACCCGCCGGCCGATGCGAAGGATTACACGCATCGCGCCGGACGTACGGCGCGTGCAGGCGAGATCGGCACCGTCGTCACGCTTGTCACCGAAAGCCAAAAATCGCACGTCGCGACGCTTGCAGCCGAGGCTGGAATCATGGCCGAGTTCACCGATGTGACGGCGTCGAGTCCAGCACTGTCCAAAGCCACGGGTGCGCAGGCACCTCCGGGATCACCGATCGTCGAAGTGACACCGACAGTCGACCAGAGCGGGCGCACACGCGAGGTCGATCGCCGAAAACGCTCGGCGCCTCGGCGTACCCGGGACAAGCCAGGTCGATCGGGTCGACGATGAACGGACTTCCGATATTGTCGATCGTGCTGGCACTGATTGCCGCCTTCCTGTTCGCTTGCGCATCGGTCGCCCAACAAAGTGCCGCCGCAGCTGTGCCCGAGGGCCAATCGCTGATCACCACGCTCCTCCGAAGCCCACGGTGGTGGGCCGGTCTCTGCGGCGACGTCGGGGGTTACGGATTTCAGGTTGCCGCACTGTGGGCCGGCTCGGTCCTCATCGTGCAACCGTTGATCGTCTCCATGCTGTTGTTCGCATTGCCTCTGTCGGCCAAATTCGCCGGCTACCGGATGACCCGTTCGTCATGGGTCTGGGCGGTGGCGCTGGCGATAGCTCTCATCGTGTTCATCGTCGTCGGTGACCCGACGGAGGGAAACTCCGATGCGCCGTTCTCCGAGTGGATGATTCCGTTGGCTATTGCATCGGGCCTCGTGTTGGCCGCCACACTTGCTGGATTGTTGTCGACCAACCCGGGTTGGCGGGCCCTGCTTCTGGGCGCGGCCGGAGGCTTGCTCTTCGGGATGGCCGTGGCGTTGACGAAGTACGTCACCGATCTTCTAGGAACCGATCTTGCCAAAGCAGTTACTGCCTGGCAGACGTACGCACTCGTCGGGTGCGGAATCCTCGGCTTCTACCTCCAGCAGCGCGCCTTTCAGTCCGGCCCGTTGTCTGCTTCACTTCCGGCTATCACCATCGGAGAACCTTTCGGAGCCGCGTTTCTCGGAATCACCGTCCTGGACGAACGCATTCGCGACGACGCGTTCTCCTTGGTGGTCATAGCGGTCTGCGTGACAGTGATGGTCGTTGCAACAGTTGCCCTCTCGCGAGCGCAAGCAAAGGTCACCGGACACCCTGTTGCGCAATAACGGGTACGCTGACCCAACGTGCAGTTCCTCGATGGCCAACATCCGCCCCATGACCTGACGTACGACGATGTTTTCCTCGTCCCGAACCGAACCGATGTCACTTCCAGATTCGATGTCGATCTCTCCACAGTCGACGGATCCGGCACGACCATCCCTATCGTCGTCTCGAACATGACCGCCGTCTCGGGCCGCAGAATGGCCGAAACTGTTGCTCGCAGGGGTGGCATTGCCGTTCTTCCTCAGGATCTACCGACCGCAGCCGTGGCCGAGACCGTCGCGTTCGTCAAGAGCCGGGATCTGATCGCAGACACTCCGGTCGTACTCGGGCCGGATGCGTCGGTGTCGGACGCCCTCGCTTTGATGCACAAGAGGGCCCACGGCGCGGTAGTCGTCGTGGAAGGCGGCCGACCCATCGGCGTCGTCACCGAGTCGACCTGCGCGGATGTCGACCGGTTCGCCAGACTGCAATCGGTCGCCGCGACGGACTTCGTCACGGTGCCGTCCGACGCGTCCCCTCGAGCGATCTTCGATGCGTTGGACGCCGCTCATGAGGGACTTGCCGTTCTGATCGAACCGGATGGGGCACTCGCCGGTGTCCTGACGCGCACCGGGGCAATCCGTACCGGCATCTACGCGCCTGCTCTGGACAGTTCAAGGCGGCTGCGCGTCGCGGCCGCTGTCGGAATCAACGGCGATGTCGCGGCGAAGGCTCAGGCGCTCGTCGAGGCGGGCGCTGACCTACTCGTGATCGACACTGCCCACGGTCACCAGAAGAAGATGCTCGACGCTTTGGCTTCGGTCCGGTCCCTCGATCTCGGTGTTCCACTCGCGGCAGGCAATGTCGTTTCCGCTACAGCCACTCGAGATCTCGTGGCCGCCGGCGCGAACATCGTCAAGGTCGGCGTCGGGCCCGGGGCGATGTGCACGACCCGGATGATGACCGGAGTCGGCCGACCACAGTTCTCGGCCGTCGCCGAGTGTTCGGCGGCTGCCGCCGAATTGGGTGCCTCGGTGTGGGCCGACGGCGGGGTTCGCCATCCGCGAGATGTCGCGCTTGCGTTGGCAGCGGGTGCGGCGAACGTGATGATCGGGTCATGGTTCGCCGGTACTTACGAGTCACCGGGCGATCTTCGGGTCGATTCAGCGGGCAACGCGTACAAGGAGAGCTTCGGAATGGCGTCCAAGCGCGCCGTCGCTGCACGCACGTTGGCCGACAGTGCGTTCGATCGAGCTAGGAAGGCACTGTTCGAAGAGGGAATCTCCAGTTCGCGAATGCGCTTGGACCCGGATCGCCCCGGCGTCGAGGATCTCATCGACTACATCTGTTCCGGAGTTCGAAGTACATGTACCTATGCAGGTGCCCGCACCCTTCCCGAACTTCATGAGCGCGCCGTGCTCGGTGTGCAGTCGGCGGCCGGTTTCGCCGAAGGTCGCCCGCTTCCATCCGGGTGGTGACCTGTGACGGCGGTCGGTCCGGCCCAGGATCCAATCTCCTGCCCGACTGCCGGTAGAATGATGGCTCACGCTTACAACTCACTTCCGCCGATCGATTCGTAGCGGAACAACAGAAGGGAACCAGGTGCCTGAGGCACCCGTCATCACCAGCACCGAGACTGCGCCGACCGAGTCCGGTGACGAGGGCTCCACTTCGGAGGGCTCCTCTATCGAGCCGGGAGACAAACCCGGCGGACCACCATCGTTCCAGCTAGCTCCACACCGCGGCGGGGTTGTATCCGGCCGCGTCTCTGTTGCTTCCGGTCAGGGCGCGATGCTCCTCTCGGAACTTCGGCGGCGGTAGCGGATGGACATAGTCATCAGCCTCGCGGGCCTCATCGGGTTCGTGGCTCTTACCGCAGGTACCGCGTTGTTCGTGGCAGCCGAATTCTCTTTGACAGCTCTCGAGAAGAGCACGGTCGACTCGTCCGTAAGCACCGTCGGGGATGCGCGCTCACGTCAGGTCCAACGTGCACACCGAACGCTGTCGTTCCAGCTCTCCGGGGCCCAGCTCGGAATCACCATCACCACACTCATCACCGGCTATCTCGCCGAACCTGTCCTCGCCGGCTTCTTCGTCCCGGTTCTGACTGCACTGGGTGCATCTACCTCGGTTGCATCTGCTGTGTCGTTGGCCGCGGCGCTGATCATCGCGACATCGTTTTCGATGATCTTCGGTGAACTTGTTCCGAAGAACATCGCAATCGCGATGCCGATGGGAACCGCGAGGGCGACGGCTGGCGCGATGTCCGGGTTCTCGATGGTATTTCGGTGGGCGATCAACGGACTCAACGGCGCTGCCAATTGGTTGGTCCGCAGACTCGGACTCGAACCCGCAGAAGAATTACGCTCGGCAAGATCAGCGAGTGAGCTGGGGTCACTCGTGCGCACGTCTGCGCGGCAAGGATCCCTGGATGAGGGCACGGCCAGACTCGTCGGCCGATCACTGAAGTTCGGCGAGCGATCCGCGGAGGAACTGATGACACCCCGGGTCAAAGTCGAGTCTCTGTCGATATCCGACTCGGTATCCGACCTTATCGAAACTGCAGCTAGAACTGGCTTTTCGCGTTTCCCGGTAGTCGACGGAGACCTCGACGACACTATTGGTGTCGTACACATCAAGCACGCTTTCACAGTGCCGATAGGCAAACGTGCTGGGACTCGCCTTGACTCTCTCGCGCAGGATGTGCCGGTCGTGCCGTCGAGTCTCGACGGTGACTCGGTGATGGAGCGCGTTCGTTCCGACGGCATGCAAGTTGCCCTTGTAGTCGATGAATACGGTGGCACAGCAGGCTTGGTGACCATGGAAGACCTGATCGAAGAGATCATCGGCGACGTCAGGGACGAACATGACGAGCCCGAGATCGACGTCCAGCGGTTCGGGGACAGTTGGCTGTGCTCGGGACTGCTCCGAATCGACGAAGTGGCCGCCGCGACCGGGTACCGGGCGCCGGAAGGCGAGTACGACACCATCGGCGGACTCGTATTGACCGAGCTGGGACGTATTCCTGTCGAAGGCGACCGCGTGATCATGCCCGATCCACCGGAGGAAGACCCTGTCGATACGCACGGTGGATGGGCGGGCCGAGTCACCAGAATGGATGGCAGACGGATCGATCGAGTGATGTTGCAACCGGTCGGCCCCGACGTGATAGAGCAGATCCGATCGGAGGTCAGGGCTCGTGGGTGATTACCTGTCCGTACTTCTCGCCGTCCTCCTCCTCGGCGGCAATGCCTTTTTCGTGGGCGCCGAGTTCTCACTGATTTCGGCGCGCCGTGACCGACTGGAGTCGTTGCTGGCGCAGGGAAAGAAGAAGGCGAAATCGGTAATCGAGGCCAGTCAGAATCTGTCCCTCATGCTTGCCGCGGCACAGCTGGGAATCACGATCTGTTCCATCCTCCTCGGCCGCGTCGGCGAGCCTGCGGTGGCACATCTGATCGAGAAGCCACTCGAACTGGTCGGAATCCCGGAAGGCCTGCTGCACCCGATAGCTTTCGCCATTGCACTGGCGCTGGTCGTGGTGTTGCACATCCTTATCGGCGAAATGGTTCCGAAGAACATCGCGATCGCAGGCCCGGAGAAGACGGCAATGTTGCTCGTCCCGATCCATCTGATGTTCATCAAGCTCGCCAAACCGCTCATCTCGTTTTACAACATGTGTGCCAACCTCACGTTGCGTGCATTGCGCATCGAGCCCAAAGACGAGTTGGATTCGTCTGTGTCCGCCGTCGAGCTCTCACAGATGATCGGCGAGTCACGATCGGAAGGTCTCATCGACGAGGAGGAGCACCGACGCCTCACCCAGGCGCTGGACATCTCCGGGCGCACGGTGGCGGAGGTGCTCATTCCATCCGCCAAGGTCCGCAGCGTGCGTCTCTCCGGCCTCGAACCCGGCTCGGGTCCCACCCTCGGATCCGTCGAAGAGGCGGTGATCGCCACCGGCTTCTCGCGATACCCGGTGCAAGCCGAGGATGGATCGATGGTCGGGTATCTCCATCTGAAGGACGTTCTGAGCTACATGCTCGACGACGCTGCTGGTCCGGAGACGGTCATACCGCGTTCCGAGGTCCGAAGGCTGCCGGTGGTCACCTCCGAGACGATGCTGGACGACGCTTTGACTCGACTTCGGCGGGCCAGCAGCCACTTGGGCGCGGTGAGCGATTCGTCAGGCACGACGATCGGGATCGTGGCACTGGAAGACTTGGTCGAGGAGTTCGTCGGAACCGTCCGTGACGGCACGCACCGGATCGCAGGGCCGTCACCGGGCCAGTCTTTGCCTGCACGTTCCGGTGGCGAGAACTGAAAGATGACGAGCACCGACCGATGATGCAGACCTCAGCGACCGGGATGTCGGTCACGTTGACGGAGCCGGACTGGACCGCCAGACGTGCGGACCACTCGGCTCGGGTGGACCGCTTGATCGGTACATATCTGCACGATCGGGCACAGGGCAATACACATCCGGTGCTCGATTTCTTGTTCACCTACTACAGCTACAAACCCGGCCACCTGAAGCGCTGGAACCCAGGTTTCGAGGTAATCCTGACCGGCGAAGCCGCTCAGGATTACGCGGCGTTCGCGTCCTACGAACCCGTCGACGGACCGGACTCCGGCTATCGGGTACGACGCTCTCTGGTAGAGCAGAGGCGTTCGGCCATCGTGTTCACCCGTGACCTCCTCGAGGCGACCATGACGCGCAAACCCAATCTGGGGTGCTTCGGGCTCCATGAGTGGGCAATGGTCTATCGGGGCGGACAGCCTGCATTGCGGCACGGATCGGTGCCGCTTCGGCTCGGCCACGACGGCACCGATGCGGTGGTGGAGTCGATGAAAATTCGCTGCACACACTACGATGCGTTCAGATTTTTCACCCCAGACGCCGCCACGAAGAATTTTCTCGACCTGTCCCCGACGAGTAGGACCGAACGAGAGCAGCCGGGTTGTGTGCACGCGAGCATGGATCTGTACAAGTGGAGTTACAAACTCTCACCGTTGATCGACTCGGACCTTGTGCTCGACTGCTTCGAACTTGCACTCGATGCACGGGCGATCGATATGCGCGCCAGCCCATACGACCTCTCCGACTATGGCCTATCGCCTATCGCGATCGAAACACCGTCCGGTCGGTCAGAATATGTGCGCGCGCAAACCGACCTGTCGGCCAGGGCTGCCCCTCTCCGCTCGGCGCTGGCGATGCGATGCCAAAATCTACTGGTGAGCGGCGGGTACGGTGGCCGACTTACTGCCAAGTAACATTTAGGCCGATGTCGCTTTACCGCCCTTCTGGGCGCCCAGACCGGAAAGAGTGAGGAATTCATGACTGAGCGAGTTCGTGTCGGTGGTCTTCAAGTCGCCAAGGTGCTGTACGACTTCGTACAGAACGAGGCACTTCCGGGTACAGGTGTGCAATCGGAGGCGTTCTGGTCCGGTGCTGAAGCGGTAATCGCCGATCTCTCCCCCAAGAACAAGGCGCTCCTGGCCGTTCGTGAAGAGATTCAGGGCAAGGTCGACGCCTGGCACGGTGAGCATGCCGGAAACGACTACGACCGTGCGGCGTACAAGACGTTCCTGAAGGAAATCGGCTACCTCGTCGACGAGCCCGCTGACTTCGACATCGCCACCACCGGTGTCGACACGGAAATTACGTCGACGGCCGGACCACAGCTCGTCGTTCCCGTTCTCAACGCGCGATTCGCAATCAACGCATCGAATGCGCGTTGGGGCTCGTTGTACGACGCGTTGTACGGCACAGATGCCATCCCCGAAACGGACGGCGCCGAGAAGGGCACCTCCTACAACAAGGTGCGCGGCGACAAGGTCATCGCCTTTGCGCGCGATTTCCTCGACGAGGCAGCCCCACTGGCGTCCGGGTCACATGTCGGATCGACCGGATACGTCGTCGATGCGGTTTCGTTGACAGTCACCCTCGCCGACGGAACCACCACCGGCCTCGAGGATCCGGCGCAGCTACTCGGATACCACGGGACGCCGGATGCACCCACAGCAATTCTGTTCGTACACAACGGCTTGCATTTCGAGATTCAGATCGACCCTACGAGCCCGATCGGTGCTACCGACGCGGCGGGCGTGAAGGACGTGCTGCTCGAATCGGCAGTCACGACCATCATGGATTTCGAGGACTCGGTCGCAGCCGTGGACGCCGACGACAAGGTTCTCGGCTACCGGAACTGGCTCGGATTGATGAGAGGCGATCTTTCCGAGGATGTTTCCAAGGGTGGGAAGACGTTCACTCGCGTTCTGAACTCTGATCGCACGTACACCGGAGTCGACGGGTCACCTGTCACCCTGCACGGACGCTCACTGTTGTTCGTCCGCAACGTCGGACATCTGATGACCTCGGATGCCATTCTCGACGCCGACGGCAACGAAGTTCCCGAGGGCATCCTCGATGCGCTGTTCACCTCGCTCACCGGAATGCACTCGTTGACCGCAGACAACCTCCTCTCGAACAGCCGAACCGGTTCGCTGTACATCGTCAAGCCGAAGATGCACGGACCCGATGAGGTTGCGTTCACAGCGGAACTCTTCGGCCGCGTCGAGCAGGTGCTCGGGTTGCCGGAGAACACGCTCAAAGTGGGCATCATGGACGAAGAGCGTCGCACCACGGTCAACTTGAAGGCCTCGATCCTGGCAGCCAAGGAGCGGGTCGTTTTCATCAACACCGGCTTCCTCGACCGCACCGGCGACGAGATCCATACCTCGATGGAGGCAGGCGCAATGGTCCCCAAGGGCGAGATGAAGGCCCAGAAGTGGATTTCGGCGTACGAGGACTTCAACGTCGATACGGGCCTCGCGGCAGGAATGAAGGGTAAGGCTCAGATCGGCAAGGGCATGTGGGCAATGCCCGATCTCATGCACGACATGCTCGAGCAGAAGATCAACCACCCGAAGGCCGGCGCCAACACCGCATGGGTTCCCTCCCCCACCGCGGCCACTTTGCACGCATTGCATTACCACAAGGTCGACGTCTTCGCCCGCCAGCTCGAGTTGGCACAGGCCAAGCGCGCGACCGTCGACGAGATCCTCGAGATTCCGCTCGCCCCCGCCACCGACTGGAGCGAAGAGCAGAAGCAGAAGGAAATCGACAACAGTGCACAGTCGATTCTCGGCTACGTCGTGCGGTGGATCGATCACGGAGTCGGTTGCTCCAAGGTGCCCGACATCAACGACATTGCCTTGATGGAAGATCGAGCGACGCTGAGGATTTCGAGCCAGTTCATTGCGAACTGGCTGCGCCACGGCATCGTCACCGAGGATCAAGTCCGTGCGAGCCTCGAACGCATGGCCCCCATCGTCGATCGCCAGAATGCGTCCGACCCTACGTACAAGAACCTGGCTCCGGACTTCGATACCAATATCGCGTTCCAGGCCGCCAGCGAGCTGATTTTTCAAGGGGCCAAGCAGCCGAGCGGATACACCGAGCCGATTCTGCATCGACGCAGACGCGAGTACAAGGCCGCGGGCAACTGACGGTCTCGTAACCTTCGCGCGTGGGTGAACATCGCAACTCCGGTGGGATACGGAGTATCAGCAAAGGCCCAGTGTTCACGGTGGGCGCCATCATTGTGGTGGTGCTCGCCGTGTTCGGGTGGTTCGAATTGCGTGATCGGATAGCCGATCAGGGTGCTGCAGCGGCGGAGACCTGCGTAGAAGGTGCCGAGACTTTGTCGGTCACGGTCGATCCCGATATTGCTTCACAGGTCACCGACCTTGCGACACGGTTCGCCACCACCGGGCCCGTCGTTCGTGATCACTGTATTTCTGTCGCCGTGGAGGTGGCAGATTCGACTGCCATCGCCCGCGCGCTGGCAGCAGGAGAGCAGAGTTGGGAACCCTCTGCACTCGGTCCGATCCCAGCGCTGTGGATACCACGTTCTTCCAACTCGGTCACTGCGCTTCCAGCTGGAACCGTCGACGGGACGCCGAAGACGATTGCCAGCACCCCTGTTGTGCTCGCGAGTCCTCCTCAGTTGACGGCCGCACTGGACGCGAAGGGTGTCGGTTGGGCCGATCTCCCTGCACTGCAAAGCAATCCGGAGTCGTTGCTCGGCCTCACTCTTCCAGGATGGGGTGGGCTACGGTTGCAACTCCCCGTCGGACCGGATTCCGATGCGACGACAGCCGTTCTCGCTGCCGTCGCATCGTCGGCAACGACTTCCTCCGATGTGCCGACGACAACACTGCAACTACCCCTGAAGTCGCCGACGCGGTCTGCGTTGGCCGCCCTGGCGACCACAGATCGGGGGGTTGAGGCGGCGGTACCCGATTCAACGGATATGGCGTTGTCCAGGTTGGCAGGAGGGCTATCACCCGATGCCGACATCCATTCGGTTCCGGTGACCGAACAACAACTCGGCACGTCCGGTCAGAGTGAACTGACGGGATATGCACCACCCGGTTCGACGGTGTCCATCGACTATCCGTCGGTCATCATGTCCGGGCCTTGGATGAACGAGACGCTCAAGCGTGCCGGCGGCCAGTTCGTCGAGTTCATCTTGCAAGCGGAGAACTCGAAGATCTTCACCGACGCGGGATACGACCCCCCTGGATCGTCATCTCTCGGCGCCCCAACCGGACCCGACGTCCGCGCAGCATTGCTCGACGCTGTGACCAATCCTGCAACAGAGCGTCGCTCGACAGTTGTCGTGGATGTATCGACATCGATGGACACCGAAGAAGGTGGTCGATCGCGTCTGCAGAACGTCGCATCTGCACTCACCGCACAGTTCGACGCAGTCATCGATTCGACTGAACTGGGTTTGTGGTCCGACAGCAAGGACCTGGACGAAGACAGTCCGTATCGGATATTGGTTCCCACCGGCACGGTGTCCGAACAGCTTCCTGCCGGTAGCAGACGGCAAGCTCTCATTGCTGCTGCACAGAGCCTGAAACCCGAGAACGTAGCCTCGACCTACCCGTCGATAACCGCGGCATACCGTGCGGCACTCGAAGGTTTCGTCCCGGGACGACCGAACAGCATCGTCCTCGTCACCGACGGCCCGAAGGACGATCCGGCAGAGTCGTCCGAGAGTGTGTTGGCCGATATCACCAAGCTTGTCGATCCGGCCCGACCTGTAGCGGTCGATGTCGTATCGATCGGAACCAATGCCGATACTGAGGCCTTGGAGGCGGTGTCCACGGTTACCGGCGGCACGTTCACCTCTGTTTCGTCGTCGGACGGATCCGACCTAGCTGCACTTCTCGGAAAGTTCTTGTACTGAGACATGACTCGACTTATTGCATTCGGCATCTTCCTCGCGTTGGTATGTCTGGTGATTCATCTCCGTTTCGTGCGGGGTACTCGACTCCCCCGACCCTATTCTTTGGTCGCAGATGCCGTTCTCGCAATCATGTGGGTTCTGGCCCTCGTGGGTATCGGTTCGGGCGAGTTGTTCGATCCGAGTTGGGCTCGCTTGCCAGGATTCCTAGGACTCACCTGGCTTGCTGTGATTCTGTATCTCGTACTGGGCACCCTGCTCGTCGGGGTTGTCACTCTAGGGATCCGGATCGTGTCATCGCTGCGCGGACGCGAGTCCGGTGCTATCCGGTTTCGGGTGAACAGACTTGGTTCTGCACTGGTTGCCGCCGCGTCCGTCGTCGCAGTCGCATATGGAGTATTCGAAGCAAGCGAACCTCGGATAACGAATACGACGGTTGCCCTCGAGCGACTTCCTACGGAATTCGACGGGCTGCGAGTCGCGTTGGTGTCCGATCTCCATGTCGGACCGGCCCGCGGGGAATCCTTCGTTCGAAAGGTCGTCGACGATATCAATGCGCAGGGCCCGGACCTCATCTTGTTGGACGGCGATCTCATCGATGGGACAGTTGATCTCGTCGGCTCCGATCTGGACCCGCTCCGCGAATTGTCGGCGCCGCTCGGCGTCTTCGGAGTTAGTGGCAACCATGAGTTCTACGCCGACGACGGCGGTAAGTGGCTCGACCTATGGTCGACTCTGGGGATCACTGTGTTGCGAAACGACCGCCAGGAAGTGACGCGCGACGGGGTAAGCATCGACATCGCCGGCATCAACGATGCGACAGCACCCGCACCTTACGAACCCGATCTGAGCGCTGCCCTAAAAGGGCGTGAGTCCGATCGATTCGTCCTTCTCCTGGCTCACCAACCCAAGCAGGCAAACGAGGCTTCCGACATGGGAGTCGACATGCAAGTGTCCGGACACACCCACGCGGGTCAGATTTGGCCGCTGCGCTACCTTGTGCCGCTACAGCAGCCGAGCGTCGAGGGACTGGACAGGATCGGCGGCACAACCCTGTTCACCACGCGCGGCGCCGGAGCGTGGGGTCCTCCGGTACGAGTTGCAGCACCGCCGGAAATCTCGATGCTGCAACTCGTCGGGGCATAGATTCAGGCGAAGGCCTCGATTGGCGGGCAAGAGCACACCAGGTTTCGATCTCCGTGTGCCCCATCGATTCTTCGCACTGACGGCCAGACCTTCGCCCTTCCGTTCACTGCGTCGGGGAACACTGCCTCAGCCCTCGAATACGGGTGATTCCATTCACCCACGAGGCTTTTCGCAGTGTGCGGCGCACCGCGAAGTGGGTTGTCTTCCACTGGCCACTCCCCTGCACCGACTCGATCGATCTCAGCGCGGATCGCGATCATGGCGTCACAGAAGGCGTCGATCTCGTCCAAATTTTCACTCTCGGTCGGCTCGACCATCAAAGTGCCCGCGACGGGGAAGCTCATTGTCGGCGCATGGAACCCATAGTCGGCAAGACGCTTGGCGACATCGTCGACCGTGACGCCCGTCGATTTGGTCAATCCTCGAAGATCGAGGATGCACTCGTGCGCGACCATCCCGTTGTCACCGGTGTAGAGAACCGGAAAGTGCTCGTCCAGACGCCGGGCTATGTAGTTTGCCGACGCGATGGCGGTGAGAGTCGCGCGACGCAGCCCCACCGCGCCCATCATGCGGATATACGCCCACGTGATGGTGAGGATCGAAGCACTGCCGAACGGCGCGCCCGATACCGCGGGTCCGCCCCCGAGGTCGGCTCGCAGGGGGTGCCCGGGAAGGTATGGCTGCAGGTGACTGCGTACTCCGATCGGACCGACACCGGGGCCGCCGCCACCGTGCGGAATGCAGAACGTCTTGTGCAGATTCAGATGGCTTACGTCACCACCGAAACGGCCCGGGCGGGCAAGGCCGACAAGAGCATTCAAGTTTGCCCCGTCCACGTACACCTGACCGCCGGCGTCGTGTACGAGTGCGCAGATGTCGTCGATCTCGTGTTCGTAGACGCCGTGGGTGGACGGATAGGTGATCATGATCGCAGCCAACGAACCAGAATGCTGATCGATTTTGGCCCGCAGATCGTCGACGTCGACGTCGCCGTTGCTGCGGCAGGCCACCACGACGACCTTCATACCGACCATGACGGCAGAGGCAGCGTTCGTGCCGTGTGCGCTCGACGGAATCAGGCAGACGTCACGGTGACTGTCTCCCCGCCCGAGGTGATAGTTGCGGATCGCGAGCAATCCTGCATACTCCCCTTGGCTTCCCGCGTTGGGCTGAAGACTGACGGCGTCGTAGCCAGTGATGTCGACCAACCACTTTTCGACATCGGCTATGACAGAACGTATTCCTGCCGTGTCGTCGTCGGGAGCGAAGGGGTGCAACCGTGCGAATTGTGGCCAGGTGATCGACTCCATTTCTGCTGTTGCATTGAGTTTCATCGTGCACGAGCCGAGAGGAATCATGCTTCTGTCGAGCGCGATGTCTTTGTCCGAGAGCATTCGCAGGTAGCGGAGCATCGAGGTCTCGGATCGGTGGCGAGTGAACGCCGGGTGGGTCAAGAACTCGGAAGTTCGCACGAGGTTCGCTGGAATGGACTCGATCGACTCAGAAATGGAGTCACCCGCTTCGAAAGCACTCAGAACTGCGTCGACATGGGCTGTGGTGGTGGCCTCGTCGCAGGACACTCCTACTCTGTCGGCATCGATGTGTCGAAGATTGATACCTGAGCTCTTGGCCGCATCGATGATGCACTGCGCGCGTCCTGGAACTATCGCCGTGACCGTGTCGAAGAAACGGTCCGAAACCAGTTCTATGCCAGAATTCGAAAGGCCGCCGGCAAGCCGTCGTGCGTGCGAATTCACTTGGCGCGCAATCGCTCGCAATCCTTCGCTTCCGTGATAGCTGGCGTACATTGCCGCCACTATCGCCAGCAGAACCTGAGCGGTGCAGATGTTCGAGGTCGCCTTCTCGCGACGGATATGCTGTTCCCTGGTCTGCAGGGCAAGCCGGTAGGCGAGGTCTCCGTCCGCGTCGACGGACACTCCGACCAGGCGGCCTGGAAGCTGCCTCGAATGTTGCGCATGCACTGCGAGATACCCGGCGTGTGGACCGCCGTAACCCATGGGAACTCCGAAACGCTGAGTGGTGCCGAAACATACGTCCGCACCCACTTCCCCGGGAGGGGTGAGCAGAGTCAGCGCCAACAGGTCTGCCCCGATCGCAACGAGAGCACCTGCCTCGTGTGCTCGCGCGATCGTGTCCGTGTGGTCGACCAACGCCCCCGAGGCGCCGGCCGTCTGTGCAAGCACACCGAAGAAGTCACCTTCGGGAAGACCCTTGGCCAGATCGATCGAGACCAAGTCGATGCCCAACGGCTCAGCCCTGGTTTGGAGGATCGCACGAGTCTGCGGGAACACATCGATGTCCACGAGGAAACGCGATGAAGTCGACTTGCGATTAGCCCGGCGAAGAAGCGTCATGGCCTCAGCGGCTGCAGTGGACTCGTCGAGCATCGACGCGTTGGCCACTTCCATTCCGGTCAGATCGGACACCATTGTTTGAAAGTTGAGCAGCGCCTCCAAACGACCTTGACTGATCTCCGGCTGATAGGGCGTATAGGCGGTGTACCACGCTGGGTTTTCGAGTATTCCACGAGTCAACACCGGTGGCGTCAGCGTGTCGTAGTAGCCGAGACCGATCATCGACGTCGCCACTGTGTTGTGTGAGGCAAGGACGGCCAACTCGGCGAGAGCCTGATGTTCACCCACCGGCTCCGGGAGGGTTTCGAGACCGTCGCTGATACCTGAAGACGACGCAGGATCGAGAATTGACTTCGGCACTGCACGGGCTGCCAGCTCGTCCAACGACGCGACGCCCACAACGTGAAGTATTCGTTCGAGTTCGTTACTGTCCGGGCCAATGTGCCGGTCGGCGAACAGCGCCTTTACCGATTTCAGATCAGCTGTGCTAGAAGAACTTTCGATCACGGGGCGCTCCAAGGTGTGCATACGACAGGGCCGGATCCTCCCCCTCTGTCGCGTGCTCACCGAAACGAGCGCCTGAGAGATTCAGCCGATCCGGACTCGAGGAGCTGTCCGAACGTCTTTTCACCTTGGGCGGACGGGTACTCCCATCACTTTCCAGAGACGTCGAAGCTCACACGGTCCGTGTGCCTGAGAGATTGACGGGGAGGTATTGCTCCTTCGGCGTCCGAGACTGGCTGTCCCGGAACTCTCCCGCGCAAGCGCGACGCTCGAAGTCTATCCTGTTTTGCGGCTGGCCCGAGTCTTGCGGCGGGAGGCGAGTTCATCTTCGGGACTCGTCTCGGACTCTCCACCGTCTGCACGCTCGGCTGGGAAGTCGGCGATCAGACCGGTCAGTTCACGCATCGCTCCGTTGACGGCAATGCCGAATACCCCTTGGCCGCCCTGCAGCAAATCGACTACTTCCTCTGCAGACGTGCACTCGTACACAGTGGTGCCGTCGGAGAACAAGGTGATGTTTGCCAAATCTCCGACGCCGCGCTTGCGAAGGTGATCTACCGCTACCCGTATGTTCTGCAGAGAGATACCAGTGTCCAGTAAACGCTTGACGATCTTCAGAACCAGCATGTCCTTGAAGGAGTACAGGCGTTGACTACCGGAACCTGCTGCGCTGCGAATGGACGGTACTACTAGCCCCGTACGAGCCCAGTAGTCGAGTTGACGATAAGTAATGCCCGCGATCTGGCATGCACTCGGAACTCGATAGCCCACCAGTTCGTCTGGAACGGAATCGTCCGGGAACAGCCCCGGCTGAAAGTCGGGCACGAAGGGTGTCGCCGTGACATCTGCCGCAGGCTGCGTCGGCAGATCTGCCTTCGAGGTATCCACCGATTCAGCATCGTCCGGCACAACACTCGCTGAACCGTGGTGGCGTCCCTGCGGCTGATCTTCCACTTACTTGCTCCCTCTTCGGATGTCTCGACGCTGCTGTTCGGACCACGACGATAGCGATCCGACCGGGAAATCATCCCGGTGTACTTCTGCGTGAAATCCACTCCGCGTACCCGGTAAGACTACGCCCCGGCGCGAATCGACGACACACGATCGTCGACTTCTGTACTTCACAACGGGAACGTTAGGGGGCCGAGGAGAGACAATCAACGCAACGCGCCGTAAACCTGAACCTAAAGTTGAGGTTGAGACTCTTCCGTTACCGAATAGAGGACTTCAGCCGTCCGTGGCCTTGAAATCGTCCGGTGAAACCGATTCCAGAAACTCCTTGAACTTCTCGACTTCGTCTTCGCGCTCATCAGGCATCAGGAGCCCTGCTTCGGAGAGGACGGGCTCGTCGGCGAAGATAGGTACGCCCGCCCGCAACGCGATCGCGATGGAGTCCGATGGACGGGCCGAAACTCGGATGTCCTTGTCGAAGACCAAATCCGCATAGAAGGTGCCCTCTTGGAGGTCCACGATGCGAACCTCCTTCAAAGTGTGTCCCAAGGCGCCGATCAAGTCTTTGATCAAGTCGTGCGTCAAGGGTCTGCCCGGTTGCACTCCCTGCTGCTCGAGCACAATGGCAGCAGCTTCGGTCTGCCCGATCCAAATGGGTAGGTACCGCTCCCCATCGGCTTCACGCAGCAACAGGACGGGCTGATTCTGAGGCTGCTCGACACGAATACCGACAACACGCATCTCACTCATTGCCTCTGCCTCCCATATGCGTTGAAAATCGGGCCGCAGGTCTGGGTCCGCCCACTGCAGCCGAGTCTATTGGAATCCACCGCCATGCGGAGGGTGGCCTAGGGATGAACACGAAACGAACCGAACGCTCAGCGATCGAGCGCACCGCGCACCGCGGCTTTGACCAGACAAGTGTGCAGAGTCAGAGACAGCGCAGCGAGCTCTCTGATCATTTCCTCGGCTCGGTCCCGTGCTCCCGCATCTCGGCCCTTCGCAACCGGTCCGGCAATTTGCGCTACCAAACCGGCTTCTCGATCGGCAGCCAGTTTGAAAGCTCGTAGATGCCGAACCTCGAGACCGAATTGCAACATCGCTTTCGCAGTCCTCGCGAGGGTTACCGAGCCCTCGTCGTAGAAGCCGGCTTGACCCGGCGTCAGTAGGCCGCCTCGAATGAGTTCGGTGACGAATGTCTCGTCGACACCCGCTCGCTCCATGAGGTCGGCTTTGCTGACTCTGACCTCACGATCAGCGAGGAACTCCTCAGGCGACACTTCACCGGGAGCGATACTGAGACCGCGCGGCCTACGAGGCGCGTCCTCTGCACGCTCGACGCGTGCGACTCCACTGTCTATGGCTTCGAGCTGCTCTTTGATCACTTTCAGCGGAAGGTACTGATCTCGCTGCGCCGTCAATACGTATCTCAACCGCTCGCAATCAGCGATGGAGAAACGACGGTATCCGGACGCTGTGCGCTCGGGCGAAATCAAACCCTCCGCTTCGAGGAATCGAATCTTCGAAATCGTGACGTCAGGAAAGTCGGGCCGAAGACGATCGAGGACGGAGCCAATCGACATCCCCCCAGGAGACTGCTGCCCGACGGCGGTCACTGGCTGCCCGCACCCGCAGACGATTCGCCGACCTGGGATCCGGCGCCGCCGCGTGGACCGGTCAGGAATACCAGGCGGAACTTACCGATCTGGACCTCGTCACCGTTGGTGAGCACAGCCGAGTCGACAGGCTCGCGGTTGACATAAGTTCCGTTGAGGCTTCCGACGTCGACCACCTGAAACTCGTCCTCGTCCTGACGGAACTCGGCATGACGCCGACTTACAGTGACATCATCGAGGAAGATGTCACTGTCCGGATGACGGCCGGCAGAAGTCGTCGGCTGATCCAGAAGGAATCGAGACCCTGCATTCGGTCCCCTCTTCACAACGAGAAGAGCCGATCCGACGGGCAGGCCTTCCACACCCGACACCGGGGCCTCCGAGGTCTGGCTCGTCGCCGAGTTATCCAGCTCCTGCAGGAAATCCGCACGAAAAACCGAAGTGGTTTCCGCTGGCGACTCTCCGTAGATGCCGTCGTTGTCGTTCTCGCTCACCGTTTCTCCTTCTCAGTCCTCTGCACCCTGGCGACTTACACCACGGTCGACGCAAAATAGTTTGGTTGTTCTGTGTTCCTACGGACCTGCGCCCCGACACGACAACTGCACAACAACGACCGTACCTTGCGGACGGGCATGGGTGTAGACGGTTGCTTCAGCTCGCGTCCGCTAGTTACTCGGTCGTAATGGCAGCATATCCGTCCGCATCGAGCATCTCTGACACTGCCGCGTCCAAGACCTCCGCCGAGGAGACCTCCAGTTCGACCAACCACCCGTCGGTGTAGGGTCCCGAATTCACCTTTTCCGGATCTGCCTCCAGAACTTCGTTGACGGCAATAACTTTGGCGGTCAGGGGTGCGAACACGTCGGACACACTTTTGGTCGACTCGACCTCGCCCATGGAGCTGCCGGCGGTGACTTCCTCGCCGACAGAAGGCAGCTGCACGAACACGACATCACCCAATTGCGCCTGTGCGTAGTCGGTGATACCGACGCGAACACTGGATGGGCCTACTTGCTGCACCCACTCGTGTTCGGGTGTGTAAAACAAATCGGCAGGCAGCTCGATTTCGCTCAACTCGGCAGTCCTTTCGTCTCAGCTCACCGGACGGTGATACGGGGTTTTGCTCGATGAGCGTATTGACGTGATCATGGGTCCCGCAAGGCGGACACGGTGACCTGCTCCGATTGTGAAATCCGGCATTGACCCCCATTCCTGGCTACCGTATCGACCACCCCGCCTGGAATATCCAATGCTGCGGCCAATGTCGCCGGATCTCCGACTGCGGTGTAGACGAACGGAGCACTTACCTTCTGCCCGTCCACGACGACCGCCCCTGCACGTCCCGCAATCCACGAGTCCAAGCCGATACGAACTCCATCGTTGTCGCTGCCGGCGATCTGCACCGTCTCCGCGCCCGCCGCTCGCAGCTCCTGCAATGCGTCCACGAGGACCTCGGAGCCGACGCCGGTGCGAGGGTCTTCCACCGTCATCACGATGCCGGGGCCCGTCGCAGGAACGGTCCCTACCAGTACCGACAAGGCGTCGAGACGCTCGCGCGCCTGCGTGAGTGCGGCACCGGAGCCACCGTCCTCCTGCTGCAGTGTCGACAGGGTGTCCTGTAGTGACGTGATGTCGTCACGGAGCGCAGCTTCTCGACGACCCAGATTGTCCAGAAGAACGAGAAGATCTCCCGGGCGCGCGCTGTCGAGTGAGTTCTCGCTGTCGTTGACGCGAACCTGCGCAGCCAAGCCGATCCCGAGGGCGATCATCAACACGATCGTCAGCGAACCGAACACGATCGTTCTGCGTCTGCGTCGATCACCGTGGAACTCGTGCCTTCCCTCTCGCGCCACGGCGGTCAGGCCCCGAACAGTCGACGGCGCAGGGCTGCTGCATTTCCGAAGATCCGGATTCCCAGAACCACGACTATGGCCGTCGACAGCTGTGTACCCACTCCGAGCTGATCTCCCAGCCACACGATGAGTGCTGCGACGAGAACGTTGAAGACGAACGAGACGACGAAGACCTTGGAATCGAAAATCTCGTCCAGATACGCTCTGAGACCGCCGAAGACCGCATCGAGCGCAGCGACTACGGCGATCGGTAGATATGGAGCGACTGCGCCGGGAATCTGCGGACCCGACACGGTTCCGATCAGGACCCCGATCCCGAGAGCAAGGAAGGCCAGCAAAACCAACCCTCCGCCGCGCCTGCTCACAGCATGTGTGGCGCGGTCGTCGGACACATAATTCGCTGCTGCCCCGTCGTTACGTTCCTGTGTCACCTTCCGCCTTCCTGCTGTGCGCGCCCGGCCGTCCTGATAGCCGCTGCGGGCAGTTCGAGTGAATCCTCGGACCGCACTTCGAACCCGACATCGTAGAGCTGAGTGAGCGCTGACATTCGCAGGTGGGCATCACTTACCGCAAATCGAACCTGGAGCTGCTCGGCCGACCCGATTGCGTTGATCGCGTACGGGGAGAAGACTGGATGATTGTCTACGAGCATGGCACCGCCCGCCTGTCTGATCGTCACGTTCGGGCCGATTCGGATTCCATCGACTGCAATCGCCTCGGCACCACTCGCCCACAATGAATTCACAACCACCTGGAGATCTCGATCCAGCACAGTGGCCGCAGAGTTTCCGCGTTTCTTCTGCGAAACATCGGACAGGTTTGCCGAGGCAGGCGGCTCGGTGACCACGACGGCGATACCTGCACCGGACGAGGTTTCGGCGCCCGCCGCAGACTCGATGTTCATCAGTGAACTCAGGATCGATGCACCATCGTTGTCGCTCTGTAAGACGTTCGACCGGGCCGACTCGACCTCGCCGGCGAGAGTCGACCGTGTTAGTTCCATCGCGTCGGACCGGCTTTCTGCCTCGCGTACCGTCTCCACCAAGTCGTGCGCTTGACCGGACGCGTCCGACCTGAGGACGTCGACTCGGGACAGCGCCACACCGAAAACAATGCCGATGAGAACTACGCCGACGATGGCAAGGACCACATCCATGCGAGTCCGAGTGGATTTCGACGACTTGGTCGCCGATGCGGCTGCATACCCTGGGTCGAGGTGCTCGCTCATCAATGACTTCAGCAATGAAGGCGTCGGGTTGCGTATCGGTGGTTTACGCATCACGAAACACGTTGATTCTGGCTCCTCGGGATCGTCTTCGCCACGATCGATGCTTTGTAGGTGTAGAGCACCCCGGTCCAGGTATAGAGAGCGGTCCCCCAAATGATCAGCGAGTATCCGATCGGTGTGAGCACGTCCGCTACAACCGATTCTCCGGTGGCACCGAGCAGTACAGGCAGGGCGACCATGATCACGAAAGTTGCTGCTTTACCCAGATAGATCACCTCGGGTGGCGGTAGTCCGCGTCGACGGTAGATCAGCAATGTACCCGCGAGGACGACGTCGCGTCCGATCAGAATCGCCGCCACCCACCACGGAATGATCCCACGGGCAACGAATGCAGCGAGAGCACTCACAACCGACAATCGGTCCACCAACGGGTCCAGAAGCGCACCCAGTTGCGATGACTGATCGAGCGCCCGTGCAAGCTTTCCGTCGAGCCAATCGGTTGCACCGCTGAGCAGCAGGACTGTCAGCGCCCATCCGTCTGCTTCAGGAACGAGCAGCAGATAAAGAAACAGTGGAATTGCCAGCAACCGAAGTGTGCTGAGCACGTTCGGCACTGTGAGAACCCGGCTACTGAGATCGGCATCGGAACCCGGATCGCTCACCACCCACACCTCGATCCTTTGTCGTCGACGCCCTGATTGAGGCTGGATTGGTACCCACACGTGGGGTGAAGAGTCAACGCCACGCGAACACCGGTTGCTCGAAGTCTGCCACGCGAGTATGACGCCGATGGAAGACGACTTCGCGGAACTGGTGACCGACTGCACCCGTCGGCGCGTGCACCAGCGAATCTCGGAACGGCCATTGGATGACGGGCCGTTCGGATTCTGGAATCGCCACGAACCTCGGGTCTATATCGATCTCCGAGGCGTCGACCTCGTACACGATCTCTACCTCGACGACGTTCGGCACGACCTGCTTCAACGTATCGCCTACCCACACGACGAACGGCGTGATCACATACCCGGATCGAGTGCTGTAGTCGTCGAGCCGGCCAAGAATATCGTGAGGGGGAACATGCACGTTCAGCTCCTCGCCGAGTTCACGCAGGCAAGCATCCTCGGCCGACTCCCCCGGGTCGATGCCACCTCCTGGCAAGGCGAACTGCCCCGGATGAGCGCGCAGACGCGAGGGACGCATGGTGAGAAGCATCCGTCGTCTGTACGGTTCACCACCGATGGCTATGGCCACTGCCGCCGCTCGCATGTCGCCGACTGCCATCCGCCGAGATTCGAATTCCGATAGCGCGGACACGATCGACGGACGTTCCAGTCGTTCGTCGTCGATCACGACGTAATCCATGTCGGGATGAAATTCGGCAGGCCGGCGTTGCACAGGACTTCGCTGTCGGATCGACCACCGGAAACACCGGAGTGGATACCGAACGCCGCGACGACCTGCGCGTCGAAATCGGGCATCGACAACTCCTCGGTCGGTGTGCGGAACGGTTGCTACATCCTACTCATCGCGCAACGCCGAGCTCTCGCACGAAGACCGGGTCCACAACGACGCGATCGACCCCCCAACCAGTCCAAGGCCTGCGCCCACAACGATTCCGACTGCTGTGCCGGGCGCGCCGCCGACGGCGACGCCGATAGTGATACCTACCCCGGCGCCCATACACAGCCCGACGCCAGGCAACGACTCACCGAGGCGTCGGCCTGATCGACTTGTGCTCATTGCCATATCCCACAATCTTTTTCGATCGCTCGACCGGTCACACTCTGTCTGCATCTTCGGTAGGAAGCTGCACTGTCGGCGGGACCTCGTGCAGGTCAACCGTGTCCGAACCGGTGTGTCCATCGACAGCTGGGACCTCCGATTCGCCGGGCAGCACCGCATCGAGCGCACGTGGTACGAGCCAGCACAGCAACGCACCGAAAAGGACCAGTATGTTGCACCATTGCAAAATTGTCGCTGCGTTGTCGTCGGTGATGACACGGTCGAGCGCTTGCATGTTCATCACGAGACCGTGGAGAAGTATCAGGACCCATAGTCTTCGGAACCGGAAGTAGACCCACGCCGCAGCTGCACCCCAGAGAAATGCCCACACGAACCCGCCGAAGCCGAAGTACACGTAGAGCAGGCCCCGCATGGTGGCAGCGAGAACTATGATCCATCCAATCGGTAGTCGACCCGAAAGAAGGAGAACGGGCAGCGCCGCTAGGAGTGGTTCTTCACGCAACCCGGTGGCCAATGCCGAAGCGACAGCCAACCAGGGTGACGCCACGACCGCCGGCACCGAGAAGTCGAACCGCGCGAGACCTAACTGGGCGAGAACCAACACGACCGCTGATGCACCTGCGATGGCCGCGCACCATGCGATGGACGCATCGAGAGCGGTTCCGCGGCGCTCTGGCAACACTGCGGCGAGAGTGCGTCGCCGCAGGAGGAGTGTCAGCCCGATGGCAATGAACCCCAACGACATCTGGACCGCCAGCGCAACGAGGTCGGCCCGTTGATCCGACACGCTCAGCACCGGGGTCGGCGCGTTGGGCTCCCGCATTCTCCACAGCGCACCCACAATGCTGACCGAGTACAGCAAAAGCCACCCTGTCACCAAACCGAGAACGAGCAGGACGCTGACGATCGACGACGGGTGCATCGTTTGGTTCGAGCGCGACCACACGCTGCTGTTGCCCACCATCTCCGACCACCAGACCTCGAACGCTCATCCGACCGCGATCTGTCTACCACGAGTTCGAGATCGACGGAGACTTCGAACTGGGTGCGGCGATGACCCGAGCGTTCTTCCGAGTATGGGCGGTATCGGACGAATACTTGACTTGTTCAAGAAATGAGAGTCGTATCACAGGTGTGACCTCGAGGCCCAACTACCGGGAGATGTTGCGCGATGCAGAACTTCGCGTCACGCGCCCTCGCATCGAGGTGCTCGACGCGGTGCACACGTACCCGCACTCGGACACCGAATTCATCCATACCGCAGTTCGCGCTGAACTGCCGGTCGTCTCTAGGCAAGCCGTCTACGACGTGCTCAGCGCCTTGACGGCCGCTCAACTCGTTCGCCGCATCCAACCCGCCGGTTCCGTGGCGCGGTACGAGTCCAGAGTCGGCGACAATCACCATCACCTCGTGTGCACCTCGTGCGGGGCCATCTCCGACGTCGATTGCACGGTCGGATCGGCTCCGTGCCTCACCGCGTCCGACACTCGAGGATTCGCGGTCTCCGAAGCCGAGGTCGTGTTCTGGGGCATCTGCCCCGATTGCGCGTCCCCACAGAGTTCACGATCACAATCATGATCGGTTCGATCCGCCAGCCCCGGAAGGAATCTCGTGTCTGAAGACCACACCACTCGCGAAAAAGAGATGAACCAGGACCAGCCCCAAGAGGGAGGCGCCTGCCCAGTACTACATGATCGGCAGCTACACCCGAGTGAGGGTGGGAGCAATCGCGATTGGTGGCCGCAGAGCCTCAATCTTCGGATTCTCAAGAAGAACCCAGCTGTGGGCAACCCGATGGGCGAGAACTTCGATTACGGCACAGAGTTCGCCAAGCTCGATCTCGCCGAGGTCAAGGCTGACCTTGCGGCCTTGATGACGGACTCACAGCCATGGTGGCCTGCGGACTTCGGTCACTACGGACCATTTTTCGTACGTATGGCCTGGCACGCGGCGGGCACGTACCGGATTCAGGACGGACGCGGAGGTGCGGGCGCGGGGATGCAGAGATTCGCTCCGTTGAACAGCTGGCCGGACAACGCAAGTCTCGACAAGGCTCGCAGACTCATCTGGCCTGTCAAGAAGAAGTACGGCAACAAGCTCTCATGGGCCGATCTCATCGTCCTCACCGGAAACGTAGCGATCGAGTCGATGGGGTTGCCGACCTACGGATTCGCCGGCGGCCGCGTCGACGTTTGGGAGCCCGACGAGGACGTCTACTGGGGACCGGAACAGACATGGCTCGGCGACGAGCGCTACACGGGCGAGCGGGAATTGGACAATCCTCTGGCCGCTGTCCAAATGGGTCTGATCTATGTCAACCCCGAGGGCCCGAACGGCGAGCCCGATCCCGCGGGTTCCGCCGTCGACATCCGCGACACGTTCGGCAAGATGGCGATGAACGATATCGAAACCGCTGCGTTGGCAGTCGGCGGCCATACCTTCGGCAAGGTTCATGGTGCAGCCGATCCAGAGCCACACATAGGCCCAGAGCCAGAGGCCGCACCGCTGGAGCAGATGGGTCTCGGCTGGAAGAACAGCTACGGCACGGGCGTCGGTGCAGATGCCATCACCAGTGGCATCGAAGGTACCTGGACACCGACTCCGACGACCTGGGACAACACGTTCCTCGAAACGCTGTACGGCTACGAATGGGAGGTCCACAAGGGTCCGGGTGGTGCATGGCAGTGGCGTCCGAAGGACGGCGCTGCATCCGATCTCGTTCCCGACCCCGCCGACCCTGCCAAACGGCACGCTCCGATGATGCTGACCAGTGACATCGCGATGCGTGTAGACCCGATCTACGAGCAGATCACTCGACGTTGGCTCGATCACCCGGAGGAACTGGCAGAGGAGTTCTCGAAGGTCTGGTTCAAGTTGACCCACCGTGACCTGGGGCCCGTCTCCCGCTACCTCGGTCCAGAAGTTCCGAGCGAGACCCTCCTGTGGCAGGACCCGATCCCGGCGCTCGATCATGAACCGGTCGGCGAAGCAGACATCGCAAAACTCAAGAGCGTCATCCTCGCTTCGGAGCTGACCGGACCACAGTTGATTTCCACCGCGTGGGCTGCAGCGTCGTCGTTTCGGGGCAGTGACAAGCGTGGAGGCGCCAACGGTGGGCGTCTTCGCCTACAGCCACAGGCCGGATGGGAGGTCAACGAACCGGACGAACTGGCAAACGCCATTCGTGTTCTGGAAGGCATCAAGGAGACCTTCGGTGCTGCGGGAACAGCGAAAATTTCCTTCGCCGACCTCGTCGTCCTCGGCGGGTGTGCAGCCGTCGAACGTGCCGCGCAGAGTGCCGGCCACGATGTCACGGTGCCGTTCACTCCCGGGCGTACAGATGCAGCACAGGACCAGACGGACGTCGAGTCGTTCGCCGCTCTCGAACCCAAGTCGGACGGGTTCCGCAACTACGTCGGGAAGGGCCAGAGTCTTCCGGCCGAGTACTCGTTGGTCGACAAAGCGAACCTGTTGACCCTCAGTGCGCCCGAGATGACAGTGCTGGTCGGCGGTCTTCGAGTGCTGGGAGCAAACCACAAGAAGTCCGAACACGGAGTCCTGACGACGCGTCCTGGAACCTTGACCAATGACTTCTTCGTGAATCTTCTCGACATGGGCACAGAGTGGATTCCCACGTCCGAGGAAGGCATCTACGAGGGCAAGGACGCTGCGACGGGAGAAACGAAGTGGTCCGGCACCCGTAACGACCTCGTCTTCGGCTCGAACGCCGAACTGCGCGCACTGGCCGAGGTCTATGCGTCGGACGATGCTCGCGAGAAGTTCGTCCACGACTTCGTCGCCGCGTGGGACAAAGTCATGCAGCTGGATCGCTTCGATCTGGTCTGAGCAGAGAAATCGACCGTCCGGGGCATCGGGTTCACCTGCTGTGCGGACGGCCTGTGCTCTCGCCAATCTCCTCTCGGACGTCAGAGAGGAGATTGGCTTCGGCCGGAAGGGGTAGACAGGACCGATGACCAGTACTCACCTCGTTTCGTCGCCACCCCTACCTGCACCCTGTGGTCCCTTGTCGGCCGGTGTCATGGACTTCATCACCGGCAAGTCGACGGCTGCGCCCCTGACTGCCGGTGGCTTGGAGCCGATGTCTCGGGACCTCCATGTGGCGTTGGCTACGTGCTACGAGTTGCACTACCGAGGCTTCGACGGGGTCGACGACCGCTGGGAATGGGATCCGGAGGTGCTGCGATTCCGCGCAGCCTTGGAAGCGTCGTTCTTGTCGTATCTCCGAGACAGCGTCGAGCCAGGCTACGACGCGATGGCCGAGATGGAGTTCTTGTCCGTTGCGCATTCTTCGGGTAGCGGGCCTTCCTGGTATCTGCGCGACGAAGGTTCGTGGGATCACATGCGCGAGTACTTCGTCCACCGATCGATCTACCACCTCAAGGAAGCCGACCCGCACGCGTGGGCGATCCCTCGGCTACACGGACAGGCAAAAGCCTCGTACGTCGCGGTCGAGTTCGACGAGTACGGCGGCGGGCGCGGCGAGCGAGTACATCAGAAGTTGTGGGCAGATCTCATGGATGCCGCCGACCTGGATTCGACATACCTCGGATATACCGATCGAGCGCCTGCCGAGACGCTCGCCTGGGTCAATTTGATGTCGCTCTTCGGTCTTCACCGGGGACTGCGCGGCGCGACGGTCGGGCACTTCGCTGCCACTGAGATCACTTCCTCGCCCGGGTCACAGCGGCTGGTCACCGGCCTCGAGCGGCTGGGGGCACCGCAGGCCTGCATCGAGTTCTACGCCGAGCACGTCGAGGCAGACGCCGTGCACGAGCAATTATTGCGTCACGACGTCGTCGGTGGCCTCATTCGTACAGAACCCCATCTCGAGTCCGACATCGTCTTCGGGATGCGCGCACTCGATTTCGTCGACGCTGCGCTGGGCGACCGGATGCTGGCAGCGTGGAACTCGGGTTTGTCGAGCCTGATCTGACAAACTTTCCCGAACGCTGCTCAGCTGTGCAGGTTGCCGTCTACGATCCGTTATTGGGTTTGGATAAATCAATCCCCGCACTGGTGGGGCGCACGTCTGACTGGGGGCGGAACAGCTATGTTGTCCGACGTGATCGATGTGACCATCGACTTCGAACATTCGAAAGATCAAGTCTGGGAAATCGTGACTGCGCCGGAATGGTATTCCCGGTTCTTCATGGGGCTCGAGTCCTGCCTGCCTGTTTCGGAGTCGATTCCCGGAGCGTTCATGGCAAGGGCCGACGGCACCGATCACGCCGTGCGGCTCGATCTCGACTACGTGAGAACGACGATGTCGATCACTCATCTCGATTCCGGTGGATTCGTCAATGTCCACCTCACCGAGGGTTCGCCCGGGCGATGTACAGCCGACGTGACCGTGTTCAAAGCATCTTTGAACGGTGCGTACTCGTCTGTTCCCGACCGCAACGGCGTTGTTTGCGATTGGTTGCGAGCAGGGTTCGCACACCTTGCCGACTACCTGGCGGGGAAGCCGACCTCCATTCTTTCCGGTTCGGGTAACTCCAGGACAATGCAACTCGATATCGCCAAGACAATGTACAAAACCGGCGTCATCCGCACCGCACGACCAGATCTCGCATTTCGACAACTGAGTTCGTTGTCCAAATGGGGTTTCACACTGGGCGGCGGTTTCGGCGCAGCCGCAGCGACCTCACCGGACGCGATCGCACTTATCGACGACCGAGGAACCCGGACGTTCGCAGAAGTACATCAACGGTCACACCGCATAGCTGCGGGTTTGTTCGCGATGGGTCTGCGCTCCGGAGACACCGTCGGGGTGCTGGCGCGCAATCACATCGCGATGACCGAATGCACAGTCGCCTGCGGATTACTCGGGGTGGACGTGGTGCTGTTGAACACCGGCCTGGCAGCACGCCAAATCGAGAGTATCGCGGACCACCATCAGCTGAAAGCGCTGTTCGCCGACGACGAGTTCGACTCGATCGTCTCGCATGTGTCCCAGGAAGTGCCGCGAATCAGCCTCTCCTCACGCTCGACCGTCCCTGGAAGGCGCCTGCTCGAGCAGCTGGTGGCGCCCCCGTCCGCGACATTCGCTCGGCCTGAGCATCCGGGAACACTGGTGGTCCTCACCTCTGGAACGAGCGGAACTCCCAAGGGCGCATTCCGCCCCACCGCCAAAGGGTTCGGAACGATTGCGGCGATGTTGTCCAAGATGCCGCTGCAGGTGAACGAGCGCATGATGATTGCCGCCCCACTGTTCCACAGCTGGGGTTTCGCCGCGCTTCAGCTCAGTACACCGCTTCGATCGACGGTTGTGTTGCAGGACAGATTCGAACCCGAATCCTGCTTGCGAGCGATTGCTGAGAATCGTTGTACTTCGCTCATCGCAGTCCCGATCATGCTCCAACGTATCCTCGAGTTGCCGGCGGACGTCCGCGCACGGTACGACACCTCGAGTCTGCGGGTAGTCGCATGCAGTGGATCGGTTCTGGCGGGTTCGATGGTCACTCGCTTCATGGACACATTCGGTGACGTTCTGTACAACTTCTACGGCTCTACAGAGGTGTCGTGGGCAACGGTAGCTGGACCTGCTGATCTCAGAGCTGCTCCTACGACGGCGGGGAAACCGCCACTTGGAACCCTTTTGGCCATTCTCGACGGTGGGGGTCTTCCGGTCCCGCGCGGCTGTGTCGGAAGAATTTTCGTAGGCAACGACATGCTGTTCAACGGATATACCAACGGCGCGACGCCTGCTGTCACAGCAGGCCTCGGGGCGGACACGATGGACACCGGTGATCTGGGTTACCTGGATTGCAATGGCCGGTTGTTCGTCTGCGGCCGGGATGACGAGATGATCATCTCAGGTGGAGAGAACGTTTTTCCTGGTCCTGTCGAGGATGCGATTGCTCATCTTCCTCAGGTCGGCGAGGTCGCAGTGGTAGGTGTGTCGGACAAGGAATACGGTCAGAGGCTTGCCGCATTCGTAGTGATGCGCGGCGCCGCAGGACTGGACGATGACATGGTTCGTCTCTACATCGGAAATCGGCTGAGCCGATTCTCGGTACCTCGCGACGTCACGTTTCTCGACGAGCTTCCGCGCACCGCAACCGGGAAGGTGATCAAACGTCTACTGATTCAGTCATCGCCACAAACTCCGCTCGCAACCTAGCCACCGCGGCACCGTTATTTGGGCGATCAGCCCGTTATCGAACGGGTTCCCTGAGCCCTCGGACGGTTGAATTCACCTGACCGGCGACGCGAAGGAAAAGTCCGCCGCACCGGGGCATCAAGATCGTCGGGCTGACTGTAGCCGCGATATGCTGTCAGCTACATCCGGCGGCGAACCGAGGCTATTGATACATGAGCGCGACTGATACATGAGCGCGACCTTGCGCCGAACCAAGTCCGAATCGAAGTCGTTCTGGACGCGATTCGACACGCGGACAACGATGGTGATCACGAGCGCCTCTGGGGCGCTGCCGCTACTGGCAATTGCGCTGATCTCACCGTCGTTCCTTCGCGACGGCGCGCTACCCCTCCTGACCGCGATCGTCGTCTTCACTGCGATTACCGTGCTGTACGCCGTGCACGTCGGCAGACTGACAGATGGGCAGTTCGCGGCGCTCGGTGCGGGCGGCATGATCGGTGTCGCAATTTCGGCTTACCTCATCGCCGACCCTGCAGGTACGCGGGCAGTGACGTCACTGCTTGCCGTTGTACCTGCAATTGCAGCGTCCGGCTCCTCGCCCCGCATGACAGCTGCTCTCACGGCAGGTTCGGTGGCAATGGCGACGTGGTTGTCGGCCGTCAGTCTCTCGTCCTCAGGCGTTGCGGTCACCATCGTCGCTATCGGTGCGGGAGCAACGTCTGTGCTGGTACCGGTGATCCTGATCGCGACCCTTCGCCGGTCTCTGCTCATCGTCAACAAGCGCCTCAATGTTCTGGCGAATACCGATCCACTCACCGGTTTGCTCAATCGCCGCGGAATGATGACACAGGTAGAAGCGTTGCTCGACCAGACGTGCGACAGTCGCAGTCAGTTGTCCGCACATGTCATCGATATCGACCATTTCAAGGCCGTGAACGACAGTCATGGTCACGCTGCAGGTGATCTCATACTCGTGACGATTGCGGATGCCCTCGTTCATGCAACCGAGGAGACGGGGTCGCGTGGAACGATCGTCTCTCGCATCGGTGGCGAGGAATTTCTCGTATTGACTCCCCTTACCGACAACCGTTCCTTCGAATCGAACATTCTCGAACGTGTCCGCTCCGAATGCGAGGTCACCGTCAGCATCGGATCGGTGACTGCCGACGTCCGTGCCGTCCTCGATCCCAGGCTCACCATCGACGGTGAATTGGACAGCCCCCACGTCGAGCAAGTCATCGATACACTCATGCACGCCGCCGACAACGCCCTCTACGCCGCCAAATCCAGTGGCCGTGACCGTGCGTCACACGCCGGGACAATAATGGTCACGTGGAACTCGACGCGGCAGACCGATGAATCGCTGTCCCCTCGAAGATAGTTCCCCGCAGTCGAAGACTTGATGACCACTATGCGACTGCAGAAGAGTGATAGCCGTTTCCGGTCAGCGCACGCGAATCGCTTTCCATGAGATCCCAGACATCCGCATGTGCATCTCGTGCAATGGTCTCCCGATCCCACCACATCAAACGAGTGCGGTACTGATCGCTTGGGTACGCAGCAGCGGGCACAGTGGTATCGATTCGCCCTCCGGACGTTTCCCACTGACGAAGCACATGGTCGGCAGCACTTGCGAACAAATACCTGCTGCCCGTCAGTTCGATGGTCGGCAGCGCCGTTCTAGCCAACATTCCCGAAATCAGCCGCGCCGGCGCTCCCTCTCTTACCCACGCGCTCTTCATCTCGATGATTCCGTGCGGAAGTCGAGTCAGAAGTTGACTCCTGACCACGTCGAGCCCCGGTGAGTCCGCCCATTCGGTCAACACATGCGACTGCTCGACATAGGTATAAGGACCCTGCGCCCTAACTCCACCGAGCATCTCCCCCTCAGGTCCGAGAACGACGTAGAACAACGCTGTCGTCGCGCCCGATTCCACTTCGTCGATGTCGAGAGCACACGTCACACCATGGCGCGAATACGACGACCAAGCACCGTCGACATACCGCGTCCAGAGTTCCGGCGCTGCAGAAGGCATTGCCGCAACGAGAGTCATCGATCCCTCGCAGTGGCTGATTCTCGGCCCGAATGATGCGTCGACGGGCCGACGCATTCCTGACAGCTTCAACCGAGCGGCACGCGAACCCCTGTTCGCGGTAGGGGTTGCATAGCGGTAATCGACTGTCGCAGGTGCAGACATAATCTCTCCTAAGTAGACATACCGGGATCCGAAGTCCCCGGCTATGGGGCGAAAAGCCGACGCTATCGAGCGCCAACAGTTCAGTTGCCAAGTGGCAACCAGGCAATTCTTCCTGGTCGTGGAACATTTGACTGTTCGAAGGTCGTAAATCTTCTTCCAGCACTGCGAATAATCATATTTCCGGTACCGATGACGCACTTTGTCGAATCTTTCGACTCGGATTTCGCAGTCGTATCGGACCTCAGTGAACACCGAGTACACCTGTATCGGTTATCTTGACGAAAGCGGAGCACCTGCTCGAGCGTCCGAACGAGAAAAGTGAGAGCCACGTGTCAGAACATCGGATACTGAATTCGGCCCTCGAGAGCGATTCGACGACCGTCGAGGAACTAGCGGGTCTACCAGGGATGCGGATTCTCGACGCTTCACAGAATCAGTTCGAATCGTTGACGGGTCTCCTGCCGAGCCCACCGGTGGACGTCCTCGCCGAGCCACAACGGTGGATTCACTATCCGTGGAGACACTCCCTTGTGAAACTTCTCGGGCCGAGAGGCTTTCGGACTCTGCGACTGGACCGGAACAGAAACAAAATCACCCTCTCCGAGCAGGAGCGGATGACCGAACTGCGGGTGGGAGTGGTCGGTCTCAGCGTGGGGCACGCCGTGGCGCACACCATCGCCATCGAAGGGTTGTGCGGTGAGCTCAGACTCGCCGATTTCGACGTCCTGGACCTGTCCAATCTCAACAGAGTCCCGGCATCGGTGTTCGACCTCGACATCAACAAGACCACGGTCGCGGCACGCCGAATCGCTGAATTGGACCCATATCTGAAAGTGGTTACGCACCCCGAAGGTCTAATTGCTTCCAGTATGGACACGTTCATGGACGGACTCGATATCGTCATCGACGAATGCGATTCGCTCGACGCGAAGTTGAATCTCCGCGAGGCCGCCAGAAGTCGAGGCATACCAGTTTTGATGGAGACCAGCGACGGCGGAATACTCGATGTCGAGCGATTCGATCTCGAACCGACCAGACCGTTGCTACACGGCCTCCTCGGAGATCTCGATGCCCGCTCTCTGGCTGACATCACGCCGGAGCAGAAGGCACCGCTGGCTGCCCGGATTCTCGACCCCACAAAACTCACTCCGCGAATGCTCGCTTCGCTACCGGAAATCGGGGTATCGCTGTCTACCTGGCCGCAACTCGGCAGCGATGTCGCACTCGGCGGCGCCTCGGTTGCGGCAGTGGTGCGCGCGTTCGGATTGGGTACGCCACCCCCGTCAGGAAGGGCGCGAATCAATTTGGAGACACATATCTCGGCAATCGTCGACTTTTGACCCATGGGCCGTCGTTAGGTGGTGCGGTCGAGGTGTGTCACGCACCCGTTCGGATCATGCGTTCTTGAATGTCGACAGCCCGTCTCGGTTTCAAGTGGTGATCCGGTCTACCCCACGGTGTCTTCGGCGGCTCGACCGGCTTTCGCGACAGGCGTCCGCTCTCGGCGTGCACGGTGGCTGGTGTCGCAGAATGGATAGATTTTGCTCCGCTTGCACATGCAGAGCGCGACGACACTGCGATCAGATACGACCTGGGATCCGTCGGGCATGGTGATCTCCACCGGACCGTCCACAAGCATGGGCCCGCGCTCCACCACGCGAATACGTGTACATGACATAAGGTCCTTACCCGATCTACTCGACACCACCATGTGAACAACACACCTGGCTGTGGGCCTTGCTTCCGCTGCAAAGTGACGGCGATGCAGTTCGCCGGGGTTTACCCCGCAGTGTGCGCTTCGAATCATGAGTCCTCCTACGACGAATGACAACACCGACGATGCGCAGGGCGGGCACGGGCGGCTACCGCCAATCGACTACGGGAAGCCTTGCATTGCTGGCGCGTAGCCGAGATAGAAACTAGCGTTTGCATGATGAGCGAGTCGAACGGCCTCGGCAATGAGACGTACGCGGCCCATCCCGGGGAACAGCACGGCGAGAGTCTTTCGTCACGGCTCAATTGGCTGCGCGCTGGTGTGCTCGGCGCCAACGACGGAATCGTCTCCACGGCAGGACTCGTCGTCGGTGTTGCAGCACTTTCGTCCGAGCGGGGACCGATACTCGCTGCAGGCGTCGCCGGTCTCGTCGCTGGTGCCGTGTCGATGGCACTCGGCGAGTACGTGTCGGTGAGCACCCAACGGGACAGCGAAAAGTCCCTACTGGCCAAGGAGAAAATGGAGTTGCGTGACGATCCCGACGCGGAACTCGAAGAGCTGACCTCGATCTACGAAAGCAAGGGACTCAGCCGGGCAACTGCGCTCACCGTCGCTCACGAACTCACCGAGCACGACGCTTTCGCAGCGCACGTCGATGCCGAGTTACACCTGGACCCGGACAACCTGACCAGTCCGGTTCAGGCAGCACTGTCGTCTGCTCTGTCTTTTACCTTGGGCGCAGCGTTGCCCCTCATTGCGATACTCGCGCCACCGGCAACGGCTCGAATCCCGGTGACCTTCGTGGCAGTTCTGCTGGCGCTGGCATTGACCGGCCAGGTCAGTGCGCGACTGGGCGGCTCGAGGCCAGGCCCTGCAATGTGGCGCATCGTCATCGGCGGCGCGCTGGCCATGATCGTGACTTACCTGATCGGACAACTGTTGGGTATTGCCGGAGTCTGACGATCAGGGCTGTGCAAGGAGTGCAGTAAATTCTTCGGCGTAAGCGAGCTGTGTTCGCAATTCGGCGCACGTGGTTTCGGCTCGTCGATGGCATTCGTCAACGTATCGCTCGGCCGTTGCCCGTGCCTCGCGGTCGGCGGATCCATCTGCTCGCGCGTCGAGAGCGGTAAGAAGTTCGCGCATCTCCTCGAGCGTGAATCCCAGCGGTTTCATGCGCCGTATGACGAGTAGCCGCTGCACATCCGATTCGGTGTACAAACGGAACCCGCCTTTGCTTCGCGCCGAAGGAGTCACCAGACCTGCGTCGTCGTAGTGTCGAATCGTCTTGATGGACAGCTCGGTTCGCGCTGCGACGTTGCCGATCTGCATCTGTGCCGGTTCGTTTTCGCGTTCAGGCATATCCGTATAGCTCCTTCTTTTCACGCGCGAACCCGTCAGTGCCCTGCGCCGAGATTTCCGCTCAGTAACCCATGTCGCTGCGCGCTGGCCTCGTTCAACCCGACGATGGTCGCGGTCTTTCCCTTGGCTGCGTATTTGGTGGTGATCGCATCAAGGGTCGCGACGGTCGACGCATCCCAGATGTGTGATGCCGACATGTCGATCACGATATGTGCAGGGTCACCGACGTAATCGAACTGATAGATCAAGTCGTTGCTGGAGGCGAAGAACAACTCACCATGCACCGCGTAGACGCGGGTGTCCGGGTCCGGGTGTGCGACATCGACGACCTCGGTCAGATGCGCGACGCGTCGCGCGAACAAGACCATCGCGGTCACGACGCCGACCGCCACTCCGTAGGCGAGATTGTCGGTAGCAACGGTGACCGCGACCGTGGCGACCATGACTAGGGTTTCGCTCGTGGGCATCCGCCGCAGTGTCGCCGGGGCGATGCTGTGCCAATCGAAGGTGCCGACCGAAACCATGATCATCACCGCCACCAACGCGGCCATCGGGATCAGTGAGACTATGTCGCCTAGACCGACGACGAGGATCAGCAGGAACACGCCTGCGAGGAACGTCGAGATCCGAGTTCGTGCGCCGGATGTCTTGACGTTGATCATCGTCTGTCCGATCATCGCGCACCCGCCCATACCGCCGAAGAATCCGGTGACGATATTGGCGACACCCTGACCCCAGGACTCTCGGGTCTTGTTCGAGTGACTGTCGGTGATGTCGTCGACGAACTTCGCAGTCATCAGTGACTCGAGCAGACCTACGATGGCCATCGTGAACGCATACGGGGCGATGATCTTCAGCGTCTCGAACGTGAGCGGAACGTCGGGAAGAACTAGTGACGGCAAACTTGACGGAAGCTCCCCCTCGTCACCGACATTGGGAACATTCAGCGCGAACACGATCGTCGCCGCCGTCAGTAACACGATCGCGACCAGCGGTGCAGGGACGACGGTGCTCACCTTGGGCAAGAACACCATTACCGCGATCCCGATGGCAACCATGGGATACACCAGCCAGGGGACGCCGAGAAGGTGCGGAACCTGGGCGATGAAGATGAGTATCGCCAGCGCATTGACGAATCCCACCATGACGCTGCGTGGGATGAACCGCATCAATTTCGCGACCCCCACCACACTGAGCAGGATCTGCAGCACGCCCGCGAGAATGACTGTCGCGATCAGATACTCGACCCCGTAGTCACGCACCAATGGCGCGATGACCAAGGCAACTGCACCGGTGGCAGCCGAAATCATTGCAGGTCTACCACCTACGATCGAGATCGTCACCGCCATGGTGAACGCGGCGAACAATCCGACCCGTGGGTCCACTCCGGCGATGATGGAAAATGATATCGCCTCCGGAATCAAAGCCAACGCAACCACCAGCCCGGCGAGAACCTCGGTCCGCAACCGTCTCGGCGATCGCAAGGCAGACCACACCGTCCATTGCGGTTCGATCGTCTGCGCTGCGGTGGCCGCGGAAGCCATGTAGATGCTCCATTCTCTGTCGAGGAATGTGGGGTGATCGGAAAGATGCGAGGTGTTGAACGCTTGCCGGAGTGGGGGCAACATCTCAGGACGGGCGCAGATTGTGTGCGTCCCTGGAAAGCTTCGTTCACGAACCTACCCTCCCGTGAGGGTAGAGTTGCACGTCAGGATGCGATTCGGTGACTCATCTCACGCCAATGGACCTTCGAAGAATTCCAGATTTGCAGCAGAACGCGCGGGCACTTGTCCAGAGCATCACGTGCTCCACGTGGCATTCGACTACTGCGCGTCGACCGACATTTCGCCCATCTCGCCCCATCCGGTTGCATCCACGGTCTGGCTGACGATCTTGGGCGTCGACGCCAGTGCTTGCGGGAGTTCTTTCATTGCCTTCTTGAAGTGATCACTGTTGACGTGGTCACCACCGGCATCATCATCGCGGAAGGCCTCGAGCAGGACATAGACGGATGGATCTTCCAGGCTCCGAGACCATTCGAACCACAAGTTGCCTGCCTCGGCGCGGGTATTCGCGGTGAACTCGGCTACGTGTTCTGGCCAACGCTCGGTCCACTCGGGCTTCGTCTCGAACTGTACGACGATGAATATCACTGTTTTCTCCTTGAATTCGGAACTGTCAGGAAGCTGATTGCAGCGGCGCCTGGCTCTCGCTCGACACCCACACTCGGGGCGATGTCAGTAGTCGTCACTGGAGTCGGAGGCCGCAGTCCCCTGTCGGACCCGCTGGATGTGGATGCGTCGAGCGAGCCTGATCATCGGGCGAATCAAGAGCTCGACACTGCCGATCAGGAACAACCACGTGCCAGCGACCGCCGTCGTCTCGCCGAAGAACAAGACACTGCCGACGATGAACCAGACGGCAACCAGAATGTCGTTGACGATACTGACGACTTCCCATCGCTGACGAATCACCAGTTCCTCGTGCCCGATGGTAAAGGTCAGTTCGCTCATTTGAGGCTCCTGCTGTTCGAGTTTGACGCCACAGGTAACTACCCGTAATCCGCGCCTCGAACACACAATGCAACCGGATCCGAAAGCCACAAGCGCAGCCGACTCATGTCAAGGTCAGATAGATCAGGACCACATTCAAAACAACGATGATGCCTGCGATGAGCCACGCCGCACCGGTGGTGATCCGGTGATTTACATCCTGTCCCATCAACACTCGATCGGAGGTGAACCGCACCAATGGGATCAAAGCGAACGGGATACCGAAGGACAACACGACCTGGGAGACGACGAGTGCGCGGCTGGGATCGACCCCAGCCGCAAGAATGAGAAGTGCAGGCACTAGCGTCACCACTCGCCGCAGCACAATCGGAATCCGTTTGCGTAGTAGGCCGTCCATGATCATCGCGCCCGCATACGCCCCTACCGACGTCGACGCGAGCCCCGATGCAAGGAGCCCCACCGCGAACAGCAGCGCGACCGATGGGCCCAATGTGTCCCCCACCGCCGCATGGGCGCCCTCGATCGAATCGACACCATCGCGTCCGCCGAGAGTTGTTGCCGCCAAGAGCAGCATCGACATGTTGACGGCTCCGGCCAACAGCATTGCCAATCCGACGTCTATTCGGGTGATCCGCAACAGCCGCCGACGTACAGGTCCTGCTTCGGGGTGTCCATGGCGATCGCGTGCAAGTCCGGAGTGGAGGTAGACCGCGTGCGGCATGACCGTTGCACCCAGCATCGCTGCTGCGAGCAACACGCTTTCCACACCGTCGAATCGTGGGACAAGTCCCGCAGCGGCCTGCGAAAACGATGGAGGTTCGACGAATATGCTGGCCAGGAAGCCGACCGCGATGACGGCAAGCAAACCGAGGATCACGAACTCGAACGGCCGCTGTCCACGCCGATCCTGCACCAACAGCAACATCATCGACACCAGCCCGGTGATCAGGCCACCGGCAAGAAGGGGCAGGTCGAACAGTAGATACAGCGCAATCGCACCACCGACGACCTCGGCGAGGTCGGTCGCCATGGCGACAACTTCCGCTTGAGACCAATATGCAAGTCGCACAGACCTGCTCGATTTCGAGCGGACGACCTCGGGAAGCGTCATGCCGGTGACGATGCCGAGCTTCGCGGACAAGAACTGCACGAGTCCGGCCATCAAGTTCGCCGCAACGATCACCCACACAAGCAAGTAGCCGAACTGCGCGCCGGCACTGACGTTCGAGGCGACATTCCCTGGATCGACATAGGCTATCGCCGCAACGAAAGCTGGACCGAGCAAGATACTGGCCGACCTGAACCGTGACGGCGGCCGCCTGGAATGGCCCGGTGAGGGCGAACTGCCCATCACACCTGTCCGATCGCCACGTTTTTCATAGTCCCGACAATAGAGTTGGGATCACCGAACTATGCGTTCGACGCGGACCTTCCGATCTATCCGACGTCGACCCACGTGTGAATTCGATCCGGTCCACGCACGGAACTGGGTATAACATCAAGCGATGACATCGATTGATGACAAACCGGAGGAACAACTCGCGCCCCCCCGCGGGTTCGTACCGGTCCTGGCCGCAATTTGTACCGTCGTCGCCATCGTCAGCAGCGTCGGTGCACCTTTGATTCCGACAGTGGCCGACGCATACTCGGTCTCGTTCACGAGCGCGCAGTGGACGCTGACGATAACGATGCTGGTAGGAGCCGTTACCGTTCCGGTCCTCGGCCGCCTCGGAGACGGTCCCCACCGACGACCCGTGATCATCGGAGCGCTGTCCGTGGTCTTCATCGGTTGTGTCCTGGCCGCGATCCCCAGCAACCTCGCACTCCTGCTCATCGGGCGTGGCCTCCAAGGTGTCGGGCTGGGGCTCGCGCCGCTCGCGATGGCGGTAGCGCGCGATCACCTGACACCGGTCGAGGCCAGACGCACCGTTGCGGCACTGTCGGTGACCGCGGTCGCGGGCATCGGTCTCGGCTACCCCCTGACTGGGGTAATTGCCCATCTCTGGGGGTATCACGCCTGCTTCCTTGTCGCCTCTGCGGCATCGCTCGCAGTGTTGGTCGGTGCCATCACATCGGTTCCTTCCAGTCGGCACGTACCGCACAAGCCGCTCGATATTGTCGGTGCGGTACTCCTCGGAATCGGCCTCACTCTGTTACTGATTGCGCTCACTTCCGGCAGCTACTGGGGTTGGACTTCTTTCCAGACGATCGGATGTGCGGCGGTAGGCCTCGCGGTCGTCGTCGGCTGGACTTTCCACGAGCTGCGGACTCGGTTTCCCCTCGTGGAATTGCGGCTGTTGTCCAAACCCGCAGTCCTGACTGCCGATGTCACCGGACTTTTCGCCGGTATCGGGATGTTCGTTCTGTCATCGGCCGTGATCCGCTTCGTACAGACTCCGTCCGACACCGGTTACGGACTCGGTCGGTCGGCGATGGTGGCGGGCCTCGTACTCGTGCCGTTCTCGTTGACGAGCGTGTTCGCGAACAGGCTTCTTCCCCTGGCCGAGCGGTGGATCAGCAAATCGATGATCATGCCGATCGGTGCGATGGCCTTCGCCGGCGCGCTCACGCTGTTCCTGTTCGGTCGAGACGAACTATGGGTCGTATTCGTACTCATGGGGGTAGCCGGCCTCGGGATCGGGTTCACCTTCGCCGCAATGCCGGCATTCATCGTCAGCGCGGTCCCACCGCACGAAACAGGGAGCGCACTAGGAGTCAACCAAGTAGCACGCACGGTCGGTGGTGCGGTGGGTAGCGCGTTGAGCGCCACCGTGCTCGCGATATACACAGCCCCCGGGCAGACATTTCCGGACAGCGCCGGCTATACAGCAACCGCCATCGTCGGTATCTGCCTATGGACGGGCACGGCAATCTTGGCTTTCGCACTATCCTATCGAGGCAGCCGCGCCGAAAAACTGCCTGCCAGATTGGTCGACGAGAGCATCGAGTCGGCCGCCACCGGCAGCTTCGCCTACGACATCGCCAGCCGCAGAGGACAGAGTGAGGATTCACAATGATCCAAACACGCCCGGTAGCCCGCTTTCGCGACTCCGACCGCACCAAGCAGGATCTTCTCGAAGCTGCAACCGAACTGTTCGGCGCGCGTGGATACGAGAGAACGACGATCCGAGAGATCGGCGAGAAGGCAGGCGCTGATCCTGCCTTGATCGCCCGCTATTTCGGAAGCAAGGCGGCCTTGTATATCCAAACCCTGCCAACGGAAAACGAAAATCCGCACCTTTCGGACATACTCGATCCCGCTCGGATCGAGGCAACGATTCGGCGTGTTCACCAGGTCGGTCCGAGCCCCGTACTGCAAGCGGTTGTTCGCGCACACGACGATCCAGCGATTCAGACCGCAGCTACAGCTCGTATCGACGCCAAACTCACTGCGGGAATACAAGATCGGATGAAGGAGGCAGGTCTCGACTCCCCACGATTGAGGGCTCAGATGGCAGTAGCCGTGCTGGCGGGTATCGCGTTGGGACGCGCAGCCGGAACCCTCGACGAGCTAGCGGGCGCAGAAGAGAATCAAGTCGTGCAACTGACGGTCAGGTTGTTGGAGTCTCTTTTGGACGAGAACAGGCTGTCACCCGACCACCCTTCGCCGTCTGGACTCTGACCAACGAAAGCCTTTCGCCCCCATAGCCGCTCAGGGCTTCAGAATCACCTTGACCGCGCCGTCCTGCTTCTTCTGGAATATCTCGTACGCGTGCGGGGCCTGCTCGAGAGGCAGGGTGTGAGTTGCGAACGAATCGACACCCAATGGATCGTCGTCACCGAGCAGGGGCATGATGTCGTCCACCCACCGCTTCACGTTTGCCTGGCCCATGCGCAGCTGAATTTGCTTGTCGAACATGGTGAGCAGTGGAAGCGGATCGGCAACCCCGCCATAGACACCGATCAGTGAGATGGTGCCCCCACGACGGACGATGTCAATGGCGGAGTACACCGCATCGAGTCTGTCGACTCCGGCCTTTTGCATCATCGGCTTACCGAGAAAGTCCGGCAGCAGACCGGTGAGCTGCTGCGCAGCCTTCGCCACAGGTGAACCATGTGCTTCCATCCCGACAGCGTCGATCACCGAGTCGGTGCCGCGCCCGTCCGTGAGATCTCGAATCACGTCGCCGAGTTTCCCCGCATGCTGGGCGAGATCGACGGTCCGAATTCCGCGGGCTTGCGCACGGGCAAGCCGCTCGGGGACTCGATCGACCGCAATGACGTCGAAGCCGAGGTGGGTTGCGATGCGGGCAGCCATGTCTCCGATGGGTCCGAGACCGAGGACCGTCACCGAACCGCCCGGCTGGATGTCGGCGTACACAACAAACTGCCACGCCGTCGGAAGCACGTCCGACAGGTATACGTACCGCGAATCGGGTGCTCCAGATGGAACTTTGATGTGGGTGAACTGCGCCTGTGGAACGCGCAGATACTCGGCCTGTCCTCCTGGAACACTGCCGTACAGCTCGGAGAAACCGAACAGTGCCGCACCCATACCATGCTCACGCACTTGGGTGGTCTCGCATTGTGTGTACAACGAGCGATCGCACATAAAACAGCTTCCGCACGATATTTGGAAAGGAATCACTACTCGGTCGCCGACAGCAAGGTTGGTAACCTCCTTACCGACTTCACGAACGATGCCCATCGGCTCGTGGCCCAGGATGTCCCCTGGTTTCATGAAGGCGCCCAGCACCTCATACAGGTGCAGGTCAGAACCGCAGATATTGGTCGAGGTGACCTCGATGACGGCGTCGGTGGGCTGCTCGATGATGGGGTCGGGAACCGAGTCGACGCGAACATCGCGCTTACCGTGCCAGGTAGCTGCTTTCATGGGACTGCTTCTTCGCTTTTCATTGCAAGAGTTGGCCTTCGAGCGGCCAGACCGACTATCAGTTTCGGCCGGCGGGAGCGACGGTGCTCTGATTCATCACTCGATCCCACCAACTGTCCAATGGGCTCGAATCGAGCCAGATCACGAACTCGGTAGTGTCGTCGATTGACATTCGGACTCCAGACTGTGGCTGCTCGTACACTTCGAGGCGCCAATCTGCTTCAGTGCCACTGTCTCTGATACCCAAGGCCGTGAGTGCGAAACACATGCAGACGTGTTTCCGCAGCACTTGTCACCGTCGCGGCGCCTCTGCGGTCAGCTGTCTTTGTCCTCGTTCTCGGCGACTTCGGGAGCTACTTCCCGAGTAGCCATTCCTCCAGTCTTACCTTCGTCGGTCGGCCCGGGCCGACCGCCTTTAGGCTCGGTGGACTCGGATTCGATGTCTTCGTCGCGTCTCATGTAGCACCGACTACCCCGGGTAGTGGTGAATCAACCGAGTGTGGGATCAAGAGTCGGCTGGGCGACGGCCTTCGATGACAATCAGTTCTTCGCTTCGACATCCCACCTCGATCAAGCCTGCCGCTTCCATCCACGCTGCGCGCTCATGAAGGACGGGCCCGAAATCGATCGTTCGACGGCGTATTACCTCGGCGTCGAGCCCGGTGTCCCTCAGCCGATCGAGAGATTCCTCTACCCCGCAAAGTTCAGACTGCACCATCATCACTGCTCCACCCGGCACCAGGAGATCGAACGCGTGTGTGCACAGAAGATCCAACACCACTCGGCCGCGGTCTCCTGCGTCCCACGCACGGTGCAGACCCATCCCGACCGGCGGACGAGGTGAGGGTACGTACGGCGGATTGGAGACTATGACACCGAACGGCGCGTCTTGCCGCGCGTCGGACAGCGTCCCCAAGCGTGCGTCGACGCCGACGCCGTTCGCGTCGGCATTCGACAGAGCGCAGGCTACGGCCTGGGCAGAGATGTCGTACGCAACTACTTCCCGGGCACCGCGTCGTGCAGCTTCGATCGCGGCGATTCCGCTGCCGGTGCACAGGTCGAGAACCCGAGCACCAGCGAGTCCGGAGTGCGCAGCAATCTCGGCGCACAGAAGATACGAATCTTCCTGAGGCGCATAAACTCCGTCGTCGACACTGATGGATGGAAACGAACGCTCTCGTGCAACGGTCACCGGCACCTCCGTATTGGTACTGGGGAGTGCCCCGCCTTGCACACGGGCAAACCCCATCCTGCAACGTAACGTCGTTTCCGGTCGTCCCCTATCGCCAGACCGGGGCCATTCGGGTAGGCATGTTGGGTATGACTTCAGGGACAGAACGAACCACCGACGCCGACGCCGACGCGGTGTGGGCGGTGCTGGCCGACGGATGGCAATACGCCATGTGGGTCGTGGGTGCATCCCGCATTCGCGCAGTCGACAGCACGTGGCCGTCGCCGGGTTCTTCGATTCATCACTCTGTTGGCCTGTGGCCTGCGGTACTGGACGACACCACGACCGTCCTCGAGTCTTTCCCCGGACGGGAGCTACAGCTCCGGGCACATGCCCTGCCGTTCGGGACCGGTAATATCACTGTTCGATTGCACCCGCAGGCGCGCGGTTGTCGAATCCAGATGATCGAACACGCTGCGAGCAAACCTTTCAGTCTGCTCCTGGACTCGTTGCAGCACGCCGCAGTGCATCCTCGAAACTCGGAGGCCCTGCGCAGGTTGGCGTTGCTGGCCGAGCGAGCAACCCATTGACGGTCGTCATCGGTCACGCCCGATCGTGGACAGGTCTGGGCATCGCCGCGGACTTCGGAAGGGTGAACCAACTCGGCAGCCCGCGGCGCAACGTTGCCGGCCCGTCGATGGTCAGGTCGCCGGACTCGAGCGTGTGCGACCAGGTCACGTCGCCGCGCCAGATCTCGGTCAGCACACGCAATCTTGTGCTCACCCAGACCGAGACGGTCAGACCTGGATCGACATCGCACACGTCGACCTCACCGGGGGTGATCACGAGCCACCACGCCCGGGAATGCACTGCTACGTCGGTGAAGTGGAACTCGATCACCGCACGCTCGCCCGGGATGGACGTCGAACATACGTTGCGATGCATGTCCCACATGAGCAGTGCAGGATCGAGATCCCCATCGCCGAGGGTTCCGACCCAGCGCGTGCCCCACATACCGAGCGCTTCGACAACGGGTCGCAGCTCCATTCCCGCTCGGGTGAGGACGTAGCGCGCCTCATTTCCCGAATCCTGCTTTTCGACGATCCCGGCTACAACGAGTTGGTGGAGTCGCTTCGACAGCAGAGTGGGTGACATTCGGGGCAGTCCGCGTCGCACATCGCTGAAGCGGCGACTGCCGAGCAACAATTCGCGAACCACCAGCAGAGTCCAACGCTCGTCGAACAGCTCCATCGCCTTGGCGACGGGGCAGAACTGGTGGTACGAGGACCCCATCTACCGACGATAGCGCTCATCGTGTTCCCGGTACAGATCCTGTACTGGATAAACCCAGCTCACATTCTTACTCTTCGACTCATAGCCGATACAACGTTGAAGGAGCGGGACAATGACCGAAACAACAGAAGTTGTCGATGCAGACCGTGCGCTGAAGGCGGCGCTCAGAACCATGTGGGGGCTGGGAAACTATCCTGCCGTCGCTGCCGAAGTAGTTCAGGAACTCGGGCCGACACTCGTACGCGCGTGCGGGGTCGAGGCCGGTCAGCGAGTGCTCGACGTCGCAGCAGGATCAGGGAACGCGGCACTACCGGCTGCTGCGGCCGGCGCAACCGTGATCGCAAGTGACCTGACACCCGAACTGTTCGCTCGCGGCCGCGAGTTGGCCGCAGCTCAACAGGTCGACCTCGAGTGGATCCAGGGTGACGCCGAGGCTCTTCCGTTCGCGGACAACGAGTTCGACATCGTGATGTCGTGTGTCGGCGTCATGTTCGCCCCGCATCATCAGCAGTCTGCGGACGAGCTGGTACGCGTCTGCCGGGACGGTGGAACGATCGGGCTCATCAATTGGACGCCGGACGGCTTCATCGGAAAGATGTTTTCGGCGATGAAGCCGTACGCCGCTCCCCCACCTCCCGGCGCACAGCCGCCACCCTTGTGGGGCGACGAGGCGCATGTCCGCGGTCTGTTCGGAGATCGGGTCCGCGAAATGACCGCCGAGGTGAGAACACTGACCGTCGACATGTTCGCCCGGCCGGAGGACTTCGTGCACTACTTCAAGAAGAACTATGGTCCGACGATCGCGGTGTACCGCCGGATCGCGGACGACCATGCCGCGGTCAGGGCTTTGGACAGCTCACTGATCGAGCTGGCTGGAGAATTCTACGAAGGTAAAGCAATGCAATGGCAATACTTGATCGTGGTAGCGATAGCTCGCTGAGGTAGCAGAGTCCGTCAGCCCCCGTTAGCCGCGCTCTGGCCGGCACGACGGCCGAAGAAGCTGCCGTCGCCGAGTGACGCCCCGCTGGCGTAGCCGCCTGCGCAGACACCTGCGGTGCAGCGACCCGCCGCGAAGAGGCCGGGGATTTGTTGGCCGGAGACGTGGAGCACCTCGGAAGCTGTACTCGTCCGCAGTCCGCCCAGCGTGAATCCGCCCGTCATGCCGCGCAGGTCGATCGCAGCAATGGGAGTGCCTATCGGCTTAACCCATTCGGTCTTCTTACCCAACAACGGATCCTCACCGTTCACGGCGTGACGGTTGTACAGCTCGACTGTCGATTGCAAAGCACCTGCGGGCAATCCCATGTCGGACTCCAGCTCCTCCACCGTCTCGGCGACCCAGGTGGGTCGGCGCCGAAGCTGCGGGGTCGAAGTCTGCGTAGTCATCGCGACCTCGTATGAGGCCTCGTCGATGACGAGGAACGCCTCGTTGAGGTTTTCGAACAGAACAGCCTGACCTACACGGCCGGGGTAGGTGTCCTCGTTGATGAAACGCTGGCCTCGTCCGTTGACCAATATTCCACGGATGAACATTTGTGGGTCACTGAAAAAAGCGACCTCAGCGGCATCCATGTGCGCGAGGTCGGCACCGATTGCCTGCGCCATGCGGATTGCGCGTCCATCGTGCTCTTCGATCGACGCGGCCGGACGATTGATCAACCTGGGCGCGTACGACTCGACCATTGTCTTGTTGTAGGCGAAGCTGCCAGTGGCCAACACCACGCCCTTAAGTGCGCGGACTGAAACGGTCTTGCCGTATTGCTTAGCTTGGACTCCGACAACCCGTCCGTCGGTATCGACGATCAGCGTCTGAACCCGCATGTCGTACTCGGATCTGACTCCGAGGGCGGCAGCCTTGTCGGTCAGCGGCTTCATCAGCATGTATCCGCCGCCCTTTTCGGAGCTGACGTGCTTGTCTTTCATTTGAGGGACGTGCCCTCGCGGCGCCGGCGGAATGACGGAATTGAACGGTGCCGCGTTTTCCCCTCCGGTGTACTGCAAACCGTCATCGTCTGGGGGCTCCCAGCCCGGTTCACCCCAGAAACTCTCCTTGAACGGAACTCCGCAGTCATCGGCCAGCCAGTGATAGTGGTCGACGCTTCCCTCGCAATAGAGATCGATCTTGGCCTCGTCGACACCCGGTCCCAAGGCTGCCTTCATGAAGGCCTTCATGTTGTCCACGGTGTCGTCGAATCCGCAGGCCTTCTGCAAGGGTGTTCCCCCACCCATGTAGATGAAGCCGCCTGCCATCGCCGCCGCGCCACCCCATCCACCGGTGCGTTCGAGCACCAGGACATCGGCACCTGCCTGTGCCGCACCGACCGCGGCTGCAGCTCCGGCCACACCGAAGCCGGCGACAACGACGTCGGCTTCGTAATCCCACTCGCTCACCTGCGCTTCGGGGATGGGTCGGATTGGGCTCTCGGTGGTCGAATCGGTGCTCGTCACGAGACTCAGTACAGTCCAAAAACTTCTCGAAGTGTGAAATCTCCCGGTGACTGAGACTGTGGGCCTGGTCGCGCGACATCCACACGGCCGTTCAGGCCATGCGCGAGACCTGTAGCGCCGGTAGCCCGATTTTCTGAACCGACGTCACGCGTGACAATCGTCTCGGCTCGGAATAGCTCGCCATCTCCGAAGGTTAGCGACTGTAAGTAATTCGAACGAAGAACGCAGTGTCGCCGACGAAAAGAGCCGAACCAGTGAAGTTGTTTTCCCCCTTGACCTTAGGTGAACTGAAGCTTGCAAACAGGCTGGTCATGGCGCCGCTCACGCGTGTGCGGTCAGGACGAGACGGAATCCCCGGCCCCCTGGTGGTCGAGCATTACAAGCAGCGTTCCTCGCTCGGTCTCATCGTGACCGAAGGGACGTATCCCTCTCATGCAGGTCAGGGATTCCCGGGTCAGCCCGGGCTTGTTACGCCTGAGCAGATCGCTGGTTGGCGCAATGTCGCAGAAGCAGTGCATACCGAAGGTGGGCTGATCGTGTCCCAGGTCATGCACGCCGGGCGCGTGACACACGAAAGTACAACGGGCGGCCGCGAGGTCGTGGGGCCGAGCGCGATTGCCATCGAAGGAGAAACCCGCACCTACGACGGCAAGCAGTCCTACCCGGTACCGCGTGCACTCCGAACCGATGAACTGCCCTCGGTGATCGAGGAGTTCGTACAGGCATCGAAGAACGCGATCGCAGCTGGTATGGATGGCGTCGAAATTCACGGTGCCAATGGCTATTTGCTCCACGAGTTCCTCTCGCCGGCGTCGAATCGACGTGAGGATTCCTATGGCGGATCACCGGAGAACCGGGCCCGTTTCGTCGCTGAAGTCGTCGTGGCCGTTGCGGAGGCCGTCGGCGCAGGCCGCGTCGGAATCCGCATCTCTCCCGAGCACAACATCCAAGATGCCTACGAGAAGGACATCGAAGACGTGCGGGCGACCTACCTGGCGCTCGTCGATCGGATTGCGCCACTCGGTCTCTCTTACCTCAGTGTGCTGCACAAAAATCCGGCGGGGGAACTCGTCCAGAGCTTGCGGCAGGCCTTCGGTGGTCCGACGCTCGTCAACAGCGGATTCGGCGAGATCACCAGCCGCGACGAAGCGCTGTCCCTTCTGTCGGACGACATCGGCGATGCAGTGGTCGTCGGTCGCCCTGCCATCGCCAATCCTGATCTCGCGTACCGATGGCGTGAAGATCTACCCTTGAATACACCCGACCAGAACACCTTCTATTCCGGTGGCGCAGAGGGTTACACGGATTACCCCGCATTGCAGCACTGACGCCACGTTGGTTATGGCCCGCACCCGAAGAATGGGTGCGGGCCTTTGCATTTCAAGGATGCGGGCGTCAACGTGGGTTGAACACTGGGGTCACCAGCGAGACTGACCGCCGTCCAACGGGATGACCGCGCCGCTCAGATAGCGTGAGGAATCCGAGGCCAAAAATGCAACTGCTTGGCCTATGTCACGTTCAGGATCGCCGATACGCCCCATTGGGATCGTCCGAACGAACTCTTCGGCTTCCTTCGGATTGTTCTCTATCCACCACTCGAGTGCTGGCGTAAGTGCATGCGGGGCAACGCAATGCGCGCGTATCCCCTCATGCCCCCATTCACTGGAGGCGGTCCGAGTCAATACGCGCATGGCTTCCTTGGTGGCGGCGTAGACCCCGAATCCTGATGTGTCCCAACGAACTGCAGACGAGGTGATCATCGTGATGATGACTCCCCCGCCCCTCTCGACCATCGATGGGTGGACGGCTCGCATCAGGCGCAGTACAGCACGTGGTCCTGTTCTCAGGGCGTAGTCGAAGAAGTCGTCGCCGGATTCGTCGAGCGGCACCGGGAACGCGGAATTGGCGTTGTTGACCAGAATGTCGATGCCGCCGAAAGCGTCCATTGCTGCGCTCACAGCAGCCTCGCATGCACCGTCCGAGGCGATGTCCACCTCGTATACGGCGACGTCTGCAGCCGAGGTCACCTGCGCAATCTCCTCGGCTACAGCCTCGAGTTTCGAGCGGGTACGGCCGACGAGGAAGCACTTGGCCCCGGCGCGTGCGAACTCCAGAGCGACGCCCCGTCCGATTCCCTGGCCGCCCCCGGTGATCAAAGCGATCTTGCCGGTAAGGTTTTCGGTCACAACTGTGTCCTTCCGTCCTGCCACGGATCTGCCGTCATCCGAAATCCGGGCAGGCTAGTGAGTTCGTGTGTGAATTCGTAGGTTCGGGTGTAACCGGTGTGCGCTATGCGCCAACGACCGTCCTCGCCCCGCTGATAACGGTCGTCGTAGAACGCTGCACCTCTGAGAATGGCGCCGTACTTGGGATGCATGACCATGTCGGACAGGTACCACACCCCGCTGGCGCTGTCGCCCTCGACGACGATCTCAGGGTGATCTACGCGGTGCTCGGTGATGAGTCCCGGTATCATCGCACTACGCATGAATGCCAGGACATCATCGCGTGAGGTGAACCGCAGGTGTTCACCGTATTCGGCAACGACATCCTCGGTCAGGGTCTCTGCGAATTCGTCCCATCTGCGGCAGTCGAGGGTCCGAAGGTACCGATATTTCAGTTGTTCGATTTCCGCGACGTCGTCACGCGTCACTAGGTACTCCTGTCGAGTGATGGAGACCCAATGAGAACACGTTCTAGTGTGCGGTGACGGTAATTTCGGAACATTACTGTCCGAAGTTCGGACGAGGCCGCGAAGCCAGATCTCTTGGTGGCCCGGAGGTTAGAACACGACACTCTCAGTCACAGACGACAGTGCAGTAAGAACTACCTGCGCTTGGGGGCGGCGGTGGACCACAAAGCCCACCCCGCAAGGAGCCTGCCTATCCGAACCCGATCGCGCGGCAGTACGGCAAGCCCCACGCCGAGCATTATCTCGACACCACCGGAAGCCATGACGACGTTGTCGGGGTCGGGGGGTATCGATCGTGGGACCTGAGCGTGGAAATCCTTGCGCGCCCGAAAGAGGTGGCTCGAGCCGTCGAAGGAGCGCTGGCTTGCACGGGACTTTCAGTCTTCGCCACACTTTTGGTATCGATCGAATCATCGCTACGTGATCGCCTGGACATCCCCTCACAGAACTGACATCTATATGCCCGACTGGTCTCCCCTGCTCGTCAGCCGTTCCGGCCACGTCGAGAGAGAAGAGGCCAGGGCAGTATCGCGGAGCCTGAGGCGCCTGCGTGACTCGATCCCGCTACTGGGAGTTCGATCGGGCCGGGCTGAACCGCTGCCACAGTACAGTGACGAGCAATGCTCCAAGCAGTGATCCGATGATTCCGCTCGGCCGCAGCGATATTCCGTCGCCGGCAATCAAACTCACCACCAAGCCACCGACGAAGGAGCCCACAATTCCGGCGGTGAACGCCAGCGTCCAGTCCATGCCGGTCTTGGACCTGCCCAAGATCAACTGCGCGCCGGCACCTATCAGAAGACCGAAGAGAATTATTCCTATGATCAGCACTGATGCGACCTAGCCTTTCAGAGTGAGCGTTCGCTATCGCCGTGGGAACCTAAATGTCAGGTCAGAGTATGCGAACCGTCCCGAGATGTTCAGGTAATACGGTGGATGGTCGGAAGTTCGATGTGGGCCTTCGCTACGACATCGACACTCACGTCCGTTGTGCCCGCAAACGTTCGACCAGCCCGAGTGTGAACCGGTCGATTTCCTCGATGGTGAAGTTTCGGCTGCGCCTGACGGAGTCGGAGGGTCGTCGGAGGAAGTGCTCACCCCCGATCGGGACGCTGATCAACTCGATGACTCGTTGAAGCCATCGGACGACCCGAATGGACGAGGACACATGGTCGGCCAGCAGCAAGGTCCCTCCGGGCCGAAGGACACGCGTCATCTCTGCAAGTGCCGCGTCGGGATCCGGTATTGCGCAGAGGGAGAACGTGCAGACGACCGTATCGAAGGACGCGTCGTCGAAGGTCAGGGCCTGCGCGTCACCGATAATCAGTTGCGCTCCGGGCATGGCTTCCTTGGACTTGCTGGCTGCGCGGGCAAGCATCTCCGGGCTGAGTTCGATGCCGGTCAAGTCGATGCCAGGTGGGTAGTGGTCCAGATTGAGGCCGGTACCGACGGCAATCTCGAGCACCCGACCTTCGGCTCGGGCGCAGACCCACGATCTGGTGTCTCGAAAGAGAACTCGATCGAGGAATGTCATATGTTTGTCGTAGTTGGCCGATTGCTTGTTCCAATATCGTTGCCACCGCTCGAGTCGGTGTGCCGAGTCCCCTGACATCACTCATACCTTTTTCGTCGTGTCGAATGTTTGATCCTGGCAGAGCTGTTTCTCTTACAAAATCTCAGCATGCCATTTCAGACCCAGCAGGTCGTCACGACGCGATTCCCAAGGACCAGGCAAAGACCGTATAACTGGCGACGGTGATCAGAGCGATCGCGATGAGGTTGAGCCACAAGCCACCTCGCATCATCTGACCGATCGTGATGTAACCACTCGCGTACGAGACGGCGTTCGGTGGTGTCGCCACCGGCAGCATGAACGCGCAGGTTGCAGCGAGCGCGACCGGAATCGTCAGAAGCAGCAGATCGAGGTCCATGCCCATCGCCACGCCACCTGCCAACGGAAGGAATGTCGCTGCTGTCGCGGTGTTGCTGGTGAGCTCGGTCAGGAAGATGGTCGCGGTCGTTGTCACCACGACCAACAGGATCACAGGGATCGTGTCGAGACCCGCTGCCACACTACCGATCCAATCGGTCAGGCCGCTGGACTGAAACTGGGCCGATAGGGCGAGTCCACCGCCGAACAGAAGCAATACCCCCCACGGCAGCTTGATTGCTGTCTCCCAGTCGATCAGACGCACTCCTGCTTTACCTCCGCTGGGGAGTAAGAACAACAGAATAGCCGCGGTCATCGCGATGCCGGTGTCGGAGATCGGTGGGTCATCGAAGATGAGCGGAACCGCGACCCAGGATGTGGCTGCCAGACAGAAGATGACTGCCACCCGGATTTCACCCTGTGCCATCTTCCCCAGAGCATCGAGTTCTCCCCTGATGAGGCGCTTACCGCCGGGGATGTCGTCGATCTCGGGCTTGAACAAGACGTGAGTGAGCAAAAACCACGCGACAACGAGCAGAACGACGGCGAGTGGCACTCCGGCAACCATCCATTCGAAGAATCCGATGGTGATTCCCTCGCCCTCCAAATAACCCACCAGCAAGGTGTTGGGGGGTGTTCCGATGATCGTCCCCAAAGAGCCGATCGAAGCGGCGTAGGCAATGCCCAACATCAAGGCGGTCCCGAAGTTGCTTTTGATCACCGCCTCCGTAACCGTCGCGTCGGTCGGCACGTCATCGGCCGAGGTTGAACGTGCCTGTGCGGAGGCGTCTGTGCCAGGTTCTTTCGTGGAGTATTCCACCTCGGCCTTCTTTCCGATGTCGAGCACCAGAACCAGAACCGAGACGCCGATGGGGATCATCATGACCGCAGTGGCGGTATTCGAGACCCACATCGACAGAAAACCTGTCGCGATCATGAATCCAGCGATCACCATCGTCGGCTTGGTGCCCATGGCGTTGACAGTCAGCAACGCAATCCGGCGGTGAAGGTTCCACCGCTGCATCGCAAGAGCCAGTAGGAAGCCGCCCATGAACAAGAAAATGATGTTGTTGCCGTAGGACGCGCCCACGTCGTTGACGGCGACGTCGAGATCGAAGATCGGGAAAATTATCAGGGGCAACAGTGCAGTTGCGGGAATCGGGATGGCCTCCGTCATCCACCAGATACCCATCAGAACTGCTGTCCCGGCGGTCAACCGCGCAGCATGACCGACGTCGGCTGGCATTACCGCGTAGACGACTACGGCCAGCAGTACTCCGGCGGCGAGTCCAATCCATTGACGCTTCCGCCGACCCGGCTTCACCTCTTCGGCGCGTTCACCGGCCGACTGCTGATCGACTTCGTCGAACCCGTTCGCATCCGACCGGCGACCGGTCTGTTCATCGGGACCAAGCTGCGTCATGGGACCTCCTCATGCTCGGCGTTTCGCCAGCTTAATGTTGCGAAAGCCGAATATGTCCGTTTCTCGACATCACGATCTGTCCAAACCCCTGGGGCTGCGGTGAAAAAGTATGATTGGTACTTCACCCGAGGAGATGAAATGACGCGGGTTCCGAGTAGGCGGTCAACCCGGCCGCGTAGCGCCATTGCGCTCCCGGACACCCTTCATTCGAGGATGCTCGGCGCAGCTCTTCGGCCGACTCGCCATAGTACGAATGCAGTCGATCATTTATCACGGGTACAGCTTCTACGGTAGGTACCTGGGTAGGAGGACTTACCGCAGCGGGGGGCCCGTCGGATGGAGGCTTCGATCGCTCCAACTAGGAAGACTTGTCAGGAGAGTTCGGGGCATCGTGATGTCCCGCCTGAACAGGAGCATCATGAAACAACTATCCAGAAGACAGTTTCTGACAGGCCTTGCCGCGACACCGATCGTGGTACTTGCCGGATGTGGCGACGGCGAGAACGAGCGTTCTCGAGCGTCGACGTTGCGGCAGTTGCCGATACCGCCCATAGCCGAGTCCACGGTCGATGCGAACGGCACACGTCATTTTCACTTAGTCGCAGCAGCCGGCGCAGCGGAACTAATCAGCGGAACGACGACAGCCACGTGGGGGTACAACGGTTCAATATTGGGGCCGACGTTGCGTGCTCGTCGCGACGAGACTGTGGCTTTCACCGTCGAAAATTCTCTGCCCGAACCGACGACCGTGCATTGGCACGGAATGCACGTTCCAGCTCGGTTCGACGGTGGACCCCATCAAACGATCGACCCCGGTGAAAAGTGGGAACCTACATGGACCATCGACCAGCCGAGCGCGACACTGTGGTACCACCCCCATCCGCACGGTTCATCAGAAAAGCACGTGTATCGGGGACTCGCAGGGGTTTTCATCATCGACGATGATGTTTCCGACTCACTCGAACTGCCCGGTGACTACGGAGTGGACGACGTACCGCTGATCATTCAGGATCGTCGATTCGAGGAGGACGGCAGCCTCGATGAGTCGGACTCCACAAATATCGGACTGTTGGGCGACACCATCGTCACCAACGGGGTCGCTGGGGCTTTCCTCCCCGTCGTTACCGAGAGCATCCGGCTCCGCATCCTCAACGGATCGTCCGGCCGCCTGTACAACCTCGGATTCGATGATTACCGCGAATTTCAGCTCGTAGCGACTGACGGCGGCTTACTGCGAGAGCCCATATCACTGAGCAGAATTCAGATCAGCCCGGGTGAACGCGTCGAGATGATCGTGCGCATCGATTCGGGAACCGATTCGATTTTGCGATCGTTTCCGATCGACAATCACGATAATGTGGATTGGGAATCCACCGATACTTTCGGCTTTGCGGATACCTTCGACATTCTCGAACTGCGTGGAAGGCAGCAACTCAAAGCTTCGTCGGAACTCCCTACGGTTCTGTCAGTTCTACCAAAACTGGATTCTGGGAGTGCCGCGGCAACAAGAGAATTCGAATTGCAATGGTTCATGATAAACGGCCAACGGATGGATATGAACCGTATCCACTTCACGTCGATTGTGGATACTACCGAGGTGTGGACGGTAACAAACGTCGACAATTGGCCACACAATTTCCATGTACACGACGCTCAGTTTCAGATCGTCGACATCAACGGGACGCCCCCACCGCCAGAACTCGACGGATGGAAAGACACCGTGTACACGCCACCCGGGCAACAGTTACGGCTGGCATTGCGGTTCAGCCGTTACACCGACCCGACAGCGCCGTACATGTATCACTGCCACATGCTCATGCACGAAGACCAGGGAATGATGGGACAGTTCGTCGTGGTCGAGCCGGGCGCACAAGCGGCGCAGACGATAAGCTCCTCCGCCGACATATCAGATATGGAATCGATGCCGAATTTTGAAGGCATTCACCACTAGCCCGCTCCCTTGGCGAATATCGCGAGACGTACTCGGTTGTCGCAACCGGTCTTCTCCATCAAATTCGAGATATGCGATTTCACCGTGGTCACACCGATATGCAGTCGATCGCCGATGTCTCGATTGCTAAGCCCCTCGCCGACAAGCCCCAGCACATCATGTTCGCGCACAGTCAACGACACCGCCGGGACTGCTGCGTCCGCGATGTCCGAAGAGGCGGTAAGCGCGCGATCGACGATCCGACGCATGAGCTCCGGGGAGAACAAGAAGTCTCCGTCGGCCGTCCGCCTGATAGCGCTCAGCAAGTCGACCGGCGAGGTGTCCTTCACCAGAAACCCGGTGGCACCGGCCGCCAACGCAGGGTAAAGATGGTCGTCGTCATCGAACGTCGTCAGCACCAGCACCTTCGATGCAGGGTTTGATGCCACGATCTGTCTCGTTGCCTCGATACCGCCGAGACCGGGCATTCCGAGATCCATCAAGGTCACATCGGGTGAGAATTCGGCGGCCAACCGAATTGCCTCCAAGCCGTTGGATCCCTCGCCGACAACGGCCAGATCCGGTGTCGACTCGCACAACATGCGAAGGCCGGCCCGTATCAAGCGTTGATCGTCGATGATCGTCAACCGGATCACAGCGTGTGTCCAGGTGTGGTTGGGGCGGCGGGGATCCACGCGTCGAGTTCCCATCCGTCGACGATTGCTGTTGTCACTAGTTGTCCACCCACCAGGGCGATGCGTTCTTTCATGCCGATGACTCCGTATCCCTCGCCGCTAGGTGGCATGTTTTCGACTCCAGTATTGATGATTCGAACCGAGAACCCGGCGCCCTTGCGGGCTATCGACAGATTCACAGCCGATCCGGTCGCCGCGTGTTTCATCACGTTCGTCAACGACTCCTGCACAATTCTCAGCAACGAGAGCCTGCTGATGGCGTCGAGTTCGCAGATATCAGCGTCCACACAGGCCGCCACCTCGTATCCGGCGCGCCGAGTGCGTTCGATAGCCGCGTAGATTTCAGATCGGACGGCACCTGGGTCCACCAGAGGCACTTCGTTCAAAGACGGTTCGCGAAGCGCGGCAAGAAGTCGACGGATATCGGCCAGTGCATCGGATGCGGTGAGGTGCACATCATCGAGAACTGCGTCCACACGCGGATCGACCCTTCCGAGTACATGTCGTGCCACTCCTATCCGCAGGACGATCGACGCCATGTGGTGCGCGACGAGATCATGCAATTCTCTTGCCACAGCGGTTCTCTCAGCTGAGCGTGCACTGATTTCAGCTGTTGCCGTCCTGGCTTCTGCATCTGCGGCACGTTCCTGATAGGTCGCCGCAAGCTCGCGCTGCGCGCGAATGTAAAGACCAAGCAGCACAGGGAGCCCGACGAACAATGCGGTCGAGGCGACTGTAGTCCAGCGCCAGAAGGCATCGGGGTGGTCGAGCCACGCCCCGAGCACCAACGCACCTGTCCAGACCATAGTCGCAAAAACTCGAGATGCTCGGGACGAGCGCAAAGCAACCTCGCCCAGCGATACGGCGCCGAGGTAGGGCACAAGCTCCGACACGCCCCAGGCTTGCGCGGCGAACATAGGAACGGACAACGCCGACAGCGTGATGGACGCAACGAGCGGTGCCCGATCCCCAACGCTGAAGACTACTGCCGACGCGCACCCCAGAAACCAGTAGCTCAACGGTACATAGAACTCGCCAGGGAAGGTGCTGGCAATCAGCAGGATCGGGGCCAACGCCACCGGAGCAAAGCGAATCGTCCTACGCACCGGAATGTCGATCATCACACCACCGTAGGGGAACCGCCTCGCTCGCCGTCGGTGGTCACGACCATTGGGACGCCACACCAACGACTTGGTGACCTCAGCTGCGTCGCCTGAAGCTACACACTCCACCTATTGGGGTTAAAACAACTCCGACGTCGCACACACAAAACTGACAGGCGTCATCAAACCGCCTGTCACAGCCACAGATCGAACCAAAAATGAAACATGTTCTAATATTGCCCGAACGGACGTGGCCCACGCGGAGACCAAACAGAGAGTCGGGACCGCCAAGGGGGTGCAGCGAGATCACTGGGCTGGTAAGGGGAAATGTAGCCGCGCGGCTCCCCGATCGAGTAGCCAAGCTGGTCACCTGCTCGTTCCACACGTGCTCGACCTCGATCCACCGATGTGCGTCGATCGACGGCATTCAGCCCTACGGGACGGAGGAGGCACTGCTAACCCTGCAGTCACCCAAGGCGCAACGTGTGCTCGTCGGACTGGGACCTCTCGCAATGGTCTCGGGTGCTGCCATTTTGGACAATTTAGGCGCTGCCGTGCTCTGACAAGATAAAGGTGCCCAGTAGGAAACGAGAAGGTCAGCAGGAACATGAATACATTCAAAGGCGTAGACGAGCACTGGTACCGCGCATTGTTCGACGCGAGCACCGTTGCGATAGCACTAGCCGACGAGCAGGGCTTGCTGATGGCCGCGAACGACGCCTACTGCGCGATGGTCCAACGCACCTGGGGAGAAATTGCCGGTCGATCCTCCCGCGAATTCACCCATCCCGACGATCTCGCACAGCATGCGGCGATGGCGCAGTTAATGGCAGGAGCACGAGAGCAGGGCCAGGTGCTGCGGCTCGAGAAGCGGTATATCCGCCCAGATGGCACCCTGAGATGGGCATGGGTCTCCGCAGTCGCCGTGACGTCACCGGATGGCCGGACATGGACTGCTTCGGTCATCCACGATACGACCGAACGCCGAATCGCCGAAGACATGTTGCAAGCCGCAGCAACGACCGATCCTCTCACCGGTTTGCTCAATCGCCGCGGATGGCGAGAAGGGTTGCACCGACTGCACTACCCCCCGCAATGCACCAACTCACTCATACTGGCGATGATCGATCTCGATCGGTTCAAGGCGTACAACGACACCCACGGCCACCCCGCCGGCGACCAACTGCTCACCACGTTCAGCGCAGCAGCGCGCGGCATCCTCGGTCCGCAGACCCTGTTTGCTCGTTGGGGTGGTGAAGAATTTGCATTGGCTCTCCCCGGAATCGACGTCATGCAGGCGCGTCGAATTCTTACCGACATCGCAGCGGTCGTTCCCGACGGTCAGCAATTCTCGGCTGGATTCACTTCGCTGCAGCAGCGCGAAACCCTCTTCGACTGCTTCGATCGCGCCGACGTGTTGCTCTACCGCGCCAAGCGAGACGGCGGTGGTCGAATGTACGATAAACACGATGACCTGGCCTGATGTATGCCCGTTGAGAAGCCCCCCCGAGATCACATCGGATTCACGATCGGCGCCGTTGGGGTCCGTTGTGGACGCGCTTACCTCGTTTTCTGATGCCATCGGGCCAGCACCCGCCTCGTATCCGGTGGCAACCACGATGACGTGATCAAGTCCTGTTGTCTTTGGACTCACTTTTCGATCCCATGGGGAGTCTGACCTCGAAACGAGCTCCACTCAGCGGCGACCGAAGAACAGTCACCGACCCACCATGTGCAGCGACCGTGCCGGCAACAATAGCCAAACCCAGACCCGCACCGCCCTCACCACGCGTTCGCGAGGAATCCAGCCGCACGAACCGATCGAACACTCGCACCCGCTCCGACTCCGCAATACCCCGCCCATCATCATCGACCGTGATCAGAGCAGACCCACCCGACTCCGCACAGGACAATTCCACTCGACTGTTCGCGTGCCGAACCGCGTTATCGACAATGTTGCGCACCATCCGCGCCAACGCCTGCTGATCCCCGGTCACCCGAACAGGAACAATCGACGTCCGAACAGTCACCTCCGACATCGATCCGACACGTTTGCCCTCCTCATAGAGCAGATCGTCGAGGTCGACGTCGACTGCGCTGGCGGCGGTCTGCTTTTCGTCCGAACGAGCAAGCAACAAAAGATCTTCGATCAACCCCCGCATCCGTCGCGCTTCGGGAAGGAGCGAATCGTCTATCAATGTCGCATCGATCAACTCCGGCCGTGCTGCGGCAAGCTCGAGAGCAGCAGTGATCGTCGAAAGCGGACTCCGAAGCTCATGCGAAGCATCACTGACAAACCGCTGCTGCGCACGCTGCCCCGCGTGGAGCCGCTCCAACATCTCGTTCATCGTCACCGCAAGTCGAGCGATCTCGTCATGTGCCTCCGGAACCGGAATACGCTCCCCCAGCTGACCATTGGAGATCGACGCCACCCGAGTCCTGATCCGCTCGACGGGACTCAACGCCGCACCGACAAGTCGGTACGTCGCGAACGCGACTAACGAGATCACAATAGGGCCAACGATTGCCAGTAGAACCGCGACCGTGGTGACAACGTCTTCGACCGTCTCCCGGTCGGCACCCACCAACACCGTCACCGGCCCCTCTGCACTCATCGCGCCGCGGCCCGTCACCCAGAAATCGCCACTCTCGCCGACCTCGACACGCCCGAGATCCTGCGTGGTCGACGCCGGAACCTGAAAAGTCGACAGCGGCGCATCACTATCCCCACTCGAAGAAGCCCGCACCGCCCCGGACGCGTCGACGACCTGCAGGATCCCGATCTGACCGTCGGTAGCCAACAACGAATCGTCGATCTGCGACGGCGAATCGGACTCGAGCTGCTCGCAGACCTGCACCGCGCGAGCCACCGCAGCAGTACGGGCAGAGGATTCGAGAGAGCTGTAGAGCACACTCAACAACGCGCCACCGGCGACGATCAAACACACAGCAAGCACCAGGGTCGTAGCAACCGCCGAACGCACCCGCACGGTCCAACGTCGTGGCCGCAACACATCGATGTAGGACATCACGCCCCCAGTGTCCTACCTGCAGCGCCGAAGACAACGACCATCTTCAGCATCCCTTCAGGATTACCCTGCCAGAGTCGTTGTCCATGAGCACCACACGCATGTTGGCGAGCAAAGTCCCCGAGGTGACGCTGTACTTCTGGATCATCAAAATCCTGGGAACCACCGTCGGGGAGACAGCCGCCGACGCACTCAACGTCGATCTCGGGTTCGGTCTCACCGGGACCACCCTCGTCATCGGCATCATGTTGGCCGCAGCGCTTACCTACCAGTTCACCCTCCGGCGGTACGTGCCATGGATCTATTGGCTGGTGGTCATCCTGATCAGCGTCGCCGGCACGCTGATCACCGACAATATCACCGACAATTTCGGCGTTCCACTGGCAACGAGTACCGGATTCTTCACCGCCGCACTAATTCTGACGTTCGCAGCCTGGTACTTCGCCGAGGGAACACTCTCGATTCACAGCATCCGAACCCGCCGCCGCGAAGGGTTCTACTGGCTTGCAATCCTGTTCACGTTCGCACTCGGCACCGCTGCAGGCGATCTCGTCGCAGAGCAAATCGAACTGGGATACCTCACCTCGGCACTCATTTTCGCCGCCATCATCGCCCTGGTCGCCGCCGCGCACTACGCCCTACGGCTCAACGCCGTCCTCGCATTCTGGATCGCCTACATCATCACCCGCCCACTCGGCGCGTCCATCGGTGACTACCTGACACAGGACAAGACTGCCGGCGGCCTCGGACTCGGACCGACCCTCGTCACCGCCGTGTTCGTGATTGCCATCGTTGGATCCGTGACGTACTTGACCATCTCCAAAGCCGACGTCCTCGACACCACATTCGACAGCGTGGATACCGAGGATGGGGAGAGAGTGTGACACCGACCCTCAGCGCTCCACGGTGATACTTCAGAGCTCGCGGGAACATTCGAGAAGCAGACGAACAGCTCAGTCGATCACACCGGTCGCGAGCCGGTATCCGACTCCCCGGATCGTCTCGATGCTCTTGCGCCCGAACGGCTGATCGACCTTCTTACGCAAATAACCGATGTAGACCTCGACGATGTTCTCGTCCCCGTCATAATTGGCATCCCATACCGACCGCACGATCTCGGACTTGGTCACCACCACCCCACTGCGCCGCATCAGAAACTCGAGCACACTGTACTCGCGCGGTGTCAAGGCCAGTTCCACACCGCTGCGGGTCACGCGGTGCCGCGCTGGATCCAACTCCAAATCCCCCGACGTCAACACCGTCGGCCGCTCCGGAGCACCTCTCCTGAGTAGGGCCCGCAGCCGAGCGACCAACACCACGAACGAAAACGGTTTGATCAAATAGTCATCGGCACCGAGATCGAACGCATCGGCCAGATCGTATTCACCGTCCTTCGCCGAAAGCATCAGAATCGGAGTCCACACACCCTGCGCCCGCAGATCCCGCACAATGTCGTAACCATGCTTGCCCGGCAACATGATGTCGAGCACGAGTGCATCGAACTCCCCGGAGACCGCGGTATGAAACCCCTCGTCACCGTCGTGCTCGACCTCGACGGTGAAACCCTCGGCCACCAGACCGCGGCGCACCATCTCCGCCAAACGCACTTCGTCCTCGACCACCAGTATCCGCATCGACAACTCCATCTCTGTACGTCCGAAGAAGTACACCAGAACCACGAGGTGCCCGGAGATTCGCTTTCAGCGGTTCTTCAGGATCACCTCTGCACACTGATGCCCGTGCTCCTCTCCTCATCGACGTCTGCCGTGCATTCAACGGTCACCGAAGTATTCACCGAAGCTGCGTCGACCGATGTCGAAGCCGCCGGCCTTGCGATCGCCGTTGCCCTCGTCGCGTGTGGGACGGTGCTCAGAACACGCGACAGCCGAACCAACGGGACGATCTTCTCCGCACTGGGCTACGGCTTCGCGGTGCTGGTCCTCGCCGTCGCGGTACACAGCAACGGCGCTCTCACCGGTGCCGACGCACCCGTCGCCCAATGGTTCCTCGATCACCGAAATTCCACCCTCGATCACCTGGCAATCGCCATCACCACCGCAGGTGGCCCGCCCGAAACAGCAGCATTGGGCATCCTCGTCGCGGTAGTGCTGATCTGGCGAACGAAACGATACGGCCCGGCGTTGGTGCTGCTTGCGACGGTCGCCGCAGCCTCGATCCTGTGCAGTGCACTGAAACTGATCGTCGGCCGAGAGCGCCCACCACTGTCGATCCAGTTGATGCTCGAAACAGATCCCTCGTTTCCATCAGGTCACGTCACCGGGTCCGCGGCGCTGCTGCTGATGATCGCGCTCATCGTCAGCGCGCGACGCCCAACGGCGGTGCGCGTCCTGTTCCTCGGTATCGCTCTCGCCATCACTGTCGTTGTCGCCTGCACCCGCATGTATCTCGGGGTCCACTGGCTCACCGACGTCTGCGCCGGCGCTCTCATCGCCGCGTTCATGGTCACCCTCGGTGGCTACGCACTACACCGGCTCGACACTGCGACTACGGACGAATCCACACTGACCCGGCACGTCAGTCAGGTGGCGCGATAGTGCCCTATCCTTGGGGCATATCAGTGAGTGAGGTGAATCCTGTGCGTAGAGCGTCCGGTCAGCTGGAAGAGTCCATCGTGCAGTTGCTCGGTGAGCATCGAGAGCTGTCGGTATCGGAGGCTCGCGCTCATCTGGACGCCGAACTCGCGCACACCACCGTGATGACTGCGCTGGTTCGGCTCCATGGCAAAGGTCTGGTCGAGCGGGAACGCCGAGGCAGATCGTTCGTCTACACCCTCACGGCACCGGTAAACGAGATTCCTGCGCTTCGTGCCGCGATGCGTATGCGAACCGAACTCGGTGAGCGGGACAAGCGTGCGAATGTGCTGGCAAGTTTCGTCGCGTCCTTGGACCCCGAGGACGAGGCAACGCTGCGCAATCTGCTCTCACCTGATGCAGGCGATCTGGAAGAGCGCGGGCTGTGACGCTACTTGTATTCGTGGCCGCATTCCCCTGGGTAGTGTCGCTGGCGATTCGCATGAACATCGAACGCATCGATCGCCGGTTCACTCCTTCGACTGCTGTGGTGCTGTTTCCAATTCTCGCCGTCGTGACCGCATTCTCGATTGTCGCCTCGATGGTGGCAATTGCTGCAGTCCTGGTTTCTTCACCCAATCCCTTCCGAATTGTGCTGGGTGTTGCACTTCTCGGGTGGATTCTCTGGCGGTCCATCGAGGTGTCACGGCATCTTCGACGGGTTGTAGTCAGTTCCTCGATGGCTTCGCGCTTCGGAGCCGAAGCCAGAACACCAGGGGGAACAGTTCTCGTCGACTCCGCTGAACCCGACGCCTTTGCCGTGCCATCCGGTGGCGGTGCTGTTGTGGTGACAACCGGCCTCGCGGAGGCTCTGTCCGATGCCGAATTGCGTGCGGTCATCGAACATGAACGTGCGCATCTGCGATTTCGCCACGCCCTATGGATTCAGATGTGCGAGATCGCGGCCCAATTCGATCCGGTACTGCGCCCGTTGGTGGTTCGGGTACGACATGCCGCGGAACGTCAAGCAGATGAATACTCCGCTACATTCGGCCGGAATGTGACTGTGTCTGCGCTCGCGCGAACGGCTTTGCTCCGCACTCATCTCGAGAGGGATGCGCAGTCTCGGAAACTTGCAAATACAGGTGGCGATGTCGTTCGGCGTGTGCGTGCTTTGACCGAGCCCCCGCCCGATCGCCAGCGTTACGCAGTCGTCGTCGCCGGCCTTGTAGTGATAGCCGCTTGCGCGTCGATCTCGATAGCGCTGTTCGACGTAGCTCAGGACGTCATCGTGCCGGAGGTCGGAGAAACGCCTTCATCTGTCTTCCAATAACAGTGGCAGGCAGTCGCACCCGGCAAGTGCCTCGAGCCGGATCTTCGTTCTCGCCGCTGACCCCCGTCACTTGCTCGGGCCATCCTCCGCGGGGGCAGACGTGACGGTGTCATCCCACGCGGCGCGCGCACCGGAATCTCCGATGCGATACACCTGGACGATCGTTGCCACCCCGACGAGAACGGCAATAATCGCAACGGCAACCGATAGCCACCGCACCGGCGGCTTCTCGCGGCGTTCACGTAAATGTTGGAGTACTAGCAATGCCGCAACCACGACAGCTGCGATTGCGAAATAGAGCATGGTGTCGCCGAGCCCGGCATGCGTCTCTACTGCTGCGGACTTCGGAACGCGCTTTTCCAACCATTCACCGGCATCCGTGGTGAGCGGTGTCAGCACCAGAATCAACACCGACAGAGCCGCGATCAACCAGACGAATCTTCGACGCGCTCCCGCCCACACACTGGCCGCGACGGCGAGAAGTGCAGTCAGTGGCGCGAGGACCACGACGAAGTGAATCAACAGAATGTGGGCTGGTAGGCCGTTGATCGTGGACACTGGTTTTCCTATTTTCGGTTGCACGTGCGATGCACCACGTATTGCACGAATTGCATTGCTTCTCAGACGAGTACACGGTTCCACTCCGCCGTCGAATTGGCGATGATGTCCCGTACGACCTGCTCGTACGACTGTCCGAACTCGGCGACCGTCGTCCCGTCGAACAATGCCGTCGGATAGACGATGTCCACCCCGATCGCGGTGACAAGTCCCGCTTCGTCCCGACGTTCGGTGACATGGACGTGTATATCGCATTTGGCGATATACAGCGGACGTGGAGTTACCTCGAAATGGGCGTCGTCGATGTCGAACTTCGAAGTGGTGAAGATATCCAGGGACAAGGCGACTTGAAAGAGTGGATGCAAGGAATCGACGGGGTCCTCGACGAGATCACCCGCGACGTCGACGAACGGGGCAGTTGCGTGGTCGAGTGCTCTCAGTTCGCTGGTACGCGCCAGGGCAAGGACATCGTCGAACGTTCGCGCGGACGCGATATTCGTGCGGATGGCGACCGTATTGGTGAACATTCCTACGAGTTGCTCGAACCTCGGATCGTCTCGAGCTGCAACAGGAGTGCCGATGACGATGTCGGTGGTCGTGCTGAGCCGCGCCAGAAGGACGAGCAGTGCTGACCGAAGTACGGTGAATCGTCCTGTCCGGCTACGGTGACCGAGCCCGTCCAGCCCGTCCACGACAGCGGAGTCGAATTCCAACGAAACTCGGGCACCGGAGAAATCCCACAGGGCTGGCCTCGGCCGGTCCAGGGGCAAAGCGATATCTGGTGGTGCTCCAAGCAACTCCTTGCGCCAGAACTCCATATCGGCGGCGGTGGACCGAGCTGCGGCCCATACGCTGAAGTCCGAGTACTCCAGCGGCAGTTCTGTCCATTCAGCGGTCTTGCCGGCGGCCCGGGCGTTGTATGCGCGAACGAAGTCCGAAGCCAACACACCAAGAGACCATCCATCTGCGGCAATATGGTGCACCACGCACGCGAGCAGATGACGATCGGAAGAGACCGAGAACAGCTGCGCCCGGATGGGACGCTCGGAGCGAACATCGAATGGTTCTGCCAATACCGCATCTACCACGTCGGCATCGAATGCAGTCGTACCTAACACCGGTCCGTCGAGAAGAGAAGTCCGATCGATGACTTGCGCTGGGCCCCAAGTCGAATCCGGATACACCGTCCTCAGGCTTCGATGGCGGACCGCCAGATCTGCGAACGCTGCTTGCGCCGCCTGAGCGTCGAACGAGCCCGTGATCTCTATGGTGAACGGCAAGTTGTACAACGGAAGGCGTGCGCCTCGATCGATGTGGCGCTGCTGCGGAGCGAGCGGGATGTACGCCGCAGTGTCCGAGCGGCCCCGCTCGAGACCAGATGAGTAGGCCGACCCCCGGTCGGTGAACCGGGCGTCCACCAGCGCGGACAGAGCAAGGACCGAAGGGGCATCGGTGAGGTCTCGCACGCCGACCTCCACGGTGGTATCAGCGCGAACGAGGGCGAGAACTCTAGTGGCTGCCAGCGAATCGCCACCCATATCGAAGAAGGACGTCTCGACATCGACGTGGTCGGCACCGAGAATGCGCGCATACGCCGCTGCGATCGCAACTTCGGTGGCACCTGATGGTTCGACGCCGCGTACCTTCGGCTGAATCTGCGGCGCCGGCACGGGGAGTGCTGCGCGGTCGAGTTTCTTGTTGACCGTCAGCGGGATCGCGTCGAGAATCGTGATTGTCGACGGAATCATGTGGGCGGGCAACCGCTGCGATATATCCAGTCGAATCTGCTGGGTATCGACGGCCTGCTCGATGGGCACGATGTATCCGTCGATGCGTAGCCCGCCATCGGGACCGTAACGCACAGTCGAGGATGCTGCAGTGACCTCTGGATGCGCACGAAGTACCGCATCGATTTCTCCGAGTTCGACCCGGTTTCCTCGGATCTTGATCTGATCGTCTGTTCTGCCGAGAAATTCGAGGTTTCCGTCCGCCAGGTGACGCGCCAGGTCGCCACTACGGAAAAGTCGTGAACCATTACTGCCGAACGGGTTTGCGAGGAACCGCGTCGCGGTTTCAGCACTGCGGCCGAGGTATCCGCGGGCCAGCCCGCGTGTCTCGATGAAGATCTCTCCGGTGGTACCGGCAGGCACCGGGTGCAGGGCGCGATCCAGGAGGTAGATCTTCGCTCCCGTCATGGCCGTGCCGATCCCGATCGGCTCATCTGCATGCATCGGGTCGGTCATGGTGACACTGCATGTCGTTTCGGTCGGCCCGTAGGCATTGAGCAAGCGGCGGTTCTGGGACCAGCGATCGACGATGTCTCGCTGGGCAGCCTCACCACCGATGATGATGGTCTCGATGCCGTTCGGCTCTGATGAATCGAGTGTGGCCAGAGCCGAAGGGGTGATCAACAGGTGGGTGATCGATTCGCGTGAAAGTAGTTCAGCGAGTTCGAGTCCGCCATACACGCCGGGAGGCGCGATCACGACTGTCGCACCGGAGATCGCGCCCGCCAGAATTTCGACGACTGCAGTGTCGAACCCCGGTGAGGCGAGATGACAGATGCGCGACGAGAAGTCGAGGTGGTAACTGGCTCGAATGTGCTGTGTGAGTGCACCGATCCCGTCGTGAGTGACGATCACACCCTTCGGCTTGCCGGTCGAGCCAGAGGTGTAGATGAGGTATGCCGCGCTATGTGCCCTGTACTCGGCCGATACGACAGCAGCGGCGGAGCGCGGCGGTTCGGTGGGATTGCCGATGTCTATCCATTGCACCTCCCCCAGTTCGGATTCGAGGTGCTCGAATGTGCACAGGCCGACCCTTGCAGAGCAGTCGCGGAGGATGAACTCAGCTCGTTGCCGCGGATAGTTCGGGTCGATGGGGAAGTACACTGCGCCCACTCGCGCTACTGCCCAGAACGCCGCGACTTCGGCGATCGATCGAGACGCGCGGACCGCAACCATGTCCTCGGGCCCGACTCCGCGATCGATCAATGCACGGGCGAGACGGTCGACCTGCGTGGACAATTCGGTATACGTGACGACTTCGGTATCGCGGACAGCAATCCGATCGCCGTAGAGACGGACCGCCTCGTCGAACACTTCGATCAGCGAAGTCGAGCTCTCGGCATCTGCGCCGACGGACACGGGCGAGCTTCGCGTTTCTTCGAGAAAGAAGAGCTCGAGATCCGCCACAGCGGTGTCTCCGCAACCAGGTTCGGTGAAGCCGTCGAGAAAATGTAAGAAGCGGGCGTGATACCGGGATAGATCACCGGTTGTGTATACGGCCGGGTTCGCCTCGAAATCGATACGGGGTTGCGTGGCAGTTCTACTCGGATAGATATTGACCGCAAGATCGGCGACCGGACCCGTCGTCACGATGTGGATCTGACCGTCCAAATCACCGACGGTGATGTTGTTGGCGAACATCATCACGTTGATGGTGGGCCCGAATTGGCCGACGCGAAGCGGAGATCCACTCACCGATGCAGTGGGTCTGCTGCGCTGGTGCCGCAATACTCCACTCAATGCCACTTCTGTCGATTTGACGACGCTGTCGACCGTGGCCGATCCGACTCCGGACAATCGCAGAGGGACCACATTCGACACCGAGGATCCGGCACGGCGTAGCAATGCCGTGGTCCTCGCCGACACCGGCAACGACAAGTGGACTTCGTCGGAACCTGTCATGCGCGCAAGGAAAGCGGCGAACGCAGCGATCACCACACTCGATGTTGCGCGATCGCCGACCGACCATGAAACGGCCGAAGACGTCCGGTGCGCGTCGGTGTCCGCGCCGATCGTCATGGACAACGGTTCGGGCTGCACCGCCCGGCCCAGAGTGACCGGAATGGATTCTGCTGCATCAGGATTCGTAGTTTTCCAAAACCGTCCATCACGCTCGAATCGCGAGGACGTTCGATATCTCTCGTCCTCGTCGACAAGGGCGGCCGGGGATGAAAGGTGGAGAGGTTCCGGTTCGGTCCCGGCTCGGGAGGCCGAGTAGATCGCGGCGGCCCGCTCGAGCACTTTCATCGATGCAAAGCCGTCGAGCGCGATGTGGTGGGCTCGGGTGTACCAGAGCACATGGTCATCGGCGAGACGAAAGAGCCGCAACCGGACAAGTGGCCCATCCATCGGCAGCGGGGATCGACAGTCGTCGTCTATCCATTGGAGCGCAGAACTCAATGCGCTCGGGTGTGCTCTGAGATCGACAATCTGCGCGACGTCATGGATCTGTGTCGTGAATACCTGAGCGGGCCGTCCCTCGATGTCGACGACGCGCATGCTCGACGAAGAGAATTCGAGGTGTGCCTGCAATCCACTGTCGAGTAATTCATCCACATCGACCTCACCTGTGATGTCCACGTAATAGGCGATGGTGAAGGGGATGTCCGGCATGAGCTGTTGGGCATACCAGATGTCAGCTTGAGTCGAACTCAAGGGCAATGAGTCTTCGAGCACGGCATCCTCCCGCATCAGCACCGAACTACTACATGGTGGGTAGTTTCAGGCTACATGCGCCGCGGATCGAAGAAGAAACGCTCGCGTCACGTCGAGCACGAGCATGATCGAAATCGACAAACCCGACCCCGAAATCTTCGTACACTGACTATCTGACGGAACTTCCGCAACACCGCCGACTTGTCGACGGATCTGGACAGCGATCACCCACCGCTACCGCGAGGGACACGATGCAATGATGTCTAAGCAGCCTGCGATAAGGACCGATCGACTTACCAAGCAGTTCGGCGCATTCACTGCGGTGTGCGATCTCGACCTCGAGGTCGAACGCGGTGAAGTGTTCGGTTTCCTCGGCCCCAACGGTGCAGGCAAGTCGACCACGATCCGGACACTTCTGGACCAGATCCGGCCCACCTCCGGTCGCGCACGGATCCTCGGGATGGACTCGCACAAGGACTCGTTGAAAATCCGGTCTGCGATCGGGTACGTGCCTGGGGACCTGGCCCTTTACCCCAAACTGACCGGAGCGGAAACGCTGCGGTACTTCGCGCGTCTTCGCGGCGGGGTCGACCACAAGTATGTCGATCAGCTCGCGGAGCGGTTGCAAGCAGACCTGTCGAAGAAGGTCGGCGACTACTCCACCGGCAATCGGCAAAAAATCGGGTTGATTCAGGCGTTCATGCACAAACCGGATCTACTGATTCTCGACGAACCGACCGCGGGACTGGACCCACTGGTGCAGCGCGAGTTCAACACGATGCTGCACGAGGTGCGCGAGGAAGGGCGCACCGTGTTCTTGTCCTCGCACACTCTGTCCGAGGTCGAACGCGTCGCCGGACGGGTCGGCATCATCAGAGAAGGCCGACTTGTAGCAGTCGAGCGCATCGCGGACCTGCAAGCGAAAGCGATCCGGCGACTCGACATCGAGTTCGCGGAGCCGGTGTCACCAGAGCTCTTCGCGCAGGTAGACACCGTCCGTGAGGTCACCGTCGACGGCACCCACGTCACCGTGGCGTTCGACGGCCCGATCAACGGCATATTGGCGGCGGCGATGTCGCACGAACTGGTCGATTTACATACCCGTGATGCCGACCTGGAGGAGATTTTCCTGGCCTACTACCGCGGCAGTTCCGAAGACTCAGACGACGGAGACTCAAAAGACGGTGCGAAGAAGGATCCATCAGATGTCCACTGACATCTTCACTCGCGAACTCACCGACCGTCGGATGCCCGTCGCCGCACTGGGCGTCGTGCTGGCACTCTTCGCATTCTTCGTGACCGGGATCAGCTCGGGGCTCGAGGACGTGATGACCGACCTGACCGACGCGATGCCCGATGCAGTCACTGCGTTCATCCCGGCAGGTCCAGGCGGCTATGCGATCGGTGAGCTGTTCAACCTGATCGCCCCGCTGGCCCTGATCGCGTACGCGGTGATCACCGCGGCGGCGGCAACCGCCGGGGAGGAAAAAGTCGGAACGATGGCGTTGCTGTCCGCCCAGCCGGTCACCAGACGGTCGATCCTGGCACAGAAAGCTTTCGGAGTGGGCGCGGCACTCGCTGCGGTGACGATAGTGTTCGGCGCCGCTACGGTTCTGTCGGCAATGCTGTTCGGCGTCGACGAGCTCACTCCCCGCCACATCGCAGCGGCGTGTCTGCATCTGTATCTGCTCGCTTTGCTATTCGGGGCGATCACTCTGGCCGCGGGCGCAGTAGCCGGCGATCCCGGTATAGCCACCGGTGTCGGAGGCGGTCTCGCGGTGGCGGCGTGGGTGTCGAACTCGATGCTTCCGATTGCACATCTGGACGCGTGGGCGCGGATCAGCCCGTGGTATTACTACGTCTCCAGCGAGCCGCTGAGTCATGGCGTCGACCTGCCGCACATCCTCCTCCTCGTCGTACTTACCCTCGCCGCGGCGACGATCGCGGCCTTTGCGTTCGACCGCCGCGATCTGAAGGGATGAGCACGATGACAACGGTCTCGGACCACGCTGCCGCCGGAACGGCACGACCCAGCAGTATCCGCCAGATCCAAGGGGTGACCGCGCTCGCTCTGCGCGACCGGTTGACGCTGGTGGGTGTCGTGGCTACGGCGATGGTCGCGATGGGTGCTCTGACGGGAGCGCTGTGGCCGCCGCTGCAGGACACGCTGGTCGGCCTGCCCGCTGATTTCACGGACGCGATCAGCAAGGTACTCACCGGAGCCAACATGACGACTCCGGCGGGGTGGATGAATGCCGAAATGGTCTCGCTTGTCGTGCCCGGAGGATTGATCGCGGTTGCGATTCTCTCCGCATCCAAAGCAATTTGCGGGGAGGAGCAGACCAAGACCGTGGGCGTACTCTTATCACTTCCTTTGAGCCGCAGTGCTTTTCTTACCGCCAAGACCGCCGCCACGATTGTGCACGTACTGCTTGCGACACTCGGCGTCGCAGCCGGATTGATAATCGGGGATGTGATCGGCGGCCTCGGTATCGACGCATCCGGCGTGTTCGGCACCTGCGCGCACAGCGCACTGTTGGCGATGGTGTTCGGCGCGGTCGCGGTTCTGATCGCTGCGCTTACCGGTGACGTCCGGCTCGCGGCAACCATCCCCGCGGCGCTTGCCGTACTTGCCTTCGCGCTCAACGCGTTCCTACCGTTGTCGGACGCACTTGCCGGCTTCACGAAGGTCAGTCCCTGGTACTACTTCGCAGGTAGCAACCCCCTCGTCAACGGGGCCAACTACGCTGATCTATCAATTCTTCTCGTTGCCGCGATCATTTTGTGCGCCTGCGCGTTCCCCGCCTATCTCCGACGCGACCTGACCGGCTGAAGGTTTGGGTGCACGGCCGCCGTCAGCTTGCGAAGGGCACCCGATGACACAGTGCTGCAAGCGAAGTGCGAATTCCCTCACGAACCACACCATCGGTAATGAAGCCGTTCTCATCGATCATTGCTGGAGTCACCGGGAGATGAGCACATGCCCCGTCGACGATTGCCGCATCGGTGTAGTCGAGCACGTAGCGCAGCGACGCATGGGCGTTGGCCGCGTTCGTTGCGTTGGCAGAGACGTTGATCCACGCCGTGGGCTTGTCGCCGATCTCGACGCCACCCACAGTCCAATCCAGCAGATTCTTGAACGAACCTGGCAGTGCCCCCGCATACTCGGGAGTGCAGATCAGCAAGGCCGCTGCGGTGTCGATCTGTTGCCGTAGACCGAGCACCGCTCGCGGGAGGGGATCGTGATCGTCATCCGGATTGAAGTGCGGCAGCTCGCCCATCCCGTCGTATGGCACGCTGCGGAAACCGTCAGGAGTAACAGTGGCGGCGGTGCGAAGCAACGCCGAATTGCTCGACTTTGTGCGCAAGCTACCCGATATCAACAAGATGTCCGACATGGTGTTCGCTCCTTCGGACCCGCTGGAGTCGGGCGCGATCGAGGCAGCACGACGTAACGAATTTACATCATTCAGCGAAAGCTGACTGGATCATCGTTTTGTATTCTTCTCGGCACACACGAAGCAGGTTCGATGAATCAGATCGCGACAGTCTCCCGCGAAGGAAGCCGGTTCGGCCCCTACGAGCTCAGATCTCTGCTGGGCAAGGGCGGCATGGGTGAGGTGTACGAGGCGTACGACACGGTCAAGGACCGCACTGTGGCCCTCAAACTACTCTCACCCGACCTTGCGCACGATCCGACATATCAGGAACGGTTCCGCCGCGAATCGCGAGCTGCAGCACGTCTTCGAGAGCCACACATCATTCCCATTCACGACTGGGGCGAGATCGACGGCGTCCTCTTCATCGATATGCGATTGGTCGCCGGTGACGATCTTCGTACGACACTCAGGGCTCAGGGTCCGATGTCCCCGAGCCGCGCCGTCGCGATCGTCGCGCAGATCGCCTCAGCGTTGGATGCCGCGCACGCCGACAATCTGATTCACCGCGACATCAAGCCGGAGAATATCCTCCTCACGCGGGACGACTTCGCATATCTCGTGGATTTCGGTATTGCCCGGTCAAGTTCGGACGTACAGCTCACCACCCAGGGAACCGCGATCGGCTCGTACGCCTACATGGCACCCGAACGATTCGACGTCGATGTGGTCACCGATCGCGCCGACACGTACTCGCTGGCCTGCGTACTGTACGAATGCCTCACCGGAACAGCGCCCTACCCCTCGACCAGTGTCAGTCATCTGATCAAAGCGCATCTCATGACCGCGCCACCCGAAGCAAGCCTCACGCGGCCGGGGCTTCCCCGCGCACTCGATGCGGTCATCGTCCACGGACTGGCCAAGGAACCTGGTGAACGATTCGCCAGTACAGGTGATTTCGCGCGGGCCGCACATCTTGCCCTGACTCCGCCGGACCGCGCCGAGGCCACCGCGATCGTCGGTCGCACTCTCGACGGCACGGCAGTTGGCAGCGTCGGTGAATATCGACAGACCAAAGTTGGCGATGCCGTCCATCCCCGACCGCAGGCCTGGGGCACAGCGGCGCCTCCTCCCCCACCACCTCGACCGAATGCAGCCCCGTACCAGCACCCCCAATCCGTCCCGCACCGCTCGACGTTTCTCCCCGTGGCGATCACCCTCCTCGTCGTCCTGGTACTTGGACTCGGCGCGTCTGTTGTATGGCTGACACTCGCGCCGAACACCGAATCCAACACGGCTGCACTACCGTCGGCGGCTGCTCCGGCTTCCCAGAGTGCACCGAAGACGGAGGCAGATCCGCCGACAGCCGTCGTCCCGACGTCCGCTCCGGTCGCACCCACCCGCACTCGGGCGATCCCTGTCTCCGGCGCGGACAGCCAAGGTTTCCTCGGCTCTTCCGGCCCCCGATGCAACGCCGACAACCTCGCCGTCGCCATCGGACGCAGCACCGATTCCACAATCGTGGTGTGCGAAACCGGCGTCGGACGCTACTACTACAAGGGCGTCCGCATCACCGACGGTGCCGGGATCGAACTCGATGACCCCCGGCCCTCCGCCGGCGGATTCGTCGCCACCAACCCCACCGACGGCACCCAGTATCGACTCGACCGATCCGCGTTGACCATCGTCTCCGACGGCGAAGTGCTGGCCGAAGAGCCGATGCGGGAGTACTACGCGCGCTGACCTCATGTCTCATTGCGAAATGTTTCATTGCGGGGCCGACACCGCTGACCTGTCTGATTCGCCTTCGGTGAGGCGTACCGGCGAGACGGGACGTGAAGGCCCCGCACAGTCGAGCAAGGCCCTAGGCGGATCTTGATTCTACGGAATACCTCCGTGCGGTTGGCCATCATGCTGGATGGGACGATTGCGAGCGGGGCGTTCTGCCGCCGTTCATTCGCGAGTATCGTTACAGCAGAATCACTTTGGGATCTTGCCGGAATTACGGGAAAAAGCCGCGCCTGCGGGCCGACCACGTTGCCCTCGAAATCAAGAGTGTGCAGATTGCTCGGAAGCAGTTGCGCCGCAAGTGGCCGGATACGAAAGCGTTCCTCGGCACCGGAATCGCCAACGCTCGAGCGGGGGGGGGCTCCAACCGATTGGTCAAGACCGTGAAACGCTCGGGATGAGGGTTCCGCAATCGGGAGAACTCGATGCGGCGGATGGGCTTTCACTGCGCGCGCGCTCAGCGGGCCTCCACACGTCAGACGTCATGCTGATTACCCGTGAAAAGTCATTGAGCCGTCCTAGGCGCTTGTCTCGCTGTGTGAAACAAGTCACCACCCGAACAGGGGTCGCTGCTACTTTGACCACAAGTGCGGCATCAAAATAGTTGTCGACCTGCGACTAGATCTCGCGCCGATTTTTTCTTGGCGCGAGCCCTCGTTGTATGGCAACAACTGCGAGGTCAGGAGCAAGCATGCAAAAATTGTTCGACGAGCGGGACATGACGGGGTTGGCAAAGGCGATCGCTGATAAAGAAGTCTCTGTCAGCGAAGTCGTCGAGTTCGCACTTGCCCGAATCGCCGAGCGCAACCCCACCGTCAACGCAATTATCGCCGAGCGCCCGGACCAGGTTCGGGCAGAGATCGAGGCGGGGCTGCCGGAGGGCCCACTCACTGGCGTGCCGTTTGCGATAAAGGACCTCGTCACCGATGTCGCCGGGTTGCCGACGACGCATGGCTCTCGGCTTTTCGCCGACGCGGTAGCCAAGGCCGACTCGCCGATTGTCTCTGCATACCGACGAGCGGGCATGGCGATCGTCGGCAAGACCAACACCCCTGAATGGGGCCAGAACGCCAGCACCGAGCCAGCCCTGTTCGGACCTACGCGCAATCCGCACCGGCTCAGCCACTCCCCAGGTGGATCGTCGGGTGGTGCGTCGGCCGCGGTCACCTCTGGCATGCTCCCTGCCGCGCACGCCAGTGATGGCGGCGGCTCCATACGCATCCCGGCGGCGATGACAGGACTGGTGGGCCTCAAGCCCTCTAGGGGGCGAGCCATCGGGAGTGTCGGGAGTAATGCCCTCACCTCGCCATTGTCGGTGCAGCATGCAGTTACGCGCAGCGTGCGGGACTCGGCGCTGCTTCTTGACATCGTGTCCGTGCCGCAGCGCGGGGCGCCGATAACGATTGTGCAGCAGTCCCGCCCCTATGTGCAGGAGGTGGGTGTCAACCCAGGCGCGCTGCGGATCGGAACTATGACGCACTTGCCGAACGGCACGCCCGCACACGCGGACTGCGCGGCGGCCGTCGACGACGTCGCAGCTCTGCTGGCCAGTCTGGGCCATCGGATCAGCTCCGGAAAGCCGGACTTCGCGCTAGGCGACAATTCCGCTGTAATACGGCAGGGAACCGCGGCATCGATGGCGATGGCGGTAGACGCCCGGCTGGAGCAACTCGGGCGAGGGCTCCGAGACGACGATCTGGAGGCCGCGGTCCGAGTGGTCTATGAACGCACGAAGAAACTCGGCGCAAGCGCGTTCCCTCTCGCAATGGAAAAGCTCAGCCTCGTCGCCGAATCAGTCGGCGGATTCTTCGCTGACTATGATCTGCTGGTCACGCCAACCCTCGCTGAGCCGACACCTCCTCTCGGGCTGCTCGATGCCAGCAGCATCGAGTCGATTTGGACCTATGCGGGGGCTTACAGCGCGTTCGCGAGCCCCTTCAACATCACCGGCCAGCCAGCAATCTCGCTGCCCCTGGGTCAGGACTCGACCGGTATGCCACTGGGTGTGCAGTTCGTGTCGGCGTTCGGTCGCGAGGACCTGCTGATCCGCATCGCCTCACAGATCGAGTCGATGCAGCCTTGGAGCATCACGCCGATCTGGCCACCAGTGAATTAACCACGGCCTTGCAACCGGCACTGCTACACCCTCTCAACAGAGCAAGGGTGGGCACGGGGCCCAACCGAGTCGGCATAAAGGTCTCTTTTGCAGCCGGTTTCCGCTAGAAGTGCGGGGCGATCCAGGAAATAGCCTCCGCAACCACGGCCACGGCCGCACCGCACCGTGACGCTCGCTTTGGTCTTACTCAGTTATCAGCTCGTCTCAGGGCGGATAAAGATGCCCTCTGCTTCTATCGTGACGCCGTCGGCGTCGGACAGTGTTCCAGTGACAATCACTTTGCGGCCTTCCGTGCGATCTACACGGGCTTCGGCACGCAGCGTGCCCAACGGGGTACCGCGGCGATAACGCAGAGTGAGGGTGCCGGTGAAGCTCGGCGCAACGGACTTCGCGGTGGCCCCGAGCACGTGATCGAGGATCAGTGCCCCGATCCCTCCATGCACCAGGCCGGTCGGACCTTCATAGGCTGCCCCGAGAGTGAGCTCGGCCCAGTGCAGCCCATCGGGGGAAGACTCGACCATGATCGGAGGGGCGATCGCATTGCGCAGGCCCACCGCGACGTTGCCCCAAGACACTGAATCGCCAACGGGGGTTTTCCGCAGACCATATGACCCGACGATCTGCTCTGCGCGAAGTTTTGCCGTCGCAGCAGCGATCTCGTCACGGACCTGAGTGATGACGGTATCGTCGACCTCAGTGCGGATGGTTGCGTCGATGAGGTCGCGGACGGCCTCCGTGAGCGGAACGTAGATGGCTCGGCGGCGGGCGAGTTCAGCTGCGTCGATATCTTCGATTACGTACTGCACACCTTAATTGTGCAGTACATCACCGGAGACAGCTATCTGCACCCACTTGGTCGGTTAGCTCCCGTGTCAACGATCAATTGGCCGATCTCGAACCTACTCCAGGGTTGTCGAGCATCTCGAGTATCGAGCGGGGATGCGAGGCCTCGAATCCACCAGTAAGGCAGACGCATCGAGGTCTCGACCCAGGTGACGATCACAGAGCATCGAGCTTCATGGATCGGGAAATGGGAGCGACGCGGATCGTCGTTCGCCGACAAAGCTGCAACCCAGAAGCAGATCACCGAACTCACCATCCAGATCACAGCATTACGTGATGAACTTGCGTCGAACACTCACGGTCGACCGCGAATCGCCGCCCACTCGGTCATCGGCTCGATAGCCACCGGATATTACACCCCATCCGTAGCGTCTCCAACGTGCGAACAGCGCGTCGATCGAACGAATCCCGCCCTGCGCATGGGTGTGGCGGCTCGATGAGCAGGGGTGCCAGTGTCTACTGATGAGCCGATGCGACACCTACGTTTCGCCGAGGGAGCCGATGACCGACATAGATCCCCGCGCGGGACCTCGGTCCCCTTCGCTGACGGCAGGTATTGCACTCTCGTCGTCGCGAACTCGGAGACTTCGATTTGGACGGAAGTCGCCCGCCGGACCGAGGCCCAAGTTAATATTCGGTTCACGATTGCGAGGCAACCGGACTTGCGTAATCCGTACGCCAATACGATATGAGGATGGTTCGATGTCCGATTCCCCCGCAGCAATCATCTCCGATCGCGTCGAGCATTGGTCGACGGTCAAACCCGACGAGCTTGCGATGGCATTCCAAGGGTCGGAATACACGTGGTCACAGTGGTATGACCGCATCCTCCGCGTCGCGGCCGCCCTCGCCGACGCGGGTATCGTAGCCGGCGATACGGTCGCGTTTGTCGACAAAAATAATTTATCATGTATCGAAGTCACCTATGCCGCTTCGCTTCTCGGTGCGGCGAACGTCGTTCCGAACTGGCGGCTTGCAGGTGAAGAACTCGATTACGTGCTAGCCGACTCAGGTGCCCGCATCCTGTTCGTCGGCAGCGAACTCCATCCACAGATTCTTGCGATCCGCGACCGTCTGACCGCCGTCGAAAGGATCTTCTCGATAGGCGGTGAACACGATGAGTTCGAGCCTTGGATCGACGGAGTCTCGCCTTTACACCCCCGTCCACATGTAAGCCCGGATGCAACTGCACTGATTCTCTACAGCTCAGGGACTACCGGTCGTCCCAAAGGTATTCGGCTGACACATCGAAACCTTTTCGCACACAGCGACAGCATGCTCGACATCATGCCGGTGGAGGAAGACCACCGATTCTTGGTCGCCATGCCTATGTTCCACGTCGGTGGAACCTGCTACGCCATTATGGGAATTCATGCTGGTAAACACTGCTACTTCACCCGGGAAGCTGACGGCCCGTCTATCTTTGCCGGACTCGCGGCCGGCGCCAACATCGCCTTCCTCGTTCCCCCGGTGATCGCTGGGGTGTTGGCTGCGGGAGAACAAGCGATCAACGCGTTCAAGGCATTCAAGCGCATCGTCTACGGCGCTGCACCGATGCCGCTGCCACTGCTGCGCGCTGCACTTGCTGCCTGGCCGGACACCGAGTTCGTACAGGTCTACGGCATGACCGAGTTGGCTGGGGTGGTCACCGCGTTGATGCCCGACGTTCATCGCGATGAGGCCCAGACCGAACGCATGGCCTCGGCTGGGACGCCGATCCCCGGTATGGAAGTCCGGATCGTCGATCCCGTGACACTCGAGGATGCACCAACCGGGATCACTGGTGAACTGTGGTGGCGGTCGGAACAATGCACCCCGGGCTATCTGGGTAAACCCGAGGCTACAGCCGAAACCATCACCGCCGAAGGGTGGTTGCGCAGCGGGGACATGGGACGAGCCGATGATGGCGGCTTCATATTCATCGAAGACCGCCTCAAGGACATGATCATTACCGGTGGTGAGAACGTCTACTCACCTGAGATCGAACGGATCCTCGTGGAGCATCCCGCAATCGCCGAGGTCGCAGTCATCGGCGTCCCCGACGACCGTTGGGGTGAAACGATCAAAGCCGTTGTCGTTCTCGTGCCCGACGCGATCGTCGATGAATCCGAATTGATCACCTATACCCGCGGCCGTCTCGCAAAGTTCAAATGCCCCACGAGTATCGACGTCGTCGAAGTCCTCCCCCGCAACCCCACCGGAAAGATCCTCAAACGCGACCTCCGCAAACCGTACTGGGACAACCGAGACAACAAGTTGATCTAGACAGCGAGGAAATTGGTGCGGATCAGTCCAAAGCCCATTTGACGGCCACGGACACGCTGACAGTCTGCTGCCCGGGTTCGATGGGGACCGATGAGTCTGCTGCACTGGAACCATCTATGAATCTCGACGGTTGGTCCTGCCCGGTTATGTTCTCGGTAATGGACAGAACCTGCCCGAGAGCGCCACCCGAGAGCGTCGCGTACTGCTCAGCGCGATCGCGGGCGTCCGCGAATGCCCGGGCCCGCGCGTCAGATATCAGTTCCGAATCGTCGTCGATGCGGAACGAGACTCCGGATATCCGGGTTGCGTTGCCACCCGCGGACGTGGCGTCGCCGAGGACCGTCGACGCCTTCGACAGGTCCCGAACCGTGACTCGCAAGGTGTTGGTTGCCTGGTAGCCGGAAATCTCTGAGGTTCCGCCTAGCATCCCACCCGAGTACTGGGGGTTGATGGACACCTGTTGAGTCTGAATGTCTTCGCGATCGACGCCTGCGGCCGATATCGCATCGGTCACTGTGCCGACCGCGGTGTTCGCCTGATCGATGGCGGTCGTGACGTCGTCGGCTATCGTCTCGACGCCGATCTGCGCCGTCAGGGTGTCGGGTGTGCCTTCGACTTCACCGACGCCGTTGACGTTGACGCCGGGCGGTCCATCGGCGGACGCTGAATTGTTCCCGCACCCCGCGGTCAGACCGATTGCCACGAGTAGTGCTGCTGAACCGATCGCCTTCTGTACCCATCGTTTTCGAGTCATCGACGTAGTGTGCACGGTTTCGGTAGAACTCGAAAGACCACGAACGACGAATCATGGTTGGTCCACTCAGCGGCAACGAAGTACCCGTCGCGCATCACAACGACTACCGTCGCACCTGGGATTATTCGCGTCGACTACCCAATCGGTGGAGTCACGTTTGGCTTCGTGCGCTCGGCCTCGAAAGACACGGTCACCTCGTCGACCACCTTCATAGCACCCAGCATCTGGGAGTACGGCTTGATTCCGTAATCTGACTGGCGCACTGTGCCTTCCGATGCGCAGTGCCATTTCGTACCATCGTCGGCAACGGTTACGATCACAGTCATCTCGCGGGTGACACCATGGATCTCCATCGTGCCGCGCAGGCTGAATCCGTTCTCTATCGCGGCGATATCGTCTGAGCGGAAGCGAATCTGGGGGTACCGTTTCGCGTCGAAGGTCTTCAGCGCGTTGGATCTTGCGAGGATCTTCTCCGGACCGATCAGCGGCGTGACACCACCTTCGCCGCCGACCACGTCGAGTGAATCGACTTCGGCGGTGAAGGTGACCGAGGTGGGAGTGTCCCCAGACCAGTCGACAGCGGCCGTCCACGACTTCATTGCAATGGTGAGACGGTGGCCCAGTTTGGACGCCTTGCCGGTGACGTCCGTCTTGATCGTCAGTTGGCCTCCATCGGATGCGTCGAATGTCCAGCTCACAGGAGTCATAACTCGACTGTAATAGTCGATCAACGCCGAAATTCGCGTTCGGGGATCAGAGGGCTGAGTTGACCGAGTCGCTCACGAGGGCCAGATACTGCTCACGCGGCAAGGGCCTTCCGGCGCGCAGGAAGGCTTCCTGCACTGAAACGGTCTCAGGCGTCGTCGGCGAAATGTCGAGAATAGCCGGTGCGAGCACGGCATAGGCTCGAGGTGAGGAGCTTTCGAGCTTCTTGGCCAACATCTTCGGCTGACGCGCGGCCAAGCGCATTATCGGGCGCAGCACTGCGGCAACGCCGGCGTCGACGATCGGTCCTTGGCGTGACCCGACCGCTGTGCGCATCCAGCGAGGCAGAGTGGCTATCGTTGCCCGGCGTAGCAACCATTGGACCAGCGGGCTCACGACGCGCAAAGGACCACGAAGCTCGGTGAGCGCAAGGTTGGCACCATTCAAGATGAGGTGCGCATGCTCGACTGCCGTTTCACTGACTACCAGATCGGGAAGAACGCGCTGGTAGTACGCCCGCATTTCGGCGCGGCTCCTCGGGACGTCAGCGGGGTCGATTGTCTGAAACTGCGCGGCGATGGCGCATTCTTCCCAATACTGGCGATCGTCCTCTGCACTCAAGCGCCCGGGCCCGAATCGCTCGTATACGTGGAGGACCGATTGCCACTGGGTCAGGTGAATCCACAGTTGACCTGCGGGATCGTTGGGTTCATAGGCTTGTCCGGTTACTGGGTCCCGACCGGTGATCCTCGTATGTATGCGCATCAGAGTGTCCGCGGCATGCGCGGCCGTAGCGCTGTCCGCCAGGACCAGTGCACCGGCATATTCCAGGGTGCGGTCGTACCGGTCGGCGGCGCGCTCCCGCAACGAGCCGGTGCCGGCTACCGACGCCACCACCAATGGGTCGAACATCTCGGTGAGCGCAGTGCGCGTGAAGCCCACCGTCATCGAGGTCGGACAGCGGTAAACCTTCCAGGTAACCGAATCGGGGCCGAAGATGCCGAAATCAAGTGGTGCGCTCACTGTGCTCGTCATGCAACACATAGTGTTGCATATGTTGCACACTGTCAAGTATTGTCGGGTGATCCGAACAGAAGCGGAACGAGAGTTCGTCTCGCATAGGTTCTCGCCCCCTCCTCGGTGCGAACGTCTATCGAGTACTGCGCGGGGATCAGCACGAACGAAGCGAGCAACCGTGCCATGGTCTCTCCGACTGCATCAGCATCGAGGTGGGTCGCCCGGCCGTCCAACTGCAACTTTCGTACTCCAGCGGCGGCGAAGGAGCTGCCCAGCCGAAGCAACGCGGCTTCGTCAGCCAGCCCCGCCGCGATGAGATCCTGCGGCTCGAACTCGGCGGTGCGTCGAATCACCGGATGCGCCTCGGTGAGGCGCACCGCGGCCGCGAAGCCTTCGACGAGTTGCTCAGCCGGATCATCGACCCCCCTCAGAGACTTCATGATCCCCTGCGCAATGCGCTCACCCTCACGCAGAGTCATCGCCTGCAGCACAGCATCGCGGTCACCGAAGCGACGGTAGATGGTGGTCCTGTTGACCCCCGCGCGACGTGCAACACCGTCGATCGTCAGCGATCCGATGCCGTTAGCGGCACATACCCCTACCGCTCCATCCAGGATCTTGGTCGCCGTCGGGTCATCCGGCACGTCGCTAGCTTCTCCCGCAAACACCCGTTCGAGTACCACTCCCAGATTCACGGAGTCAGACTATCCGACCGAGTTGTGTCGAGAGCCTGGCTGCAGGTGCTGACACGGGCGGCTCGACCCTCGGTCCGGCGCACCTGCATCGCGCACTGCTGACTGCACAGCCAGCGAGGCGGTAACCATAATCGGCGACGGCACACTTGCAGCCCGCACCCTGGTCCGCGTCGACACTGGCAAAGCAATGAGCGACACCTCTGGTTGACACGATGCAAACGCCGCGACACACCCCGTCCGCCGAAACAGATGCAGCGGATTACGCCTGGCCGTATGGGGAACGCGCGAAAGCGGCCTGTGGGTCAAGACCGGTCTTCATGCGCCACGCGGTCAGTGCAAGACCCAAGCACACCAACTGCATCGGATCGTCGAGGGATGCGCCCAGCAGCTTTTCGAGACGCGCCAACCGGGCATAGAGGGACTGACGTCGAATCCCAAGAAGGACCGCGGTCTGGGCCTTGCTACCTCGGTTTGCGATGAACGCATCGAGAGTCCGTACAAGATCTGCGGAATGCTTTGTGTCGTAGGCGATCACGGGGCCGAGCTGCTCGGCGACGAACGCGTTCAGCATGGTCGCTGCCACGCCGGCGGCGAGTAACCGTTGAATACCGACGTCTCTCGCGAGGATAACCCCGGTCCGGGTTCCGAAACGCCGGGCGATCTGGACGACCTCGCGCGCCTGACCGAGCGCTGTCGAGATATCGGACAGTTGCTTGACCGGCGCAGCCACCCCCAGTGTGCGTATCGCCGAGCCTCCGGGTCCCCGACGCAGTAGCTCGTCGACTTCGGTGAAGGCGGCCCGGACGCGCCCGGGCGAGGCGAGCAGCCATCCGTGAGCGAGCACGACTACGTGGTTAGCGGTCACCCCGATCAGACACCGACCGAGCACTGCCTCGACCGCCTCCCGGACAGGGTCCGCGAGCTCGCGAACCGGTGTTCGATGATCGACGTCGACGGCAGCAACGAGCATGTGCTTGCCGTCCAGGGGTGTCCAGCCGGCAGCACTCAAACGCTCGGACAGGTCACCGTGCGAGGTGAGCACGCCCCCCACCAGGTCGGTGATCACCGACTGGGCGAGCGACTGCCGCGGGCCGAGGTCGGGGTGGCGGCCCAATTCCAATGCCACTGCAACAGCCGCGCAGTTCGCGACAGCGGAACGCCGCGCGGTTGCCCGTCCGCTCAGGACCAGTCTGCCGAGCGAGCCGGTTGGGCCGCGCACATCGAGGATGGTCCGCTCGCTCTCCGACCGCTCCGCGGCGGTGGCGTTGCGTTCGACGACTCGGCCTTCCGCGTCGACAAGATCGACCCCGCACCCTGCGAGACGCGCGATCCCGTTGAGCAGCGCGGTCATCCCCTGCCCCGCCACGACGATATCCAGAAGTTCCTGCCAGACGGGTTCGCCGGCCCGCGGCGAACCGAGCCTGCGACGAAGTATCAGGTCATGAAAGTCTTCGACCATCCGCTCGAATGGGACCACCGTATGCAGGGTCAGGAACGCCACGCCCCGACGTCGAGAAGCCGCGACGAGCTCGGGCGGGGCCGTGAGGAACGAGCGTCCGACCTCCATGGCGAGTGCAACGCAACCGGCGTCCGCCACCTGGTCGAGGTAGGCAGTCAGCTGCTCGGCGGACCGCCCATGGAGACCGAGTCCTGTTGTGAGAAGTAGCTCTCCACCAGCGAGCAGCCCGCCCATCTCGTACACCTCGGACGAATGGACCCAGCGGATCACTGCCGTATCGGGAGAGCCCGCGAGCACCTCGATGGCGGCAGCCTTGAACGATGGCAAAGCGAGAACTTCTCGCAGAGTAGGCAGCATCCCTCAATACTCGATCGAAGGGACAGTTCGTCATAGAGTGCCTTCTGCCCAATGGACAGCTTGTCCCTTGGCAACCCAATTCAAGCCTGGTCGAATTGTGACACGTGCCACAAGGTCGTTTCATCATCGTCAAGGAGGACACTTGAACAATTCGGTCCGCACAGATGAGTATTTTCTGGGACTCGCCATCGAACAGGCGAAGATCGGTTGGGAGGAAGGTGGCGTGCCGATCGGTGCGGCGTTGGTTCACGAGGGCGAAGTTCTCGCTGTCGGCCGCAACCGCAGAGTTCAAATGAACAGCGCCATCCGCCACGGAGAAACCGATTGCATAGAACAAGCCGGGCGGCTCCAGGCCTCGGTTTACCGTAAGTGTGTCCTCTACACGACTCTGTCTCCATGCTTCATGTGCGCGGGCACTGCTGTGCTGTACGAGATTCCAAGAATCGTTGTCGGCGAAAACAGCTCGTTCGAGTCGTCGGAATCGTGGTTGCGTGACCACGGGGTGCAGGTCGACGTCGTCGACGACGCCGAGTGCATGACGCTGATGGAACGCATGTTGGCCGAGCGACCGAGCCTGTGGCTAGAAGACATCGGCGAGCAAGCATGAGCAGCACTGCCGAACCCGTGCCGGTCGAAGCCAACCGCACGGACTCGGGTACCCCCATCGACCTGGATTATCCCGTCACACCTGTGCCTCTGAGTGCCCGCAAGCCGTTCTTCTCGCTCGCAGTGGTGCTGCTGGGGTTCACCATCTTCACACCGACGATGCTCGCCGGCGCAGCGCTCGGCACCGCATTCTCGTTCTGGAAGTTGATGATGGTGATCGCTGCCGGATCGGCGATCTTGGGCGCGTACGTCGCCATGATGGGGTACGCCGGCGCTCGCACGGGGCTGACAACCGTCGTCATGGCGCGCTATAGCTTCGGCTCTCGCGGATCCAAGCTCGCCTCGTTGTTGCTCGGTGGCACTCAAATCGGTTGGTACGGCGTCATTATCGGCACGATCGGTGACCTCACCGCGCAAGCTTTGGGCTGGGAGTCGTACGCCGCCCGCGCGGCGGTGATGATCGCGGCGAGCATCCTGATGTGCATCACCGCGTGCTACGGATACCGCGGGATGTATTGGGTTTCGTTGATCTCGACTCCTTTGATCATCGCCCTGGCCTGCTGGGTGGTGTCCCGGTCCCTCGACGAGGTCGGCGGATTCTCAGGTCTGACTTCGATCGAGCCCACGACGACGATGACAGTCACGCTCGCAATCACGACAGTGGTCGGCACCTTTGTATCGGCGGGGACGCAAGCGCCCAACTGGACCCGATTCGCCCGTTCCGGATCGCAAGCAGCTTGGGCCTGCATAATCGGGTTCCTCGTCGGCAATGGACTGATGATCCTGTTCGGCGCCATCGGAGCGATCACCTTCGGTGAAGGTGACTTTGTGCTTGTTCTCTACAATCTCGGACTGGTCGGTTGGGGCTTGGTGCTGTTGTTCGGAAACCTCTGGAAGAGCAACGCCGACACCGCATATGCCTTCGGAGTCGCCGGTGCCGAGATGTTCGGACACCCCCGAAAGGCGCCGTTTATCATCGGCGGGTGTGTGATCGGCACGCTGCTCGCGCTGACCGGAGTGCACAACCATCTAGTCGACTATCTGAGTCTGCTCGGAACCTTCATCCCACCATTGGGAGGAGTGCTCATTGGGGACTTCCTGTGCCGATGGCGTCGAGGCATTCCCGAAAACCACACCCCGCAGACGGTGTACTGGCGCCATCTCGCCGTCTACGCCATTGCAGCCTTCCTCGCATGGCTCTCGGGAGAGTTCGAGGTGGGGATTCCTCCACTGATCGGCATCGTTGTCGCCATCCTCCTGACAGTGGGCCTGCATCGGCGCTTCGCCGCGCCGGGGGCCACTAGCCGGGTGAGCGTCGGCCCGACTGCCTGAACCAGTTGCGATACGAGTGAAGAATCGGTGTCCTACGGGCACCGATTCTTCGTTCGCACCGCAACAGCGAGTTGTTCACCTGCTCTCAGGCTTCGCTCCACCGAGTTTTCGGCATCTCTCACTGTGGCAGCGCGACAACTGGACTCGACGGGCTCGACTGAAAAGTTCCGTCGAACTTGAAAGGGCTCACATGGACGGTTGTCTTGGCAGCGACGATCGTCGTTGCTGTTACTGGCCGTGTGCGAGGGCAGCGTCGAGGGCGGTGAGGATCTCAGCGGGCTCGCTACGGGAGGTGTAGTCGGGGTGCACATCGATCCACCGGATCGAGCCGGCTGCGTCGACGACGACCACTGTGGGAAACGGGACTGTAGGGGTCCCGTCGGCATTGATGTCGGCGAGGTCGAGTCCCAGGCTTACCTGAGCGTTGCGGGCTTCTTCCCCTGGTGCGGTGAGGATGCCGAGCCGGCCTGCGATCTGGTTCCCCGGATCGGAGACCACCGTGTAGGTCAGATCATTCTTCTGTTGCATCGACAGCGAACCGTCCGGCTTCTGCGGACTGACAGCCACCAGAGCGACGCCACGAGCGTCGAGCTCGCTCACCAACGTTTCCTCATAGGCACGCAGCGTCAGGTTGCAGTACGGACACCATGCCCCTCGGTAGAAGACCACCACTGCGGGGCGGCCGGCCCGGACCGACGCCAACGTAGTGGGATGTCCGCTCTCGTCGACAACGTCTCCGTCGGGCATAGCCGTGCCGGCGGCAGCGACATCTGCCGGTATCCCCGCTGCGGTGACCCGTGCCAGGTCGGCATCGAAAGCCGCCCTCACATCTGCCGGCAGCCGTGTCGCTGACTTTCGCTGAAGCTCTACAACCCGGTCGGCAATCGGTGTGTGAGGAGTAGGCATCCGCAGGAGCTCCGATTCGGTAGGGGTCGTTGGAGTATCGCTGGGGTCGAGCCTGGTGCCCTTCGGTCCCATGAGCAAGGTAGCAGAACTGGCCTTCACAGTGACGGCTGCGGCATGTGGGTCACCGCACGTCGGCAGGGCATCTCAGGACCGCGCTCGCCACAGGCTCGATCGATGAGGTCCAGACACAAACTATGAAGCAATGCAACAGGAATAAGCTACCGGAACTTGTGGATAGATCCCCACTTTCGACATTCTTGTACGCATCGAAATACGGAATTGTGCACCACCGAACGACCCACAATTGGACGACGCACGAGACAACAGCGCTGCAGTTGGCGTCCCCCAACGGTGAACCGTTCGGAACCTCGATGCTCTTTCGGCGAGAACTGCGTGAAGCGCGCTCCTCTCAAAACCATATGCACACGAGGCTATCGATCTGCATCACCCATACACACTGTGCGCGAATAGTTTTCGCATTGTCCGGAGAGATCCCCGATCTGATATCAGGGCGTGCACCGGATACCGAAGCGCGAGAACGACAGTGCGCCCGCCGGAAGCCCGTTCGGGTCCATGCGGGCGCACTCGAGGTCGCGAGAGTCAGACTCGCTCTGTTTCGGTCGGCGATGTCAGCATCGAAGGGCGGTTGCGGTGGTAGCGCTGTCTGATAACGCCGATGGTGACAGCTATCGCGGTGACTACGGTTGTAAGCACCAGAGACTCTCGGCTCGAAGGATTGTTGGCCATGCCGCCGATGACGGCGATCAGCACGATAAGTACGAGAATGTCGAGCGCTGGGAACAGCCACATTTTGAACTTCAGCTGCGCACGCTCTTCAGCCGACATACGCATACGGCTGCGGATGTGGGTTGCGGTGATGCAGACGTAGACGACTACCGCTATTCCGCCGGCGGAATTCAGCAAGAATTCGTATACCGAAGCGGTGGGCAGGAAGTAGTTGGCAACGACGGTCAGCAGGCCCACGCTCGACGCCGCGAATACCGCGTAGCCAGGCACGCCCGACTTTGTGGTTCGCGAGAGGATCTTCGGCGCCTCGCCGCGTGCGGCAAGTGAGAACAACATGCGGGACGACGCGTAGATGCCCGCGTTCAGGCAGGACAGCACGGCGATCAACACAATGATGTTCATCGCCGTCCCGGCGTAGGGGATGTTGAGGTTGCTCAGCACAGCCGAGTACGGGGACTCTGCGACCTGGGTGGAATTCCATGGCAGAAGAGTGACGATGATGATGATCGAGCCGACGTAGAAGAGAAGGATGCGCCAGACCACCGAGTTGATGCCGGTACGGACAGCCCGCACGGGATCCTCTGCCTCACCTGCGGCGATAGTGACGACCTCGGTGCCGAAGAATGAGAAGAACACCACGAGTGATGCCGTAAGGACCGCGGACCAGCCGCTCGGCGCGAAGCCGCCCTGTCCGGTGAGGTTTGACATGCCCGGCGCGTCGACGCCGGGGAACATGCCGAGAATCGCTGCGATTCCAAGCAGCAGGAATACGACGATGGCCGCAACCTTGATCATGGCGAACCAGAACTCGAAGGTGCCGAAGTTCTCCACCCGGGTGAAGTTGACGGCGATCAGCGCCGCCATGAACACGAATGCTGCCAACCACGTTGGTATCGAAGGGAACATCTGGTGCGTGATGGCTGCTCCGACGACGGCCTCGAACCCGATGGTGATGCACCACTGGTACGCGTAGAGCCAGCCGACGGACAATCCCGCCCACGAGCCGAGTTCGCGGCTCGCATAGCTGGAGAATGAACCGCTCTCCGGCCTGTTCACGGACATCTCGCCGAGCATCCGCATGACGAGAACGATGACGATGCCCACCGCCGCGTAAGCCACGAGTGTTGCAGGGCCGGCGATCTGGATGGCGGAGCCGGAGCCGACAAAGAGTCCGGCGCCGATCACGCCTCCGATGGCGATCATCGTCATTTGCCGTTCGCGCAGTGCGCCGCGCAACTTGTGGGTGCCCTCCGTGGATTGCACCGGATACTTCACCGATCGTTTGGACATGTGCTCTTCTCCTGCGAGTCAACGTTGATTGTGCGCCAGTTCGGCATCATGTGGCGCGGACCACATCGTCCGCATGCAACTAGAGTTGCACAGTTGACCTCATTTGCATATACATCAAGCAAATCTTGTTGTAGATTGATTTTTGTGTGGCGGATCACCGCCCGGCAACTGGCATGAGGAGCAGCACCATGACATCGGTGAACATTCGTGAGCAGTCGGTGGCAGGTTTGCGCTGGCTTGTCGTCTCGGGCGAACGAGAGGCTGCATTCCGCGCTCTCGGCGAGCACACCCGCGAGAACATCGTCGCCGTCCAGAACTCGATGCCAGAGCGCGAAGACCTGCGCAGATTCACCACTACCGGCGGCGGTCGGCACACGCTGGCGGCCGTGGTCGAAGCCACCGCCCGCGAATATCCTGAGCAGGTCGCCGAGCTTCGCGCGCTGGCCGAGGGTGCCGGCGTCGACTATCAGTCGATCCTGTTGGCCAACCTACGCGGGGACGTCGGCGTGGACGACGGCACCGGCTGCACCGACATGGCGTGGCACCGGAAGTCCTCTTTCGTGGCCCACAACGAGGACGGCGCGCCGGCATTGCTCGGTCACTTCATGCTGCTCACACTGGAGATCGACGGGCAGCAGCCAGTCACCGCGCAGTGGTACCCAGGCTTCAGCCCAGCGAACGCGTTTGTCGCCAATGCTGCCGGCCTGATTTGGGGGATCAACCACATCCAGGTCGCGGAGCCGATCTACGCGCCCGGCCGGCATTTCATCGCGCGTGCTCTACAGCAGTGCACCTCTTTCGAAGGGGCCATCGACTACCTGCGCACACACCCGAGCGCGGGTGGGTTCGCATACACGATCGGCGAGTCCGGCACTGGGCGATCCGCGACAGTCGAGACCGTCGCCGGTCGAGTCGCCGTACGATCGGCCACCGAGGAATCACCGCTGCAGTGGCATACCAACCATGTCCGGTTCCTCCCCTGCCCGCCGGACATGCCGACCGCCTCGGGCGATGGCGCGGCCACCGGCAAACTCGGTCAATACAGCGAGTCCATGGCCCGCGGCAAGGTTCTCGAAGGACTGTCCACCCCCGCGGCCGAACCCGACGCCGCTTGGTTCCAGACGATCCTCTCCTCGGAGCCTGTGCCGTGCGGCGTGCACAGGACTGCCGCCGGCAACGATCCACTGATGACGCTGTGCACCACCGTCGCGGACCTCACGAGAGAGCGTTTGCATATCCGAGGCGCGGACGGCGCTACTGCCGAGATCGCCCTACCAGCATTCGCGCGCGGCGAGCTGAGCTGAGGACGGCCGTCAGTGCGACTAGCGCGGTTCCGGCGGCGACGCCTCGGCCGAGTAGACGCCGAAGTCCTGCAGCAACCTCTCTTCCAACAGCAGAGTGTCCCGCACCGAGTGGCCCTTGATTTGCGCGACGCCGTTGGCGAGGGCCTGGGAGAGCGAAGTGAACGCCGTCATCGAACGAAGTACGGACGTGCTCGACGCATCGAGGTAGAACACGTCGTCAGCCCATTTCGCCAACGGTGAACTCGGGTTGTCCGTCATCGCGATCACATGCGCCCCGCATTGGTGCGCCCACTCGGCCGCGCGGACTGTGGCAGTGCTGTAGCGATGGATGGAAACAGCCACGAAGCAATCGCCGGGCCGCACGCGCCGCATCTCGTCGGTCAACCCGCCGAGGCTGGCGGTGATGATTTCGACGTCCTCACGCAACAGTCGCAGCAGATATCCCAAAAGATAGGCAGGGCCGTGGGTCTTGCGCATGCCCATCACATGCACTCGGGCGGCGCCTGCCAGTTGCGCGACGGCCGAATCCCAGGTGGCGTCGTCGATCCGCGCGAACGTGCGCGAGATGTTCGACTGGTCCAACTCCACGGTGCGCTTGATCATCTCTGCCGCCGAGTCGCCCATCTGCTCGAGCCTGTCGAACCGTCGGAGCATTTGTGCTTGCTCCTGAAGCCGCTCGCGGCACAGTTTTGTCAGACCTGGATAGCCCTTGAGCCCCAGCCCGCTCGAGAAGCGTACGACGGTCGCCTCATTCACACCCACCGCCGAGGCGAGCTCGGAGATGGTCATGAAAGCAACGGTCTCCGGGTCTGCCATGACTCGTTCTGCAAGCAGCTTGTGCGAGGGCGAGAGCGTGTCGAACCGCGCACGAATCTGCGTCAGCAGCTCGGGAAAGGTCTCCGGCACAGCGACCTTTACCGCACCGGCCCCAATCCCGTCTACGGATCTTGCTGCGGGTTTGGCAGCCATGGTTTCTGTCCTCTCACCGGGTCCGCGCAGCCGCACAGCCGTCGCCGACATTTGCATGCCGACGTTACCTGCAGTTCTGGTTGCGATCACTCTATGACCAATCGACACGACGCGACGCGAATTTGCACGATTTCATTAATTTGCAAATTTACTTGCATCGACTGCGTAAATGGTGTTGCATGTATCACAACGTTGCCGAATACGGCGCCCCCAAGACGACCACAGGAAGAAGACACACCATGACAACGGTGCTGACCTCCCGCCACGGCAGCGTGCTCACACTGTCACTCAATCGCCCCGAGCGGCTCAACGCGGTGAGCGAGGAGCTTTACGGTGACACCATAGATGCCCTCCGCGACGCCGACGCCGACCCCGAAATCCGCTCCGTCGTACTTACTGGCGCAGGCCGGGCGTTCTGTGTCGGCGCGGATCTCAAGGCTCACAAGTCCGGAGGCCGCTCTACCGAGGCGCAGGCCCACTATCTAGACCTAGGGCAGCGCGTCTGCGAGCAGATCCAAAAGATGAGCACCCCGGTTATCGCCGCTGTCAACGGTTACGCACTGGGAGCCGGTGCGGAGATGGCCGTGAGTGCCGACTTCCTCGTCATCGCCGAAGACGCGAAGATGGGTTTTCCGGAGGTCAGCATCGGCACCTTCGTCGGCGGTGGCGTCACCAATCGCCTGCCCCGCCTCGTGGGATTACGTCGCGCCACCGAGATGCTCATCCTGGGCGAACGGTTCACCGGTGTGCAAGCCCTCGAGTGGGGTTTGGCCTACAAGTCGGTGCCCGCAGAGTCGTTGCTCGACGAGGCACATGTCCTCGCCGCCGCTCTCGCCGGCAAGGCGCCCCTGTCGTTGGCCCGCATGAAGGCCGCGCTGCTTCGCAACGACGACCTCGAAACCGTGCTTCGTACCGAGCCCCAGGAGCTGCTCGCCCTCATGAGCACCAGCGACTGGGCTGAGGGAGTCGCGTCGTTCGCCGAGAAGCGCGACCCAGTCTTTCAAGGAAAGTGATCTCGCCATGACTGCGTCAACCACCACCCGGACCCAGCTCGAGCGGACCTTCGACCCCCGCTCCATCGCGATCATCGGCGCGTCCACCAACGCGTCCAAGCGCGGCTACCAAGCTGTAAGAGCATTGCAGGAGGCTGGGTACGAATTCCCCGTGTTTCCGGTGAACCCCACGGCCTCGGAGATCCTGGGCCTAACTGTGACGCCCGCCATCGGCGAACTGCCCCACGGCATCGACGTCGCGCTGATCGCACTGCCCGGCAAGGCTGTGCCCGACGCTCTGCGCGACTGCGCCGCGGTGGGCATCGCCGGAGCCGTTGTGCTCGCCAACGGATTCAAGGAGATCGGCGAGCAAGGGGCTGAACTCGAGCGGCAACTGGCAGAGGCCATCGCCGAGACCGGTATCCGAGTAATCGGTCCCAATACCTCCGGCATGTTCAACGTCACAACCGGAGCAAACCTCGTCGGCCTGGCCGGCGTCCCCAAGGGCCCGATCAGCATCGTCACACAGAGCGGTAACATGCTGCTCTCACTGGTCAACGACAACAAGGTGCTGCGCGGGCCTGGCTTTCACACCTACATTGGCCTCGGCAACCAGGCCGATGTGCGCTATGACGAGTGTGTCACCGAACTCGTCCGCCATGAGCGCACCGGAGCCGTCGCGATTCACAGCGAGGGCCTGCAGGATGGGCGTGCATTCCTCGTCGCCGCTGCCGCCGCGACGGTCCACAAGCCCGTTGTGTTGCTGCGCGGTGGGCGCTCGGAGATCGGCCAGCGCACTGCGCTATCGCACACGGGCTCCATCGCCGGGTCCGACGCCGTCGCCACTGCTGTCCTCGGACAGGCCGGCGTGGAGTTGGTCGACCGATCCGACGAGTTGGCGGTGGTGGCCGGTGCACTCGCCACTACGCTCCCTATCTCCCACGGACGCAAGGTCGCGATCCTGTCCGACGGTGGCGGCCATGCAACCCTGGCCGCCGATGCGCTCACCAAGGCCGGCGTCGAACTTGCAGAGCTCTCCGAGCAAACGCAGTCCGTGCTACGCAGTCTGCTCGGTATACCTGCCGCAGTGCACAATCCGGTAGATGTCGCCGGCGCCACCGATGCCAACCCAGGGCTGTTCGCCGACTGCGTCGAGACGCTGATGGACGACGCCAATGTGGGCTTGGTGCTGATCGTCGGCCTCTACGGCGGTTACCACCTGCGCTTCGACGAGCGCCTTCGTACTCAGGAGGGTGCCACCGCGTTGACACTCCTGCATCTGTCCACCCAGAAGAGGGTGCCGCTGATGGTGCAGAGCTGCTACGCCGGCGATGCCGTCGACAACCACACCGCGCTGCGAGACGGGGGCGTGCCGGTCGTGTCATCGATCGACCACGCGGTCCGGATCGTGGCCGCGCTCGATCGTCGTGGTCACCGGGTGGAGACCGCGTCGGCCCGCTCCTCGTTGGCACTGCCCGCGCCTATCGTTATCGCCGGTGCCACCTCCGGGATCATGGATGAGCCAACAGCACGCCGCCTCGCTGAGGCCGCGGGTATCGACGTAGGCCGATGGAGCCTGGCGGCCGATCCCGATGAAGTGGAGACGGCCGTGCGCGAATACGACGCGCCGTGCGCCCTGAAGATCGTCTCCCCCCAGATAATCCACAAGTCCGACGTCGGCGGCGTGCGCCTGGGTGTCACTGCTCTGGACGCAGTTCAGCAGGCGCAGTCGATGATCGACACGGTCCTGACCAACGTGCCGAACGCACAGATCACCGGCATCGTGGTCAGCCCCATGGCCAAGTCGGGGGTCGAACTCCTCGTAGGTGCCACTAGGGACCCCATCTTCGGGCCTGTAGTAGCCTTCGGCAGCGGCGGCGTCATGGTCGAGGCGCTCAAAGATGTCACGTTCCGCGCTGCGCCGTTCACCGAGCTCGAGGCAGCGGAGATGATCGACGAGACCATCGCGGCCCGCATGCTCGACGGCTACCGGCACCTGCCCGTCGTCGACCGCGCCGAGCTCGCCCGATTCCTGGTCAAAGTAGGCGACATCGTCGCGGCGCACCCGCAGATCAGCGAACTCGACCTCAACCCCGTCATAGCGAACGAAGACGGTATCACGCCCGTTGATGTTCGAATCGTTCTGTCCGACAACACTTCAGGAGCAAAGCTGTGAACAGCCCCCTAATGGTCGAGCGCCACGGCGACATCGTCACGTGGACCCTCAACAGCCCGGATACCCGCAACGCAATCTCCGACGAGGCCATGATCCTGGCGCTCGAAAATGCCATCGACGCTGTGAACGCCGACGAGAGCGTGCGGGTTGCGATCCTCACCGGAGCTGGGTCCGCGTTCTCCTCGGGCGGCAACGTCAAGCACATGCGCGACAAGGTCGGCATGTTCGGCGGCACCCCCGCCGAATTGCGCCAGGGCTACCGCCACGGCATCCAGCGCATCCCGCGCGCGTTCGCGAATTGCGAGGTCCCGGTGGTGGCCGCGGTCAACGGCCCCGCGATCGGTGCAGGCTGCGACCTTGCGGTGATGTGCGATCTGCGCATCGCGTCCACTGCCGCCCGCTTCGCGGAGAGCTTCGTCAAGGTGGGCATCATCCCCGGCGATGGCGGCGCATGGCTGTTACCCCGGGCGATCGGGATGGCCAGAGCCAGCGAGATGGCACTGACCGGCGACGCGATCGACGCCGCGAGGGCCCTGGACTGGGGCTTGGTTTCCCAGGTGGTGGAACCGGACGAACTCTTGGGCGCCGCTCACGCCCTGGCTGGACGAGTTGCTGCGAATCCGCCGCAGGTGGTCCGCATGACCAAGCGACTGCTGCGCGAGGGGCAGCACCAGAGCCTCGAGTCCCTACTGGAACTCTCCGCCGCAATGCAGGCGGTTGCGCACCACACCGCCGACCACCAGGAGGCCGTGGCAGCGATGCTCGAGAAGCGCGCCCCCGACTTCAGCGGCCGGTAGGGCAAGTTCGCAGGTGCTTGAAGCCCTTCTGTAGTTCAAAGAACTGAATGCGTCGGCCTGGCCGTATGCGGGCCGAGAATGCACCCGCTTGGCAGCGCGAAGCACGGTACCGAATGTCATTTCCGCTCGAATCAGATGCTCATGTCACCGTCGGGTTCGAGCTCTTCCTGCTGACGAATTGCCAGCAACCGGAGCGGTGACCGACGCGAAGATTGCTACTCGACCACGCTGTGGGCGCCCAACCTGTCAACCGAGTGCGACGGGAAGAAGTCCCCGAGGAGTGTTCCGTGCGATCTCTTCGAGAGCGCACGCCAGTTCCGGATACTCGAAGCAAAACCCCGACTCCGTCAACACACCTGGATCCACCCAGCGGCTTTTCAACACCAGTTCCGCCTCTGTGCGGATCACGCGCGCACCGAACTGAAGCAACCACGCGGGCGTCGGTGCGCCATGACTGCGTCCCAATGCAACTCGCACTTTCTTCATCAACTCGTCGTTGGTCACTGGGAACGGCGTAGCAACATTGACCGGCCCCGAAATGTCTTTGTGGGCATAGAGATGATCGATGGCGCGCGCGACATCGACGATGTGTACCCAGCTGAACATCTGGCGGCCATCTCCCATCCGGCCACCGAGTCCCACTCTGGCTAAGTTGATCACCGGATTGATGGCCCCTCCACCTGCACCCAAGACGATCGACAGCCGGAGCGCGACGCGACGCACTGTTGCATCGGCGTCGAACATCTCACGCTCCCAGGACCGGGCCACCTCGACCGAGAACCCTGCACCGATCTCACCTGTGCGTTCATCCATCGCTCGGTCACGCGCATCGCGATAGATCGTGCCGGTGCTCGCGTTGACCCACAGTGCCGGGACCTGCTGCACGTCCGCCATCGCACGACCCAACTGGGCAGTCGTCTGTATGCGCGAGGACAGAATGTCGTCGGCATTGCTCTTGCTGTATCGGCAACTCACCGAACGTCCAGCGAGATTGACCACCAGATCGGCACCGTCGAGGACCTCCACCAGGCCGCGATGATCGGACCATGTCGCATCGCTGGTCGCTCCGCGTCCGACAGTTCGCACTCGAATACCGCGCTGCTCGTAGCTTCGGCGGAGGTACTGACCGATATATCCTCTCGCCCCGCAGATCACGACTGTCGATGGTGAATCCATTTCGGTCACTTCTCTTCTCGTGAAGTCATTCGTGTCAGCAGAGCCGCCACGTCGGCGACCAGTCCGCGCGCCACCGGAAGCCGTGCCAAACGCACGGACTTCGCGACCACTGGAACTAGACCGTCGACCAACGCGCGTGTTCGTGTTTGGTCGTCGGAGGAGTCGGTGACCCAGTGCAAGGTGACACCCAGGTATGCCATCCACAAAAGGGTCGGAAGGTTGTCACTCAACGAGGTTGGAACCTTCTGCTTCGACACCGTCAGTGTCGTGCGCATCAAATCGATGGCCATGGATCTCGCGTCCGAAGATTGTTCGGAGAACGGGCTCGAATTCGATTTACGTGGCAGCGTCGACTGGAGGAAGGAACCGCCGAATGCGTGATACGGCCCCATTACGTCCAGTCCCGAATGCAATACGACGGCCAGGTTCTCCGCCAAAGCGCCGCCTTCGACAAGTGCGGGGAGTGCACGGTCGCGGTGTTCGCGCTGCACTTTCAGATACAGCTCGTGAACAAGTTCGTCCTTACCGGCGAAGTAGTAGTACGCGTTGCCCAATGACACTCCCGCCTCGTCGGCGATCCGGCGCATGGTGGTTGCCTGAAACCCTTCCTCCCGGAACAGTCGCAACGCGACGTCTACTACCTTCTCACGTGTTTCCATTGTCCGAACCATCATGACCTCACCCCAAATATGAACGTGTTCAAAGAGACGCTACGCGTAAACTTGAACACGTTCGAGAAGGATCACGGATCGGTGTCTGGGAACATCATTCAGTCCAGCCACCGACGTCGCGTCGAAACGCCCAACGCCTCTCGTAGATCTGTCCCAGAGCAAAGAGCATGTCGCAGAACGTCCGCTCGAACTGTTCTGCCGTCCGTCAGATTCGGAGATGTGCGGTATCCCGGTCGATCGAACCCAGGTATCCAGTCGAGACTCGGCGAAAGGATCTCCGTGGCAACCTGTCCCCCACCCCACCACCCCGGAGGTTAGAGCCCTGTCTGATTCACTCCGTACTGAGCCTGTTCAGGGGTGAACCCTTCGTATATCAACTGATCGACGGGACCCTGACGCGAAAAGGCGGTGTAGTCGAGGTAGTACTGAGCGGAGAGCGCGGCCTGTTCGTTCCAATCAGCCGCGACATTGTCCATAGCGAAGGTCGCATCCTCGGTCGAGTAGTCCTCGTACGTCAGTTGATCGATCAGACCCTGTCGTGAAACGACGAAAAGTCCAGATAGCTGTTGGCCGCACGCACAGCATTGCGCTGTCCGCCGATCATCCTCGTCTGCCCGTTGGCCGGCTCGGTCGTCTTCGGTACACCAGGCGCGATTGGTGCTGGCGCCACAGGTTCGATGGTTTCCACCGGCACGACAGGAGCCGGTGGCGGGGCCGCGGGCGGAAGAACAGTCGTGGTCGTGACTTTCGGAATGGCCGGAGCCTTTTCGACCGCACTCGATTGTGCCGTTGTGGCCACCTGCCCACCCGCTACGCCGTCCGATGACTTGTCGGCTGAATTGAGCGCACCGATAACGACGAGAAGCACCACCCCGGCCACCACGACCCATGGCCACTTCTTTCGGTTGGATCCACCGGAAGCCGGATCAGCAGGAATACCCGACAAGTGTTGGGAAGCAGTCGGTTTCATCGGATCTGGCTGAAGAGCGGTCGTCCACTGTTGGGTGGTCGCCCGTTACTGCTTGTCATTCAAATCCGCTGAGGTTGCGTCAGCGTATGTTTCCCCCACGGCTGCACTGTCACATCAGAATTCTTCGAGACCATCAGCACAGATAATCTTCTGCTTCGTCCCATTGGGTTGCAGAATGGCCTGCTCCGAACTCCAGCGGAATCAAAGACTCAACCGATTGACCCTGAACAGCTGAAATGCAGATTTCGGTCCAAAAATTCAACCGTCCGAATGACCCCACGCCGATTTCCGTACCACGGCTCCTATGGAACGAAGAAGCTTGCGAGTCCTGGGGTGATCGTCCCAAGGGTGGAAACGACGGTGACCACAACATGCCCAGACCCACTCATCACCATCGCCTCAGACGGAAATCCGTAGAGTCCGTGAGACATTCGCGCGGAGCCAGACGCTCCGGTCGACAGATTCAACCAATGCACGTCGGACGAGATCAAGCACCCCCACCTGCCTTCCTTGCCACCGGTGATGGTTACCGTGCCAGGCTGTTCGCCGAGCACCGCCACACAGCGCACAGCGGGAGCGTCGAAGCTGCCGTTAGGATTTCCGAACGGTGCCGGGTCGACTTGGAACGGAACGGTCACAGCCGCGGACGCAGTGCCAACCGTCGCCAGCGTCGAACCGATGACGACGGATGCGCAGACGAGCAGCGTACGAACAACTTTCTTCACAGCAACCTCCAGTACAGGCCCGAACAGGCGTGAGGGTTATCCTCTACCCCTGCGCACGATCACGGCAAGACGCCACCTCGCCGTCGCCGCATCACGATCGGCATGTTTAGCAGGGGTGATGGCCTCACTCGAAACCCGCAGGAACTCGACAGCGCGTACACCACCGACCGTTGCATCGAGGCTTGAAAGTTCAGATGCCGACGTTGTGTCAGCACAGCTGTTGTGAACGAGTCATGCGGGCAGATGTTCGTGCAGCATGCAGCCGATCTGCGAGCAGCTATGCAACAAAATGTTCTCCAACAGCTTTGAGTCCAGTGCTGTAGACGTTGTCGCCATATGCCTGCTCGATCATGGCTACAGCATCGTCGCCGGATCGATAGGTAGCGCTCCATTGGATTTCTGAGCCCTGATCGTGGGGGACGACCGCGATCGTCGCGACGTAGTCACGGACGGGCAGCATCGGGTCGAGTACTTCATAACTGTAGCTGCGCTTCTCAGCATCGCGGGCGCGTAATTGCTCACGGGCCACTACTCGTCCGTCTACTGAAAAGGTTCGGACAGAACCTATCCCTGTCGGGTCTGCATTGTTTTCCATTTCCACGGGAGGAACACCGGGATGCCAAGACGCAAGAGCATCGAAGTCCCCCACGTACTCCCACGCGATATCTGGGAGCACGGGAACAATCACGTTACGTGTGATAAATCGAATCATCATTTTTCCTATTCTGTCGAATCTGGAGTCAGTTCAGTGTTCTTGTTCGACGGTAATGATCCGGAGCACTGATAATGCTGATGCTGCGAGTTGTCCGATCTCGTTGGGATCGCCCGGTTCCTGGGTTGCCCAGTACTCCAAAGTGACTGTGAGCGCGCCGATCAGCGTATGCGACAACATGCGCGCCTCGAGACCATCAGGTTCCAATCCGGCACGCCGGGCGAGAAGCGGTCGCATTTCCTCTGCTAGTCCATGTGCCGCAACCATCCATCGTGCGTGAATACCGGGCACTGAAGTGAGGATGACGAAAAGTTCACTCGACGAGATACCTTCTGTATTTTTGTAACGTTCGAATACTTGCAGAAATGCTTGCTGTACGGACGCTGACACCAATTCTTGCTCGGGTTGGTTTCGCAGGCATTCTACGAAGTGGCGAATCCCCGAAACGACCACTGGGGTCAAGGTGTCTTCTTTCGCAGCACAGTGCCGGTAGAAGGTTCGAACCGACATTCCGGCTCCGCGCGCAATATCCTCCACCGAGGTCGCGTCGAATCCGCGCTCAGCAAAGAGTCGTGCAGCACTCGCGGCGATGTCCATCCGCACTGCCGCCCGACGACGGTCCATCAACGACTGCTGCGGTCGGGTCATAGTTCCTCCGGAGGTCTTTGACACACATTAGCATGATGGCATAGATTGGCACCTTGTCTCATATGCGCACATTGCGATCACGCTTCCTCGAACCATGACAAGGCGGGACATGACCAGAACGTATTTAGTGACCGGTAGTGCTTCCGGTATCGGTGCTGCCGCTGCCGCGCATCTGCGCAACCAGGGTGCTCACGTCGTCGGCGCAGATCTGCGAGACAGCGATATCACCGTTGACCTCGCGACGGCAGACGGACGACGCGAGCTCGTCGAACAGGCTCACCAGTTGACAGGCGGAAGGTTGGACGGGGTTGTAGCCTGCGCGGGCGTCGCACTGTTCGACCCGATCACCATTGGTGTCAACTACTTCGGTGCTGTGGCTACCCTCGAGGGCTTGCGGCCTCTACTCGTCGAAGGGACCGATCCGAGGGCAGTGGTGATCTCGTCTGTAGCGTCACTACACCCCACTGATTCTTCCATCGTCGAAGCTGCACTTGCCGGCGACGAAGCGGCGGCAACAGCAGCAGCCCGGTCCGCCGTGGAAAGCGGCCACGGTGCACAGATCTATTCGTCGTCGAAGGCTGCGATCGCACGCTGGGTGCGTCGCAACGCCGTCACGGCTGAGTGGGCAGGCATGGGCATTCCGCTCAACGCCATCGCCCCCGGCACCATCGTCACACCGATGATCCAGGCCATGCTCGACACCGATGCAGGTCTAAAGGCTATCGATGGCAGCGTGCCGATGCCGTTGAACGGTCATGCCCAGCCACAACAGGTGGCGCAATTGATTTCCTGGCTGGTGTCCAAAGAAAACTCTCATATCACCGGCCAAGTCGTATTCCTGGACGGCGGCGCCGACGCTGTCCTTCGCGGCGACGGTACTTGGTAGACAAGATAAGGAATTTGACGATGCATCAGAAGATATACCGCGTAGGGACCCGAAAAGCCGCGCTCAGAGCGGGACTTTGCTTGGCCGTATTCGCGGCGTCGAGCTGCTCATCGGGCGCCACGGAATCGGAACAGGAATCGGAACAGGAATCGGAACCAGCATTGACGGCGACGGATCTCGACGCAACAATCAAGGAAGCCTACAGTTTCGCGTTTCCGCTCTACGACCTTTCACGTTATCGATGGACGGCGTTGGAGACGACCGACTCACGGACGAGCACCACGCTTAACAACTTCGTGCACTCACGGTCACTGGCAGGGCCCGACGACACCTGGGCGAACGGGCCGAGCCAGGACGTTCTCTACTCCACTGCCTGGTTGAATTTGGTGGACGGACCTGTCTACCTTGATATTCCGGAAGTGCAGTCACGCTACTACTCGCTGGTCTTGATCGACTTCTACTCCAACAGCTTCTTCTACGCCGGCGAGCGCACCACCGGCACGCAAGCGCAGAAGCATCTGGTCGTGGGGCCGGACTGGCAGGGTGAGGCCCCCGCCGACGCCACTGTGGTCAGGGCGCCCACGAACGACGTCTATGTCAATCTGCGCGTTCAGACGACCGGGACCGCCGACCAAGTTGCGGCGAATGCTGTGCAGGATGGATTCCGCTTCACCCCCACTCAACCTGTGTCGGAAAACTCGACAAAGCGGATTCAGCCCACCGACGATGACCCCGAGAACTACCTCGATGTCGTCAATCAGATGATCGAGCTGAACCCCCCGCCAGCGCATGACCAGTCGGCTGTCGACCGGTTCCGTGAGGTCGGCATCTGTGGGGCCGACTGCGGCTGGGGACCCCTGCCCGATGACGTCAAGGCAGCGTGGAACGCGAAGTATCCCGAGTTCGGTCGCTACATGCAAGAGTTCGCGAACCGCCCATCGCAGGGCTGGACCAACTACAACCCGCCCGGATCGGTTCTCGGCACCACGGAGCAAAGGGACTACACCCGACGGGCCTTCGCATTGTCGGCCGGCGGCGGCATGTTGGGGATGGACCGTAAGGAGGCGAACTACTGGATCACCTTCACCGACGCCGACAATGCCCCGCTGCTCGGCACCGAGGACTACGTGCTTCGCCTACCCGAGGGTGGAATTCCCGCAGAGGCATTCTGGTCGGTCACGCTGTACGAGGTTCGGGAGAATGGCCAATACCCATCGCCGAACCCGATCGACCGTTATGTCATCAGCAGTGAGACCGAAGGGTTGATCTCCAACCCGGATGGCAGCATCGATCTCCACATTCAACCAACAGCACCCTCGGCCGACGCGGCCGCGAACTGGCTACCCAGCCCGGCCGACGGAAAGAAGTTCATCCTCTTCGCCAGGTCCTACATTCCCGGTGCAGACGTGCTGGCCGGCACCTTCACGATGCCTCCAGTCGTTCCCGCAACATAGGACTCCCCCTGGGCTGCTCGTTCTCGACAACCCCGGCTGAAACCGCTGACCGCCAGTCTCCGCTCACTCGTACCGACTGAGCGGAGACTGCTCCGGTTGCGGCGGTAGACGGATCGGGGTGCTGAGGCATCACACCACCCCGCGATCCGCGCCCCCGCAGGTCACCTGAGCGGGTGAAGTGCGCTCAGGTCGATAGCTTGCTTTGTACGATTGTCAACCGAATTCAGTTCTTGTCGAACCGTGCGACAGTAAATAGAGCACACGACAGTTCTTGGCGGTGAAGATGCCGAGCCGGAAACGTACCGACCATATGAGGACAATTTCTAGCGCAGTCGCTTGCTCAGATAGACAAGTGCATAGCCGTTCGCAGTCGGTACTCGATGCGTTTCCCGGTAGCTGAACCTCGAATAGAGCCGCAGGTTCCCCACACTGTGTTCGCCGGTGAACAGCTTCAGCTCGGTGATGTCCTCAGAAAGTCGCTCTTCCACGAGTTCGAGCAACCGACTTCCCAATCCACGACCCTGCACATCAGGGGCTACGACCAGCCTGCCCACCTCTGCACACCGCGCATTTGCAGGAAGGACACGCACACGTACCGCCCCGACGAGGCGTTGTGCGCCATCGCGCAACCCGAACGAATCCACTTCAGGCTTGTCGAGTTCATTCGTCACCTCGGTCAGCGATTCGACCAACGGAGGAAGATTCAGATCCTCGTGGGCCTGGGCCTCGGTCACGTAAGCGGCACGCTGGAGCGTGAACAGCTCACCCGCGTCCTTCGGCGACAAGGGCACAACAGATTCCATACGTAAAACTATTCCAGAAGAGCTCGGCCCAACCCGCGTCCGACAGCTATCTGGCGGGGACTTGGCCTGATCGGCCAGTAGTTCCTACAGCTGGGGGACCGGGCCACGAAAGTGCCGAAAGGCTGCTTCGATACCGAAGGACAGCGCCACCATGACTGCCAGGACGGTAGCGGGGCCGACGGTGCTCTCGGCGAGTAGAGCTGCAAGCGCGCCGGCACATGCCGTAGCTGCCAGGATGGAGATCCACGGCGTCGATCCACGCTGGCGCGCGGTGCGAGCTTCAGCGGCGTTCACTACGGCAAAGATGATGAGAAAGCCTGCGCTACCCATGGTGGAGATGCTGTTCAGGTCCAGTGCATTCGCCAGCACGGTGGTCGATCCGGAGGTGATCAGCAGCCCTTCGATCGGGTGGTTCCAGATGGGCCGTTGGAGCTGGGCAGGTAGTTCTCTCGACTTCGCGATGACGTAGATCATCCGAGTCGATCCATACAGAGTGGCGTTGATCGCTGAAGCGGTCGACAGCATCGCCGCGATGCCGATCATCGTGAACCCGACTGCTCCGAGGGCGGGGCGGGCGGCCTCGGCCAGCGCATAGTCACGCGCGTCGATCAGGCTTACCAACGGCACGGCTCCCACAGAGACAACAGCGACGAGCACGTACAACACGATCACGAAGAGCACCGAAATGTAGTAGGCCCTCTTGAGGGTGCGCCCGGGATCGTCGACATCCTCGGCGGTGTTGGCGATGAGTTCGAATCCTTCGTAGGCCAAGAAGATGATCATGCCGCCTGCGACGATGGAGATCGGGGAGCTCCATTGTGACGGTTCGAGCCGTTCTGCGGACACCCCCGCCAGCCCGACCACCACGAACAACACCAAGATCGCGATCTTGATCGCCACGACATAGCGCTCGGTGCGAGCGATCGTAGATGCACCGGCGATGTTGAGAACGGTGATGACGACGATCGCCGCTGTGAGAAGGAGATGCTTGCCAAGGCTGCGAAACTCCGGTGGTAGGAAACTGGACGCGTAACTCCCGAACGCCTGCGAATACAGCGCCAACATGACGATGTAGCTCATCCACAGCAGGACATTGATTCCACCGGAGAACAATCCCGTGCCGAACGCACGATTGACGAACGTCACCGTGCCGCCGCGGCTCGGATACGACTTCGAGAGCAGCGCATACGATCTCGCGGTCAACAACGCCACCAGTCCGGCCAGGAGAAACGCGACCGGGGCGGCGCCCTTGGTGATTTGCACCGATAGTCCGAGGACGGCGAAGATCCCGCCACCGACCATGCCTCCGACGCCGATGGCCACAACGCCCCACAATCCGATCGGATGTGAGACCGCATCAGCGGAGTGGGGCATCACCGAAGTCTATTCGCCGCAGTGCACACAAGGAGCGCGAAGAATCGCAGCAGATCAGGAAATGCTGATCGACCCGGTCGTTCCCGTGACCGTCCAGTGTCCGTCGACATTGTCGAGAACATAGGTAAGTCCGATTCCGCAGTCAATGCCGCACCAGAGGTACGCACCGACATGAACCGTCCCATTCTCTTGTTGCTGGGCGGGGATGAAGCTGATGATCGCGCCATCGTTCTCGACTCCGGTGAGGCCGCTTCGTTCCGGTTCGGCTCGCTGGTCCGGGCTCGCAATGAACTCGATGGGGGGGAGATCGCCGGACTTGGTTGTGATCTCGTTCTTCAATTCGGATTCGATGCGCATTCCCTCGTTGCCGAAGGACGGTACCGGGCTAGGCGGTTTACTGCCGTCGACAATGTAGAGGTAGCGGACGGGTGACGGCGCTCGTGCAAACGGATTGTCGACAAGTACGAGTTGGTGCAATGCCGCCACGTATTGCTCTGATTGTTCGCTCGGCGGCTGCGGTCGCGCAGTCGTCGGGTTGAGCTGATCTGCAGCGATGTCAGTGTTTGCACACCCAACCAGGGCAGCAGCAAGGACAACAACGGTCGTCGCCGCCCGGATCCTCATGCTTCGGACAATACCGGTCGCTCACGATCAGCCCTTGCTCGCGCATCAGAGTCCTTGTGACTTTGGATGCTTTCCAGGCAACCGCATCGCCGACAGCTTTTGAATCACGGGTAAGCCGAACAATCACAAAGCCGCGCCACGATCCCGTTGACTGGGATGGGCAATCAGAAGTGGTGGTTTGCTAGGACAGCGTCGATGGCGGTAAGGATCTCGGCGGGCTCGCTACGGGTGGTGTAGTCGAGGTGCACATCGATCCACCGGATCGTGCCTGCTGCATCGACGATGACCACCGTGGGAAAGGGAAGTGTATGAGTGCCGTCGGCATTGATGTCGGCTAGATCGAGTCCGAGGCTCATCTGCGCGTCACGGGCTTGTTTCCCTGTTGCGGTGAGGATGCCGAGTCGGCCCGCGATCTGGTTCCCCGGATCGGAGACCACCGTGTAAGTCAGATCGTTCTTCTGTTGCATCGACAGGGAGCCGTCCGGCTTCTGCGGACTGACAGCCACCAGGGCGACGCCACGAACATCGAGTTCGCTCACCAAAGTTTCCTGGTAGGCACGCAGCGTCAGGTTGCAGTACGGACACCATGCACCTCTGTAGAAGACCACCACTGCAGGGCGCCCCGCCCGGACCGACGCCAACGTAGTGGGATGTCCGCCCTCGTCGACAACGTCTCCGTCGGGCATCGCCGTGCCGGCGGCAGTGACATCTGCCGGTATTCCCGTTGCGGTGGCGCGTGCCAGGTCGGCATCGAAGGCCGCCCGCACATCTGCGGGTAGCCGTGACGCTGATTCCCGCTGTAATTCTGCAACTCGGTCGGCAATCGGTGTGTGGGGATCAGTCATCAGCAGGGCTCCGATTCGATAGGGGTCGTTGGGCGTGGCGATGTTGTCGAGCCGGACGCCTCTCCGTCTTGTTTACAAGTTTGCATTAACGGGATGGGTGCACCGAAATTGTGCTTCGGCCAGCCGAATTCGTCATCTAATACGAGGGCGTGCGCCGAAATCCGGCGCACAACATCGCCGCTACCGCAAGCCAGAACAATAGTCAGATAGAGCCGGCACAGCGTCGATCAGGACGGAACGACACACAGTGCTGGACAAACTACCAATGCCAGGCACTGCCGCCGACATTCTCAATAGTCCGTTGCAGCACTTCGATGGTTGTTACGAAGTCTGCTTCGCTGATGCCCTGCATCCGTTCTTCTTGGAGCCTGCGCTGGATATCCGATCCAACCCGAAACTGTTCGGCACCGTGCTCGGTCTGCTCGATAACCGAACCAGCCAGATGAACGAAGCCTTTCGCGACCGACGATTCGATCGCCTCGATGATGGCTTCCGGTGTGTCGTTGTGGCCGAGCTTCTCGATCGTCTCTTCCCGGTCGACACCGTCGGGAGACAACGAAAGCTGGTGAAGAAGCCACCATTCGGACTGCGAGAGCCCTACCTCATGTAGTGCGCTGCGGGTACGAGCGCGAATTGCCTCGCCAGCTCGCACGGTCCAGAATCCGAGGGGCTGGCGGTTCGGTGGTTGCATGGATATCGGTGGTGTCATGAATCCGACGATAGAACCCAACCCACGGTTGAGGTCAACTCGGCACGATAACTCGTACCGGGCGCGAAATCACCCAAGGGCGCTTTATCCTTTACAGAAACCGAGACGAATCACTCCCATTCCGCATGAGACATCTCGGGAACGGCCGTGGCAGCCGAGCGGCCCCTAGAGTCGTGAGATGACTACATCGCCGGGATCTGTGACCGCAGACGACGTGCTCGAAACAGCCACGGCCGCTGCCTCAGCACTGCGCAGTGCCGCTCCGTACGACTGGTCTGTCGCCGCAGGCGACCTGACGTGGACCTGCTGGGAGACGGTCGAACACACTGCAGACGACTTGTTTTTCTACGCAGCACAACTCGGTGCGGGCGGTACACCCGGCAACCTGCCGATCGAAGCGCGTTCCAGACGGCCGAGCGGTCCAGAGAACTCGATCAGTGTCGATCCGGACAACGGTGTCGAAGGGCTGCTCGACGTGTTCACCGCCATGGCGGCCCTACTGGCAGCGATAGTACGAGTCTCACCGCGGACAGCCCGAGCACATCATGTGTACGGCCTCGCGGATCCTGAAGCGTCAGCCGCTATGGGTGTACTCGAGACGGTCGTCCATACCTTCGACGTAGCGGCTGGTCTCGGCGTTCGGTGGCGAGCAGACGACGCGGTGTGTACCCGGGTCATCGCCCGACTTCTACCCGAAATCGAGCCGACCGACGACGGTTGGTCCACCCTGCTCTGGTCCTGTGGGCGTATCGACCTACCCGGGCGGCCTCGCCGTGAAAAGTGGACTTGGGACAACACCATTCGCGTTCCGAGCCACGCCGCTAGTTCACGGTAACCCTTGCAATCCTCACCAAAGTCCCCCGCAAGCAGTGAGACCTACTCGGGCACCATCGATCCCGCGACCTGAGTAGGGCAATCCAATGTGCCTACTCACGGCCCTTTTCACCGACGATGGTCAGGCCCCGCTTTTTCGACGCGTCGATCCTTACCGCGCTCCCAGCTGCCCAGATCCCGCTCGATAACCACTTGGCACCACCACAGGGTTCGGAACTCCTGACTCGTATCAGTAGAGGTATGCAAGAGTGTTCAAGTGATCGAACCGCAGCCCGCCGACGTCATCGCTGCGGTGATGGCACTGACCCCGCTGAGCGCCGTCTCCGACACAGATCAACGCTGGCAAAAGGTTGCTGCGCCTACCGACTGGACAGCCGCGCATACAGTCGCTCATATCTCCGACGCATTGGTCTTCTACTGCGGGCAGGTCGCGCGGCGCGCGTGCCACGCATTACCCGTGGTCCGCAATGGGCGGGTTGGACATCCGTCAGAGCAGTTGGACAACGCCGTGACGAGCGCTCACATGCTTGCAGGGCTCCTCAGAGATCTCGGCTCCGAACGCGCGTGGCATCCCAGCGGGAACGCAGATCGAGCAGGGTGGGTTGCCATGGCGGTCACCGAGATTCTCATGCACGGATACGACGCTGCGCAGGCACTCGAAATCGACCTCCAATTGCCCGATGTAATTTGCGACCGGACCGTATCGCGGGCATTTCCTTGGGTTGGCCCCGACTACGCGTCCTCGGACAGACTGCTACTCGCGGTGACCGGCAGGATCGAGATCCAAGGTGTGAAGCAAGATCCGCAGTGGTGGTGGCAATCAGCACCGCTCCAGGAGTGGGACGGAAAACCGAGGCAACGAACCATCCAACCCAGATGGTCGTAAGCTCGGGCAACGGCCTCACGCTGGTCGCTCTGGCGTTTGTCGGCCTTGTGATCTACCGAATCGATAACGGCAAACGAATCGATAACGAACAGTCCGATGGTGGCGTCGAACCAGCAGTCGTTCACCCGGTAGAACGGCTCTATCGCTCGCCCGTCCGCGTCGACGAGCACGACCACAAAACAAAAACAACCCGGTACGTCGTCAAGCTGGGACGCTCTCGCTGCTGATCCTCGGATCCTGACAGGGCACACTCGGGATATGACGTTTCCTGATTCCGGCGATTTGGCCCATATCCATCGATGCGTCGAGCTCGCTCGCGAGGCGCTGGACGCAGGTGATAAACCGTTCGGCTCCGTGCTGGTCGACGCCGAGGGCCGCGTGCTGTTCGAGGATCGCAATCGTGTGAGCGGCGGTGACTCCACTCGCCATCCCGAATTCACCATCGTGGAATGGGCCGTAAAGAACTTGAGTAGTGAAGATCGTGCACGGACAACGGTCTACACATCGGGCGAACACTGCCCGATGTGCTCTGCCGCTCACGCCTGGGTAGGTCTCGGCGACATCGTCATTGCGGTGACGAGTGCCCAACTCGCTGCATGGCAGCAGGAGTGGAACGTCGATCCTGGACCGGTTACACCGTTGCCCATCAGCCAGGTGGCACCATCGGTCACGGTCCGAGGACCCGTCGAGGACGTCCGTGACGAGATGCGGTCACTTCATCGTCGCAATGTAGGCCTGTCGGACTAATCAGTTTCCAGCTGAACGGGCCAGGACCAACCTCCCGCTCACCGGTTCGACGTCCGCCGATGTGCCGGTCTTTCCGACCACCGCACCCTTCGCGGCACTGTCGACACCCACACCCACCAGCGAGCAGCGCTCGCCGAGTATCGGTTGGCCGGCCCAGAAGGTGTCCGCCCACGACTGATCGCTGACCAATTTCAACCAGGTGAGGATCGCCTGCGGAGTCGCGGTAACCGCGAGAAGCTGTCCGGCAGTCATCGTGCACCTGGCTTTCGCTCGAACTCCCGTTTTCAAAACGTAGCCGAATAATACTGCAATGTGCATCATGCAAGATGCATAATTTACGGAGGAGCCTTTATCACCCCCTTCGCCCACCCAGGAGCTCACGATGCCTCCATCGATGACCCGCTCTCCCAGACGTCGGCACGCTGCAGTTGCGGCCATGCTCACGGTGATCACGTTCACCGCCTCGTGCTCGTCGGACACGAGTCCTCCGACTACCGACTCGGCAGCTACCGCATCTTCGGCTACGAGCACGCAGTCCGGCGATAGCGCGTTGGTGCCGTTCGACACCACCGCGATGGATGCAGTCGTCGACGAAACTGCACAGGAATTACGCGAAATCGGTATGGTCGTCCTCATCGAAACCCCCGATGGAAAGTATACAAACAGCTGGGGTGCAACAGAACTGGGCGGATCCGAGACACCGACGCTCGATACCAGCATTCGTATCGGATCCAACACGAAGACGTGGACGGGTACCGCCATTCTGCAGATGGTCCAAGAAGGAAAGTTGTCGGTCGACGACCCGGTGAGCAAGTACCGACCCGACGTGCCGAATGGGGAGAACATCACCATCGGACAAATGCTCGATATGCGTAGCGGACTCTACAACTACACCGAAACCGTGGATCTCAATCAGGCCTTGGACGACAATCCCGCACGGGTATGGACGCCGGAAGAACTTGTTGCACTAGGACTTTCCAATCCGGCCTACTTTCCTCCCGGTGAGGGGTGGCACTACTCCAACACCAACACGGTGCTCCTAGGCTTGATCGCCGAAAAACTCGACGGAAAGCCGATCGACCAGATTTTTCAAGATCGGTTCTTCTCGAAACTGAACATGAACGGGACCTCGTTTCCTTTGAGCACCGATACCGCAATTCCTGCGCCGTTCGCGCGGGGATACTCCTACAGCGGCAACATCGAGACTCTCGGTGAGGGCAAGGATTCGCTGTCGCCGGAGAGACTGGCCGAGATCGAGTCCGGGTCCGTATCACCGCGCGATACGACTGGCGACAATCCTTCATGGACTTGGTCGGCGGGACAGGGGATCTCGACGGTCAACGATCTCGCGACGTGGGTACAGGCGATGGTGAAGGGTGATCTTCTCGACGAAAAGACACAGAAGCTGCGGATGGATAGCGTCGCTTCCACGGACCCTGAATCACCTAAGGCCGCCAACTACGGGTACGGCATCGCACAGATGGGCCCTCTCTTCGGCCACACAGGTGAGCTGCCAGGCTACAACTCGTTCATGGGGTACGACCCCGTCAACGACGTCACGATGGTCATCTGGGGGAATCTTGCTCCGACGGCAGAAGGCAAAGCCCCTGCCGCACGGCTAGCGGAGAAACTGATCGGCTATGTCTACGCGACGACCGGTGGGAACGACAACGAAAATACCGCCGACGACATCGGCGAGGTAGGTGAGACGGAAGGCAACTGAGTCATTCATTAGGCTCGGTGCTTTGTATCGGTAAGGACCCGGAGGGAATATCAGAGTGGCTCGTGAGGATTTGAATACGACGTCGTATGTGATCCTCGGATTGCTGGTGTCGCGAGATTGGTCGGCTTATGAGATCGCAGAACACTTCGGCAAGGGCATCGGCGAACTGTGGCCACGCGCGGACAGGCAGCGCTACAACGCCCCCAAGAAGTTGCTGAACCTCGGACTGGTTACTGCTACGAACCAGGCGGTCGGTGCTCGAAACAGGACTGTCTACTCGATTACAACGGCAGGACGCGATGCATTGGCGTCGTGGCTTCCGACAGAATCGCGTCCTTCCGCTTTCGAGTTCGAGGGCATGATCCGCGTGCTGGTGGCGGAACAAGGAAACATCGACGATCTGAGGAACAACCTCGTGACCATGCGCGATCAAGCGGCCCAAAGCCGCAGCCTGTTCGGAATGAACGCCGTCCTGATCAGAGAGACAGACGGTGGATCCTTCCCGGAGCGCGAACACCTCATGGCGCTCGCCAACAACTTCATGATGGGGCACTTCAGCCACATCGTCGAATGGGCCGAGTGGGCCCTCGGTGAAATCGCAGACTGGCCCGACACCATCTCCCCCGCTACCAGCCACCATCAGCGCAGCCGCGCAATTCTCGCGGAGTCGGCCGTTTTCGCTCCCACCACCGGTAAATTTCCTACTCCGAAGTAATGAGCGTTCGCATCCGAAAGGAGGGCCTGCGGAAGAACCGACGTGCCGGCACCGTCGGGAGGCAGATCCGACCTACAGAGGGGTAACAATTCCCATGATTCGCCGCAGAATCGAAGCGACCAGCCGTCTTGCCGTCCTGACAGCCGTGGCGCTCGCGGTGGTGAGTTCTGCGACCGGATTGGCTGCCGCCGAACCGGCTTCACCGGCAGCGGTTCAACCTTTGCCCTCGGCCGATCCGTTCTACGACTGGACCGACTCGCTCGACACTGCGGCACCTGGTGCTGTCCTACGTACCCGGCCCGCGGCATACGGCGCGCCTGGAATTGCTACACCGATCACGTCTACGCAGGTGCTCTACCGGACGACCGATCAACAGGGCAGCCCAGTGACGACAGTCGCGACAGTTCTGCGGCCACTCGTCCCAGGACCGACCAAACTGATCTCGTTCCACACCGCCTACGACGGTCTCGGCACCGAATGCGACCCGTCGTACACCCTGAGCGGACACGGCGACAGCCGCACCGCGACGATCGAGCAGACCGTCATCGCCGGGTACATGGCCGCCGGGTACACCGTCGTCGTCCCTGACTACGAGGGCGAGGATCTCGAGTGGACCATCGGACGCCAGTCAGGGTATGCAGCACTCGACGGGATCCGCGCCACGGAATCGGTTCTCGCACTGCCTGCGTCGACGCCGGTCGGGCTCATCGGTTACTCGGGTGGATCGGTGCCCACACAGTGGGGCGCCGAGATGGCCCCCCAGTACTCACCGGAGCTGAACATCGTCGGTGCCGCAGCAGGCGGCCCGCCGGTCGATTTCGCCCGAAACTTGCCATACGTCAGTGGGTCCAAGGATTGGGCCGGCGTGATCCCCGCCCTGATCGTCGCCTACCAACGGGCCTACGGCATCGATACCGACGCATTTCTCTCGGACAAGGGCAAGAACATCGTCGACGCCGTCCAATCGAACTGCATCAACGGTTTCGCGTCCAGCTACCCGGGGCTGACCGACACCGAAATGCTCGCAGCGCCGTACACCTCCCTCCTTCAGGTGCCCGCGGCAGTCGAGGTCGTCAGCGACAACATCATGGGAAGTACTGGAACACCAACCGTCCCAATCCTTCTCGGGGTCGGCGATTCCGACGGCATCGGCGATACGGTGATGGTCACCGGTGATGTGGAAGGGCTCGCGCACGAGTACTGCAACCGTGGCGTCGCGGTCACCTACTCCCAATACACCGGCTTGGACCACACCAAAGCCTTCGTACCGTTCCAGGCCCAAGCAGCCCAGTTTCTCACTGAACGCTTCGCCGGCGCCGCACCCACGAATAACTGCGCCGTGATCGGACCAGGAAACGATCTGACTCCAACACCCATCCCCTGAGCATTCGATCGACACAGGATCACTGTGCAATGGGCCTACACATCCTCGAAGACCGTCTCACCTCCGACAACGGTGCGGAGAACCTTCAGTGCCGACAGATCGACCGGGCCGTCCTCCAATGGATCGCCGTCGAGCACCACAAAATCTGCCAACAGACCAACGGCTATCCGGCCCTTGTCAGCGGCTTCGCCGGTAATTTGCGCAGCAGCACTTGTGTAGCCGGACAACGCAACGTCGGCGCTCACCCGTTGCTCGGCGCCCAGAACGTGACCCTCACGGGTCACCCGATGTACGGCGGTATTCATAGTGAAAAGCGGATTGACCGGGGTCACCGGGCAATCACAATGCAAAGCAAAAGGAAGGCCGGCCGCCACTACCGACGCAACCGGGCTGATCCGCTCACCGCGCCGCTGTCCCAGGAACCGATCGCGGTGTCGATCGCCCCAGTAGTAAACATGATTGACGAAAATGGATGCGACAACGCCTAGCTCGGCCATTCGTTCGATCTGATCGTCGCGCAAAGTCTGCACGTGTTCGAGGCGATGCATAATTCCGGTTTCAGGGTGCGCAGCCTGAGCCGCCGCAATAGCGTCGAGCGCAAAATCGATGGCCTGATCGCCGTTGGTGTGAATTGCAAGCTGGCGCCCTGCGGCATGATGTTCGTTCACCAGTGCATCGAGCGAACCCGACGGAATTGCCATTCCGCCGCAATGGCATCCACCCAGATCGTGGTAAGGCTCGGTCAATGCTGCGGTATGCAGCTGAATCGAACCATCCGAAATCAGCTTGACCCCTCCCACATTCACCAAGGCGGTCGGTTCGGGAGTTTCGCCCAGCTGATCGTGGACACCGTGTCCGAGGTACAGGCGCGCCCGCAGTCGCAGTTCGCCGGTCTCTTCGAGTTCACGGTAAGTGCCGTACATCTCTTTCGTCACGAACATGTCGTGGAAGCTCGTCACACCCACCGAGGCCATCACTTCCTGAGCGCGCAAGAGAGCGAGACTCGAAGCTTTGTGGTCGACGGCCGGGGTCAGTTTGTACACCAGGGACATTGCCGGCACTTCACACAACTCGCCGGTCGGAACACCGTCAGCCCCACGAACGATGACTCCGCCCTCCGGATCGACCGTCGTAGCATCGATACCGCACATCTCCAGGGCCACAGAGTTGACATAGACGCCGTGGCCAGACAAGTGACGCACCATGATCGGATGCTGGACCGATGCCCGGTCGAGATCAGCCGTCGTCAATCCCCGATCTTCGGCCACCAGGCTGTCGTCGAATCCCCACGCCTGGACAACCTCACCGGCCGGTGTTGTCGCCGCCCGCTCACCCAGCGCGGCGATGACCTCCTCGATCGTGGGGCACGCACCGGTCGTCGCATTGACGTTACTGAGCCACATGCCCCACATGATCGGGTGCAGATGTGTCTCGATGAATCCCGGAACAACCACTGCCCCAGCCAAATCCACTACCTGAATGTCGGGCCCCCCCAACGCTGTGATCTCGGCGTCGGATCCGACCGCGACAAACCTGCCGCCCTTGGTGAACAGTGCCGTCGGTGCGGCGACAGAAGCACCGTCCATTGTTCTGATGTCACCATTGATGTAGATACGGTCGGCCGCGACGGTCATGCTTTGATCTCCATTCGTCTGCCGACATCACGCGTCGGTAATTTCACTACAGGCTGGCGCGTCGCGACAACCACTCCGGCAAGAATCAGCACCGCACCCACAATCTGCACAATGCTGGGGATTTGAGAAAGCAGGACGGCACCGAACAGCAGCGCCGACGCTGATTGCAGCACCAGGCTGGCTGCGATATTTCCCGCCGGCAACCGTTGGCTGGCACTCGCTACCAAAAGCCAGCCCACTACCTGAGATACCAAGGCCAACAAAATGAGCCAACCTTGCGCCGCCAAAGGTGGTGCAAGATCAAGAGTTCCGGTGACCACGCCGAACAATCCGGCCGTCACACCGGTGGCCGCAGTGGAGACCAGCATCGGCAGACCAGTCCTACCGGCAGCACGCGTCGCCAAGCCCATCATGAAGATGTACACGGCATAGGCTCCTGCTGCAATGATCGCGAAGGAAGCACCTACCGTCGGATTGGCTCCAGTCAACGAGGTACTCATTCCCGCAACAAGCGCGACGCCGACAAAGAGCAGCGGCATACTCGTCAGTAGTGCCCTAGTGATGCGCTGACGCAGGACCACGTACCCAAGGATAGCCACGAACACGACCTGCAGGTTCAGCAGAACCGTCGACAGTCCGGCGCCGATCGAGTGGATCGCCTCATGCCAGAGCACCAGGTCGATACCCAGGAACACACCCGCGACGACGGCTTTGGTCACCCACCGACCGGGAGTCGGATGAGCTTGCGGGCGACGTCGTTGCACGAGGACGACGATCACGAGCGGGATCAAGGCGTACAGACACCGAAAGAACGCACCGGTCGCGGGCGAGACCCCGGACAAGTCGTACAGGATCGAGGTCATTCCCAGGATGCAAGCGCCCGTCACAACTACCTGCAGATCTCGGCGACGTCGAGCATCGCGAGTTGCATCGCGAACGACACCTAGGGATGGAGCATCACTCATGGTGATACGCTATCACTTTCGTATCGCCGCGTTCCCACAAGGGAAGATGTTCACATGAGAATCCCGGTCACCCGCGAACGCATCATCACCGCCGCCGCCGAACTCGTGGACAGTCACGGGCCCGACGCCTTGGTCCTCAGTCGACTCGCCGACACCCTCGACGTGCGACAGTCAGCTTTGTACAAGCATGTAGACGGTGTCGACGACGTCCAGCATCAACTAAGCCTGCTCGCGCGACAGATGCTGGCAGAGGACCTCCGCGCAGCCGCCGTCGGGCTCGCCAAGGACGACGCCGTCATCGCACTCGCCGACGCGTGGCGTAATTTCGTCCGTTCACACCCCGGGCTGTATGCCATTACCGACCGCTACCCCACCGCCCCGCACGCCGACCTCGTGGACGCCGTCGGCGAGGTTGTCGACGTCATCAATCGCGTCATTGCCGGCTATGGATTGAGCGCGGATGATTCCGAACAAGCAGCATGGTCCCTGCGCAGCGCTCTGCACGGGTTCTGTGTCCTCGAAGCGCAAGAAGGTTATCCGGCCGGCGCGGACCCCGACCGTGTGTACCGACGCCTGGTAGAACTGTTGTGTGCTGGCGTCATCGGCATTCTCACCCCACTGGTGAGCGGTGGAAAATAGCGCTCATCAAGCGATCTGCAAGGTCGCTAGTTCGAATGAATCTGTATCGCCAACCTACACACCAATGCCCACAAGGGTTCTCAGACGCCGAAAGGCGATCACGCCTCGATATCAGACTCCCTTATTGCGGCCCGCAACGCTCCTCGGTGGTCCTGCCCGTTCATGTCGAGCCTCGCGATCGGGCACATCCATGCAGCTGTTGGCTCGGGCTCAGCGCGTCGATCATGTGCGGGCTTGTAAACGGCAGTTCCTTGTGGCCGATGAGTTTCGATCCGACTACTCGTCTACACGCTGTATCCCGACGAACCGGGTACCGCAACCAAGGAAGTGTGACCGCTATGCCCGCAAAGATCTCCGTAAGTTTCCCGACCGCAGACCTCGAACGTAGCAAGACCTTCTACACCGCTATCGGCGCGACAATCGATCCGCTCCTCACCGACAGTAAAGTCGCCTGCCTGGTGTGGGACCACGATCTACAGTTCATGCTCCTGACCCGTGAGTTTTTCGCCGAGTTCACCGACAAACCTGTCGCCGACCCAGCCAAGAGCGCGCAAGTGCAGATTGCGCTGGCCCTCGGCTCGAGGGACGCCGTTGACACTGTCGTCCAGGCGGGTCTGCGCGCCGGAGGTTCCGAACCTCGGCCTGCCCAGGATCACGGTTTCATGTACGACCGCGACCTGGAAGATCCCGACGGCAACAACCTGGCCTTCGTGTGCATGGCACCAGCGGCGGTCAAGCAGGAGCTGAGCGAGACAGTCACCGCAACATAGCCGGTATCCCGACGCGAACCGGGACCGACTTATCCCACCAGTTCAGGGAATGCCTCGCGGAGTGCCGCGTAGAGAGCCGGGGTCTGTAAACCGTACGCATGCGAAGCGTGGACAATTGTCTCGATCGCAGCCCTGTGCGGATCCGGGTCCTGCGCGCTGAACAACGTAGGAATGGTCATGAACCGGGGTTCGCCTCTACCGTCGAACGGAGTCCTCGGTCGACCACTGACGACTGTCGCGCTCGAAGACGTCGTGGCACCTCCACCCGCGAGATCCGCGAAAAGCGGCGCAAACGCATCGTTGATCTGCGCGATGTCTGCGAATGGTGCCGGAGGAGTTCGGTTCTCGGCCAGTGCATCGAGCGCCGGCCGCACCCACGGCAGGTCTGCCAGTCCAGCGTGGACGCATGCCGCTTTCGCGCAGTACACCGCGATGCGGCGCGCGGTCGCGGCGTCGGTAGCGAGGAGTCCGACTACGAGGTCGCGGTCGAACTCGGCGAGCGTCTGGCCGCCGTTGAAACCCGCGACCTGCTCGATCGGCTCCGACCGAGCCAGACGTCGCTGTTCGAGGTCCACTCGCTCCACCATCTCCGTGCTCCCGTCCTCATGAAAGACGGTGATCCAACTCGGCTCCTCGTTGCCGTACGGAACGGGCTCGGACATCAGCTCGGCATTCTCCGGCACGCCGTACCCGGGCATGTTCCACTGGATCGCTGGTCGCGTAGCCGTGCCGTCGTCAGGCCAGAGCCGAATTCGCCAAGTATCGCCCGGCGTGGTCTCACCTGGCCATCCGTAATTGACGAATCCGCGGCCCACCACCTGCACCAGGTACTTACCAGGCGGCACCGCGCAATCGACCGGACTCATGGTGGTCGAGTCGATCTGCACCACACCCTCGGGTCCCACCTCGAGGCGATCCTCACATATCTGCTGCCACTCATCGTCGTCGCTGGGAGGACGTGCATCGAACAATTCGACAGCAATAGGCATTTCGAAGTTGTTCTGATGCGGGTTCAGCACCACCATCGTGAGGCCGTCACCCGAGTTCGGTTGCGCTGCAAGAGCGTATTCGAGAAGCGGGAACTCGTTCTCCTCGTCGCCCAAGCCTCCACGCAGGTAGAACTGGCCGTGGTCCATCATCAACGTCACATGCTGCGATGTCATCGGCTGCGAAAGTGGTTCGGTCATGACTGCACAGTGCCACGGCGTGGCACGCCCCCGCATCCTGAAAGCCGGGCGCACCTGAGGTGGGACTCATTCCCGGCATAATGATCGAACGCGTCCCGACGAGAGGTGCCAGACCCTTCATGAACAGTGCAGACGACCAGCGACTTGCCACAGAGTCGATCGAACAAGGAGACCCGACAGGCTGGTTCGACAAGCTCTACCGCGAAGCGGCCGACGGTAACGCCGTCGTTCCATGGCATCGCGAGGAACCCAATCCGCTGATCGTGCAATGGGCGCAGAGCCGTGCCGAAGGCGGACGCACTGCCCTCGTGGTCGGATGTGGGTACGGGACGGATTCCGAATTCATCGCGTCCCTCGGTTACGAGACAACAGCATTCGATGTCTCCCCCACCGCCATCGAGGCTGCGCGGAAGCGTTTCCCCCAGTCGGCGGTGAACTACAAGGTTGCCGATGTTCTTGCGATGCCGACGCAGTGGCGGGGAGCATTCGACGTGGTGATCGAATCGATCACGGTTCAGTCGATGCCGCTGTGGGTGCGGTCCGACGCCATCACTGCGATTGCCTCGACCGTGTCGGCCGGCGGAACGCTGCTGGTCGTCTCCGGAATCCGCGAGGAAGGCGTCGATGTCGACGGGCCTCCATGGCCGTTGACCAGGACCGAGATCGAATCCTTCTCCTCACACGGTCTGACCACTTCCGAGATCGAAGAGGTAGCTGCCGAGAACCGTTGGCGAGCAACCTTCGTCAACCATCAGGGCCGTACGACGGGCAGGTGAGTCATGCGCTCACGAATGATTATCGGAACCCTCGTTGTGGCAGCATCGGCGAGCGGATGCGGCAACGCCATAGACACGGACATCGTCGGTAGGACCGCACTGGCACGCGACGCGGACGGCTCGGTGCTGGTTCTGGTCGACGCATGCCGCGGCAGTGTCGATTCCATCGGAATCTACGCCGGCCGCCAGGGACTGGCCGATAACGAGGTGAATCCGACCCTCGGCGAACTTCGAGCATCGAGCCCCCAATCGGGACGAATCGAAGTGCCACTGACTGCACCCGCCGACCCGTGGGCTGCGGATGCTGCAGTCGTACTTTCGGAGGACCCCGATTCACTGTTCATCGTCATTGCCTCCCGGGAAGGCGAGAACGCCCAAGCAGCCCAGGTCTCGGCAACACAGAACGAGGTGGACGCTCTGCTGCCAGGGCATGTCCTCACCGCGTCGTCACAGGTGGTCTCCGAAGCCGAATTTCACGACGCGTGCTGAACCAAGTCAGTGATCTATAACCTGTATGAATCACCCAGTCATGTCCGGAGGTTTCGTTCTTTGGAGAAGGACGGAGCCATGTCCCCAGGCTCGCAGAGGTGGTGCCCACCTTAGTTGCGTGAATGTGCGGTGCGGATAGTCGCGCAAGTCCAGCTCGGACACGCCTCGGAACGGGCGGCGATCGAGTCGGTCGCGGGAAACCGACGCCTAATCTATGCAACGGCACCAAATTTGTGTCCATTGCGGGGCTGCCGCTGTCCTTTGCCGGTGTGGCCGACGAGAACCGAATACGGTTCGGACCGTAAGAACAGTACTTACTCTGGTCACCAAACATCGCACTCCAGCTCTACGCACGCCCTCGCCGGATCGCGCTGAAGCACATATTCGGCGCCGAGATTTCCTGCCCGCAGCCCTGGTTGACTATGCGCGGGGCCGCGGAGCGCCGCAACAACGGCAGGAAGGCGCTGGTACCCACCGCCGCAAACGGAAGCGGCAGATGATGGGAACCGGGTGACTGCCGCTCGGTATGCACGCTACGCAGCCTACGTCCGGCCTTGATCATGAAATATGGTTCGGAAGGCCGAACTCTACAACGCAGGGTACGGATCCGCGCAGCGCTCGCCTCAGATTGGCAACACGACTGCACTGACGAATTCATTGCGTATCCAGGCGATGAACAGCCCCCACGCTCCTGTCAGCAACGCGACTCCGACGGCGATCATGATGATGCCGCCCGCTACCTTCATCTTCTGCGAATTCCTTCGTAGCCAGCCGACGCCGCGCATCGCCGAACTCGAGCCGAACGCCAGGACCACGAACGGTAGACCAAGCCCAAGGCAGTAGGCGATGATGAGGGTGACGCCGCGCGCTGCCGTCGCGCCTTCGGTGCCGGCAGCAACGGACAGCACTCCGGCGAGGGTGGGGCCGAGGCACGGCGTCCATCCGAGCGCGAACACGCCACCGAGCAGCGGCGCTCCAGCAATAGACGAGATGCGTTGCGGCGCGAATCGAGTGTCGCGTTGGAATGCGGGAATGAACCCGATGAACGTCAAGCCCATGATGATCGTAATGACACCGCCAACGCGTTGGAGCACCTGTTCGTTGATGCGCAGGGTGCCGATTACCCCGAAGATCGAGGCGGTGGCGAGGACGAAAACGACTGTGAAGCCAGCTACGAACAATGACGCGGCGCCGGCCACACGCCAGCGGCTTGCCAGCTTCGGGGGCGCTCCACTGGTCGAGGCGCCGAGCGGCTGAGCGTCGGCGCCAACGATGCCCGCCAGGTACGACAGGTAACCCGGAACCAGGGGCACCACGCACGGTGATGCGAACGAGACCAAACCTGCGAGCATACATGCGGCGATCGCCAGAACCAGTGGTCCGCTCGATGCCGCATTCTGGAACGTCGAGCCGACGCCTTGGGCAAGAAGACTGGTCATTCGGCTGCTATCCGTTCGACGACAGGGAGGAGATCCTCGGTGAGAAGGGCACGCATGAAGACCGCCGCTACCCGGTGCTCTCGATCGAGTACCAGCGTCGAGGGAATCACGCTGGTCGGGTAGTTCCCACCGAGGGCGATCAGCGTCCGCATCGCGGGGTCGTAGATCGAGGGGTAGGAGACGTTGTTATCGACAACGAAGTCTTGGGCCTTGTCTTTCTGTGGATCTCGAACGTTGATGCCGAGGAACTGCACTCCGCTGTCTTTGGTGCTTTCGAAGACTTCTTCGAGATCGTCGGCTTCGCCGCGGCAGGGGCCGCACCATTGGCCCCAGAGATTGATCACGACGACGTCACCGCCGTAATCCGACAGAGCGGTGTTCTTGCCTTCCTCCATCAGGTCAGGTCCCGCGAGTTCGCCTATGATTCCGCGTGTTTCGGGAGGATCGTAGAAAATGTCGGTTCGACCGCCGGGTGCCACGAAGTCGAAACTACCTCCAGATGACGTGGCGTCTGCGCCGGCGGAACATCCGGAAACCAGAAGGACAACAGCAAGGACCGATGCCGCTAACGCGGCAGGCCGCCTGCCCTGTTTCGCTGTACGTGCCCACACAGGGCGGCGAACTCTCATGAAGCGAAATCCATTTCTGCAGTGCAGATCTGCTTTGTCGGATCGAAAACCGCAGCGTCGGTGACACGTGCGATGCCCCCGTCTGGACTGAGGATGAAGCTCAAGGGCAGGACCGACGGAGCAGAGAGAGCGTCCCGGACGGCGCCGTCGTCGATGTAGTTCGGGTACCGAATGCCCAGTTGAGTCAGCAGCGCGGCCTCGTCGTCGGGTCGCGCCTCGACGGCGATTCCGATGACCCGGATCGCCTCGGGTTCTTCAGCGATCGATAAAGCCACAAGCGCGAGCATCAGGATCGGCCAGCCGCGCCTCACGATCGAGACCTTATGTACCGAGAGTGCCGCGGCCGAGGTGCAAGCGTCCACGTTCGGCTCATAGCAGCGTGGACCAGTAAGGCCAAAAGCGCTGCGCGATCAAGGCGATCACTGCGAGAAACCACACGGTCAGCGGAACGGAGTGATTACGTATCGACAACTCGATCCATCGTCGGAGAACGGGTTTCGACCTGACACAGTCAAGATTTCGCAGGGTGACGTACCAGAAGATCGGTGCGGTGACCGCCCACACAGCCATGCAGTACGGACACAATGCACCGATCTCGTACAGCGACTGCAGGATGAGCCAGTGCACGAATACCACGGCAACGGTGACGCCGACTTGCGCTGCAACCCAGAACCATCGATCGAACGCCGCACCAGCGAGAAGCGCAGCACCGACTGCGGCTACGACGGCGAAGCCCCCGATTCCGAGGAGGGAATTGGGGAATCCGAACGTTGACGCCTGCGGGGTGGCCATCACCGATCCGCAGTTGAGTACCGGGTTGATGCTGCAGGTCGGGGCGTAGCCGGGGTCGAGCGCGAGAGCGAACTTCTCCACCGTGAGCACGAACGCTGCACACAGTCCGGTCAGGCCGCCCGCCAGTAGTAGCCAGGGCAGGCTCCGGTCGAACGGTCTGCCCTTCAGAGGCCTGGCGGCCGCGAGGTCAGCCAAGCGCAGCGTCGAGGGCATCAGCGAGGTCTCCGTACGTGGTCGGTTCGATCTTGACGCCGTTGAGGAAGAACGTCGGTGTGCCCTGCACGCCGAGCGCCAACCCGTCCGCGACGTCGGTCTGAATGCGCTCGAGCGTCGCCGGATCGGTGTAGGCGGCGTCGAACGCACTCATGTCGAGTCCCTGGTCGACTGCGAAACTTCGGAACAGATCGTCCTGCGGAGTCTGCTGTTCTCCCCACTGCGCCTGCGTCTCGTACATGCGCTGATACATCGCCTCGAACCGGCCCTGCTGGGCTGCAGCTTCGACAGCTCGTGCGGCACGTTCGGCATTGAAGTGGGAGGCGATAGGAAAGTAGCGGACCACGAACGTCACCCGGTCGCCATAGTCTTCACGCAATTGTTCGATCGCCGGGTAAACCGACCTGCAGGCCTCGCACTCGAAGTCGAGGAACTCCACGAACGTGACCCGGCCGTCGGGTACAGAGTTCAACCGGTGACTGTTCTCGCGCACCGCAATCGAGGCAGGGTCGGCCGTGGCCTGCTCAGTGGCCACCTCATCCGGGGACCGTGGCCTGTCCAACACCAGCAGAAAAGTCAACGCGGCGGCGAACACGACCACCAGCGACAACGAAATCTTCAACGTTCGGCTCATTCAAATACCTTCTCGATTCGTTCCGACTGACTGGTGGACTCGATGTTGGCCGATTCAAACCAGCAACACACTAACAATCGTACGAATGTTAGCTGACGTCTTCCGCATCGATCGTATGGTTGTTAGATTGTGTCCATGTCCTTGGAACCTCTCGATTCGTGCGATCTGCTCTGCATGGACCTCCCCCACGCCGAAAGCGTCCGCGCCTTGCTTCCAGGCATAGGCGACGTCGAACGACTCGCCGACGCTGCGCGCGCGCTCGGCGACCCCACACGATTGACCATCGCGCTCGCGCTCAGCAGCGGCGGCCAAATGTGCGGATGCGACATCGCCTGGATCGTCGGAAGGAGCCAGAAACTCGTCTCGCACCATCTTCGGAAGCTCAAAGCTGCCGACACCGTGGAATCGACCCGAGCCGGGAAGTTGGTCATGTACTCGCTCACCGATCGCGGCTCGCGACTGCTCTCGGCCCTGACCGAACCACTGTCCCTCGCCTACTCCATCGAGCCGAACGGGGTCGAGCATGGCTGATGCATGCTGCGGACCCACCTCCACACCACCGTCCGCAAACGCCGTCGACCACGGTCATGCCGTCAACGACACGGCCCCGAGGTTGTGGCAAGTCCGCGAATTGCAACTCGCCGCTGCGGCCGCGATCATCCTCGCCGTGTCGTGGTCGATCGGCCGAACGAGCGACGAGACAGTTGCCACCGTCGGCGGACTAATCGCCGCCGCCATCGCCGCTGCGACCTTCGCCCCCTCGGCGCTGAAGAACCTTCGACACGGCCGCATCGGCGTCGGAACGCTGATGACGATCGCGCTTGTCGGAGCCATCGCCTTGGGACAGATCCCGGAAGCTGCGATGCTCGGTATCCTGTTCTCCATCGCCGAAGGACTAGAGGAATACGCGGTAAACAAGACACGCCGCGGACTACGTGCCCTGCTGTCCTTGGTACCGCCGACAGCGTCGGTCATCCGAGGCGGTACCGAATCGGCCATCTCCCCCGACGACATCGCTATCGGGGACACCATGCTGCTGCGGCCCGGTGAACGCGCAGCGACCGATGGAACCATTTCCCTCGGGTCGACGAACCTGGACCTGTCCGCGATCACCGGCGAATCACTCCCCATCGAAGCCGGTATCGATGACGAGGTGCATGCCGGTGCCATCAACGGCGGCGGCGCCATCGAGATGATCGTCACCGCGCTCGCATCGGACAGCTCCCTGGCCCGAATCGTCCACATCGTCGAGCAAGCTCAGGACCGAAAAGGATCCGGGCAGCGGCTCGCGGACCGCATTGCCCGTCCACTCGTACCGTCGATCATGATTCTCGCTGCTCTCGTCGCCGGCGTGGGCGCGATGTTCGGTGACCCCATGCTGTGGCTCGAACGAGCACTGGTGGTGCTGGTCGCGGCATCACCGTGCGCGCTGGCCATCTCCGTACCGTTGTCGGTCGTCGCCGCCATCGGCGCAGCCAGCCGCAACGGGGCGTTGGTCAAAGGCGGTGCCGCAGTGGAAGAACTGGGCCGCATCCGCGTCGTCGCGTTGGACAAGACCGGCACCCTCACCGCAGGCACACCCGAGGTCGTCGACGTCGTCACCGCCGCGGGCATCAGCCGAGCAGACGCGCTAGCCGCCGCCGCTGCTCTCGAAGCGCGCAGTGAGCATCCACTCGCCCGCGCCATCCTCGCCTCCGTATCGACCGTCACGGCAGCCGACGATGTCACCGCAATCCCCGGATATGGCCTGACCGGCACCCTCGACAGTGCCACGATCAGGCTCGGAAAACCGAGCTGGTTCGACACCGACATATTCAGCGCAGATATCGCCCGCCTGCAGAGCGCCGGTGCCACAGTCGTACTCGTCGAACGCGCAGGAGTTCTGATCGCCGCGATCGCTGTCCGCGACGAACTCCGGCCCGAGGCAGCCGACGCCATCCGCCAACTCACCGCCCTCGGGATCGACACCGCAATGCTCACCGGCGACAACGCGCTCACCGCGCGGGCTCTGGCCGCGCAAGCTGGCATCAACACCGTCCACGCGGACCTGTTGCCCGAGGAAAAGGCTGCGCTACTGACCGACATCGCAGCCGGACGCAAAATTGCCATGGTCGGTGACGGGGTCAACGACGCTCCCGCCTTGGCGACCGCCGATATCGGCATCGCTATGGGCGCGATGGGAACCGATGTCGCCATCGAGACCGCCGACGTCGCCCTCATGGGTGAGGACTTACGGCACCTGCCCCAGGTATTGGCCCACGCTCGGCATGCACGGCGCATCATGGTCCAGAACATCGCCCTGTCGATCGCGATCATCGGAATACTCGTCCCACTGGCGGCTACCGGTGTCCTCGGCTTGGCCACCGTGGTCCTCGTCCACGAGCTTGCCGAAGTTCTTGTGATCGCCAATGCAGTTCGGGCTGCCCGCACCACGCCGTTGCACGGGTTCCTCCCGCCGCCCACGGATTCGGGCACCCTCAACATCACTGTCGCACCTGCACCGGAGTTCGAGGATGCCTGCTGCGCCCCGGCGCCGAAGCCGGGGAGCGTCGTAGCAGGCACGCCGGGAAATCTTCCGGTCCCCGGCGTGCCTGCAATGGCGTCGGCAGTCGGACCCGACGGCGGTGGGTCAGGGCGCCCGCATGGATGTACCTGCGCACCTCCGAGCCCGCATGTAGCGATCGCGGGCATGGAAGAAGGTAGTGCTGTGGGTGGTAACCGGACTGCCAGCAAGCGGCCACAGCCGTCCTGAAACTTCAATGCCACCCTCCGCAAACCCGCAAATATCGGAGTCGAGGGCGGCTGACACTCGAGTCCATATGGATTCAGAGCAGAGGTTTCGATCGAGTTGTGACACCGAGACACCTATTCGAGCAAAAAGGCGACCCCCGGATTTCTCCGGAACCGCCATTGTTCTCGATGTACTGTCGGGCTGACAGGAATTGAACCTGCGACCCCTTGACCCCCAGCTAGATGCGACGGCCTGTTGTGGGTCCACCTGGGACCACTACCGCAACTCCACCAGCACAAACAGTCCATCCCCGGTCGTAGCAAGCCAAGGTCAACCGGAACCACTTGTGACACCCTCGTGACACTGCCGAACGCCGAAATCGGCGCACTTGACCGCACCGAGTGCCACGCCTTCCAATGCGGCGAGTGTGCGTGCATGTCACCGACCGGGCCCGTGCCGTCCACCCAGTGCCTCGTCAATCCAAGTAGATGCAGGAACCGACAGAAATTCTGGCTAATAGCCAGAAACCTTGAACTCAATATCCACGAAAGTCGCTGCACCACTTCGCCAGACTCAAGTGCGCGCACACAAGGCGAAACTGCTGATTTACTAAGAAGTGCGCATCCACTCCCTTCCCCACGCGTCCAGAATCAGCACGCAGCCGTCATCGACGGCCCTTGTCACCGCCGAACCTGGCGTGGCCGCCACAAGTTGTGACAACGTCGTGACACCGACAGCAAGCTGCTCGATCTCGCCCGCGCCGCCACCGACCGTCTGCGCATGAGTGCATCGTTGCCGCGCTTTACTGCGTCTACTCGCGCCTCCCCCACCGCACCAGCTAGGAGTCCCACCGCGCTTCGCATTGTGGCCGGCACCCGGGTCTTCCAACGCCACAGCACCGGCCGCGGCCCGCTGTGGTTAGCCAACGCCGGATACGGCCGATTCGACCTCGCCGGCGATCACGGAACCTGCTACATCGCCCAGCCCCCGCAGATCACGTTGCTCGAAACGTGGGGAGGTATGCGGGTCATGCCAACCACATGACTGCGAGAGCTCGACCGGCCGCCGAAGCAGCGGCCGAATTGCCCACCGGACCAATCCAATCGACTCACGGTGACGGCCATCAACGCTACCGGTTCGTCGCAACGCCGTGAACGCGTCCTCACTCTGAGAGGCGACTGGGCCGATCACTGCACCGCTCGACGGCGGCACGGCGGCGTATCGCCGTCGAGCGGTGCAGCCCGGTGAGGGCGCTCGCCTGACGTGTCCCGATTTCGATATCGGTGAGGTCGGTGTAGGCGGAGGTCATCGCTTGTTGTTCTTCTCGTCCGAATCCGCGCTCTCGGAGAGACTTGCCAAGAGCGCGTGTGCTTTTCCCATGATATCCAGTGCAGCTTCGGTAGTATTCAACCGCTTGTTCGCGCGGGTCAGTTCGCGGGTCAGTCGTGCGATCTCGGCTTGCTCGGCGGTGAGCTTGCCGACCTTCTCGCCGGGCTTCTTTCCGGCGAGCACACCGGCGTCGCGGTGTTTGCGCCATTCGCTGATCAACGACGAATACAGTCCCTCGCGGCGTAGGTATGCCCCACCGTCGCCGCTCTCGCAGGCCTGCTCATACGCGCGCACGTGCTCTGATTTCTCCGCTGCGGTGAACGTGCGTCGCCGTCGTGGTCCGTCTGCTCTCGGATGTGCTGGATCCATCCGTTCATTGTCGCCGCTGATCGGCATGGTGGTGGTAATCGTCATGGTGTGTGTCGATCCGTATCTCGCCCCTGCATCAGGCCGGGTTGCTATGAACCACTGGACTCACCTCACCCTGACACGCAGGGCGGTCGGCGTCGATGTCTTTGAGGGTGACAGTGTCGCCGATGTATCCGGGGTTGATTGCTTTGCACAGGAAGTGGCCGTGGTGAAAGACCCGATTTCGGTGATGTCGCGGGAGTCGTAGTGGATGGTGACAAGTTCTCGTACGTAGGCGGCCAGGAGTGGGGTTGAGGTAGCGCAATCCCTGGAAGTGGATGCCGTCGCGGTGCACGATGCACGGTTTTGCGACGTAGACGAGCAAGAGGTCGAGTTCGGTGAGGTCCGCGGGCATGCGCGGGAGCCAACGGTCGGCGAGCCAACGCTCGTGGGGGCTGGTACCGATTTCGGAGTGCCGTCGGCGGTGGTGGGTGTCGACGATGAAGTGCCGCAGGGCTCGGTCGAAGTCCGCGAGGGTCGAGGTCGGTGCGGTGACGTGGCGGTTGAGGACCGGGGAACTCAGACAGTAGTTCGGTGTGACGGTGCCGAAGAAGCGTTCAATCTTGCCGCGACCTTGCGGGCTGGCGATGGTCGAGTGCACGATCTGCAATGTCAGGTCGGAGGCGACCTGGGCGAGGTAGCTATTGTTGAAGTCGCTGCCGTGGTCGACGTAGAGGATGCCGGGGATTCCGCACATCGGCCGGTGGGGTCTGCTTTCGTCCAGATCGCTTGTCGTAGTGCGAGGGACGTCGATAGGGGCGGGGGCGCGCCGAGTCCGACGATGTAGCCGAGGGCTTCGATGTCGAGTTCGGTGTGAGCGACCTGCCAGATTTGGTTCGAGGTTTCGCTTTGTCTGCGGTAGACCAGCCCGTATTTGTCGCGCGGTGCGCTCGCGCCTTCCCTAGCGAGAATCAGAGCCGCGGGATCCCATCGCATCGATGACCGCGCGACCGCGCTGTACGAGAGCGGTCGGCAGGTTTCGTGCCGCTGCGGTCGAGACCGCCAGCGCGGTAGTCGGGTGAGCCAGCGCCGGGCGGCGCGTTCGTGGATCGGAGTGTCTCGGACGGCGCGTGCGAGTGGAACACCGCCGGTCCAGTGCAGTTCGAGCATCGCGTAGCGGCGCATCGCTTCTGAACGTTCCGCGGCAGTGTTCACCCAGGTCGGTCATGACCAGTAGTGCGGATCACCGTTGCAGCCCTCCCTGCGGCGTCAGGTTGGGCATCGCTGACGTTACGCCGAACCGACCCGTCAGGTAAGGGCTACTCAGGGTTCGGCGGTGAAGGTGCGTCGGGTTGCTTTCGGCGCGGGGTTGATCGGCTCGTCTCGAGGTGGTGGTACGGGCTTTGAGCCGCTCGTCAGTGATGCTCCAGTCATGCCCTCAGGGTGTTCACTTCGTTCGCTGCAAGTCTCACTTGATCCTGGCAGAGATGGGAACCATCTACCTGGGTCGGCCGCCATTGACTTACATGTCGTTGACATGTCATCGATCTATTCGTACGCTGTGGTGAGCGCCACAATCGAGCCCGGTGGCATCCCTCCTCACATAACCCGCTTAGGAGTCCGAAGATGATGAGCGCCCAAAAGTGCCCCTATTCGTCGATAGGTGAGGAGTATCAGCCATTCGAGCAAGTCGGCATGGCCGACCATTTTCGACGCGCCCGTGCCGAAGAGCCGGTCTTCTACAACCCTGAGCTCGACTGCTGGGTGGTCACCAAGCGCGCAGACGTAGTTGCGGTGTTCAAGGACCCTGACACCTACTCCGCCAGCAATTCCCAAGACTCCGTTGTTCCATTTCCCGAGGCAGTACAGCAGTACCTCGCTGACGGCGGGTATCGGCGTGAACCCACACAGGCCAACTGCGATGCACCCAAGCACACCCGCATTCGCAAAATCGCCAGCCGGTTTTTCAGCCCGCGGCGTTTCCGCGTTCTCGAGCCGCAGATCCGGGCAATCATGGACGAGTACGTTACCCGGTTGAAGGCAAGAGATCAGGTCGACCTGGTCGGCGAGCTGGCCTACGAGCTGCCTGCGCGTGTGATCTTCTTGCTTCTGGGTGTGCCGGATATCGACGTCCGACAGATCAAATACTGGTCCGACAACAGATTTGCAATGGTTTGGGGGCGCCTCGATCCGGCAGATGCCGAGGGGGCCGGCGAGCAGCTCCTCGACTACTGGAACTACTGCAAGGCGCTGGTCGCAGATAGGCAAGAAAATCCTGGCGACGATTACGCCAGCGGTCTTCTCAAAATTCGCAACGGTGACGACGACATCATTTCCGTCAACGAGATCGTCAACCTCGTCTTCGGCATCTTGCTTGCCGGGCACGAAACCACCACCAACGGTATCGCCAGCATGCTCTACGAGTTGTTGCTCGACGAACGGCGGTGGGCACAGGTGTGCGAGGGCCAGACCCCCCTCCGTAATGTCGTCGACGAGAGCCTGCGGTACTCACCGCCCTTCGTCACTTGGCGACGCCGCTGCACCACCGACGTGGAGATCTCCGGTGTGCCGATACCGAAAAACTCGACGATCATGCTCGCGCTCGCCTCCGCGAACCGCGACGAGGAAATTTTCGATGAACCCGAACAGTTCGATATCGATCGAAACCGACCGAGCATGCATGTTTCTTTCGGCTTGGGCGCGCACTTCTGCATGGGGGCCGAGCTGGCGAGGATGGAAATGGAAATTGTGCTCGAAGAGCTCGTCAAGACATTCCCGAATATGAGCATGGTCCCGGACCAGGATTTCCAATGGGCCAAGACCATATCGCCTCGCGGTCTCGACAAGCTTATGGTGAACTTGAACAATGCGGAGCCGCCTTCGAACACACGATAGTCAGCGCCTAGCTATGGACGATAATCGGCGTATGCACCCTCTCCAGTCCCAGGATGATGACGCACCGGCGACGAACGACTCACGAGTCGAGAGGCCTCTACGCGACGAGCTGTTCACGGATTCCGTGGTTACCTCGGACGAGCTTGGTCGCGCAGAGGTGACGTTGAGCCTCACCCACGCCCCCATGGTGCGCATCGGCCTGCTTGCGAACAAGTACCGGCAACTGACATCGCGGTACTACTTGCGCGAATTCGGTGTGGGCGCTACGGACTGGCGACTTCTCGTTGTGCTCACAAAGTCTCCGGAGGTGTCCGCGGGGTATATCGCCGAACTGCTGGGAATAGACAAGGCTGCGGTGAGCCGCTCCCTCAACGCGCTCGGGTCTCTCGGCCTCTCCACGGACGCTTTGCGGTCGTCGGCTGATCCCCGCATCAAACTCTGGCGGCTGACCCGGGACGGGCAAGAGCTCCACGCACGAATGCTGACTGCATCACTCCGGATGAACAATGTCCTCCTCACCGGATTCGGCGAGGAGGACATCATCAAACTTCTGGAGTTGTCCGACGCAATGCTTCGAAATCTCGAACTGCTCGAGGCTGAGTTCGGCGCCAGCTCCGGCTAATTTTCTATGCTGGCCGAGTCATCCTCTTCTATCGTTCTCAGGTCCTGCGCCAAGAGCGCAGTACGCAACACCCCGGTCAAGTGCGTCGTCATCAGCCGCTGCGCAGCCTTCGCGTCTCGGTCCCCGACCGCTTCGAAAATATGCTCGTGATCGTTGAGCCACACCTGCCGTTGTCCCGGGTCGGCCGCTGCCATTCGAGGCGCTCCCCGCGAACCGATCAGCAGCGAGCGCACTATCCCCCCGAACACCGGGTTGCCGGACATCTCTGCAATACACGTGTGAAAACCCGTTCGTCGGGGCGAACCATCCGAGCGCGCCGACTCGTACGAGGTCTCGATCGATTCCTCCAACAGCCGCAAATTCTCTGCGGTGTGCCGCTCGGCCGCGACACCTGCAATGAAGGGCTCGATCGCCAATCGCGCCTCCACGACGTTCTCCAACGATCGGTCCGAGTTGAGCAGTACGTCAGCAACACGTACCACTGCATCGTCCGAGGGGGCCGCCCGCAAATACACCCCAGACCCGTGGCGGGTCTGAACAACACCGATCGCTTCGAGAGATGCCAGTGCCTGACGCAGCGAGTTCCTCGATACGTTCAACCGTGTGGAAAGCTCACGCTCCGACGGCAACGACTTTCCTGGCACGTATCGCCCACTTCGGATCTCGTCATGCAAGTGATCGCGTACCTGATCGTGCACTGATCTGCGAACAGCCTTGGAATCGTCAGACATAAATCGAGCACCCTAACTAGCTATCTGGTCAGTTATCTGCGGCGTTGAACATGAACCTCTGCGCACAACTTGCAATGGAAGGCTTGGTCAAGGACATCGACGAGCGCTCCGAAGTAGTAAACTCGACTGGTCTACGCGAGCGGCGCTGCAACTCCCGAATACGAAGGGAGTTGCAGCAATCCATTGTAGCTACGACCGGACGTTTCCGATACGTAAGACCATGCACCCACCACACGTTAGCCGTAAATCGAATCCGGTGGCATCTGCTCGATGATGCCGGCTTTCGCCAGCGCCTCGAACTCCTTTTCCAACTCGCCGCGCGCCTCCGATACCGGCTGCACATCATAGGAAATCATGCCTGAGACCAGGAACTCGCGCGCTACGCCTGGTTTCTGTCCGCGAGCAACAGCAAAGTCTTCTACCGCGTCCGGGTTGGCTTCCATCCATGCAGTCTTCTCTGCGAGAGCGGAGGTGAGCTTCTCTCCGTTCGCGCTGGAGAGGCCGTTGGTGTTCGATTCCAGCACGTAACCGATATCGGCCTTACCTGGCACAATACCGAGCTCGCTGGCGTCGGCCGCCACCTTCAACGTAGGGAACTGCTGCTCGGCCAACAGAATCTGCTCGGCACGCACTATCGCGTAATCGGCCTTGCCTGTGGCTGCTTGAACGGCGGCGGCTGCGGTGCTGTCGGAGTTGATGACTTCGTAGTCCTGTCCGGATTGGAGACCGAGGTTGTTGGCGATGGAGGCTTCGACCGACTTCCAGCTACTCGAACTGGTCTGTGTCACGATTCTGCTTCCCCGGACATTATCGGCGTCCCATGGTTTTCCGGTACTCATCGCCGAGTTGGTAGCGTTTGCGATCTTGCCGACGATCGCAACCGGAGCACCCTGAGAAGCAGACGACGCGACTGTCGACGGTCCAGCTGTGCTGACGTCGATTCGGCCACGGACGATGTCGGTGTACATCGTGGACAGATTGCTGTATTCCTCCATTTGGAGCTTGATACCGTGTGCTTCCTGCATTGCGGAATCCTCGCCCAACATCACCAGTCCCTGCGACGTCAGAGAGGGTGCTCCGCCGACGTAGTAACCGAGGTGGATGTTGGCGGTTTCACCCTCCGCGGTCTCCGGTCCGGAACTACTTCCGCAGGCGCTCGCGGTCAGCGCCAATGTGGTTGCCAAAGCGGCCAGTGCAAAGCGTTTGGTGATCTTGTTGTTTCGATTCATCCGATTCTCCAGTGAGATCAATTGAGTGTGGGTGACGTATTGGCCCTGCTGATCAGCCGCGCGCGGTGATGCCGCCCGCTGTGGAGGTGAGCATTTCGCGCACCTGCCCTCGCAATTCAGTGAATTCAGTAGTGCCGATCGAGGGCTCCCGCGCGGTGTCGTACTCGGCGAGAATTTTCGCCGGCCGCCCCAACACGATTACCCGGTGCGCGATCGCGAAGGCTTCCTCGATGTTGTGTGTGACGATCAACGCTGTCTTCTGCTCCTGATCTGCCAGCGCGCAAAAGTCCTCACGCAACGAACGCGCCGTGACCTCGTCCAGTGCACTGAAACTCTCGTCCAGCAACACCAGTGCCGGGTCGATCGCGAATGCCCGAGCCAGCGAAACACGCTGGCGCATACCGCCCGAGAGCTGCCCAGGGTACTTGTCGTACGAGTCGGACAGATGCATCTTGTCGAGCCATTCGCGGGCGTGCGCTCGCCGCTTAGACTTGCCGACCTTGAGTATCTCTTGGCCAACCGCAACGTTGTCGACGGCCTTGCGCCACGGCAGCAGCCGAGGGGTCTGGAACGCCATTCCGATCAGTGAGCGCAACTCGTGGTGCTCGGTGTACGGGTTTCGCCCGGCGATCCGCACGCTGCCGGAGGTCGGGTCCAAGTTGCCGATCAGCAGGTTCAGCACCGTCGACTTGCCGGCGCCCGTGCGTCCCAAGATCGCGAGCCGCTCGCCCTTGTGGACCTTGAGGTTGAGCTGCTCCACGGCAGCGACGCCGCCGAACTCGTGGTGGACATCGTCGAAATCGACGATGATGTCGTTGTCGTTGTCGTTGTCGTTGTATGTCATCGGACCACGGCCTCCGAACGCCAGTGCAGCAATACGCCTTCGAGAAGGCTGATGAGTTTGATTACGATGAAGTTGGCCGCGATCAAGATGACTGTCCACGCGAATACCACGTCGAGCCTGAAGTTGGCTTGCGCGGTGCCCATAGCGCGGCCGATGCCGTCGTTCGCGCCGAGCAGCTCGGCAAGCACCATGATCTTCAGGGTCATGGCTGCCGTGGAGCGCATCGCGGTCATCAGACTCACGATGGACTGCGGCAACAACAGGATTCGCAGAGTCTGCAGCTTACTTGGCCGGAATTGTTCGACAGCCTCGAGAACGTCCTTGTCCATGTCCCGGATGCCCTCATACACGGCGATGACAAAGAACGGGAACGAGATTATGAAGGTGACGAATCCGATGCGGCCCTCGACCGAGGTCATCCACAACACCGAAAGCAGAATCCACGAAATCGCGGGGACCGCCTGGATGATCGAAATAATCGACTCCATCAGCCGGCCGAAGACCCGGCGATATGCGCCCATGAACAGGCCGATCCCCCAGCCCGCGAAAATTGCTGCGCCGAAGGCAACGAGGTAGCGCACTGCGGTGGTGGCAATGTCGGCCCTGTCATCGATCAAGATCGTCTTGAGCGCATCCCATACTTGGGGTATTCCTGGGAATACGAACGAGTCGAAGTTGAGCGACGCGACCCAGTACAGAAAGATCGTCAGCAGGATCGCCACAGGTGTAGGCCAGCCCCTGTCGAAGAGCGCGATGTGCTTCTTCTTCCTTTTGGGTGGCGGCACACCGACTCCTGAAGCTTCATTTTTTTCGGCGGGGGCACCCTGCGCGGGTGTGCGCTCTAGAGCTGCGGGCACGATACGTGACCTCCTTGGCGACGCTGTTGTCTACGGGATTCAAGCCGGAATGGCTGCCGAAACCTCGTGAGGCTCGACCAGGCGCGGGGTTCACCTTGCATAGGCAGCCAACTCGGCGAACCCGGGGCGGACGATTCAGCTTCCGCTTCGGTAGCAATTGACCAGCAACCTAAGGTGGTTGAACCACTTCACCATAAAGGTGGCTAGCATCACAAGTCAAGCCTTTTAGCCTCTAGCTCACATTTCAGCCTTCGCACGCTTGTCCACCCCCCCGCCCACCGGCCGGACGCCCACACTCCGGGACGGCAGGCCGCCTGGCTAAACAAGCCTTGAGGCCTGGGAAGCTAAATCGTGGTGCGCCAACCAGAAGAACTCGATGGACAATCGAACCCCTCAGTTCTTTCGCGATTCAAGTCACTATTGACGCCTGCCAGTGACGTGCAATACATTGAAGTGGTTCAACCAATAAGCCGAATGTTGTTAGATTCCGGCTGTTGCGAGGGAAGACCCCGACCCACCCGAGACCGGCAACCGCCCTGCCTCTCGATACTCCGCACTCAGAGGTGACATGTGCACTACTCGACACAGACCCCCGGGTCACACGAACTGCCCTGGAATCCCTTCAAAAGCTGCTGTATCCCGCGCCCGATCGGCTGGATTTCGACGATAAGCTCCGACGGAGTACCGAACCTGGCGCCTTACAGTCAATTTCAGAACGTCACGTGGGACCCTCCGATGGTCATGTTCGCCGCCAACCGCAACGAGACGGGCGCGCGGAAGGACACCGTCGCCAACGCCGAAAATTACGGCTGGTTCAACTGGAACATGGCAACCTGGGATCTTCGTGACGCAGTGATGACGACGTCGCGTCCGGCACTCCCCCATGAAGACGAGTTCGAACTGGCCGGGTTGACGACAAAAAACGCGATCGATTCCGAGATCCCCCTGGTTGCGGACTCCCCCTGCCACTTCGAGTGCCGCTATCTGCAGACGATCTCCATTCCCGGCGACACCCCTGAAGGGAGCGTCGACATCGTTCTGGGCAGGGTCACGCGTGTCCACGTCGCCGATGGGTTGATCACCGACGAGGGCAAGCTCGATGTGCTCCGTATGAAGCCCATCGCCCGCCTGGGTTACATGGACTACACCGTGGTCGACAACATCTTCGACATGCCGACCCAACAGTCCAGGCTGCCCGCTGGCATCACAGGCGTTGCGGAATAGCCGACTCCACCATCTGACAGTTTTGGCGTCATCCGCCAATTGCTCTCTCAGATAACTGAATACGACTGAAGCTCGCGCGCAGCAGAGGCTTTAGTAGTGCCCGCCAGATCTGGGCAATCTTCGAAGTCAGCTACTGCCGGCCAATCGCGAAAGGACATCGCACATGTACGAAGTCAACGACACTCTCATCGTCACTCTGCCCAAGGAAGATGACCAGGACAATCCGTTCCTGAAGGGCCCCTTCCGGCCACAGGGCCGCGAGTTCGCGGTCAGTGGCGACGAGATGCAGGTCATCGGCGAGATCCCGGCCGACCTCGATGGGATCTACATCCGCAACACTCATAACCAGGCGATGGCGCCCACCGGCATCTACCACCCGTTCGACGGCGACGGAATGCTGCATGCCATCAAGTTCCACGATGGCCAGGTGGAGTACCGCAACAAGTTCGTGCGCACCACAGGCTTCCTCGCCGAGCAGGGCGCCCAAAAAGCACTGTGGCCCGGCATCATGCAGCCCAGCGATTACACCCGAAGAGGCTGGGGCGCAATGGGCGTGATGAAGGACAACGCGGGCACGGACGTCGCCGCGCACGCCGGGCAGATCATGGCTTGCATGTCCCAGGGCTCCGAGCCGTGGACGCTGAGCCCGCACACCCTCGAGACCTTCGGTGCCAACAAGAATTGGGCGCGGCTGGTGCCCGACGGCGTTGCCTCGCACTACAAGGTCGACAACGAGACCGGCGACATGATCTTCTTCAACTACCCGGAGAAGGCCCCGTTCATGAACTACGGGGTGATCAACAAGATCGACAAGCTGATCCACTACGTCCCGATCGAGTTGCCCGGCCCGCGCTGGCCGCACGACATCGGCATGACCAAGAACTACACCGTGCTGCATGACCTTCCCTATTTCTTCGACGAGGAAGCACTCAAAGCGGGCGTCCGCAAGCTGGAGTTCCACCGCGAGGTGCCCGCCCGATTCGGCATCATCCCGCGCTTCGGGCGGACCGAGGACGTCAAGTGGTTCGAGGCCACGTCCTGCTGGATCATGCACTTGGCCAACTGCTATGAGGACGGCGACTGGGTCATCCAGGACGCATGTGTCTGGGACAACCCGGTCAAACCGCCGCTGGGCGCCACCGACGACCCATACGCCAAAATCAAGCGCAACTTGGACAAGCACGCCACCAATACCCACATGTACCGCTGGATGTTCAACATGGTCACCGGCGAGGTACGCGAGCAAAACCTCGACGACGAGGTCACCGAGTTCCCGATCATCAGCAACGACTATGTGGGTGTGAAGAACCGCTACACCTACAACTCACTGTTCGTATTTCACGAGTGGCTGATGGCAGGGGTCAAGCGCTACGACTGGCTCACGCAGAGCACCGATCGCTACGAGTACGGCGAGGGACGCTACGGCAGCGAGGTCTGTGTCGCACGCGCCGTCGGCTCCAAAGCCGAGGACGATGGCTATGTGCTGACCTACGTCACCGATATGCGCGAGGACCGCTCCGAAGTAATCATCCTGCGCGCCGACGACATCGCCGCCGGCCCCATCGCACGCGTCATCCTGCCTGAGCGCATCTCGGTGGGCGTGCACGCCTGCTGGGTCGAGGGCGACCGCATCGACGGCGAGCACCGCGATCCCGCGATGATTCCCGCCGAGGAGCACAAGTTCTCTCCCCTGGGCAACGCCGAGTTCGCGGCGACGCTCTCATGAACGGCGCACCGACTATGAGCGGCGAGGGTGTCACCGATGTCGTCTTCATCGCGGGCTTGAACAATTCCTCGTCCACCTGGCGGCCGGCCATTGGGGCCCTGCCCGCGGGACTTACCGGCCACGCGCTGGACTGCCCGCCCATCCCGGACATCGACGAGTTGGCAGCGGCACTGCTAGCGGATCTACCCGAGCGATTCTTCGTCGTCGGCCATTCCTTCGGCGGCTACGTTGCCCTGGCAATGCTGGCAGCGGCCTCCCAGAGGATCGCGGGTCTGGTGCTGGTGAACAGCGGGACGGGCGCAGACAGTGAAGCCGTCGCGGCCGGGCGGCTCGAGAAGGTTGCGCAGACCGAGGCGGGCGGATACGAAGAGCTGGCCAACGCAGCCTCCGCTCGCGCCTATCATCCAGACAACGCCGGGGATGCCGCGCTGATGGACGCCCGTGCCGTGGGGGTTCGCGAGTACGGTCCCAGCCGCTACGCGGCGCATCAGCGGGCGACCGCAGCGCGTCCGGACCGCACGGAACTGACCGCAGACGCGGCCGTACCCAAGCTCGTCCTCGCCGCCGACCACGACGTCGTCGTCCCTACCGCGAAGCAGCGTGCGATGGCCGAGGCAATCGGCGCACAGTATCAAGAAATCCCGCGCAGCGGTCACATGATGCCCGCCGAGCAGCCAATCCTGGTGGCGGCGGCCGTTGCCGACTTCGTCACCGCCCACCAACAGCAAGGAGCCACGCTATGACCACCGCCCTATCCCTGCCCCAGCACACCGTGCACGGCGAAGGCGGCACCACCGTCTTCCTGCTGCACGGCGCCTACGGCGGCGCCGACTACTTCGACAACGCGGCCAAGGTGGTGTCCGACGCCGGCTACCGCGTCGTCGTCTGGAACGCGCCGGGCTACGGCGGCACCGAACTACCTGCCGGCGCCTCCATCGCGGGCTACGCCGAGTCGCTGCGCGCGCTGGTACAGGCGGTCGGCACCGACACCAACGTGGTACTGGGGCACTCCATGGGCGCACTCATCGCGCCGCTGGCCACCAACGCCGAGCCGGCGATCCACGGACTGGTGCTCTCGAGCGCCTCCGCCGGGTTCGCCTCCCGCACCCCCGAGGACCAGAAGCGCTATCTGGCCGAGCGGCTCGAGCCGATCGAGAACGGCATGTCCGTCGCGGAGTACGTGCGGCCGCTGCTGGTCTCGATGATGGGCCCGGGCGCATCCGGCCCCCTCGTCGAGCACGTGCGCGAGGTCATCGTGAACATGAGCACCGCCACTCTCGCCTCCTCCATCCGTGCCATCGCCGGCTACGACGGCAGGCCCGCTCTCGCAGCCCTGACCGTCCCGACGCTGCTGCTCGCCGGCACAGAGGACACCGCATGTCCTGTAGCCGGCATGCGAAAAATACACGAGATGGTGCCGGGCTCCGAGATCCACGAGCTCGAAGGTGCGGGCCACTACGGCTTCGCCGAGAGCCCCGACGAGTACCTCGGGCACCTGCTCGACTTCCTCGGCCGCAATTTCCCCGCGACACCCGCCAAAAACTAGAACGGAAAGGGACCCCCATGATCGTGGACTTCGCCGCGCGCCTTGCCGCGGCCAGCATCCCGCCCCTCTCAACAGTTGTCGGCGGGGAGTTCGTCGACGGCACGGGGGATGCATTCGACTCCGTGTACCCGGGCACCGGCGAGGTCATCGCGACTCTTCGCTGCACCGGGGAGGAGCAGGTGGACGCCGCCGTTGCCGCGGCGCTGGCTGCGCAGCCTGGTTGGGACTCGGCTGGCGCGGAGCATCGCGCCCAGGTTCTCGAGACTACCGCGCGCAGCATCGTCGCTGACGTCGACCGCCTCGCCACGCTGGTTGCCCTCGACAACGGCAAGCCCCTCGCCGATGCGCGCGGGGACGTACTCGGCTGCGCGGCGATGATACGATCCGCCGCCGGGTGGGCCACCCGAACCAAGGGCACCACCCTGCCTGACGAGGGCGGCTTGCTGCGCCTGACCTGGCGTGAGCCGGTGGGTGTAGTCGGTGTGATCATGCCGTTCAACGCGCCGCTGATGTTCTCCGGCATGAAGGTCGCCGCCGCCATCGCAATGGGCAACAGCGTCGTCGCCAAAGCTCCGGAGAAGTGCCCACTGGCGCCCGTCGCGTTCGTCGAGCACTTGCTCGCTGCGGGGATGCCCGCCGGGGTGGTCAACGTAGTCCAGGGCTTCGGTCCCGTCGGGCACCGGCTCGTCACCGCACCCGACGTGCGGATGGTCTCGTTCACCGGCAGCAACCACGTCGGCAACATCGTCGGCGCCGCGGCCACCGCACTCGGCAAGCGGGTGCTGCTCGAGCTCGGTGGCAAGTCCGCCAACATCGTCTACGACGACGCACCGTTAGACGCCGCCGTCGCCGGTTCGTTGGCCGGCATCTTCACCAACGCAGGGCAGCGCTGCTTCTCTGGTTCTCGAATCTTGGTGCAGGAGAACATCGCCGACGAGTTCATCGCCGCGCTGGTCGCCGGCGCCAAGGCGATCCGCGTCGGCGATCCATTCGCCCCCGAGACCACCATGGCCGCGCTCATCACTTCCGCCGATGTGGACCGCGTCGCAAGGTTGGTCGCCGAGGCCGAGGAGGAGGGCGCGAGCGTGCTCTGCGGGGGCGCACCGGTAGCAGGCCTGGCCCCGGGAGGCGCGTACTTCGCTCCCACCATCGTCGATGCCACTAACACCCCGATGCTGAGCTTGCTCTCGGCGGAGGCCTTCGGCCCAGTGGTCACCGTGCAGCGTTTTCGCACCGTCGAGGAAGCGATCGCGATGGCTAATGACTCCGAGTTCGGTCTCGCCGGTGGCTGCTGGACCAACAGCCTCGATCGCGCGCTCGCCACCGCCAAAGCCGTTGATACCGGAATGTTCTGGGTCAACGCGTACGGCCAGAAGGGCGGCGCGGAGGCCACTCTCGAGGCACGCCGCGGCTCTGGCTTCGGCCCCGAGAAAGGCGCCGACGGCGCACAGCATTACACCACCAGCAAATCCGTCATGATCAAGCAGAATCCAGGTGTCGCATGAGCCGCACAATCACCTCCCGCGCCGCCGTCGCGCTGACGGCCGGCAAGGTGGACATCGTCGAGATCGAGATCCCCGCCCCCACCGGTCGCCAAATTCTTATCGACGTCGCCGCCTGCGGGCTCTGCGGCAGCGATCTGCATTTCATCGACGGCACCTCCGGCACCGCATTCCCGTATCTGCTGGGGCACGAGGTCTCCGGCACGGTGCGCGAGATCGGGGAGGACGTCACCAAGTTCGCAGTCGATGACCAGGTGATCGGCGCACTTGTAGTCGCCTGCCAGGAATGCAAGGACTGCGAGCGCGGACGCCCCAAAGCGTGCCGATTCCGCAAACCAGTATTGCCGCACCCCACCTTGGAAGATGGCCGCGAGTTGACGCCGGTTCTCGGAATCGGGGGCCTCGCCGACGTACTCCTGATCGACCAGTTGCACTTGACCAAGCTGCCCGACGGACTCGAGCTCGAGCTCGGTGCACTGCTCGGCTGCGGCGTATCGACTGGCTTCGGCGCAGCCGCCAACACCGGTGAGGTGCGTCCCGGAGACAGAGTCGCCGTCATCGGAGCCGGCGGAGTCGGTCTGGCCGCCATCGCCGGTGCACATGCCAGCGGCGCCGACGCAATCCTCGCTCTCGACCGAGACCGCACTCGATTCGACCGGGCCAAGCAGTTCGGTGCCACCGCTACCGCCGCCCCCGAGGACATCAGCGGCGGAATTGCCGACGACCAACGCTACGACGTGGTGATCGACTGTGTTGGCGGCGCCGGGCCTCTGCAAATGGCCATCGATCTGCTGCAGACCGGTGGCCGCATCGTCATGCCCGGGGCACCGCGCCGCGACGAAGAGGTCACCCTGGCCATGCGGACACTGTTCGACCGCCGCGTGGAGTTCACCGTCTGCCACCTCGGCGACTGTGTGCCCGATGAGGACATACCTCGCATCGCCGCCCTGGCCGCGGACGGCAGCTTCCCGCTCGAGCTCTACCGCAGTGAGACTGTCGGTCTCGAGGACGCACCGGCAGCCTACGAACGGATGCGCCGCGGCGAGGTGCTGCGCTCGATCGTGGTGCCTTCGCGGGATCGGCGCGCCTAAATGAGGGCTGGGTCTCCGGGCCTCGGACATCTCTCGCCTGACCAGATGGGCGTCGTGCTCAGCCAGGCGCCAGGACGTGAACCGAGTGCTGTCCTCGACGCCGCGCAGGTGGCCGATGAGCTGGGCTACCGCGACCTGTGGATCGGCGAGATGGCAATGTTCGACGCCTTCGTCCTGGCCACGGCCATCGCAGCGCGCACCCATCGGATCGCGCTGACAGTGGGGCCGCTGGCCGTAACCGTGCGCACCCCCGTCGGGATCGCTATGGCCGCAGGCTCAGTACTCGCGGCGACGGGCCGAGTGGTCGACCTCGCGCTGGGCACCTCTAGCCCCACCGTCGTTGCCGGATGGCACGGACGCGACCGCGCACACAGCGCGGCGCTGCTCGCCGACACCGCTCAGGCACTACGCCCACTACTCTCCGGTGAGAAAGTCGACTTCACCGGCGATGCCCTGACTACCAAAGGCTTTCGCTCTCTCGTACCGTCCCCCGAGTCCTCGATCACGGTGGCGGCATTCGGCGCGAAGGCGATCACCGCTGCCGCCCGCTACGCCGACCGCATGGTGCTGAATATGGTTGCGCCCGAGAGCGTGGCCCGTCTGCGGGGCGAGTTGACTGCCGCCGCCGAGGCCGCGGGCCGACCAGTCCCCCGCCTTGCCGCGTGGATCCCCGTCTCGGTCGACCCCGACGAAGACGCCCTCGCCCAGATGCGCCGCTCCAAAGTGGGCTACCTGTCCGCCCCCGGTTACGCGCAGATGTTCACCGAGGCGGGGTACGGGGACCTGGTCGAGTTTGCCCGCACCCGTCCGCATCCCCGCGAGGTGTACGAGCGCATCCCCAACTCCCTACTGCACGCGATCGGAGCAGTCGGCGACGTCGACACAGTCCTGGGCCGGCTCGGCGACTTTGCTGCGGCTGGCATCGACGAGATCGTGCTGAATCCGAGCACCGCCGGCGACCCCGGAGGTCTCCGCACACTGAAGGCGATAAGCAATGGTTGAGAAAACATCCGGCCCATTGACCGGTCTCACAGTGATCGAGCTGGGCCGGTTCGTCGCGGCGCCGCTGGCGGGCCGGTTGCTGGCGGACTGGGGTGCCGACGTAATCAAAGTCGAAGCCCCAGCGGGAGATCCGATGCGCTGGGGTCCGATGGGTGAGCGCCCCGGCTTCTCCCCGCAGTTCGCGTCCTTCAACCGCGGCAAGCGAAGCGTAACCCTGGATCTGAAGTCCGAGGCCGGCCGCGAAGCACTGCGCGCTCTGCTCGCGGGCGCCGACGTACTCATTCACAACATGCGCGCTGCAGCGTTGGTGCGTCTGGGCATCGACCCCGAACTGGTATCCAGCCAGTTCCCGGATCTTGTACTGTGCGGGATCTCCGGGTTCGGCGACGTCGGTCCTTACGCCAGTTCGCAGGCGTTCGACTCTATCGTCTCGGGGGTGAGCGGGCTGTACTCCCAGTATTGCGAGCCCGATCAACTTGTCCCCGTTGGCCCTTCACTGTCCGACATCCTGACGGGGATGTACGCGGCGCAGTCGGTGCTCGCTGCGCTGCACGCCCGCAGTGCGCGGGGTACTGGCCAACGCGTGGAGGTCTCGATGCTCGAGTCAGTGGTCAATGCGATCGACGACGCGTTCACCACCCACTTCGAGGCCGACGCCCCGGTAGGACCGCAGACACGCCAGGAGCGTCAGCATGTGTTTGCTTGCCCCGCCGGCGATGGTCTCTCCTTCGTCGTGCAGGTTTCCTCCGCTCCGTCGCAGTGGCAAAAATTTGCCGAACTGTTCTCAGAGAGATCGAATACCGCTGCACTGCTTGATGATCCGAGTTTCATCGATTACGATACCCGCATTACGCATTTCGTCGAGCTCGCTGCCCTCGTCAGCGCCGCCGCTTCTTCCCGCCCTCGGGCTGACTGGCTCGCAGACTTGCAAGGTCTCGACATCGCCGCCGGGCCCGTCAACTCAATCACCGATGCCATATCTGATCCCCAAGTCCAAGCCGGCGAGATGATCACCGAGATCGCCATGCCCGACGGCCCTCCGCTGCGGATGACGCGCGCCGTCGGCTCGTTCTCGCAGACTCCACTCTCGTCCGTCGTGCGCCCACCCGAGGCCGGGGAACACACTCTGGAGGTGCTCGACCAGTTCGACCTCACCCCTGCCCAGCGCGAGAGCGTCGAGCAGGTCTGGCGCACCCGCCGCCGCTACCGCTAACCCCACCGCTAACCCGCTTTCCGGCCCAGCCCGGGACATGAAAGGACACGCAATGAGCACCCCCACAGCGATCTCGCACTGGATCGACGGACACTTGCAGGAGGGCGCGTCCGGGCGCGTTGGACCCGTCTACAACCCCGCCACCGGCGTGCAGACCGGGGCCGTAGCCCTGGCCGACTAGTCTGAGGCCAACTCCGCGATCGCCTCCGCCTTCGCCGCTGCGCAGGGCTGGCGCGAGACCTCGCTGTCCAAGCGCACCGCGATTCTCTTCGCCTTCCGAGAGCTGCTGCACGCCAACATCGACGAGCTCGCCGCGTTGATCACGGCCGAGCACGGTAAAGTGCTCTCCGACGCTGCCGGCGAGATCCTGCGCGGGCTGGAGAACGTCGAGTACGCCACAGGCATCTCACACCTGCTGAAGGGCGACCACTCCGAGCAGGTCTCCACCGGGGTCGATGTGCACAGCACCCGTCAGCCCTTGGGTGTCGTCGCCGGCATCACGCCATTCAACTTCCCCGTCATGGTGCCGTTGTGGATGTGCGCCAACGCGATCGCCTGCGGCAACGCGTTCATCCTCAAGCCCAGCGAAAAGGACCCCTCCCTTTCGCTGCTGATCGCCGACCTCTGGAAGCGCGCCGGCCTCCCCGACGGCGTCTTCACGGTCCTCAACGGAGACAAGAGCGCCGTCGACGTGCTGCTTCGACACCCCGACATCGCCGCAATCAGCTTCGTCGGCTCCACTCCCATCGCGCGCAGCATCTACGAGACCGGGACCGCGCACGGCAAACGCGTGCAGGCCCTCGGCGGTGCGAAGAACCACGCGCTGATCCTGCCCGACACGGACCTGGACATGGCTGCGGACGCCGTCGTGTCCTCCGCCTACGGCTCGGCGGGCGAGCGCTGTATGGCCCTGTCCGTGGCGGTGGCGGTCGGCGACATGGGTGACCGCATCGTCAAGGCCGTCGCCGAGCGCCTACCCGCCCTGACCATCGGGCACGGAGACTGCGAGGGCACCGACATCGGGCCGCTGATCACCCGCGAGCACCGCGACCGGGTCGCCAGCTACATCGTCGCGGGCGAGGAGGCCGGGGCCACCGTGGTGCACGATGGCCGCAAGGCCGACGTCCCGGCCGACGGTTACTTCCTGGGCACCACCCTGCTCGACCACGTGCGCCCGGAGATGACCGTCTACACCGATGAGATCTTCGGCCCCGTGCTCAGCGTGGTCCGCGTGGATACCTATGCGGAGGGCCTGACGCTGATCAACTCCAACGAGTTCGCGAACGGCGCCGTTATATTCACGCAGAATGGCGGCGCAGCAAGGCAATTCGAGTTCGACGCACATGTCGGCATGGTCGGCGTGAACGTGCCAGTTCCAGTGCCGGTGTCCTACTACTCCTTCGGCGGTTGGAAGGCCTCGCTCTTTGGCGATAGCCACATGTACGGCCCAGAAGGCGTGCAGTTCTACACCCGCGGCAAGGTCGTCACCACGCGCTGGCCGGACCCGGGTACCTCGGAAATCAACCTCGGGTTCCCCCGCACGAGGTAGAGCTGGAGTCTCGGTGGCACTGCCACGTTGGCGAGCTGGGCGGGTGGCTGACAGGATTCGGGTGGTGAGCACCCCGTCGCCGTCGTACAAGGGCCACCGGCACTCCAGCACACGCCGTCTCTGAACAGCTGACCACTGTGCGTCCTCGGAGTTGAGCATTACCGCGCTCGCATCCGAGGGATGTTGTCTGCGGTGATTGGCCGTACCTCGTCGTTGATCGCCGCGCCGTCGTTGTTCTTGAGGTAAAGCCCTCCAATATTGTCCGCGCCTGGACTATGCGAGAGTGCCGACTGGCTGCACGAGCTCGCTCTCAGGTAGATGGATGGGGGTCGTGCTGCGGTGGTGACCGAGGACCGAGAGTGCGACACCTGCGAGCGTCCAGGTCAGCAGGACAGTCCATTCGTGCCACGACGAGGCGTCCGGAAAGTAGTTGACCTCACGGACCAGACTCGCCGCCGCCCCGGGAACGAAGTACTGCCCGGTCGCGCCCCACGGTCCAGCGATGAACTGGTATGGGAGTGCAGCGCCGGAGATCGGATTGCCGATCAGCATGGTGACCACCGCACCGACCCCGATGCCCGGTGCCCGGTGCCCCAAGGAGCGCGTTCAAACCGACGATGGTCGAGGCGGTGGCGAGCATGCTGACGCCGATTGCGAGAGCCTCACCCCAGAAGTGGCCGCCCAGGATTCCCAGGAGTGGTCCGGTCACGAGCGCGACCAGGACCCCGCCCACGACGGCATAGACCGCGAGTGCGAGTAGCCGTCGAGTGACTCCGGCAACAAGGAGTGAAATTACGACGCCGCCGACTATGCCGCCGAGTACGAGGGGGAAGCCCATGGCGCTGATCCCGCCGCCGGTGGAGTCCTCGGCCGACAGTGGCACCACGTCCGTGATGGTGAGGTTCGCGTTCTGCATCAGTGCGATCTGTTTGCCGATGCCCTCGATGACCGACGTAGCCGCCGCACCGTCAGCACCCGCGACGAGGACCTCGGGGCCGTCGGCTCCGAGGATGAAAGCCCCGTACACCTCGCGCTCCTGGATCGCCTGCACGGCATCGGCCCGCGACGGGTACGAGGTGGACTCGACTGGTAGATCCGCCGACTGCGAGAGCTGGCCGCCCACAACGCCGACGGGGAGGTCGTGGGCGTCGGACGTCGCGACCGGCCACAGGAAAGCGAGTGTCACGAGTGCCACGATCGTCCCGGCGAGAACCCCGAACATGAGCGTCGCGGAGGGGCGGGAGCGCGGTGCGGCTCCGGTCTGTTGTGTCGACATGAGAACTCCTAAACAGAATGACTATTTCGTTTGATGGAGAGTTAGCGCTAATCTTGGTATGTGCCAAAAGTCAGCGATGCCTACCGCCAAGCCAAGCGTGATGAGATCGTCGCGGCGGTTTTTCGAGTGATCGCACGGCGCGGGCTGCGAACCATGACGATGGCCGACATCATCGATGAGTCCGGTCTGTCCGCCGGCTCGGTCTACTCCCACTTCACCACCAAGCACGAAATCATCGGGCTCGTCGCGGCCCGGGCGATCGGTGAACGCGCCGAGCAGCTCCGTGCGGAGTCCCAGGAGCGTCCGCGCTCACCCCGCGAGACCGTGCACTGGTGGCTGTCCGGACTCGAGAACGACCCACTCCCGTATGGTGCCGCGCTCCAGATCTGGGGCGAAGCGGCATCGGATCCGGACATCCGCTCCATTGTCGAGGCACGGATGACAGCGATCGAGGACGCCTTCGCCGTGGCCGCCGAGCGGTGGCTGGTGGCATCGGGCAACGACCCGGCCCCTGCCCGCGACACCGCCCGCGCCATGCTCACCTTCTGCCAGGGCTATATCGTCCGAGCCGCTGTGCTGGGACAACAGGACCTGACCTCGTCCATCACTGCGATCGAGCTACTCACGCCCTCGTAGGCCTGCCCATCATCGCCACCATCTGCCGATCGTCGCCACGATCTACAGGAATGCACCTTCCAACGTCCCGTCGATCGGATCGTCGATCGACCGAAAGCCCTATGCGCTTGGCCGGAGGAGATTGCACATGTGCTCAGCGCCCGGCTAGCGACTTCCTGATCATGCTCTCGGCAGAGGCGATGATCGCGTCTTCGGGGCTTCGCGGACGCACTCCGAGGATGCGACGCATCTTGTCGTCCGAGACTAGTTTGATATAGCCCAGATCGGCTGCAACAGTGTGGAACTCGAGGTTATAGAGCGCTGTGGCGCGCACGACGAAGTTCGGGATCGATCGGGTGGGTACGCGTGTGGCAGCCTCACCGAAACGGTCTTTGAGAATGGTGCCGATCTGCTTCATTGCCATCGCAGGCTCGCCGGTGGCCACGAGGATTCGCTCCCCGGCCGCCCCCACCGCAGTCATCGCAGCCACATGTGCGATCGTCGACGTCACGCACGTCGACGATCGGTATGTACATGTTCGGGTAGCCGGGCATTGCTCCGTCGAGGCTTCGTTGGATGATGTGGTTTGCGCCGGAGATGTCGGAACCCATGATCGGCCCCATGACGGCGACGGGCAGTAGCGTCGTCAGCTCGGTCGACCCCCCTGCGGTGCGAACGAAATCCCAGGCGGCACGCTCGGCGAGGATCTTGCTCTTGCCATAGGTATCCATACCCGGACCGTCGAGCACGGACCAATCGTCCTCGGTGAAGGTGTGGTCGATACGCCCGTGACCGAATCCGACTGCGTGGAACGCCGACGTGAGCACTACTCGCTTCACCCCGGCATCACTGGCGGCTCTCAGCACACGAAGCGCACCGTCGCGCGGGTGCGATCACATCGTTCTCGCTGCGGACCTTGCCGGTGACCACGGGTGACGCGATGTGCAGAACGAAGTCGACGTCGGCGACAGCACCGGCCCATCCGGCGTCGTCGGTCAGGTCCGCGGAGATGAAGCTCAGCGCATCACCATCGACCATACCGCCGTCGACAAGCACCGCCCGCACCGCGGCCTCGCGCTCCAACGACCGGACCGTGGTTCGCACGAGATACCCCTGTGCCAGCAGTTGGAGAATGCAGTGACCGGCGATGAAGCCGGACCCGCCGGTGACGAGAACGCGTTGTCGAGCCATGACTGCACCTTCGGTGAAAACTCTGACGAAGTCGGAGCCGGAGTCGAATTCGGGTGTTTCCGAGTGTGGCAGTGCTGCTCGGGTCCAACCAGTCCTCTCGTTGTCCTAGGACTGCCGGACCCAGGACAACGAGAACGCTGTGCTTCACACTCGTGGGATGGATTCGTGGGATTTCGGACGGTCGTTGAGGATGTGGCGTGATCATGTCGCGCTGGAGGACGTCGGTGTTCGAGTGGGTGCTCGGCGGCGGGCCACCGGGCTACGGCGAGAAGAGCTTGCCGCGCTATCCGGAATCTCGGCGGACTATCTGACCCGACTCGAGCAGGGGCGTGCGACCTCACCGTCGATGCAGGTGGTCGAGTCACTGGCCCGCGCTCTGCGACTCCCGGACGGGGAGCGCGAAGTCTTCTATCGCCTCGCCAGTCATACCGTGCGCGGTCCAGAAGTCGTTCCGTTCCGCGTCCCTCCAAGCGTTGCGCGGTACTGGACCGCTTCGAGAGCACTCCGGTCGCAGTCTACGACGCCACAATGACCCTCATCGTCGCGAACGCTCCATACGACGCATTGATGGGAGGCACATCTCATCTGCGCGGAATCGAACGAAATGCCATCTGGCGCAACCTCATCGGCCCGGGCTCGCGGGCTGTGATGACGACTACCGAACAGGCTGTACTCGAGGAGCAGCTCGTTGCCGACCTCCGCATGACGGTCGCGCGCTATAACAATGACCTCTCACTGACAAGACTCGTGAGCGAACTTTCCGCGCAGAGACCACGTTTCACCGAGCTATGGGAGTCGAACGAGCCCGCACGAACCACGACGCCTTCGCGGAGCAAGGTCATCGACCATCCGTCGGTCGGCAGGATCACAGTCGACTGCGACACCCTCGTAGTTGCCGCTGATGACCTGCGAATAATGATCTACACGGCCGAACCGAGAACCAAGGACGCCGACCTGCTCGCACTCGCTGTCGTCCTCGGCTCCTAAGAACTGACGGAGTGAAGGACGGGCCGCACCTCGAACGAAATATTGCGGCACGTTCGGTCAGCGCCACCCACGCCTGCTGGCGGTCCGTAGCCCTGTGTGCGCCGGAGGTGCTTGCGTGAGCTGTGTCGGGTGCGGGGTCTACACCGGGCTTTCGTGCGTCATGGCCCGGTAGCCGGTGGCGCCGGCGCGATCGATGGCCGCTTTGACGAGCCCGAAGATGGCCCCTTGTATGACCGCAGCGATCAGCACTTCCCGCGCGCTGCGGTCGAGATCCTTGGGGTTCGGGGCTTCCGGGTCGTTGTCACCGATGCGTTTCCAGATTTGTTTGAACACCATTCCTGCCGCGATGCCGCCGAGCACGCTCGTAGCCAACGACAGGGGTTTGTAGATTGCTTTCGCGACGGCGCTCATAGCAGAATCCTGCGGTGAGAACGTCTGCGGCGCAACACGATCAATACAATTATCGCACCGAGGAGGGACCCGGCCGAGGCTGCGAGGATCTGCGGGTTCTCCTGCGCGATGGCTTTCGCTTTTTGTATCTGGGCGTTTGCACTGTTCTGCACGCGGGTGGGTACGTCGGCTTTGGCAGCGAGCGCGGCGACGGTGTCGGCGAGCTCTGCGCGTTGCGTTTCGACGCTCGGCTCGAACTCGGAAACGGGCGTGTGTTCTGTAGACGCGTTGGGTTCGATGTGTTTTCCGGTCATCGGATGCCTTTCTTGATCGTGGAGATGTCCTCGGTGACACTGGCCGCGGTGTCCTGCGGTACCGGTGGGAGCGCTTTCTTTGCGCGGGCCGCACCAACAGCCGCTAAAGCCCCACCGAGCAGTAGTACCGCGACAGCAACGATCAGCGCCGCGAGCCAGGCTGCCACTACGGTGGCAAGGCCGAGGGCACTGTCACGTTGTTGAACGCGGCAAACTGGGAGAATCGGCGAGGTGAGCACCTCGATGCCGTCGCACAAAGGCCACCGCTACCCGGTCGAGATCATCAACCACTGCGTGTGGTTGTACTTCCGGTTCCCGCTCAGCTTCCGCGACGTCGAGGAACTCATGCTCGAACGTGGTGTCGTGGTCAGTTACGAGACGATCCGGCGGTGGTGCGCCAAGTTCGGGCAGGCCTACGCCAACCAGTTGCGTCGACGGCGGTCCCGGCCCGGCGACAAGTGGCACCTCGACGAGGTGTACATCCGAATCAATGGCCGCCAACATTATCTGTGGCGCGCGGTCGACCAGGACGGCAACGTGCTCGATGTGCTGGTCCAGTCCCGACGAAATGGCAACGCCGCCAAGCGATTCTTCCGTAAGCTACTCAAGGGCTTACGGTATGTGCCGCGGGTGATCGTCACTGACAAGCTTGGCAGCTACCAGGTCGCGCACCGCGAACTGCTGGCTTCGGTCGAGCATCGCCGATCCAAGTACTTAAACAACCGGGCCGAGAACTCGCATCAACCCACTAGGCAGCGAGAACATGCGATGAAACGGTTCACATCTCCTGGGCACGCGCAACGATTCCTGTCCGCGTTCTCTGGTATTTCACCGCATTTCCGGCCCTGCCGCCACCGACTGACCGCACCCGAATGGCGTGCTGAGATGGCCGACCGTTTCACGGTCTGGCAGGAAGTCACGACGACCGATGCCGTCGTCTGAGAGTGAACGGCCCGGCGTTGCCCCGTAGCGGCCTGTCCCAAACAGGCTTCGCTGCTAGGTTTCAATTAACGTGACAGTGCCCAAGAGGTCCCCTCCGAACGCCGCACGTCACCAATAGGCGCGGTTCAAGTGAAGTGCTGCCGGACGGTGCATTCTGGACCTCGACGCCGCTCGGCGATTACAGCAAGAATTCCTGGACGTACAGCCGAGAGACCAACAAACCCGCAGCGATCCACGAATTGCATTTCGACCCGACGGAGATCCGGGTCGCACGAATCGACAGCGCGACCGATTGGTACACCCTGCTGCGATCACACACACGAGGCGATTCCAGATCCGGAACCTTGTGTCCTGATTGGGTCTCTATCGCGGAACACTATGATGCGATTCATCTCTCGTTATTGGGTTTGCTGTCCGCCCATCCTCGCCTGTCAGAAGTCGCCGCCACTGATTCGAGTCAGAACTACGCGCACAGCAAGATGGGAACCTGGGCGGGGGTAGGCGACTGGTCGACTGTCAGCACAGCCTGGATGAACCTGCCACGGCACAGACGTTGGACACCGACGAGCAAAAAGCCGATCGACTGTTGAATGTTGCCCTGCAACGATGATCCAATGGCAACGAAGATAACTAGAGACTTCCAGTCCGCACTCCCCATTGGGTGGTCGGAACTGGCCAGGGACTTGGAGACCAAGCACTGGGCCATGTTCAAGAGCAAGTTCGGGTTCCGTCCGGGGACCAAGCCTGACGCCTGGCCCGCCATCACAGAACCCTCCCCATCGATGACATTCGACCTCAGCGCCGATGACGTGCGCACCCGATCATCCTTTGCCGCACGGGTAGACGCGGTCAACGCCGAAGCCCTGCGGTGCTTCGTCACCGACTTCACTGACGACCCCACCTTCGTCGTACTCGACTGGCAACACATGTGCTATCGCTTCGACGCAAACGCCCACGCGACAGCGGAGGACGCGGAGTGGCGCGTCCCCGTCTACCCGAACGGCGACTACTACATCTTCGCGCAAGACGATTTCCAAGAAGGAACTTTCGGTCACCCGTGGGAACAAACGCTCTGCGTCTACGGGCCGAGAATGGTTACCACCCTTGGACGCACACTTGCTACCTGGCTCCCCACGCTCCGCGTCGACGGCCACAGGACCGACTGACATCGATGCGGCCTCAGCGCCCCACCACGCAACGCAGCATGCCTGGGCAGTCCCCACCGAGTGTTTTCGACGCACGCAGCACCGGTAATCCGAACTACCGGATGCCCACACCTTGATGCATCTGCTTCGAGCATCACGGTACGCGACCACATGATTTACATCAGCAATGGAAATACTGAAAGCTCTAGGCGAACTCAACCGAAATGAGGTTGCAAGTTGCGCGTTGACCGGAGATCGTGCGGAAATAAAATAATCTGCGGCACTCCGCATTTCGTTGTACTACTCAGACACCTGAGTGAGCGAGTCGCATCCGGATGTATACAACGCGATATCGCCCGCTTCGACGTCCAGGACTTGAAACGAGTACTCGAAGGATCCACCGGCGATAACATGTTCTGGGATAAGTTCCGTACTGGACAGGCGGGCCCAGTCGCAACGGGATATTGAACCTCCCGCGTCCGACACCATGGGGAACGAGACTTCGTACCTACCCGGGGGGAAGTCAGGTCCGACGACGTGCACGCCGTCTCCCGTTACTATCAAGGGTTGAGGAGGCGCGGTCACTTGCCCTTCGCGAGCAATAGCGAAATCCATTGCGAAATCGTCAGGAGTCCCACAACCAGCGGCCGCGGCGATTCCGACTGCAAGGAGCGCATAGGTCGCTCGTTGTCCGCTCATGGTCATCAAGACCAGCTTACGTGGTGTGCCAGCACAGCGTTCGAGGTAGTGCTGAGTCCGATCAGATCGCAAGTATCCGCCCCCGGTCTGGTGATAGGGCACCAACGGCGCATGACATCTGTTTCGATCCGTATCTCGCCCTGCATCAGGCCGGGTTGCTATGAACCACTGGACTCACCTCACCCTGGCACGCAGGGGACGTGCAGTACTCGAAACGTGCGGTATTCCGCGACGCGCCATACTCGTATGGCCGCAATACTCGGACAGCGGTCGAACTGTGAATGCTCGAGGTCTCAGCAGAGAAGAAGAAGCAGTTGAATGCGGTGCCGACGTCGCGAACCGCCTATGCCGCTGTCAGTTCTCCCCGTTTCTTCCGAACTTAACCCAGGTCACTCCGTCGATCTCGTGTGGTGACCGAAACACAGGTTGGCTGAACGGTGTGGCACCGATGATGCGTGCAGGTCTTTGCGCTCGGCCGTCATCGAACTTCCGAAGCTGTTCAGCGCGTACTCCCGCAAGGTCGATGTCGTAGGCAAACGCTTTGTCACCAGCCACGAGGTGCCAGGTGTAACGCACAGTCACACGCGACAGTCCGTGGAGGGTCACTTCTTCGATTGTGAACCACTTGCCGCTTCTCATCCGTCCGAGTTGGTCCGCGAGAGTGGCTGTCAGTGTGGAGACGAACTCGTGCGCCCATACCGCGGGTTCGGATGCTATCGGACGCGCTACGAGGTCGGCGTTGATGATGTCCCCGTGCCGACGAAGGTGCGCGAGCAGTTCTTGGCTTTCAGGAACGACTTTCTCCGGGTAGGCGCGGCGCCCTCCGCAGAGGTAGAGCCACCGGAAGTCGCTGGGAGCCAGACGTGGTGCTGTGGCATCGGTGAACGCGACGAACAACGCTGGTAGGGGCCGTAACTGCGCTCTGTCATTGAGGATTCGATATGCGTAATCGGCCAATTCTCCGAGGACGGCACGTGTCCATGCGATCCGCTCGCGGACCGGCAGGTCGACTGCCGGTGGTGGGTGACCCTGGGGTTCTTCACCGGTGCGGTTCAGTCGTGCGTGTACGGCAACCGTCACCATTCGTGTACCAGCTGTGCGATCGAACGTCCCTAAAAACGACGGGTCGGAGGTCCCGACGAATACTCGAACAGTCACGTCGTCGAGTTCAACGCTGGGCGCCACGATCGAAGGGCCCCGGCCTACTGATGGTCTGCGCGCGGTCCCGTAGACAGTTGCCAAGTAGTCGCGCATTGGTGCTAGATCGATACCAGCATCATTGCGAATCGACTCGGCAATCTCGGTGGGTGTCCTATCTGCGGTCACGTTCTCACGCACCAGATCTGCGCTTTTTCGCAGTCGCATCGATATCTTGATTGCTTGAGTTTCGGCACCGGGCACACTCCTGCGTACTCCATCCGAAGACGAAGAGAGCCACATTACACCCCGTCCGCGCGGAAGCTGTGCCTACAGCGAGCAGAGGGTAGCCACGCCGGTTGCTACTCGGTCTACGCTGCCGCCGACACTGCGGTTAGTTGGGTCGAATCGTGCATGGTGGCATCCATGAATCCGCGGATGCGCCTGAACGCACGGTCAACTTGCAGCGATACTGCAGGTAGGAATGTGCAGACTACCCCTCAGTTTGTCGTCGGATTGATAGCCGAACCGACCATTTTCAGTCACACTGATCCGTCCCGGCATTTCCGGAGGGCTCACTGTGTGAGTGCCTCCTCCGGACTGAGGATGCGCGTCCGATCGTAGTGGAGTTGCTCGGCGTGGTCGGGTGTGAGGTCATGGCAGTAGCTGTGGGGGCGTTCGCGGTTGTAGAACGCGACCCACTGTGCGGTGGCCAACGACAATTCTGCGGCGCCGGGGTAACGAGGACCGTTGTCGACGAGCTCGTTCTTGTAGTCGGCGTTCACCGATTCGGCGAGGGCATTGTCGTAACTATCGCCGACCGTTCCGATCGATGCCGCGATGCCCTCCTGCGCCAAACGCTGCCCGAACGCAATCGCCGTGTACTGCGATCCGGCGTCACTGTGATGGACAAGATCTCTCAAAGTAGTTACACCCGAACGTTTTCGGGAATCAATCGCGTTGGTGATGGCTGCATCGACAAGGCTGGTAGTCATCTCCGATGCGACCTTCCATCCGATAATTTTCCGAGCGAACACATCGACGACGAACGCCGTGAACGCCCACCCCGACATCGTGCGGCAATAGGTAAAATCGGCAACCCACAGCCGGTTCGGTGCCACCGCGGTGAACCGGCGCTTCACCAGATCCTCCGCCCGTAAGTGGGCCGGATCGGAAACCGTGGTGCGGACCCGCTTTCTTTTGAGCGCACCGTGCCATCCCATTTCCCTCATGAGCCGCTCGACGGTACATCGAGCAACATCAATACCGCTTCTGCGCAACACAATCCAGGTCCTACGCGAACCGAGAACCCGCGCGAGGGGCTGCCGCGTCCGGAGCACATGAATCGCATCGATGACATCTGCATCCGAAAGCATTCGGGCACAGGGCATCCGAGTGACATGGTCGTAGTACGTGGAAGGGGCGATGTGCATGCCATGCTCGGAGAGCACCGTGCACATCGAGTCGACACCCCAGACAAGACCATCGGCACCCACCCGGTTTCCCTGGTGAGTGCCGATGAAGTCCACAATTATCGGTGTGGCCGGTCGATCTCGGCCGCGAAAAAAGCTGACGCCGCCTTCAGCATCCCGTTGGCCCGTTTGAGTTCGGCGTTCTCCTGACGCAACTTCCTGATGACCTCCGCGTCGGCGCGTACCTCGACAGTGCCGCCCGGGCCGTCGACGGGCACCTTCCGAACCCACTGGCGAACGGTCTCAGCGGCACCCACGCCGAGCAAATCCGCGGTCTTGCTCATCGCGGCCCACTCGGTATCGCCCTGCGCCACCAACCGGGCCACCATGTCCACGGCATCCTTCTTCAATTCCGCCGAGTATCGCTTCGATCCTGCTGCCATGAGGTTTCATCTTTCCCTGAGACGAACCCTCCGGAAACGCCGGGACGGATCACTAAGTGGGTTGGCGCCCCTACAACACTCCAGCATGTTCGCTTCGATCGAAAGCGAGTGTTGCACCCGATTCGCGCATTTCGCTTGACACCCGCCCCTTACGCGAATGGGCCATTCGCGTAAGCAGCGCTACCTCAGCGCTTTCGCTTTCACCGCGACCAGAATCGAACTGACCAACAGGACCAAGGCGCCAACGAGCATTAGCCACAAACCCCAACCGACCGACGGACTGATCGTCGTGCCCATGAAGTCGCTTTCCACACTGCCGATGTTCCCGACATCGTAGAACGCCACGACCACCACCACGAGGGCGATGACAGGGTTGACGAACCGGTCCCCCACCATTGGTCTACCGTTGCGCAACAAAACCGCAAAGGAGATCAAGGCAGCGAGCCCACCGAGGAAAATGGTGACCGCACCGTCACCCTCCATGCCGTTCTTGGTGAAGGCGAAGATGGTCGCCCACGGACCAAGACTGCCCACCACGATCGCCAAACTCGACGCCAGCGACGCGATCACCCAAGGCTTGTGCGGCAGCGTCTGCGAATCAGGTTGTAGAGCGCCGTAAGCTGGAGAATTCGTAGTCATGCCATCCACTTTCCACTTTGAAAACGAAGTTGAGCCTTACTGATGCTAAGCGTTTCTAAACAGCTCCGGACTGAGGGCGCTTCCAAACGTAGTTCCGGGATTTCGACCGAGCCGAACTACACGCGCCCTCAGCGAACCGAGGATCAGTTCCCTGACGGCTCAAGAGAGCACACCCAAATAAGAGTTCGCCAGCCCGACTTACTGCAGTAGGACCTGACACAGTGGCGCTGGCGTCCCCGCGCTCCCGGAGACCAAGGCGTCGGCGATGAACCCGCTGATCGATGCCTTCTCCCAATAGTGCGTGTTCTGCCGGAACGTCTGACCGTTCTCACTGTTGTACGTGTGGCAAGCAATCGCGGTGCCGGACGCGACCTTCGGCTCCAATCCTGCCCAGTGGCCCTTCACCGCGGGCTGATCCAACTGTGCAACACCCCCGCAGGCGATTTCGTCTCGGACGCTTCCATCGGTATCAGTCCAGGTCAGACCGATGCAGTTTGCCAATCCGGACCACGTGACGATCGAGGTGATGTTGTCGCCTTCGACATATGTGCCGGCAGCCTGCGCTGATGGCGCAGCTGCGAGAGCAACGGCGACGAATGTGCCGCCGACAACAGCAGCGCGGCGAAGAGATGAGCGGAGTGTCATGTCGACCTGTTTCGTCAGAGGAGATTCGCAGCCACACTATACGGCCCATCAACGACAACAATCGCAACGTCATTCACTTGAATGACCCTGCGACACAGAGGCTCCAGCTTCCGTCCACTCCTCCAACAGGTATGGATACGACCTCGGATTTGCGTCACAGGCTGAGTTTCGGTCGGAGGCATCCAATAACCAACAGCGCAACCGCATGCCACGAGCGCTGCATCGCAACACTTGTCGCTCGCTACAGATATGATCCACCGAATCGCATCGACCCACTCAAGCCTCCGGTCGACGGTGCAAACAGAATCCGAGTTCCAGAGAATCGAAAGTTGCCACTCCATGAGTACCGCGACACCGGACACCCGCGAAGTCGACAATCTTGATGACGAACTCGACGGTTGGACAAGATCCCTCGGAGTCGACGTCGAAGGATGCCTGATGATGTGCGTGGTGTCTGGCCGCCGTGTCACGGTGGAATCATCACCGTCGAGGCTGTCTATCACCACCCACGAACACACTTCAGGCCGCGACGCGACCTCTCAGGTCACCACCTCACTGGTCACCACATTTATTCTCGACCAGAACAGTTTGGTAGTCGACGACAATGCCACCGGAATAGTCGAGGCAGGCACACTGACTATCGACCGTGACGACGACATGTTCGACGCCTTGTGCTCACGCATCCCCTCGTACCTATGGAACGAACATCCGTGCGCGGACCAAGCTCAAACAATCGACATCCGCGAATACCTTACTGCCGCCGACGAGACCGCCTTCGAGTACTTCGACGCCCACGTACTTCACCCGTTGGCGGAAATTCTCACACTGGTTTTCTCAGCAGCACGATCGGGCTGGGGGCTGGTGCTCGATCACAACCGTGACGCCTCCGGCAACCGATCGATCAGGTTGACAGTCGAACCGCCGGTCGCGCTTGATACCCGATGGCTGTGGGAGGACGAAAAACCCTCCACGCTCCGCGCACATTAACGTGGACACTCGGCATCGACGGCTGGGCTCTCGACGGGTCCAAAGCTCCTAACCCAGAACAGCCGTCGGACTTTTACCGTGCGCTCGATGCGATCGAATTGTGTCCCGCCTCGTGGACGCTCACGCCTGATGCTGCCGCCGAGATCATAGGGCGCTGGCATTCGAACGGTTCCCGTAGCGGCTCATCCGTTCTACCTGTTCGGCCGCTCACTCACGAGCCCGCACCAACGGTGGCGGAACTGCAGGGCCGAGCTCGAGACATCGAGAGGTGGGCAACCGAACACGAATTCTCAGTAGCGCTACTCCCCCAACCGGCGTGAGTCACAGAATTCCTCGCCGACAACATGTTCGGGACTGCCGGCTACTACCTACTCGAGTTCACAGACGGTCAGTGCTACATCGGCGAGTCAATTGATATCGCGTCTCGTCTCAACCAGCACCTGGGCCGATTCCGCGACATCGCCACGATCCGCGTACGCCCAGAAGCAAAATCCAACGCCCAGACCTCGATTCTGGACCACAAGCGTCTTCTACGACTGCGCGAACGACGACTGATCCACCACGCTCAAGAATCGAACCTGCTGGCGCGCAATGTCAACGAGATGGCAACCTTGGTCGGCGAGAGCAAGCATCTCGACCACGTCATTCCCGACGCTGAACAGCGCCGGTGGCTTGACGCACCCGATACTGTCAACCGTGCGGACTCGACAACTCAAAAGTTCGAGCACAGCCAATTCCTCGGCGCCGCCGACAACTTTCGACGATTCGCATCCATGTCCGAATCCGTAGAAATGCTTCAACTGATCGGGCAATACCTGACCCGATGTGTCCCCTACCCCCTGCGAACCGAATACCAGTCCTGGTCGGTTAGCTGCCTCCCAACGACGAGATCTATACCGCGCCGCCTCTCGTGCGTCAGCATCGCGATGACCGAAACATTTGTCGTCAACATCGACCCGACATCCGGCACCATCGGCGGATTCATCCAAGTCAACGACGCAGAGCTCTTCTCAGCCGGCGCCGCAAGCGAGCTGGCATTCCGGCGGCGCCACCCCCACGCCACGCTGAGCGTCGCGAACTACGAAGAATCCGGTCCGGGACAAACCATCATTTTCGCCAACTCACTCGCACAGCTTCAACAACTACGGGACGACGTCGCCGTAACCCGCGCCGCCGCCACCACAGCACTAAACATCATGCGGAAGGGACAGAGCATGCACCGACGCTCCCATTGCCCGCAGCTCGTCGCTGCCGCACTCGACCTACCGGCGGCGCTGTAGCAAACCCCGGCCTGGTCACCAGACGCTGATAGCTTCGTCACGGAACGTCGTCAATATGCATCGGCCATCCACGAGATCGTACTGTCTGGGCCCATTGTCGATCCACTGTAGAGGACCCCAGATCCGAAGGGCATGCCAAAGAGAACCGAATAATGTTCAGCGCCAACAAGTGCGGAGAGCGACGATCGGCGCCGCCCGCAGACATAGACCGCAAGAGTCGTAGGATCGCCCTCCACGTCGATGCTCCCGCTCCGTTACGGCTTCCGGTGGTCAGTTGTAACGACTGACAGCGCACGAAGATATGTGATCGGCAACCACCGATAGAAATGGGACGCATCATGACGTGCAGGAACGCAACAGCATCGTGGCTCCTTGCTCCAGCCATCGCCGCGCTCGTATTGACCGGTTGCAGTAGCACCAACGGCACTCCCACAGCGGAAGGCACCACGAGTAACATTGCTTCTGCGACGCAACCGGATGATATTGCAGTTCAGATCGGGACCGCACAGGATATCACCGACAACGACGTGACCACCCGCGTCACCGTCGAAAACCTCACCTCTGCACATGGTTCGAAGTACGGACTCCCAGCCACCGGTGACCTGCAGCAGATCACAGTCACATTGGAAGGAATCCGAGGAACGACAAACGCCAATCCCCTGTACTTCACCGCCAGAGCGGCAGACGGCACCTCCTACGACACAGCCCTCGGGACCGTCGACGGCCAACTATCGACAGCAACCGTCACATCAGGCGACGTCCTCAAAGGCGTTGTCGCCTTCGACGTGACCGGACCACCGATCGCATCGATCCGCTACAACGGCGCACTTGGAGACGAATTGGCGAAGTGGGCTGGACAGGCGGCAACATCCACGTCATCGGGATCGGCCTCCGCGGCCACTGCACCCGCGCCGTCCTCCGGTTCAGTGCGAGGCGACCTCGGTCTGGCCTCGAACAGCATGTCAGTCCCACCATGCGACGGCACGGGCATCGTCGTGCTATATTCCGCAACCAACCCCGACACCTATGGGCAAGAAGTCGCCGCGCAACTCCTCGCCAACCCAGGCGCGCAGTATCTACGCACCGACAACGCCTGTGCGTCCCTTCGGCAAGCCACCAACGACGGAAATGCCATCTACGCGGTCTACCGCGTCGCCGGCACGACCGAGCCCGAGGTGTGCGACGCCGTCATGGCATCCGGCACCGACTCGTACGGCAAATGGCTCGACACCACCACGGACCCGAGTTACATCGTCCCGTGCTGAACCCGAACCACTGCTCGCACCAGCCGCGCCAACAGGATGGCTACCAGATCTGCACGAAACCGGGCCGGAGCCAACGATTTCTACCGCGATACTCAATCTGGCACGGGTCGCTGTGGACTACGCAGCTACTTGACAGCGAACTAGCCGAATCGAGTGGCTTCGTCCGCTCAGGTCCGTTCGCTCTTCCGGCGCCGTTTTCCGGCCTTCGGTGAATCCATACGGACATCAAGTTTCCCAGATCCCGATCCCTTAAGCCTTCCGTTAAACCCAGAGCACATCGTCTCCGGACAACCCGGTTCGGTTCAATCGATGGGCCCTAGGCTCGCTTCCCAGGGGTTCGCTGCCACAATAAATGGAACGGGCTTACCGGCAAAGGTCGCGTCGTTCCCGAATCCGATCCACCGAGCAGGGCGGACTCAATCCCGGTCAAGTGTTCCGAACGTTCACAGACTGCGAACCACCGCTGGGGGGACTCACCCGCCTCGATCCTGACAACATCGAGAACAAGGGACCCGGTGTCAGCATCTGCTACATCAACCGCAGCGACAATCGAAGTGGCGGAGGAATATTGAGCTGGTTCTACCGGAAACAACGCGTAGGCAACTCCGAGGAGTTCTACGTGAACTGACGTAAAACTTCCCACCCTCGGGGGTCCCGGTCCGCGCGACCGGGACCCCGAAGTGCTTTCTGACCGAATCTTTTTCTGCCCAGTAAAGCGGTCGACGCGCCTGCAATGAGCGCCTCGGACTGCCGCAGGCCGACTATTCGGCTGGAACTGCGAAGCGCTCCCTCAAGGTTGCGATGAACTCTTCGTATCCGTCCATACCGAATGTGTCCAAGGCACACATGTAGGCCTCCAGAGCGCGATGCAACGCGTCATAGGGGACCGGCTCGTAGAACCCGGCAATTGTCTTCACTGCCTCGTATTGCTGGAGCGACTCGCGCCTGGACGGTACGCCGGGAACAATCCGTTTCGGGATGGTCGGGTCCCACTTCACGCGTTCGGCCACATCGATATAGCTCTCATCGAGTCGGCGCTGCGCAATCGCACGGTCTGCCCACTCATGGACCCAAGGGTATTTGTCGAGTCCGCTTATCGCGAAAGATGCTCTGACGCAAACGGCCTTGAACTCGTCGAGCATCTCATCGTCTTGCTGCGCGAGCCAGTCGACCAGAGGCCGATCGAGGAAGGCTAACGCCTTCGCATACACCTGGTCGCTGAGTCTGCCCTCGAGCGGTCTACCACCGTAAGCCAGTTTCAGCGCCCTGGCAGCGCGGCCGAGATCTGACTCGGGGTCCACCTTGCGAGCCACACCGTTCTCGTCACGGACGTAGATCATCGACCTGTCCGGCCACAGTTCGGTGTCATTCGACGGCTCGTCGGACCACGCCCTGTCCGTCTTCTTCAGCGTTGCCACCACAGGTGGCTCGGCGAGGTCATCGCGATGTGTGGGCCAGAATTGAAGCAGGTAGTCCTCGACCGGCTCTGTCACCTCCTGCGAGGTCGCCGTGTCGCGGCCACGTGCATGTGCGCGAACAAGGTAAACGCCAGCGGGAATCTGCCCCACGCCACCCGAAGGACGCCCCTCCAGCGAACGCACTTCGATCGCGGCCGACGCGGCGATGACCGATTCTTCGACCACCTCCCATTCGTCATACTCGGCCGCAGGCTCTGCCTGCCACACCTGCACCGTCACGCGAGCTGGACCGTAGGACACGCCCGTGTACGTGGACAGAAATCCCGGACCCACCTCGATCAACGTGCCCTTCGCGCGCACGTCGAGAGTGTCCGCGTCGTCATTAGAGACAACGAATTGATCATGGTCGACCCTGACAAGCCCGGAGGTCTCCTGCACGGGTTTAACAGCTTCGGCCATGGACACGAGCCTAGCGTTCTCAGGGGTCAGCTTGATCGAAATGTGTTGACACCAGCTTCGACGCGCTGGTTGCCTGCAAGAACTGGCTACGCACACCGATTCTTCGACCAATTGTGCCCTCGGCGTGCCGCGGGTCGCGTGCAACAATCTGCCGAAAATGTTTAAATTTCGCGAAGAGGCTCACATTTCTTGATAGACAGCTACTTTCACGATCCTTGCTTGGCAACTGTACGTCTGCGAGCACATCGCGCGCCGACAAGAGTCGCGCCCACCAAGCCGTGCAGACGAGCGAGCCACCGAGGCAATGTTCTGAGGCCAACGACACTGAACCCGACCCTTTCGATGGGCACACAGCCTGCCGCGTGGGGCATCAATCTCCGATGTAACCAGTCTCTGGATTGATCATGCCGAGGAAGTCCCGGATCGACTCTTTATGCTCGTCGATCGTGCTCGGCGGGAACGTGAACGACGGGGTGTCCGCTCGGTCTCGAACGCCGCCATACGCCACACGCGGTGCAGAACTGGAAAAGCCGTACCCCTCGTTCGGCCCGGACGACCAGTCGTAATGGCAGGCGCCCGGTTCATCCCGGCTGAGCGTCACCACGAAAACCTCCCCGTCGACCGTCAACGAAAACGGCCCATCGGCTGCAATGGGTCGGCGTCCACCGGCCGGCCCGTCAAGTCCTTCGAAATCCATGATCCAAGCCTGCCACACGCACGAAAAATACAATTTACGTCGCCGTTGCGGGCAAAGGATGTGGGTCGAGCAACACTCAAATTCTTCGACGGGCTGAGTAACTTCCGTTGTGCGTCCCGGAACGTACAAATCCGACGGAGGAAGGTCACAGTCGACGAAAGCCATCCCCGCACCGAGGCGCCTTGTTCAACCGAATTGAACTTTCCGCGCCTGAAATTCGCCGTCAAAACCCGGGCTGTAAAGCGGACTTCGGTGGACCCCGGAAAACAAGTAAGGATCGAGTAGTGACATCGGGCGGCACCGAGCCCCGTTTTGACAGAAAAAAGGCGGCCCCGGATTTCTCCGGAACCGCCTTTGAACTGCATATAAACTGTCGGGCTGACAGGAATTGAACCTGCGACCCCTTGACCCCCAGTCAAGTGCGCTACCAAGCTGCGCCACAGCCCGCCGCGCCCCGTAAGGCGCTTGATGAGAGTACCTCAGCCCCGCCTCTGAGCGGAAATCGCCTGCTCAGGGGCGGGGCCCGGTGGGATCAGCGCTTGTGACCCTTGCCTGGCCGTTCGCGCTTTTCGCGGATACGGACCGAGACTCGGACGGGGCTGCCGTCGAAGTTGAACTCTTCACGGAGGCGACGTTCGATGAAGCGTCGGTATCCGGCCTCGAGGAAGCCGGTGGTGAAGAGCACGAACGTCGGTGGACGCGTCGTCGCTTGGGTTGCGAACATGATGCGCGGCATGCGGCCCCCACGCATCGGCGGCGGGGTGGCTGCCACAACTTCCTTGAGCCAGTTGTTGAGGCGTCCGGTCGGCACACGCTTGTCCCAGGACTCCAGTGCAGTCTCGAGCGCCGGAACGAGCTTCTGGACTGCGCGGCCCGTCTGAGCCGAGATGTTGACGCGCTGCGCCCACGGCACGCGAGCGAGATCGCGATCGATCTCCTTCTCGAGCATCTGGCGACGGTCGTCGTCGACGAGGTCCCACTTGTTGAATGCCAACACGAGTGCACGACCAGCGTCGGCGACCATGCTGAGCACTCGGAGGTCTTGCTCGGAGATCACCTCGGAGGCGTCGATGAGCAAAATTGCAACCTCGGCGGCCTCGATGGCCGACTTGGTACGCAGCGATGCGTAGAACTCGGCACCGCTGGCGTGACTGACACGCTTACGCAGACCTGCAGTGTCGACGAATCGCCAAGTCTTACCGCCCAATTCGACCAACGAGTCGACCGGGTCGACGGTAGTTCCGGCCACCTCGTGGACTACGGAACGCTCGTCACCGGACAGCTTGTTGATGAGTGAGGACTTGCCTACGTTCGGCTTACCGACGAGCGCGACGCGACGCGGTCCCCCACCGGGGATTCCCTCGCGAGGAGTTTCCGGCAACGCGTCGAGAACGCGATCGAGCATGTCTCCGGTGCCGCGGCCGTGAGTAGCCGAAACAGCAAGTGGCTCACCGAGACCCAATGACCAGAGGGCAGCAACTTCGGACTCGGTGCGGCCGTCGTCGACCTTGTTGGCTATCAACAGGACCGGCGTCTTCGAGCGCCGAAGCACCCGGGCGACAGCCTCGTCGGTGGTGGTGGATCCGACACGTGCATCGACGACCAGGAGGATCGCGTCAGCGGTCTTCATCGCCAGTTCTGCTTGGCGGGCAACGGATTGCTGCAGGCCCTTGGCGTCGGGTTCCCAACCGCCGGTGTCCTGCACCAGGAAACGCCGTCCGGCCCAGTTCGCCTCGTAGGAGACTCGGTCCCGCGTCACCCCCGGTACGTCCTCGACCACTGCTTCACGACGGCCGATGATGCGGTTGACGAGAGTGGACTTGCCCACGTTGGGACGTCCGACCACCGCGAGGGTAGGAACGGCGACTTGCACTTCGCCGTCCTCGCCTTCGCTGAGGTCGACCATTTCCCATTCGCCCTCGTCGCTCCAGACGCCGTCGCCGGCTGTTTCGGAGCCGTAGAATTCTTCGGTCACTGCATTGCTCCAGTTCTCTCGCTGACGACCTGGAGCAATGCGGCGACAACGCCGTCCATGTCCAGTTCGCTCGTATCCACGATCACGGAGTCTTCGGCGGGCCGCAAAGGAGATACGGCGCGGGTGGAATCAGCATGATCACGGCGTTGGACGTCGGCGAGGACTGCTTGATAGTCGTCGCCCCGTCCTTCGGTGGTGTTCTGTTTGTTTCGACGCTCGGCGCGCGCTTCGGGCGAGGCCGTCAGGAAGACCTTGACGTGTGCGTCGGTCAGCACGACTGTTCCGATGTCCCTGCCCTCCACGACGATTCGCGGTTGGGCCGAAGAGATTTCACGTTGCATCCGTACGAGAATGTCCCGTACACGTGGAACTGCGGACACAGCCGAGACCGCTTGGGTCACAGCAGCTCCGCGAATCTCGGAGGTGACATCTTCGCCGGCCAACGTCACTGCTTCGACGGCCGGATCGGTGCCGATGTCCAACGGCAGGGTCTCGACGAGGTCGGCGACCTTGTCTGCATCGGACGGATCGATACCGGCCCGCAACACCCACACCGTCGCCACGCGGTACATCGCACCGGTGTCGAGGTAGCGAGCGTCGAGCGCAGTGGCCAACTTGCGTGAGACCGTCGACTTCCCGGTTCCCGACGGCCCGTCCATCGCAATGACGAGACTGTCCATCACAGCCCGACCGACTCGTAGAGTTTGCCGATCTCTCCACGACCGAGGACCCGCAGCGTTCCCGGTCGCTGATCGCCGAGGGCAATGTTGCCGACATCGGTGCGCACGAGACGTCCGACGGGATAACCGACCTTCTCGAACATGCGTCGCACGATGTGCTTGCGCCCCTCGTGCAGGGTGACACGTACGAGCGATTTGCCTTCGTTGACGTCGAGGAGCGAGTAGCCGTCGACCTTGACGGGGCCGTCGTCGAGTACGACACCCGAACGCAACTGCTTGCCGACCTCGCGCGGGATAGTTCCATACAGCGTGGCGAGGTACGTCTTCGATACCTCGTACGACGGGTGCATCAGGCGGTGAGCAAGATCACCGTCGTTGGTGAAGAGCAGAAGGCCCTCGGTGTCGGCGTCGAGGCGTCCGACGTGGAACAGTCGCTGTCCCGCCTGAACACGTTCGGAAACGATATCGCCGACGCACGGACGCCCCAGATCGTCGGACATCGTGCACTGCCATCCACGCGGCTTGTTCATCGCGAGGTGGACGAGCTCTTCCTTGACGACGACTCGAGTGCCGTCGACGCGGACAACAGCGACGTCCGGATCGATACGGATTCCTTGCTCGGTGACGATGCGTCCGTCGACCTCGACACGGCCGTCGGCGATCAGTTCCTCGGCTGCGCGGCGTGAAGCCACGCCGGCCTGAGCCAGAACCTTCTGCAGACGAACGCCTTCACCGCGGGGCACGTGGCGCCGTTTGGTGTCGGGTTCGATGTACTGATGCTTCGCGGGCTTCGCGTTGCTGATCGTGGTCGTCGGAGTCTGCTTTTTCTGCGGCTTCGGCGGCTTGGGGCGCGAAGGCTTCTTACGAGGCACCGCATCGTTACTGCGATCGTTGATGCCTGTCTCGACAGGCGTGTCCTCGAACGCGGGATCAACGAAAGGCTTGTTCACATACGGTTTGCGCTGTTCAGCAGGCTTACGGGGCCCGGTGGGTCGCCCTGAACCGCGAGGCGAATCCTCTCGGCGCCCACTCGAGGCACCGCGTGGACCCTCGTCTCGGCGTCCCGAAGCCCCGCGTGGAGCGTCATCCCGACGTCCTGAGCCGCCGCGTGGAGCGTCGTCTCGGCGTCCCGCACCGCGGGGCGCGTCGCCGGTGCGGCGACCATCCCGAGGGCTTTCCGACCTACCTGCGGCCGGCTTCCGACGGGGATCTTGTCTTTTATTTCTGTCCGGTGTGCCATCACGGCGAGCGGGCTTGTTCACTTCTTGTTACCTATCAGTCGTCCGAGTCGAGCTCGGATACCGGATCGGGTTTCGATCCGCGGTTCTTGGTGGAGCGTAAAACTCTGGGCTCGGTGTCCATGCTGTCGCTGATCTCGTCGATCAGATCCACACCTGGCAGCAACGGTGCCAGCGGCGGCAGGTCCGTCAGCGATGCCAACCCGAGCCGTTCGAGGAACAACTCGGTGGTCGAATACATGGTGCCGTTCGTTTCCGGATCCACTCCAGCTTCCGAAATCAAGCCACGAGCGAGCAATGTGCGCATGACTCCGTCTACATTGACTCCTCGCACAGCACTGACTCGCGAGCGCGTCAAAGGTTGACGATATGCGATAACGGCCAGAGTCTCCAATGCCGCGCGTGTGAGTTTCGACCGAGCGCCATCGAGAAGTAGCCGTTCGACATACGGCGCGTAGGCCGTGCGGGTGTAGAAACGCCATCCGTCGCCCGCATAACGGAGATCGATTCCGCTGCCTCGTTCGGTCAATTTCTCGGCCATCCGCTTCACCGTCCGCTTCACCCGACGTGCATCGCACCCGACGGCCGACGCCAACTGCTCATTCGACGCGGGCGAGTCCACTACCAACAGGACGGCTTCGAGTGCGGCCTCGAGCGTCGCGTCGTCCAGCTCTTCGCCGGACTCGATGCCCGTTGACTGTTCACTCTCGGCAAGCTCTTTCTCATCCATAGTCCACCGCTGACACGAGCACTCCGTCCACCTTCTCCGTACCGGTCCAGCTCACCGACAATTCCCCCAGCGGCTCGGGCTGCTCGAATACGATGACCTGTTCACGGAACAGCTCGAGCAACGCAAGGAAACGCGCAATGATCTCGACAGGGTATTCGCAGCCCTCGATGATCTCGCCGAACGTCGCCCACTGCCCCGGGCCCTTCCCCTGAAGAAGTTTCATCACCCACGCGGCCTGCTCCGGCACCGACACCGCGTGCTGATGAATGTGATCGAGGCCGACATGCGGAATCGGCTTCGGCCGGAACGCCGTCGCCGCGATATCGGCGAAACGAACCGGGTCGACGCCGAGTAGCACTTCTGGAATCAGGTCCGCGAAACGGTCCTCCACGGACACCGACCGTGGATATCGACGCAGTGCGGCGGCTTCGAGCTCAGCGAACAGCATTGCCACCTGCTTGTACGCGCGATATTGCAGAAGGCGGGCGAACAGCAGATCACGTACTTCGAGCAAGGCGAGGTCCTCGGCATCCTCGACATCGCCGGACGGCAGCAGCCGCGCCGCCTTGAGATCGAGCAACGTGGCTGCGACGACGAGAAATTCCGTCGTCTGATCGAGGTCCATCTCTTTGCCGAGTGACTTGGTAAACGCGATGAAATCGTCCGTGACGGTGTGTAACGCGACTTCGGTGACATCGAGGCGATGCTGACTGATCAGCGTCAACAACAGATCGAACGGTCCTTCGAAGTTGAGCAACCGAACGCGAAATCGCGACGGATCCTCCCCACCTGGAACCTCGATCGGAGCTTCGCCGGGGGTGGCGGCAGACACGATCAGGGACCGGACCGGTATATCACCTCTCGGGCCAGAGCCCGATAGGCTTGGGCCCCTGCCGATTTCGGTGCCCACGTGGTGATCGGCTCGCCTGCGACGGACGTCTCGGGGAAACGCACGGTCCTGGTGATCACTGTGTCGTACACGACGTCGCCGAACACCTCGACCACCCTCGTCATCACCTCGCGCGAGTGCAGTGTGCGGGCGTCGAACATGGTGACCACGATGCCGGCGAGCTTGAGCCGTGGATTGAGCCGATCGCGAACCTTTTCGACGGTGTCGTTGAGCAACGCCAATCCGCGCAGGCTGAAGTACTCGCATTCCATGGGAATCAGAACTTCGTCGGCACACGTCAGTGCGTTGACGGTGAGCAATCCGAGCGAGGGCTGGCAGTCGATCAACACGTAGTCGTATCGATCGAGAATCGGATGCAATACCCGACCGAGCGTCTGTTCACGCCCGACCTCGGTGACCAACTGAATCTCGGCCGCCGACAGATCGATATTGCTCGGCAGCAGATCGAGATTCTCGACGCGCGTCCGCATCAGGACGTCGTCGGCGGACACCTTCGGTTCGACGAGGAGGTTGTAGACCGTGAGGTCGAGCTCGTGGTGTGCGACGCCTAGCCCTGCAGACAACGCACCCTGCGGATCCAGATCGACCAGAAGCACTCGACGACCGTAAGCAGCCAGCGAGGCACCCAGATTGATGGTCGACGTCGTCTTTCCGACGCCACCCTTCTGATTGCACATCGCGATGATCTTCGCCGGGCCGTGACTGCTCAGTGGCTGCGGTTCGGGAACCGGTCTGGTCTTGCGACCGGTGGGGCCGAGCGTGTCGACAGGGGAGATGACGTCCTTGCTCTCACGAGCGGACTCGGGCTGCCGGGTATGAAAGAGAGCTCCTTCGCTTGGTGAATGGAGCGGGGTCAGCCCGTCGGGCGTTGCCTCGTAGGACCTGTTCGAAGAAACTGTCGACGGCGAAGCGACCGGAGCCTGCTCGCCCCAGGTAGGTCCAAAACCTGACTCCGCCGCTGGCGGCTGCGGTGTCGACACGTTCCAGCGCTCCCCTGTCCGTTCGTTGATCATGCATTCGCCTCGTGCCTGAAGGCACAAAAGATGAAATACGCTCCCAAGAACGTACCGCGTGGCGCTGCGGCAGTATCGCCGGACACGCACAAACATGTCTTCACCTCGCGCGGGGATGAGCTCCTGCCCATACCTCGCGCAGCGTATTCACCGTCACAAGCGTGTAGATCTGGGTTGTGGTGACCGAGGCATGACCGAGAAGCTCCTGCACTACACGGACATCTGCCCCACCGTCGAGCAGATGCGTCGCAAACGAGTGTCTCAGGGTGTGCGGAGAGACCGGCGTGGCGATGCCTGCACGCTCGGCTGCCGTATGTAGTACCTGCCAGGCACTCTGCCGCGACAACCGACCACCACGAGCGTTGAGGAACAACGCAGGAGTCGACTTCGTCGCCAGAGCGGGTCGCCCTCGAACGAGATAAGCGTCCACAGCCTCGATAGCGGGGCGGCCTACTGGTACCAGCCGCTGCTTGTCACCTTTGCCGTGAAGCATCACCGATCGCGTGTCGGTATCCACATCGTCGACGTCGAGACCCACTGCTTCGGAAATGCGGGCACCGGTCGAGTACAACAATTCGAGGATGGCCTTGTCACGCAAACCACGAGGGGCATCCGGCCCCTCGGCGGTGGCCGATTCGAGAATCGCGATCACCTGGTCGAGGGGAAGCGACTTCGGCAGCCTACGACTCGGGGTCGGCGGCTTGACTGCGCTGGCAACGTCCGAAATCGTAAAGCCCTCTGCGGCAGCGAATTTGTGAAACCCACGAACCGCAATGAGCGTCCGTGCTGCGGAACTTGCAGCCAACGGTGGGAACTCGTCCCCACCTCGCCGCAAATACAACACGAATTCGGTCACATCCGATTCGGATACCTTGGCCAAATCATCGATGTCGTGGGCAGTGAGAAACGCCTCGTATCGCCGAAGGTCTCGGCGATACGAGGACAGAGTGTTCTTCGCCGACCCACGCTCGACCTCGAGGTGATCGAGATAGGTCGACATCTGTTCACTCAACACGGCGACTACTCGTGCGAATTCTTCCGACGCTCGAAAGTAGTCGGCAGATCCGGCCACGGAGCATCGGCGGGGCGCAGGCTTGTCGACGCTACCCGCGAGGCTGCCAGCGCCAGAATGCCCGCCACCGCACTCGCATTCACGAACTCACCGGACAGAGCCCGGCGAACAGCGTCGTCGACCGGCACGTAGGACAGCACGATGTCGGCCTCTTCGTCGTGTGCATCCGGCCGCTCGACTTCGGTCAGGTCCTCGGCGAGAAAGACTCGAACGCACTCGTCGGTGAAGCCCGGGGACGCCAAAACGTCGACGAGTACCGACCAGCGGGCCGCGGAAAGTCCTGTCTCCTCGGCGAGTTCGCGCTTCGCCGCGTCGACGGGTGGCTCACCGGTCTCGTCGAGAAGACCGGCGGGCAATTCCCACAGACGTCGCCCGATCGGATGCCGGTACTGCTCGATCATCGCGATCCGATCCTGACCGTCGAGTGCCACGACGGCTACCGCGCCGTGGTGCTCGACTACTTCACGCTCGGCCTCGCGGCCGTCCGGCATCGCGACCTGATCCAATCGCAAAGCGAGAATCGCGCCCTCGTAGACGGTTGTCGAACCGAGAGTCCGAAACTCGAACCGGCCGTCCTGCTCGCTCATCCGTTGCTTTCGGCGTTCACTTCCGGCACCGACGCTTCGGACTCGGCGTCGTCACCGTGAATATCGACCGGAAGCCGCTCGGCTGCCTTGTACTTCAACGCTGCGTTGATCAATGCCGCGAAAAGCGGGTGCGGACGCGTCGGCCTGCTCTTGTATTCCGGGTGAGCCTGCGTGCCGACGAAGAACGGATGCATCGACGTCGGAAGTTCCACGAACTCGACGAGGTGCCCGTCAGGGGAAGTTCCGCTGAAAACCAGACCGCTCTTGGAAATTTGGTCACGGTAGGTGTTGTTGACCTCGTAGCGGTGACGGTGTCGTTCGGATACCTCGGTCGACCCATATGCACCTGCCACGACCGAACCCTTCGACAAGATCGCCGGATACGCGCCCAGTCGCATAGTTCCACCTAGGTCTGCCTCACCGGCAACGGCGTCTTCCTGATCGGCCATCGTCGAGATGACAGCGAACTCGATGTCCGGTTCGAACTCCGCCGAGTTGGCGTCGGCCAGTCCGACCGAGCGTGCTGCTTCGATGACCATGCACTGCAAACCGAGACACAGTCCGAGCAGAGGCACCTTGCGGGTACGCGCAAAGCGGACAGCGCCCAGCTTGCCTTCGATGCCGCGAATACCGAATCCACCCGGAATCAGCACTGCGTCGACATCACCGAGTGCAGCTTGCGCGCCTGCTGAAGTCTCGCACTCGTCCGACGGAACCCACTTGATCTCGACCTTTGCACGATGCGCGAAACCGCCCGCACGCAACGCCTCGGTGACCGAGAGGTACGCGTCGGGAAGATCCACGTATTTGCCGACAAGGGCAACACGCACCGTCTCGCGAGGCTCGTGGACACGTTCGAGAAGACCGCCCCACACCGTCCAGTCGACGTCGCGGAACGGCAACCCGAGCTTGCGCACGACATACGCGTCGAGGCCCTCCTTGTGCAGCACCTTCGGTATGTCGTAGATCGACGGTGCGTCTGGAGTGGAAATGCAGGCCTCGACATCGACGTCACACATCAGTGCGATCTTGTTCTTCAGGCCGGGAGGAACGTCGCGATCACACCGCAGAATCAGTGCATCGGGCTGGATGCCGATGCTGCGCAGTGCTGCAACCGAGTGCTGAGTCGGCTTGGTCTTGAGCTCACCGGAAGGCGCCAGGAACGGCACCAGGGAGACGTGCAAGAAGAAGACGTTTTCGCGACCGACGTCATGACGTACCTGACGCGCCGCTTCGAGGAACGGCTGCGACTCGATGTCTCCGACAGTGCCACCGATCTCGGTGATCACCACGTCAGGCTGATGCCCCTGGAGATCAGGACCGTTCATGGCAAGGATTCGACGCTTGATTTCGTCGGTGATATGCGGAATGACCTGGACGGTGTCGCCCAAGTACTCGCCGCGACGCTCCTTAGCAATGACCGTCGAGTAGACCTGACCGGTAGTGACGTTTGCGAACCCGGACAGGTCGCGGTCGAGGAATCGCTCGTAGTGTCCGACGTCCAGATCGGTTTCGGCTCCGTCATCGGTGACGAAGACCTCGCCGTGCTGAAACGGATTCATGGTGCCCGGATCCACGTTGAGATATGGATCGAGCTTCTGCATCGTGACGCGGAGGCCACGAGCTGTCAGTAGCTGGCCCAGGCTCGAAGCCGTGAGGCCCTTGCCGAGAGACGATGCGACGCCTCCGCTGACGAAGATGTGCTTGGTGTCAGAACGCGACTGAAGGCGTGACAATGATGCTCCCGTGACGTATCTGCAGGGCGTGCTCCCACCAGTGAGCTGGCAAGAGAGGTAGTGCATAGAACATGGGCCTGCTACCCACGGGACTTCACGGTAACACCAATGTTGCCCAGAGAGCGAACGACGCGCATATTCTCAGTACCGGATCTCATCGGGCCGGTGCACCGACGGTGACCGCCGTCGCATTCGGACCGGTTCCGTAACGGCCCGCGGCTGCATCCAACTGCTCCTGCAATGCCAGCGCCGTCGTAATCCGGCCGGCTTCCCGGTCAACGTTGTCCACCGTGCTCACAGCCGCGGACAAAGCTGAGTCCGCGCGCACCACAGCTACCGGCCCGTTGCCCTCTGCTGCTCCGGAACGTCCAGCCAGCACTGCACCGGCGCCCCTAGCGTCGAGCCCGCCGGCGAAGCGCGCCACGATCGCACCACGGTTTCCGTCCCCGGTACCGGCATCACCGGCACCGGTCACGACGACCGCTAGCTGGGCGGGGGCCACTGCACCGTTGTCGTACGCAATGAAACCTCCACTGCGCAGCGTTTCGAGTGCGAGTGCAAGTTCCTCCGGGGTGGACTGAGGCTCGGCGTTCTCGGCATCGAGCAACAGAACCGAGCCCATCAAGTCGCCCGCCATGCTTCCCTGATCGACAGATCCCGTGCGCAATTGAGTCCCGGCAGGCACGACATTGGTCAGTCGAGTACGAAGATCGTCACCGCTGGCAGCGGTGACGAACGAATCCGTCAACGACACCCGGCCCGTCACAGCCGCTCCCGACGCCTCGATCGAACGAGAAACACCATCGACGTCACCCGGATCCGCGTCGGGAGTGGTGATCACCACCACGCTGCGGCCCGCCAATGCGTCGCGTACGACGCGTCCCGATACCGCCGCATCGAATCCATCAGCGGAGTTGAGCTGCTCGCCGAGCTGATTGTTGGTGCTTTGCAACGAATTCACTTCGGTCTCGAGGTCGGTCTTGTCGTCCCGGAGTCCCGACACGAGACCACTGGACAACAACCCGGACCCGAGCACCACTCCGATAGCCAATGCGATGAATATCGCTGCGATCGAAATGGCATGTTGGCGCATGGAAATCACTCCAGCAACCCCTGAACCCACGTTGCGAAGCGGTTCCACAAGTCGACTGTCCAGTCCAGGACTTCACTGCCCATGTTCGACACGACCAAAGCGACGATGACAGCAACCAGTGCGGCCAGAATCAGCAATGCAACAGCGCCACCCGATACGCGACTGCGGTACAGCGTCGCAACAGCCTTCGAGTCGACGAGCTTGGCACCCACCTTCAACCGCGTCATGAAAGCCGCCGGGTTGGTATTTCGCCGGCCACGATCGAAGAACTCGTCGAGGCTGGCCGGGCTACCGACGGTCACGATCAGCGACGCGCCATGATGGTCGGCCAGCAACAACGCCAAATCGGCAGGTGCACCAGTGGCGGGGAACGTCATAGCTCCGATACCGAGATCCTGGATCCGTTCGAGTCCGTTCGCATGCCCGTCCGAGTCCGCCGGAAGCACCACTTCAGCACCGCATTTGAGCGTCTGGGCAGTGATGTCGTCAGGATCGCCGACGATGAGGTCCGGCTTGTGCCCAGCCTTCATTGCCGTATCGGCGCCTGCGCCGACACCGATGATGATCGGCGAATACTCTTTGATGAACGGCTTGAGCGCCTTGAGGTCTTCGGCATGACCTGGTCCGTCGGCTACCACCACGACGTGACGGTCCTGCAAGTCGAGCTCGATGTCCGGGACACCGACCCCGTCTATGAGCAACGGACTTTCGGTGCGAATGAACTCGATGGTATTACCGGAGAATGCTTCGAGATGGTCGACCAATCCGGTCTTTGCCTCGATCATCCGATCGGAGATCTCGGCTTCACTCTGCTCGTCGCCTTTCGCGAGACGACGATCGCCGGTGTATACGCCCCCTTCGTTGAGGCGAATCTTGCTGCCGTCCTTGATCTTTTTGAACACCTCGGTGCCGGTGGAGTCGATCAACGTTATTCCGTTGGCGACGATCACCTCCGGGCCCAGATTCGGATAGCGACCCGAAATCGATGGCGACGCATTGACTACCGCCAAGACACCCGCAGCGACCAGAGCGTCGGCAGTAAGTCGATCAAGGTCGAGTTCGTCGAGGACGACGATGTCCCCGGGACCTACGCGTTTGAGCAGTTTCGACGTGTTGCGATCGACCCGGGCGATACCACTGATTCCGGGCAGCGAGTCCTGAGTTCGTGATAGCAGAGCCGGCATCTTCATGGCTCCCATGATGAGGGCTTCGACTCGAGCCATGAAGGAGGCGCGCCGAAACAGATACCACACTGTCCACATGGATCACACACGCACCAGCTGATCCTACGGCCGGAAGCTAGGATTCAGTCGGTTCTGGGCCATGATTCCAACCCGACGCCCTTGGAATAGGGATTTTCGGGGAAAACGTGGCAACTACGGGTCTTGTCGCATCCTGCTAGTCCGCACGCTCGGCGCGGGCAGTTGCCAACAGTTCTTCGGCATGCGCTCGACCGGTCTCGGTGTCGTCCAACCCAGCCAGCATTCGGGCCAGTTCGACAACACGCTCCGACGCAGACAGTGATTTCACTCCACTGTTGGCCGCGCCTTTACGCGAATCAGCCTTGTCCACCACGAGATGTGTGTCGGCAAACGCTGCAACCTGCGGCAAATGTGTCACCACGATCACCTGATGTGTGCGGGCCAACCTGGCGAGCCGTCGGCCTACCTCGACGGCTGCGCGGCCGCCGACTCCGGCATCGACCTCGTCGAAGACCATCGTTGCGCCCTTGTCCGATCCTGCGAGGACGACTTCCAATGCCAACATGACGCGTGAAAGCTCACCTCCAGATGCGCTCTTGCTGATCGGTAGAGCTTGCGCGCCGTCGTGTGCGGACAATTTGAACTCGACTTCGTCGACACCATTCTGACCTGCATGCAGCTCCGTACCCGCGATGTTCAGCGGTGCGTTGTCTTGCTGACCTGCAACTGCAGCGCGCAGATCGAGCTGCAGTTTCGCCTTACCCATCGCGAGACCGGCAAGCTCGACACTGACTGCCTTCGCGAGTTTTGCGGCGGCCTTGCTCCGCGCGGAGGTGAGTTTGGTTGCAGCTGCGGCCACCTCGGCAGCTGTCTCGTCCACTCGTCCCGACAGATCTGCCAACGTAGTGGCAGAGACGTCTATGTGCAGCAGTCGCTCACGCGCGTCGCTCGCCCAGGCGATGACGCCATCGACGTCGGCTGCGTATTTTCGCGTCAACCCTTTGAGCTCGGATTGGCGATTGAGCAATGTTTCCAGGGCACTCGGATCAGACGGCAAATCCGACAGATACGCAGTGAGATCCGCACCGATGTCGGTAACCACAGCCATGGCTTCGTTCAGCCGAGGAAGCAGATCGGTCAACGCAGCATCGTCAGAACCCTCGAGCTGCGTGCGTGCCTCACCGAGCAGATGGAGAGCCGACGTCGCCCCGCCCGTGTCCTCGACGGCACCGACCAGTGCGGCGCCCGCGCCCTCGGCAGATTCGCGCAGCGAGTCGAGGTCGCCGAGTCGGCGAACATCGGCCGCGATGGTCAGGTCTTCTTGTGGCTCAGGCGCCACGCCGTCGATCTCCTGGATGCCGAACTGCAATCGATCGGCCTCCTGAGCGAGCTCCCTGCTTCGCTCGGTTCGGTCGATCAATTCGGTCCGAGCAGCCAACCATGCGGTGCGGGCAGACCGGTACTTCTTCAGCGGACCGGAAACGGACTCGCCCGCAAAACGGTCGAGAGCCTCGAGTTGGCGATCGGCACGCAGCAGTCGTAGCTGATCGTTCTGGCCGTGCACAGTCAGCAACGGATCGGTGAACCCGGACAACACGGCAGCCGGAACGCTCCGCCCGCCCAGGTGCGCACGCGATCTTCCATCCGCGTTCACAGTGCGCAACGCGATGATCGATTGGTCCTCGTCGCGCTGAGCACCAGCCGACTCGAGCACCCTCTCGACCTCGTCGAGAACCTGCGCCGAGGCGGTCTCAGTACTGAACCGACCTTCTACGACGGCCCGATCGGCTCCCAGACGCACCCGCCCGGCGTCAGCACGCGCTCCGGACAACAGATGCAAACTGGTGACAACCATCGTCTTACCGGCACCGGTTTCACCGGTGAGCACGGTCAGACCCTCATGGAATTGAGCACTTGCGGCAGAAATTACACCAAGGCTGTCGATTCGAATTTCTTCGAGCATGCTCTACCTCGCCCTCCCCCGCCATCCCTTGATGGGCAATGCAAACTTCGTGACCATTCGATCGGCGAAAGGTGCCGAATCGAGTCGGACCCATTTGATCGGCTCGGCGCCCCGGATCACCTCGACGCGTCCACCTGCAGGCAGCGTCAGAGTTCGTCTGCCGTCACAGAAAACCAGAGCTTCGTGACCGCCGGCGTCCGTCTCGACGGCGATGAAAGAATTGGGACTGGTCACCAACGGCCGCGCAAACAACGCATGTGCGTTGCTGGGGACCACGAGAATCGCTTCCAGTTCCGGCCAGACAACTGGCCCGCCGGCCGAGAATGCGTACGCAGTGGAACCTGTTGGGGTGGAGATCAGGACGCCGTCACAGCCGAATGCCGACACCGGACGGTCGTCGACCTCGAGTACCACCTCGAGGACACCGAGCCGCGAGCCGTTCTCGATGCTCGCTTCGTTCAGTGCCCATCCTCGTTCGACGACCTGATCGCCGACGCGAATGTTGATATCGAGAGTCATCCGATTCTCGATTCGATAGTCCCCGCTCACGACGCGAGCCAGCGCATCCTCGAGATGGTCCGCCTCTGCCTCGGCGAGAAACCCGATACGCCCGAGGTTGATCCCGAGAACGGCGATGGACGCCGCACGAGCGAGCTCGGCTGCACGGAGAAACGTCCCGTCGCCTCCGAGCACCAGCACCAATTCACAACCCAGTGCCGCATCGGGGCCGAATTCGACTACTTGTAGCTCGAACTCCTCCACCAGTGCAACCTCGGCTTCACGTACCCCGGAAGCCTCGGTGCGCGTCGAATGCACCTCGTCGACGAGTACCCGCAATCGAATACCAGCTTCGCCGAACACCTTCGCGACTCGAAGCGCCGTCTCGGCGATATCGGGCCTTCCCGGGTGGGCAACCAGCAATACCTCGCGAACCGGTGCAGGCTGCACTGTCGAATCTGGCGTCGTCACCGTGGTCCCTCTGTTGTCGTGGGCCTGTGCCGAGGTTCGCTGGCGTCGCTTCGCACTCTCACTGTGGCCCTTCTTCGACTGCGCGCTGCACCAGCGCTGCAGTGTCATCGCGCACTGACTCGCTCGGGTACACGACAGACTGCGATCGTAACCACAAAAAATACTCGACGTTGCCAGACGGCCCCGGAAGCGGACTTGCCGTAACTCCTTGCAAGCGAAGACCCAGCGCAGCCGCCGCTTCCGCGACCTCGACCACGGTCTCGGCGCGCAGTGCAGGATCGCGAACGACCCCTCCCGATCCGACACGGTCCTTGCCGACTTCGAATTGAGGTTTCACCATCAACGCGAGATCGGTTTCCGGGCCGGCGCAGGCTACGAATGCCGGTAGAACCAGCTTGAGCGAAATGAACGAAAGGTCGGCCACGATGACCTCGACCGCACCACTGATCGTCTCGGCGTCGATGGAACGTACGTTGGTTCGATCGACTACATGGACACGTTCGTCGGACTGCAACCGCCACACGAGCTGGCCGTATCCGACGTCCACCGCGACGACCTCGCGCGCGCCCCGACTCAACAGGACATCGGTGAACCCGCCCGTGGATGCGCCGGCGTCGAGACAGCGTTTTCCTGCGACGGAAAATCCTGACTGTTCGAACACATCGAGCGCACCCAGCAACTTGTGGGCACCACGCGAGGCCCAACTCGTTTCGTTGTCCTCGACGGTGACGAGCAATGGTGTGCCCGGCTCGATTGCCGTCGCCGGTTTGGTAGCAACGGTGCCGGCGATCTTGACCCGACCGGCATCGATGAGATCGACTGCATGTTCACGTGAGCGAGCCAATCCTCGACGTACGAGTTCGGCATCGACGCGTGCGCGCCGAGCCACGTCAGCTCTTGTCCACTGCAGACAGTGCCTGAACCAGAACTTCGTGTGCGTGGTCCAGAATCTGCGCATGCGTATTCAAGTCGCCGGATATCGCGTCCGGCGACGGCAGTCGAGCCAGCAACTCGTCGACCTCTGCTTCGACGACGCTGGGATCGACAGCGGGCATATCGGCTCGACTGTCGTGCTGACGGTGTTGCCCGGGGAGTGGAATCGACGCGCTCATCGCCGTCAACGCTATCGGATCGCCTCGACACTCGCCCGCCCGCCTGCACGCCCCAACACTCGCCGCACGCATCGAGAACGAAGGATCAGGCAGCCAGTCGCTCTCGAAGGCCGTCCACCCCGTCACCGACGACCGAGATCGTGTCCCAGTTCGTCGTTCCTTCACTCGGCGATCCCCACACAGCGTGCGCGGCGGCCAGAAGACCGTCCAGCGCATCAACTTCCGACGTGCCATCGTGGGTCACCGTCAGAACCGCGTGTTCGACGTGTACCGACCAGCCTGGTTTAGGACCAACCGCGGATTCACCTGGCGGCTTGTTAAGAGCTTCCAAGTCGAATCCGATGTATGTCGGACGCTCCGACGGAACGGCACGAAGAACGTCCAGGACAGTGCTGACCCCGGTCAGCACGAGCAACGAAGGTATGTCCGCTGCATTGGCGCCGGCGATGTCGGTATCGAGGCGATCCCCCACCACAAGGGGACGCTCCGCGGAACTCAAACGAATCGCATCGTGCATTATCGGGGCAGCAGGCTTGCCGGCGACCAGAGGCTCGGCACTTGTCGCCCAACGAACTGCGGCAACCATCGATCCGTTCCCCGGAGCCAAGCCCCGTTCGGTCGGCAGGGTCGCGTCGACGTTGGTAGCCACCCACAGTGCGCCCGCACGTATAGCGAACGTCGCCTCGGCCAGGCTGGACCAATCGGTCGCCACGCTGTGACCCTGGACTACAGCACGTACCGAAGCATCAGCAGTTCGGACAGGTACCAGACCGACCTGTGTGATCTCTGCTTCGAGCGCAGCCGTCCCGACCACAACCACCGAGGAGCCGGGCTCAACTCGATCGGCCAGCATTCTGGCCGCCACTTGAGCGCTGGTCACCACGAAATCCTCAGAGGTCTCGAAGCCCAATTCACGGAGATGAACAGCGACGTCGGACGGTGAGCGGCTTGCATTGTTGGTGACGAAGAACTGCTTTTCCATACCTCGACCAAGGGCCTCGACAGCTCCCACGATGGGGTGCTTACCTTGGTAGACGGTGCCATCGAGATCGAGCAGAAGAACGTCGTGATCTTGTCGGAGGGTCGTCACTGCCCATCGCCGGACAACTCGGCCACCCGCTCTTCTGCATCGGTATCGCCGTCTACGTCGGCGGCCGCCGCATTCAGGAACCACGTGACACCTTCGCCGACACGACCCGCAGCGACCAAGGCGTCGGCGTAAACGTAAAACAGACGAGCTGCTGCTGTTCCCGACCGAGAAGCATCGAGGTCCGGAGTCTGTAGCGTGACGACAGCCTGGTCGAACTGACTCAAATCCATCCGTGCACCGGCCACGACGATCCGAAGCTCCGACGCCTCGTCACCTGTCAACTGACGTGCTTCATCACTACGACCGAGTTCGATGGCGCGTTCGGGCCGCCCCAGGCCACGTTCACAATCGGCCATGACAGCCACATGCCCTGGTCCGCCGGCCATGCGTCGAGCGGCACGCAGCTCCGAAAGGGCCTCGGCCCATTCGCCGGCGTGATAAGCCGTCAGACCGGCTGTTTCGCGCACAACTGCTACACGGCCTGCACGCTGCCGAGCCGCGCGAGCGTGAAGAAGTGCAAGTTGCGGATCGTCGTCTACGAGGCGACTCGCCATCACCAGGTGCCGTGCGACAGCGGTTGCGTTGCTCTTGTCCAAGCTGAGGAGATCTCGACGAACCGTCGGTTCCAACTGTCCGGCCTCGACCTCGTCAGGTAGGTCCGGCTCTTCTGGTCGAGGCGGACGACGGTCGGTAGAGCCACCACCGGAACGGCGATCAGCGGTGAATCCGCCCTCGCCTCCTCGACGACGCGGGGGGCCATCGTTCCGACGGTTGTCGTTGCGGCCGCTCGCCGGTCGTCCGCTGCTATCGGATCGTCCGGCGCCTTGGGATCCGCCATTGCGGGGCTGTCCTTGCGAGCGGCGGTCGTTGCTGTCTTCCGGCACAGCGGTTCCTCTCGGTCGTACACGTTTCATCATGAAATCAGATGTAGTTGTAAAAACAAAAAAAGGGGACCCACCGTGGGTGGGTCCCCTTGATCATAAGCTGTGTTCGGCGGTGTCCTACTCTCCCACACCCTGTCGAGTGCAGTACCATCGGCGCTGGAGGGCTTAGCTTCCGGGTTCGGAATGGGACCGGGCGTTTCCCCTCCGCTATGGCCGCCGTAACTCCATGAAACAGTTACACACGGAACACAACGGACCAATCACACACACATGGCGGTGATGGTGTTGGTTCATTCAATTTTGTAATACTGAAACGTGTGCTGTTTCAGATATCGCACAGTGGACGCGTAGCTTCTTTGTGGTAAGTCCTCGGCCTATTAGTACCAGTCACCTGCATCGGTTACCCAACTT
>NZ_JASITC010000073.1:0-534 GCF_030063405.1 Rhodococcus sp. H29-C3 | reverse complement strand
GAGCACCCGACAACCGCACCGCAAGCGGAATATTGTACGCAGGCGAAGACGTATCGAACTGATTGATGAACCACATCCGACGCTGCGCCTGCGACAACGGAATCACCGACGGACGCTCCACCACACCTAACACAGGACGCGAACCCCTGGCCTTGGAACTTTCGGCGCGTAACGCCAGCTCTTCGATGGTGGGTGCCTCGAAAAGGTCGAGAACCCGCAGTCCGGTCCCGAGCTCCGCATTGACGCGCGCCACGAGTCGTGTTGCGACGAGCGAATTTCCACCGAGGTCGAAGAAGCTTTCGTCGATACCTATTCTGCGGCCGTCGAGTAGTTCGGTGAACACGTCGGCGATTTTCTGCTGTCGCGCTGTTTCCGGAGATCGGAATTCGGACTTGCGTCCGAGTTCCGGCGTGGGTAGTGCTCGTCGATCCAACTTGCCCGCCGGAGTCAACGGAATCGACTCCAACACCACGAACGCCGACGGAACCATATGCCCCGGCAACACCGACACCACCCGATCACGCACCACATCGA
>NZ_JASITC010000072.1:0-594 GCF_030063405.1 Rhodococcus sp. H29-C3 | reverse complement strand
GAGACAAACGGCGCCCGTTCACCATGACCGAGCTGCAGCAGTTCTTCGACCTCGCAGATCTGGAGCCGGAACGGATCCTCAACTCGGGACGCAAAGGTGCGCTGGCCGCATGGCGGGATGCGGTGGCGTTCAAGACCTTGTACGGGTGGGGACTGAGAGCAGGCGAAGGCCGGCAACTGCAACTGGTCGACTGTTCACGGAACGCACGCGCACCCGGTTTCGGCGAATGGGGTCTGCTGCGGATCCGGCACGGGAAAGCGATGCGCGGTTCACCCGCCAAACAACGCACAGTCCTGACGGTATTCGACTGGGCTGCAGAGGCACTCGAGCATTGGGTGAGTTACGGACTTCCCCGCTACGGGCAACCGCTCGCCGACCTGTTCCCCACCGACCGCGGAGGTGCCGTCGCCGGCAGAGACCTGTGGAAGCGGATGAGAAACCTGGTGGACGAGCTCGGTTTCCCGCCGGGTCTCGATCTGCATTCGTTGCGCCGCGCGTATGCAACTCATCTACAGACAGAGCACGGATACGACTTGAGCTTCGTGCAGATGCAGCTCGGCCACGAACACGCAGCGACGACCTCGATCTACACGA
>NZ_JASITC010000071.1:0-609 GCF_030063405.1 Rhodococcus sp. H29-C3 | reverse complement strand
GTTTGGCGGTTCGGGTGGAGCAGTCGGTGGGGTCGGGGGATCGGGTTGCGTTGGTGGCGCGGGAGCGTCCGGGTGTGGTGCCGTTGTCGTTGGCGCAGCAGCGGATGTGGTTCCTGAACCGCTTCGATGCCGGATCGGCGGCGTACAACGTGCCCGTCGCCATCAGGCTGTCGGGTGAATTGGATGCCTCTGCCGTAGAGGCCGCGGTGCGAGATGTGATTGCACGGCACGAGTCTCTTCGCACGATGTACCCGGAGACCGAGGACGGCCCGATCCAGTTCGTCGTCCCGGTGGAACGGGTCCAGCCCGACATCGAGGTCGTCGAGATCGATGCTTCGGACGTCGAGAGCCGGGTGCGTGCGCTGGCATCGACGACGTTCGATGTGACGACGGAGATTCCGCTGCGGGTTCGGTTGTTCACCATCTCTTCGACGGAACATGTACTTGCCCTAGTGGTGCACCATATCTCCGCTGATGGTTCCTCGATGGGTCCGTTGACGCGTGATGTGATGGTGGCGTATGCGGCGCGTTCTGCCGGTGAGGCCCCTGGTTGGGCTCCGTTGCCGGTGCAGTACGCCGATTACGCGTTGTGGCAGCGTGAGGTCCTCG
>NZ_JASITC010000070.1:0-649 GCF_030063405.1 Rhodococcus sp. H29-C3 | reverse complement strand
CGCAAACACCCTGGTCAACAACCCCACCGACACCACATCCGACAACCGACGATCCGAGACCGGCTTCACCCATCCACTACGAGGCACACCTCACCCTACCTCAACAGACACTAACTGAACGGTATTGAGGCTAAGGGGATCTACGGTTGGATCATGCTGGCCACCAAAGACGTCGACGACGTGTTTGACCGGGTTCAAGCAGCCGGCGCCGAAGTCATTCAAGAGCCGACAGACCAGCCCTACGGTATGCGTGACTGTGCTTTTCGTGATCCCGCCGGCAACACGGTCCGTATTCGGCAGGCGGACTGAGACGTGGCCGCCTGTCGGCTCACTTCCGATCCATTCGAGTCCCAGAAGAGTTGAGCGCCAACAGTTAAGGGGTCAGGGGCTTTCGGTATATTCTGGCTCGGACACTGGATGTGTCACCGCTATGCGTGTCGTGTCTTTGTAGTCGGCGGTGCCGGGGTGGGTGGCCATTGTGTTGGGAGCACGTTCGCGGGTTTGGTGACGGCAGGCGATGGTGTATGATCCGTCCCGGCATTTCCGGAGGGCTCACTGTGTGAGTGCCTCCTCCGGACTGAGGATGCGCGTCCGATCGTAGTGGAGTTGCTCGGCGTGGTCGGGTGTGAGGTCATGGCAGTAGCTGTGG